>JAETSX010000133.1 GCA_021769425.1 Eubacterium sp.
TGGGATTCCATCAGTTATTTCAGACCTAGCGATCATATATTATTTTCTCTAGCGGTAATCAACATTTCAAGCGATCCCTTTAGCTTGCCGTGTCCACCTTATAGGGTACATTATAAATAACATCCTCTTTGGCGGCTCTGATGCATTACAGAATCTGCACCCTGCCAATCGTGCTATATCTCCGCTTGCCTGTCTGCTGTCAAGATTCTGCTTTACTGCCAAACTCTCCGGCTTCATTGTCAGGGCATAGTCACCCAACAAATATATAAGGGTTTCGCAAAATGTACTCTTTCCGTTCCGTGTGGTACTCCCAAAGAGGATAAAGCAAGTTTCCTGTTCTGTGTTCCCGGTCAGAGAAAGCCCCGCTATTTTTTGCAGATACAAGATTTTCTCTGTATCATCTTGCAGGATTTCCAGTAAAAACTTTTTCCACTCTCTGCAATCTGCAGCAGGATTGTATTCAGCATTGCATATCTTTGAAAGAAGCATATCGGGATCGTGGCTTAAAAATATAGGTTCATCCCCGGATAAATCCAGTGTACCGTTCTGCACATTCAAAAGATAATCATTCACATCTAATTGCTCATTACTGAAAAGATATACATCTTTGCTGTCCTGGAGCATATTGTTGCGGTTCCTGATATTACATAGCGCCGCCACTGCCTTTAGATACTTACCCTCTGTATCAATGTTTACCGCATATCTCACAAGTGCGTCTGACAGGGCTTTTGCTGATGCCCTCGCACTCAAACCCTCAACATCATCAATCCACCGTTTACCGTCATACCTCATAAAATCTTTTCGTGATGGGTTATATCTGTGCTTGCCCTTAAATACATCCGCAAACAGCCGCCCGAATCCCTTATCTGATGTTTCGTACTGTTCAGCGTGTAAATCCCTTAATACCTGTTCTAAATGTTTGTTCTGCTGCCCTTGTGGAATAACAGGACGGCCAGCGCACTTTTCTTTTGTAACGGATTCATTGATACATGGCGTTTCCGCAATCATTTCCTCCAACTGCTGCAATGTGCCGCCATTTGAAAAGAAATCTGCAATATCCGCTTTATCCCTGCTTTTGTCCGGGACAACCACTTTAATAGATGCCGCCACGCCATTTAGAGATGATATAATATCCCTCGTGAGGTTTTCTCCTGCTATGTCATTATCCTGCAATATGACAATATCCACATCTTTGAAGAATGAAGCAAACTTCTTTCCCTTATACTTCCAGTCATTTGAACTGCCGGCTGTAACAACATTTTTCATTCCATTTCTATGACCGAAATCAACGCACTTTTCGCCCTCTGGTATGTACACCCTCTCCCCTGCTTTGTACTGCCGGAAATCGCCATACATGGCTATGCAGGATTGATATTCCTTATCCTTGAATTTCCGTACATATCCATTCTTTTCCACACCCTGCGAAATATGCTTTTCCCGTTTTCCGTCACCTGAAATATAGTCGATACGGTACTTGTCATAAAGTTTATTTCCCTCCGCATCTTTGTAATGGTAGTGATGAATTGAACAAATTTCCTTTACAGAAAAACAGTCTCTTTCCGCTTTGGCATACAATCCCTTAACAATAAATTTCTTATCCGGGGAAAGTTCCTCTCCCCTGTTATCATCAATGGATATGCCGCATATTTCCGCACCCCTCCGCACTGCATCCGGGAACCTCAAACCCTCGCTTATCATAATAAGGTCAATACTAGAATACTTTTTCTGCTCCCCTGCGAAGTCCTTCAAGAAAAACGAATCTCCCGACTGGTGCAGTCCCATCGATGGATGGAGATCGGCGTTATTATGTGAGGATGTTTCAAGCGCAGTGTATTTTTTCCTTGTATCGTCGTAACCGAATGAAGAAAATATTTGCCTGCTGCAACTCCCCTTTATCATCTGTACAGCTTCATTAAAATCCACCGCCTTACCTCCATTCTGTCATTATCCGTAAAAATATCACCCATATAGATTAGCCTTTATATGATTTTAGCCCGGCTTTAAATTTCTCCCAGTCCGTAACCCTAATTTTTCCAATCCTATAAACTGCGTCAAATTCCTCTGCTAGTTTACGAAAAGTATTCACGCCCATGCGTGCCAATCTTGCCCCCTCTGCATCTCTTACAAATTCGGGTTCCTGTTCCATGTTCATTTCATTCAATGTACGCATATATTCTCCTTTCTGCCAAAAAACAAAAAAGTGCCAGAGACTTGTAAATATACTCACAAATCTCTGACACCATTTTGTCCTTCCCCTATGCCAATTCATAGGGCGCACTGATTCAATTATCTGTACCAACCTCACAAACTGCAATTCGGACTGTATTTATAAGTATACTAATCTGGCACTGCAACTTGTGACTGGCACTAATATTTAATTTTACAGATATTATACAATATGCGATAAAGCAAGTCAAGACCTTTTTCCCAATATTTTGAGCGATATATTTTGAGTAACACAAGATATGGTATCAAATATTATAAGAAATCCTCATTACAACAGTCATTAAGGAAACCTTAAATATATAAAAACGGGGTACATATTGGGGTAAAACACTTTGTAAAATCCCTATAAACCGCATAAATAAAGGCTTTTCCGATAAATCCGTTTGGACTTTTTGTCCAAAAGTTCTGTGGCTGGTTGACGGGTTCCATATTCAGTTTTTCAATATTCAGTTGTCATGCTTCAATCACGCCCACATCTTCCACCTCATCAACGGTGTCATTGTCCCTAACTTTTGCTTTGCACAGGTTCTTTACATATTTTTCGATGTCTAAGGCGTTCTTGTCATCAAAATCGGACAGAAGGCGGTACTGCTTGTGCTTTGTAATGTCAAACTTATTGGAGAAGAAAGGTCTTACCCCTCTAAGCTGCATGATGCACTTCCCTCCGTCCATGACCAATTTCATATAATACTATTAGAGATGGAGTAATCCTCCATCGAAAATATTGTTCGCATACCGTCTGCGACTAATAAGTATACGGCTCGAAAATATTGCTCGCTTACCGGAAGCGTCTAACAAATATCCGGCTTGAAAATTTCAGCCTTATCGCTTAGGTGATAAGGCTATTTTTACGGAGAGAACATCATGGAATACCAAGAAGGATATGTTTATCACATTAAAGACGAATATTTTATTAAAGCAAATGATCCGAACCTTATGCAAAATAAGGAAAATGGCAATTACCGCCCAACGTTCTATTGTATGCGTGATGAAAAAACGTCTCTGCTTCGGCTGGTTCCTCTCAGCAGCCGTGTTAAAAAATTTCAGGCAATTTATGATAAACAAATTGAAAAATATGGAAACTGTCTGACTATTGTTATGGGAGAATATGACGGAAAGCAGGCTGTATTTCTTTTGCAGAACATGTTTCCAATTACAGCGAAATATCTTGACCATATACATACCCGTAATAACAACCCTGTACCCGTCAAATATTCCATACAAACTGAAATACGCACAAAAATGAAACGTATATTACAACTTCATGCTCGCGGAAAAAAGATTGTTTTTCCTGATATTTCAAAACTTGAACGCCTGATGTTGGCAGAAGTCGCGCTTTCTGAATAACCGTAGGCACGACTTCCAATTTTAACAGTTTCCCGACAAAAGTTTTATTTTGTGTAGCAAAAAACAGAGACCCTATCAAGCCTCTTTTTTTCCTGTTTCATTTAAAATAAGGAGTTACGAAATAAATACGTGAAATTCAGCAGTTATAATTTTATAACCAACCAATCTCTTTTAAATCATCTTCCAGCCACTCATATATTATATCTGTAACAGGAGTTTCAGATAACATAATGTCCCCATTATGTAATTTATTTTTGATAAATATGTTATCATCTTTGCGAAGTGTTTTTTGTGCCATAATTAAATCATCACAAATATCTGCGCTATTATTCCAAATCTCATCTTCATCTTTGCAACAAATATTTATTTGGTTCATCTCTGATTTTTGCAAAGGTTTCATATACCAAGAGAAGCGAGGACAAGACACTAATTTCCCATTTTCATCACAAATATATTGGAGAACCCCAACAAATTCACAAGGCAATACTAAATATGTAGAAAGTTGACTTTTTAAAGGATTTAAAAAAGTTTCCACAAAAGTTTTGTATGTGCATAATGCTTTAAAATATGTATCTTGAAGTCTTCTTAATAATTGATCTTTTGAGTAAATTCCTATTATCCATTTTGAAGTATTTTTTTGATCACTGGCTATATAAGGGGGAATTTTATTTTTTTTATTTATCCATAAGTTCTCTTGTTGCAAAATACTATCATTTAGAATCCATCTCTTACTACGAACATTGTATGCTAATCTATTTGCCAATTCTTTAAACGTAACGATCCAAGGCCATGTTGCCTGAGCTGGGACAACTTGCTCATGTATCCTTGAACTAAAATTCTTTTTAGAAAGTTCAATTACATCCTGCTCAATATATTCATTTGCCCATGAATAAATAATTACATTGTCTTCTTGTGTGTATGCTAATGTATTTGTATGAATGCCATCTTCCCACAAACCAAAATCAATCCCCTTAAATGCCTGTAACCAAATACTGTTAATAACTTCATGAGCTGTCACATATTCAGCCTCACCCGCCGTCGCAGATTTACTCATTTTCCTGTCACGCCTCCAATTGCATCTACAACTGTTCCTTTCCCATATTTATGGCAGCTCTCCAGACAGCGTTTCCCAAGCCGCTGCCTGAAACTGTCTGACAATTCCAGGCACCGAAGATTATATCCTTACATGAAATTGTACCCGAAACATACACAATCCACGCAGGAAGGCCGCCCGGATCATTCCCGACGGCCTGTTTTTCCTGTTCCCTTATGAAATTATTTCCGTTTCCCGCACACTTCGACAAACATTTATTTTGCGTACAGTTGTCCTGTCTCCCTTTAAAGCCAGCCCCTCTCTGTATACCCTGATAATGCACTCAGGGCATGCGCAACGGTTACCGCATCTGTCTCATTCATATGCGCTGACAGCCTCTCCCTGTTCCAGAATATATCTGACAACCTGCTCAACGGGCATCCTGTATCAATGTCCGGAATACAGATATACTGGCCGCTCATATATTTGCCGATCACTGCGTTGATGCAGCTTTCCCTTCCATAAATAAGAAGCTCTGCCATACACATACTGTGGCTTCTTACCATAACTTCCCCCAGCCATCTTTGTTCACGTCCTCTGTCTTCTGCCGGCACGGTACACACAACTCCATGCGCCCCTCCGGCCAGACCGTCATCCCGCACCTCCCAGCATTTCATGGTCCGCCACAAAACGTACCATATGTTCATCCAAAAGCCTCTTCTGCTGCTGGCAGGCATACATCAGCGCCTTTTCACATACCCGGTTTATCATCCGCGGGATGCCCGCAGATATTTTATAGACTTCGTCCTCCGCCCCGCTGGTGAAGATTTCTTTCCCTGCCCCTGCATATGCCATATGGGCTGCGATATATTTCCCTGTCTCCGCACGGTCCAGCCTCCCCAGGACAATGTTCATGTCTATCCGCTGCCTTATGGCCTCATATGCCTGCAGCTTCAGTTTCTGCTCCCACAGTTCCGTCTGCCCCACAAGCGCCAGCGACATCGGGCTTGTGGAATCAAACTGGTAATTCAGCAGGAACCGCAGCTCTTCCAGCATGTCCTTCCCTAACAGGTGCGCCTCGTCCAGCACGCACACGACTTTCTTTTTCTGCTCCGCGCTGACTGCACGGATCCCTTTCTGCAGCAGACGTTTGGAATCCCCGCTGAAATAATGCGCCTCCAGCCCCAGCTGCCCTAAAAGTCCCGCATACAGCCATCTCGGCGTCAGCTTCGAATCCGACAGGTATAACAGCAGGTATTTTTCCTTCCCAAGCCTGCCGTCAAGCATCCTCACCATCGTGGACTTCCCGCATCCGGGATTTGCCGTCACCACGGCAAACATCTGGTGGTCAACCACATAAACAAGCCTTCCAAGGGCGTCCTCTATCTGGGGCGATGTATACAGCCTCTCCACCGGAATGTCCCTTGTAAACGGTGTATGCTCCATTTCAAAAAAAGCCTCATACATGGCTCCCCTCCTCCTTCCCGTACTCTCCGAAAGAAAGCGCCCGCGCCATCTGCCCGTGGTCTTCCTTATATTTCTTTTCCAGTGCGTCCAAAAGCCTTGACGTTCCCGGGATGTTTCCCGTCATCCCCAAAGGCACGGGCGGCACTTTGGATGCAAATGCTGTTAATAACTTCATGAGCTGTCACAGATTCAGCCTCACCCGCCGTCACAGATTTGCTCATTTTCCTGTCACGCTTCCAATTGCATATACAACTGTTTATTTCCATATTTATG
>JAETSX010000041.1 GCA_021769425.1 Eubacterium sp.
TCATGGTAAATGTTGTGGCCCGCCAGGCGCCTTCCGGCATTGGTGAGGATTTCATCCGGCACCCAGGAGCCGTTGGGGAATTCCACAGCACGGTAAGCGGAAGCCTGGCCCGCCGCGAATACCAGCTCCGCAGTTCCGATAATGTCGCAGATTTTGGTGCGGACATGCTCTGCCTTCGCAATGTCGTTGACGTCTGCCACCAGGGCCGCCTGGGAAGCGATAATCTCGGACACGGCGGTTTTGCAGCCTGTGTAGGAATGGCGGTGGAAATGCGCAAACATCAGCGCAAGGTAGCCTGCGTACTGAACCACGTCAGGATTGTCATAACCGTTTAAGAACAGACGGTCTTCCGGCACGAATACATCGTCAAAAATGGTCAGGGACTCGTTGTCTCCGTTCTGATTAAAGGGCGCCTGCAAATGTTTCCTCTTGTGGTGCAGTCCCGGAAGCGCCATAATCTTAATTCCGTCCCAGTCCGCCGGAAGCGCGAATGCCACTGCGTAGCCTTCGTCTCCCCTGCCCATGAATTTGGTGGGATTTGCAATAATTTCATCTACATAGGGCGCACAGGAATTACAGATTTTCGCGCCCCGGACAATCACGCCCTTACAGGGCTTTCCGTCAACGCCGATGCCGTCTACATCTGTTTTTACAATATGTAAGAACATGTCCGGATCGGGCTGCTGATGGGCGCGTTTGTATTTGGAATTACGGCTTCCCTTCACGTCAGTCTGTGCACAGTTGCAGATCAGATCATGCTCCTGGCAGTACTCCAGATATTTGTTGAATCTTTCATAATATTTAGTTCCGGTCGCCTGGTCGCAATCGTAAGATACGACAGCTATCGCGTTCAATGCATCCGTGCCCATGCATCTCTGCATACAGCCCCCTACATGATGGCAGATCAAACGGGTCATCAATTGTTTCTTCAGCAAATCCTCCTGGGAATGATGGATGTGGGTACAGCGGTTAATCTTCTTTCCTGTCAGATGAGAAGTTGTCACGCAGACATCCTCATAAGCCGGATCGTTAGCAATGTCATAGCACTGCTTCATAACCCAGAATCCGCCCTCATTCCAGGGCCCCATGCGGTCTACGCATTTGCCGTTTAAGTAAATGTTCGGTTTCATTTTTTTCATACGCTCAATATAAGCTTCATAAGTTCCAACACCCATAATGTGTGTCCTCCTGTTCTTTATTTATAATACGTGATATGAGACATGCCTTTGCCGCCTCACAGATTTCATTTTCAGCCGCGCTTTGGCCGTTCCCGAGAAAGGGGCTGTTCGCCGCATCTTCCAGTTCCTGGCAAATCTCAGTAATGCCCGGAAGAAAACAGGCTGTTTGCCGCATTTTTCAGTTCCTGGCAAACCTCAGTAATGCCCGGAAGAAAACAGGCTGTTTGCCAGCTCATAAACCTCGGGGCTAACATCATCTGTTACAGAAACCTTTTCAATAAAAGGAAACACCGCATGCACTTTTTTCAAAATCACGCCGTCTACCGTATTGCTCATGGCAAGGCACCCCCGGCATTCTCCCAAAAGGCGGATAATCAATTCATTACCCTCTACGTCCACAACCTCTGCGCCGCCTCCATGTTCACTCAGATATTCATTAATATCCGCATCAAAAAATTCCTCCAGCCTTCCCAATAATTGTTCTGACGCCATTCTCTTCCCCTTCTTTCTGTAATTGTTACGGAACCCGGCACGGCATTCGTGAGCCGTATCCAGTTCTTTTGCCGCTGTTTCCGGCGGGCTGAATTGCTATGGAACCCGGCACGGTACTCGTGAGCCGTATCCAGTTCTTTTGCCGCTGTTTCCGGCGGGCTGAATTGCTACGGAACCCGGCACGGCAATCGTGATCCGTATCCCGTTCTTTTGCCGCTGTTTCCGGCGGCTGTTTTCTATTTTTCTATTGTCAGTACAATTTTTCCAACAGTTTGTGATCGTTAAGCTCCGCCGGCGGCAGAAGGGCTTTTCTATCAACCTTGTTGTTTCTGTTCCTGGGCAGCTTCTCCATCTGCAGCAGGCAGGTGGGCACCATATAATATGGAAGCGTTTTTCTCAGCTCTTCTTTCACTTTCTTCACATCCACCGCTTCGTCTGAAACAAAGTAGCCGCAGAGAATGTTGCAGCCGCCGGAATCCTCAAAAGCTGTCACCGCCGCTTCCCGGATAGCGGGACATTTCATCAGGGCCTCTTCCACCGGGGTGCACCCCACTTTAAATCCCCGGATCTTATAAACATCATCTTTCCGGCAGATATACTTTAGATTGCCGTCCGGCTGCTGACAGACAATGTCATGGGTCTTATACAGCCGCCGGTACTCCGGCTCTTTGGAAAAAGGATTCTCTATATACTGCCGGGCAGTCTGCTCCGGCCTTTTGTAATACCCTCTTGTTACTTGGAGGCCCGCCAGCCACAGCTCCCCTTCTTCTCCCGGCCGGACCTGGTTTCCGTCATCATCCACAATGTAGAACCGGATATTGGGATTTACGGTTCCGATGGGGAAATTCTCTTCCCCGCCTTTCATTTCATACACGGAAACCAAAGAGCACATTTCGGAAGATGCATAGACATTGAGTATCCGATAATTCTTTTTTTCCAGGTTCCGTACTGCTTCACTTCCCACAAGCAATGCCCGCAGATTCAGTTCCCCGCCGTATTGCCCCAGTTTTCTGGCCATATGGGGCGGCAGGAACTGGATTGTGATGGATTTTTCCCTGCAGTATTCTATAATCAGATCTATGTTCCGCCTGCGGTATTCCGGAATGATTTCCAATGCGGCGCCTACACAAAGGGAACTGCAGATATCGCACACCGACGCCACAAAACTGAAGCTTGCAAACACACTGGTTTTATCCGTATCGCAAAACCCCAGACGGTCAAAATTACTGACAACCGCCATAATATTTTTATGTTCTATCATCACTCCTTTGGGCTTTGCGGTGGAGCCTGAAGTATAGACAAGGATTGCCAGATGATCCCGCCGGGAATCATCCACATACTCCTCCATCCGTTCCATCCCAAGATCTGACAGATATTCCCGGGTCAGGACAATCTCACATTCACACTCCTGCTTCAAATGCTGATTCCGGCAGTCAGGGCATAAATCATCCAGATACAGATATGCTCCGCCTGCTTTCCAGACCGCCATCATTCCGATAATTGTATTCCGATGCCGCCCGGACTGGAGCACAACAACTTTTTCCGGGCCCGCACCCTGTTCTTTCAGATGTTTTGCCAGAAAATTACTGTATTCATCCAATTCTCTGTAAGTAACTGCACCCTCTTCGTCCTCCACAGCAATATGATCGGGATACCGCAGCGCTGTTTTGTGGAACACGCCACAAATCGTACTCTCCAGAAATTCCTCTTTATGCTGTTTCAGTTCCTCGGAACGTAACATATGCCATTCCTCCGTTTCACTGAACCGCTGCCTGTGGCCTGCCGGATTGACAGCTTATGCGCTTCCATCTGCCAATCCGGCATATAGTCCAAAATTTGTTGCTTTAAGTCAATATCTCTTTTCGCCCAGCCGGAAAAGGATTGCCATTAATCAATCACGCCTTTGCCTTTCAGGGCTTCTACTTCTTCCGGCGTATAATCCAGAAGTTTTGTCATAATATCATAAGTATCCTGTCCAAGCCTTGGAGCTCCTCTCCAGACTTCTCCCGGCGTCTCAGACAGCTTCGGCGCAAAACCAAAAGCCGTAATCTCTTTTTCCAGCGTCTGGTCTTCGTAAGTTACCCAGTCATTTCTCTCTTTCCAGTGCTCATCTTCCATAACATCCTTGCAGTCTTTGATGACAGAGGCGCCCAGGTTGTTGTCAATTAAAATATCAATCGCTTCCTGCGCCGTATGGCTTAAGAAATATTCTTCAAATTTCTTATCCAGCTCTTTGCCCAGATCGCTTTCCAAAGCTTCCTTGCTTCCGCCTGCCGCTTCGTAGCTGTATTTTTCCAAATCCAGTCCGAATCCTTTGATCACTTTTTCATATGCGCCTCTTCCGTATGCGCCCAGATTAATATATTTACCGTCTTTTGTGGCAAAAATTCCTGCAGGTTGATAGGTCTTCTGCTTAATTCCCTGCCGCTGTTTCTGGATTCCTGCCTCACCCCAGATGGTAAAGTTGTCGTCCATGACTCTCATGTAGCTTTCGCAGAGAGTTGCGTCTATTACCTGGCCCTTTCCCGTATGCTCCACATGGCGCAGCGCCATCAGTATGCCGTTCACTGCAAACAAACCGGATAAATAGTCTCCAATATACTGCTGCGCATAATAAGGAGGCTTGTCCGGAAATCCCTGCAGGAGGCACCAGCCGGATTCCGCCTGGGCCAATGGGTCATAGCATGCGCGGTTTAAGTGCCTGGGCTGTCCGCCGAAGGCCGGTGTGCCGAATCCGCTGACATGGCAGATAACAAGCTTTGGATTTACTTCCAGCAGCATTTGGTCGTTCAGTCCCAGTTTCTCTATCCAGACCATATTTTCAATCCAGACATCCACATTTTTAATCAGGGATAAGAAAATCTCTTTGGATTCCGGCACTTTCTTCAGATTCGTTTCCAGTGTAAAACTTAATTTGTTGCGGGCGTTCTGCATCCAGGAGCCGCTGATGTGTTTCTCTCCATTCTTAATCTGGGGAACCTGATGCCTTGCGGTGTCCCCGCCCACTTTCGGCCTCTCCAGCGCAATAACCTCTGCACCGAAATCGCTCATCATGGTAGCTGCAAAAGGCGCCGCCACTACAGATCCATTCAGCAATACGCGGATGCCGCTTAACGGGCCGAACTCTTTGGTAAAAAGCGGCGCCGGCTTTTTCTCAAGCTTTTCCCATCTTTCCATTGTAATCATCCTCCTGTTATTTTTCCTAGCACTCTGCCGGCTCATTCATAATCATTCTTCCTACGGTTCCGCCGGTCACCTCAATGATGGCTCCGTTTACATAGGAGGAAAGATCTGTTGCCAAAAATTCCACTACATTGGCGCAGTCCTCTACCGTTCCGAAGCGTTTCATAGCTACGTTTCTTAAGAATGTTCCTTCTCCTGCTTTTTTATAATTTTCCACTAAACGTCCCGTTGCGATAAATCCGGGCGCAATGCAGTTTGCCGTTACATTGTAACGCCCCACTTCCTGAGCCAGCAGCTTGGTGTACTGTGCAATGGCTGCTTTGGAGGACGCATAATGGGCATAGCTTCCATCGCTGTTTGCCACCAGGCCGCCGACAGAAATCACGTTAACCACTTTGCCGTATCCTCTCTCCTTCATGCCCGGAACCACTGCATTGCAGGTATAAACCGTGCCGTAATAATTCCGCTCGGTCACCGCATAGAACTGTTCCCAGTTCAGACTGCTTGCTTTGTTGCCGTCCGGCGCCCCCATGCCGCCGCCTGCATTGCAGACAACAATGTCAATGGGACCCAGTTCTTTTTCAATCTGGGCAACTGCCGCAAACACCTGCTCCCGGTTGGTGATATCCGCTTCGGCTCCCGCAGATTTCACACCCGCTGCCCGGCATTCATCCATAGTGGTTTCTGCCGTCATAAGATTCGCCTCTCCGTCAAAGGCCTGATAGGATTTCAAATCAATGTCAATGACTCCCACATCTGCCCCAAGCTCTGCCAGGCGCAGCGCATAAGCGCGGCCCAATCCTCTTGCTGCCCCTGTTACCAATGCTACCTTTCCATCCAGTCTATGATTCATGATGCTTCTCCTTTCTATTTCGCAATAAACTATGGTTTATCAGAATTCTTCCCCCGTAAAACCTTCTATTTCCAGGATTCTGTCTCTCGGATTCTATTTTTATATTTCCATCCTCAGGTTTCCATCTTCAGGCTTCTATCCCCAGGCTTCCATTAATTCCGGAACCACCTGATACAAATCCCCCACAATTCCATAATCCGCCACTTCAAAAATCGGTGCAATGGGGCTTTTGTTGATTGCAATAATGATATCTGAGGTCTGCATTCCCGCAAGGTGCTGAATGGCTCCGGATATCCCGCATGCAATGTAAATCTTCGGTTTTACTGTGGTTCCTGTCTGGCCTACCTGATGGGAATGGTCGATCCATCCTGCGTCCACTGCCGCACGGGATGCGCCTACCACGCCGCCGATTTTATCTGCAAATTTCTGAATCAATTCAAATCCGGAAGCGTCTCCAAGACCTGCGCCGCCGGAAACAATGATTTCTGCATCTGTAAGGGAAACCATATCTTTGGCAGTTTTTACAATTTCAAGGATTTTAGTCCTGATATCAGATTCCTGCAAGTTTAAGGTAACAGGAACGGTCTTTCCGGATCTTCCCGGCTGAACCTGCGCCTTGTCCATAACTCCGGGCCTTACGGTAGACATCTGGGGCCTGTGGTTCGGACATTTGATGGTGGCCATCAGATTACCGCCGAACGCCGGCCTGGTCTGCAGGATTCCCTTTGTTTCCTGGTCAATATCCAGCTTGGTGCAGTCTGCCGTCAATCCGGTGTTGACTCTTGCCGCAATCCTGGGAGCCAGATCCCGGCCGATATGGGTTGCGCCGTAGAGAACGATTTCCGGCTTAAATTCATGGATGGCGTCAGAGATTACTTTGGTATAGCCGTCTGCCGTATAATTTTCCAACAAATCATGTTCTGCCGTGTAGACGATATCCGCTCC
Source organism: Eubacterium sp. (assembly GCA_021769425.1). Lineage (GTDB taxonomy): Bacteria > Bacillota > Clostridia > Lachnospirales > Lachnospiraceae > Petralouisia. The sequence continues at coordinate 6,652 of JAETSX010000041.1, forward strand.
CGCCTCAAACAACTGTTTTGTCATATCCCCCAGGTTTTTGCCAAGCAGGATAGCGCAGAGGTTTACGTCTCCGATATCGGAAGCCAGATCCCTGCCTTTTCCCAACAGTTCAAATACTACAGGAGTAATGGCGCCCCCTCTCTGCTCCGCAAATACCCAAACGTCCTTGTATGCGGACAGGTCTTTCCCCGCGCTTTCTTCCTCCTTTGTGATTGCCCCGAATTTGCAGGCTTCCACACAGGCTCCGCATGCAGTGCATTTGTCATTGATGACAGCTTTTTTATCCACCATATCTATGGCAGTGAAAGGGCATTGCTTTACGCACAATGTACATCCCTTACATTTTTCAGCATTAATTTTTACAGCCATGACAATTTCCTCCTTCTACAGAAAATGTTTCTTTTTCAGTTCTTCTACCACTTTCACTGCCGCTTCTTTCGGCGTTCCTTCCACCATTATTCCTCTGCCTTTCGGCTCCGGGGTAAAGGAACGGAATACCTTTGTGGGAGACGCATTAATTCCAATGGCGTCTGCTTCTACCGGAATGTCTTTTTCGCTCCATACGGTAATCTCTTTTTCATATGCTTCATAGATACCGCCTACGGACATATATCTGGGCGTATTCAGCTCTTTTACTGCAGTCAGAAGGCATGGCGTGGGAATCTCAATGATCTCATATCCATCCTCCAACTGGCGCTTTACCGTCAGCTTCTTTTCTTCGCACTTTACAATTTCTTCCACATAAGTGACCTGGGGAATGCCCAGGCGCTCTGCAATCTGGGGGCCTACCTGAGCAGTGTCTCCGTCAATCGCCTGACGGCCTGCAAAAATAACATCGTAATCTTTGATTTTTTTAATGGCTCCTGCAATGGTATTGGAGGTTGCCCAGGTGTCTGCACCGCCGAAAGCGCGGCTGCTCAAAAGAATTGCATCATCCGCTCCTTTTGCCATACATTCCACCAGCACATCGGCTGCCTGAGGCGGCCCCATGGAAATTACGGTAACCGTTGTGCCTTCATTCTGATCTTTCATCTGAAGGGCTGCTTCCAATGCATTGTCGTCATCCGGGTTTAAAATGCTTTCCACACCGTCACGGATCAATGTTCCTGTCTTTGGATTTATCTTAACCTCATTGGTATTGGGAACCTGTTTTACGCAAACTAATATCTTCATCCTTTACCTCCCTAATAAATGACCTGAAATTACAAGCTTCTGGATCTCTGAAGTTCCTTCATAAATCGAAACCAGCCTTGCGGCCCTTGTCATCCGCTCAATGGCATAATCCTGCATATATCCATAACCGCCGTGAATCTGAAGGGCTTTATACGCCACGGAGTTGCATACTTCGCCTGCCTTATATTTTGCCATAGCTGCCTGCATAGTAACCTTTTCATGGCGATCCAGCCTGTCTGCCGCATCATATACCAGCATTCTGGTGGCCTGCACCTCCGTTGCCATATCCGCCAGCTTAAAGGCCACATCCTGCAGTTTGCAGATGGGTTTTCCAAACTGTACCCGCTCCTTGGAATAAGCGACCGCAAGATCCAGACATCCCGCTGCGATTCCAAGGCCCTGGGAAGAAACAGTCACACGTCCCGCATCCAGAATTCCCATGGCAATCTTGAAGCCCTGGCCTTCCTCTCCCAGAAGGTTCTCCTTCGGAACCTTTACATTGTTAAACACAAGATCTGAGGTGACAGAAGCGTGCATCCCCATTTTTTCCTCAGGTTTTCCATGGGAAAATCCTTCCCAGCCGGATTCCACAATAAATGCGCTGATGCCTCTGGTTCCCTTTGCTTCCAGGTTGGATTTTGCAAACACTACCGCATAATCGCAGATCGGACCCATGGTAATAAAGCATTTCCGCCCGTTTAAGATGTAGCAGCCCTGGGCTTCATCCCAAAGGCAGGTGGTCTGGGTTGCGCCGGAATCTGAACCTGCGCCTGGTTCTGTCAATGCAAATGCGCCGATTTTTTCTCCAAGAACCATAGGCTTTAAGTATTTCTGCTTCTGCTCTTCGCTTCCGTAATATAAGTAAGGCGCGCCGGAGAGAGAATTGCTCATTAACAGAGAAGATGCGGCCGCATCCTTTTTGCAGAATTCCTCAACTACGATTGCAAGGGACTTATAATCCCCGCCGGTTCCGCCGTACTCTTTGGGAATGGTAATCCCGCCGAATCCGTATTTCGCCGCTTTCTGCCACAATTCTTTGGGATATCCCCCGTTTTTCTCCGCTTCGTCCGCAATGGGTTCCAGTTCTTTTTCTGCGAATTCCCGCGCCAGCTTTCTTAACATTTCATGCTTTTTCTCAAACATCGTCATCCTCCTTCAATCATAGCAGCCGCAAAAGCGCTTTTTACCGCTCCCGCAATTCTGCCTGGTTTTCTGGCATCTCCGATTATTTCCACCTTTCCCGCAAATTCAGACAACTCAGACAGCAGTCTGTCATTTTTCCGCCGTCCGTTCCCGGCCACAATCATATCCGCCCAAAGAACATATTCTTTTCCGCCTTTGAGATATTTCACCTGCTGTTGTTCCACCCGCCTGATTGTTGCTTCTGTGATGACCTGGATGCCATTTCTTTCTATCTCTTCCAACATCATAAAACGGATGCTTTTTCCCAACCCGCCTCCTGCCTTTTGGGCAGAAGTCAAAAGGGTAATGGAAGGCGGCTCCCACTTCATGACGTTCTCAGCAAATTTTTGATGTTCCGGAACATACCGTCCCAGAAATTCCTGCTCCCCCTGGCCCCATTTCAAAGTTTTTGCCAGACACAAGGCAGTCTGCACTGCCTGGGAGCCTGCACCTGTAATTACAATGTTCCGGCCAATCCGGGTCTTTCCCATGATACAATCTTCTTCCGAAACCACGGCCGTATATTCTGCAATTTCACAGTCTGGCATTTCCGGTGCGCTGCCTGCTGCAATCACAACCCTGTCAATTTCTCCGGATTTTAACAGTTCTCTGATCTGCCCGCCGTCTCCTGCCCTGCCCCACTGAAATTCCACACCTCTGTGAATACAGACAGAAAACAGGTAATCCAAATATTCTTTCACCGTTTCTTTGCCCGGAACTCTTGCCAGGGCCCGGCCCAATCCGCCGTACTCCAGGCCTTTTTCCCATACCGTTACTTTGTTTTCTAACGACGCCAGCGCCGCATACGCCATGCCGCTGACTCCGGCGCCTATTACCAGAATGGACTTGCGGGACTCTTTTCCCTGCAAAATTTTTCCTTCCCTGCCTGCATGGGGATTCACCACGCAGCCTGCCCTGCCTCCGGAAAAAATCGGCTCTAAACAGCCCTGGTTGCAGGCCAGGCACGGCCGGATCGCTTCCTGGTTTCCTTCCTTTCTCTTCCTGGGCAGGAAAGGATCTGCAATCAGCCCCCTGAGCATTCCGGCCATATCACAGTATCCCTGTTCCACGGCATAGACGGCTGTTCCTGCATCCAGCCGGTTACACCCGATCACCGGGATATTTACTGTGTCTTTCATGGCTTTTGCAAGGTAAAGATACATGCCCCTGGGCACATTTCCGGTAATTTGGGGGACGCCGGATTCATGCCAGCCCCCGGTCACATCAATAGCGTCGGCCCATTCTTCGATCAATGTTCCGATTTCCAGGAATTCATGATAAGAATTCCCATGGGGAATGAAATCAGAACCGGAAAGCCTTACTATGACAGGGTAATCCTTCCCTGCGGCCTCCCGCACTGCCCGAAGTATTTCAATGAGAAACAAAGACCTGCCCTCTACGTCTCCGCCGTACCTGTCGCTTCGGCGGTTTGTTGCTTTTGAAAGAAATTCGGCAATCAGATATCCGGCGCTTCCCATCAGTTCAATCCCATCAAAACCGGCTGCTTTGGCTCTGACCGCCGCCTCCTTAAAATATGTAACAATTTCAGCGATTTCTTCTGCAGAAAGCTCCTTTGCCGTTTCTCTGGTAAACCTGCAGTAATAAGAAGAAGGAGCAACTGCGGGGATTCCCCCGTGTTCATCCTTTCTGGCATAGGCTCCCGCATGCATCAGCTGCAGGAAAATCCTGCCGCCTTCCTGATGGACCGCGTCTGTCAATTTTTTCATTGGAGGTATAAAAAAATCTTTGCATATCTGCATCATTCCGGCCTGGTTCATACGTTTCGGATCTACGCCTGCGGCTCCTGCAATTACCAGCCCAGCCTGGCCCTTTGCCCGCTCTCTGTAAAAGTCCGCCACTTCTTCTGTTACAAATCCGTCCCGGCACCACCCCAGATTGGCTGCGGTCATGACAATCCGGTTTTTGATTTCACATGTTCCGATCTTACATGATGAAAATAACGAAGTTCCCATATCTGATCCTTTCCAAATTTCTTTCATACTTAAATATAAAAGCAATTGGCGTGCCATGGGCGTTATTTTGAGAAATTTGCTGATTTTTCGGGAAATGAGTGAGAATTTTGTAGATTGCTGTCCTTTTGACAGGACAATTCTGTTCGAAAAATGGACAGTGCTTTGGGCAATTAGCGTTTTGGGGACGGCTTTCCGGGCTGGCTTTCCCCTTGAAAAATGAGCAGCGTTTTGGGCAATTATTATTTTTTTTTGGGGGGGGGCAGACGGCTATTCCGATATACAGGAACTACAGGACTGCCCAGTTTGTTTGTCAAAAGGCAATCCTGTAGTTCTGTTCGTACCCACATATAAAAAAGGCTGCTGAATGAAGATATTCAGCGCCTTTTATCTGTGTTCTATAAAAGTTTTCTTCGTCGCAGCAATGATGTCTTTTATCATTTGCTTCTCATTCAGGGTACAGCCCTGCAATAAATTTGATATGTCCTGTTCGACATATATTTCCGCTATGGAGCTGCTGCTGTCACACAAAAGCTGATCCGGAGTTACATCCAAGGCATTGGCTATTTTGACAAGAGAGGGCAGGCTCACCTGAGTAGTGGCTCGCTCAATATGACTGATATTGCTGGTTGCCACATTGACAATCTCTCCCAGTTTCTCCTGGGTCAGATGCTTTTTCAACCGCTGTTCTTTGATCCGTTTTCCTAATTTGCCATAATCAAGTTCCATATCCATGGATATTCCCCTTTCCATTTTTCTTGAAACCTATTGTTATTGTACGGCATATTATGCTATTATTTAAATAACGCAATTGTCATATTGTGACATATAGTACAAAATTGCAGAAAAAGGCTGAACCATATTATGCTGCAAACATTTTTCTTTTTCCTATCTTTTCCTCTATTCGATTTCCATCCCCTCTATATCAATATGGTACTTCTTTATCTTCTCATAAAAGGAGCTTCGGGAAATCCCAAGCTTCTTAATAGCCTCTGATTTATTGGAAAACTTCCGGAGAGCCTCATAAATCAGGTTCCGCTCCAAATTCTCCGTCATCTCCTTCAAATCGTAATTCCCGGGCTTCTCCTGTACCGCAGCTTCCCGCTGAATATCCGGCCGCATATAAACCGGCAGCTCATGGGTGGTGACAATATTGCTGCTGCGCAGAATGCAGGCATGCTCTATTACGTTCTGAAGCTCTCTGACATTCCCCGGCCAGTCATACTGATAAAGAATATTCATGGCTTCCGGCGTAACATCCAGCTCCTCCCCGGCCATCTTCTGCATCAGAAAATGCACCAGAAGGGATATGTCTTCCCGCCGTTCCCGCAGAGGCAGAATGTCCAGTTCTATTACATTCAGGCGATAATAAAGATCCTGACGGAATTTGCCAGACTGAATCAATTCTTCCAGATTCTGGTTCGTTGCCGCCACGATCCTGACATCTAAGGAAATGACCCGGTTGCTGCCAATCCGCTCAACCTCCCTTTCCTGAATGACCCGCAGAATCTTCACCTGCATATTAATGTCCATGTCTCCGATTTCATCCAGAAAAATAGTACCCCCCTGCGCCATCTCAAACTTGCCTGCTTTCCCCTCTTTCTTCGCCCCGGTAAACGCCCCGCCTGCATAGCCGAACAATTCGCTTTCCAACAGATTGTCCGGAATTGCCGCACAGTTTACTTTTACAAATGGCCCATCCCGGCGCGGGCTGTTATCATGAATGATCTTTGCCATAACTTCCTTGCCGGTTCCGCTCTCCCCCCGGATCATGACTGTTGCTTCTGATCGAGCTACCTTAACCGCCAGGCCAAGCACCTGCTTCATATGGGGATGCACGGTGATAAACTCCTGTGAATGCTGCATCCCTGCCAAATCGCTCAACTGCTCCTGGAGATATTTATTCATCTCCTCGGAACGCTTCAGCCTGGACAGCAGCCTGGAATATTTCAATACATTATTAAAAACGGAAATCCCTCCCACAATCTCTCCATTGTATTTCAGCGGGAAAGATTCCCCAATAGAATCCATATTTGCCGCTTTTAAAAACTCCTGTGCATGAATCACCGGATTTCCGGTTTTTACAACCTTCGCAGCATTTACATTCTCATCAATGGGCGCAAGCTTTTTGCCAATCAGCCCTTTCTCTTCCAGGTGGAACATCTGCTCATAAGAGGAATTGACAAAGACCACATTCAGTTCTTTGTCAATAATCAGTACAGCGTCGTCAATATTGTCCATAATCTCCCGGAATAATTTATTTTGGAATAATTTCAGATAATGCTCCGGCATCATATACGCTTCACTCCCAGCCTGTTTCTTTTGCAACAATTCGGACATTTTACCGTTACTCTTCCGTTCCTATAACTCTTTTTTGCATACAGGTATTGTAGCATGGAATTGTTAAAAGTTCAACAATCAGATTTTTTCCAAAATAAGGAACTGCCAAAAAATATCAGCCTATTTTCCAGCAGTTCCCAAACCGGAAAGATGCCTTTTCTCCGGTTTATTTCTATAAGTTATACTCAAGAGCATACTTATTTGCCAAATGATTTGCTTGTTTTCTTGAAGCAGCGAAAACTTGTTGGCAAATCATTTCGCTCACGGGTATATATTCCCAGTTCATGTCTTACTCAGCGTTTTATACGTTTCCGCCAAGGGTTGCGCCCATATCGGCAACAATCGCTTCCCCTGTCAGCATATTGCAGGAGTCAGAAGCAAGAAACAGCGTAAGAGCCGCAATTTCCTGAACTGTGCCGAATCTTCTGAGAGGAATCCCCTTTAATGTTTTCTCTTTAAATTTGGGATTCTCAAGCTGTTCTGCATTTAACGCGGTTTTCACATAACCCGGACAGATGGCATTGACATTGATGCCGTAGCGGCCCCACTCCCACGCCATAGATTTGGTCAGGTTGATGGCTCCGGCTTTGGACGCTCCGTAAGTGGAGAGCTGGTTGTTCCCCTTAATTCCTCCAATGGAGCACATATTGATAATTTTCCCGCCTTCTCCCTGCTCTATCATCTGTTTTGCCGCAGCCTGGGAACCAAAATACACGCTCTTTAAATTAGAGTCAATTACCTTATTGTAATCTGCCTCTGTCATATCTGTCAGCCGTTTTGTCACTGCAACTCCGGCATTGTTCACCATAATATCCAGACGGCCGTATTTTTCCACGGTCTTATCCACCAGGTTCTGAATTTCATCTATGTTCTGCACATCAGTTTTGATGCCCATAGCTTCTCCGCCCATTTCTTCCACTTCTTTGGCAACTGCGTCACAATCATCCTGATGGCGGCTCGTAATCACTACTTTTGCTCCATGGTAAGCGAAAGCCATCACAATTCCGTATCCTAAGCCTTTGGTCCCGCCTGTAACAACTGCAACTTTTCCTGTCAAATCAAATGACGGCATCTCAAATGGTAATTTCTCTTTGTTCATGAATAAATCCTCCTTATGTGTATCATTCTATTTTATATTGTGATATTAAGCATATCATGTGCCAACCTTCCCGTCTTCCCTTTTTTCCTGTATAATTTTCCATCTTTCTCTCTATATTCTGTCAGACTGTCCTTTTTTTGGACAGTTTCTTTCTGTTTTTGTACGGAATTAAAACAATTATTCTGTAAAGTCTGTTTTTTATCTTTTATTTTCTACAAATTTTGTATTGGTACAAAGATTGCTCAAGGATAGAGTATACAAATTTAACTCAGTAACAAAAATTCAAGAAAAGGAGAGAGACGTTATGAGTTTAAAAGCAACTGTATTTTTTTCCCTTTGGACATCTTTCTGGTGTGCCGCATTTAACTTTATCTATGTGCAGATCCCGGTTCTCGGAGGACATCCCTGGATTATGTTCATCTGTCTGGCAATCTTTTTCGGTATGGGAAGCACATTAAAAGATGTTCCTCACCTGATGGCAAGCGCAGTCTGTGGACCTGTCTGGGGACAGTTCGACCTGTTTTTAATGACGCTTGGCGCATTCGGAACCGTCCTGGGAGGTTTCTTCCCCATTTTGGCAGGAACCGCCATCACCATGATCCTCCACATTTTCTTCCTGGCCAAAACTCCTCTGCGGGATGTGCCGATTATCTTCGGCGGCGTAGCGCTGACCTTTGCCTGCGGCGTCGGCTATTTAGAGCCGGCAGGCATTATCGGCCTGATAGCAAGCATGCTGTTCGGCCTGGCGCTCTGCGGCGTATGCGCATGGGGACAGGAATTTGCAGTAACAAAGTTCCCGGCAGAAGAATAAAAATACTACCGGAAAAGGGCAGAAAGAATTGCAGCGGCTTTTCGCTGAGATATACTGCAGGGCAAAAAGATTTGTCGTGCAGCTCGCCAGCCGCACGCCGCAAAGCGGCAATTTTCCTTTGTGCGGCAGTTCCTTAGTATAAGATTTCCGCTGCCAATACCTTTATACACAATTTATACATAATTCCAGAAAAGAAAGGAGCAATTATGAGCAAAACAATCAATACCGTATTAGGACCGATCACAGCAGAGGAACTTGGAAAAACACTGATGCACGAGCATCTCATTTACGGGTTCTGCGGGTTTCAGGGAGACAGCACCCTGGGAGGCTTTGATGAACTTACCTGCATTAAGGAAAACATGAAATGGCTTGTTCCCTTAAAAGAAAAATACGGTTTCAAAACCATCGTGGACGCAACCAACAATGAATGCGGCCGCGACCCATTTTTCCTGGCCAAAATGGCAACGATTCTTGATTTGAACATCATCTGTTCCACCGGCTATTATTATGAGCCTGCCAGCGCTTTTATGTACTGGAAATTCCGCAGCGGTTTTGCTGATGTAGAAACAGAAATCTATGAAATGATGAAAACAGAGCTGACCGAAGGCATCGGAAACACCGGCATCAAGGCAGGCGTAATTAAACTGGCTTCCAGCAACGGCGAAATCACGCCCTTCGAAGAGAAATTCTTCAAAGCGGCTGCAAGGGCAAATGCAGAAACCGGCGCTACCATCATAACTCACACAGAACTTGGAACCATGGGTCCCCAGCAGGCGAAACTTCTTATTGAAAGTGGCGCGAATCCCTCTGACATTTCCATCGGACACATGTGCGGGAGCACTGACATTGACTATCATGAAAGAGTGCTGCAGCAGGGCGTCTTTGATTGCTTTGACCGGTTCGGCTTAGAAGGCGATTTATTCCACACCCCCACAGATGAAGAACGGTGTGACGTCATCGCAGCGCTCCTGAAAAAGGGCTATGAAGATCAGATCCTGATGAGCCATGATTCCGTTACCGTAGAATTGGGCCGCGTCCGTCCGGTGCCGAAGGATGATCTGGACTTTATGAAACATGCAAATATCCTGAACATACCTACCCGCGTCATCCCAATGCTGAAAGAACGCGGGGTAACAGACGCACAGCTTGATAAAATTTTTGTTGCCAATCCTGCAAAAGTTCTCGGATAACCGTTTTCTGTCAGGATAACAGCATAACAATATGCTTTTTAAACTGCATAAAATATCGGATCATAAGGAGCTGCAGGAAAATAGACTCGTATGATTCACTTTCATTAACCTTATGTTTCGCGCCGGATAAATTTTCATATGCAAGGCGGAAGAAGAAGATGCAGCGGTGGCTACATTGACTGGTGACAACGCAGCAGATGGAAATTTAGACAAGCGAAACATAAGGTTATTTAGAGTGAATCATACTAGCCAAGCTATCTGCCATAGGGCTGTCCCATTTCTGAAGCGAAACTCAAAATAAACCTCCTCTTTCCCTTCTGCAAAATTCATTTTCAAAAACAGAAAAAAATCCATATTGACACATTGGCAATAACATGTTAAGATTAAGTCACTAAATTTTATAGCGCTTTGTACATATACCATGATATTTTTTGTCTTTCTTTTGTGCTATTTGCAATTATATTTTGCGGGGGCTATGCAATTTAATTGTTATTTTGCATATATTGCAGAGATATTGCACAGGAATGGATAACCTGTTTTGGTTAGTACGGCGCTTCCCATTAAGGAGGAGGAGAAACATGAAAAAGAAAACTCTGAAAAAATTTATCGCACTCACACTTAGTATGGCGACTGCTCTGTCCGTTGCAGCATGCGGCAGTTCTCCCTCATCATCCGAATCAAATGACAAACAGGACGCTCAGACAGAGGCCGATGAAAACACTGATGATGCCGGCACAGACGACAAAGAAGCAAGCGGCGACAAAATAGAACTCAGCGTAATCGCAGCTCAGTACGGCCAGAACACCGCTGATTGGTGGAAAACCTTCGAAACCGATTTTGAAAAAGACAATCCGGGAATCGACATCAATGTAGAAGTAATTTCCTGGAATGATATCTCTACCACAGTAAATACACGTGTTGCAAACAATCAGGCTCCTGATATTCTGAACATCGACGTATTTGCAGATTATCAGGCTGACGACCTGCTCCTGCCGGCAAAGGACTATGTTTCTGAAGAGACTTACGGCAAAATGTATGAAGCATTCTTAGAGCAGTCCAATGTGGACGGAACTATCTGGGCTATCCCGGATCTTGCTTCCGCACGTGCAATGTATTACAACAAAGACATCTTAGAAGGCGCCGGCGTAACAGCTCCTCCTACCACATGGGATGAACTGACCGAAGCCTGCAAGAAGATCAAAGAGAAATATCCGGATGTTTATCCATGGGGCATTGATATGACAACAGACGAAGGCCAGGCTGCATTTGCTTATTATATCTGGAACAACGGCGGCGACTTTACAGACGCTGACGGTAACTGGACCTTAAACAGCCCGGAAAATGTAGCTGCAATTGAATACGCAATCCAGTTAATCAAAGACGGTTATACCAACTCTGATCCTGCCAATGAAACACGTTACGATCTGCAGGATATGTTCGGAACCGGCAAGGTTGCCATGATGATTGCACCTAACAGTCTTCCTACTTATGTAAAAGACGGCGGCAACGAAGTGAACTACGGCATGGCTCCTATTCCCAACAACAACGGCACTTCTGTATCTGCCGGCGTTATGGATCGTTTCATGTGCTTCGACAATGAATATTCCGACGAAGAGTTAGAAGCAATCAAGACATTCTTCGATTATTTCTATGAAGACGAGCGTTACTCTGCATGGGTTGAGATGGAAGGTTTCCTGCCTGCAACTAAGAGCGGCGGCGAAACGCTTGCAGCAAAAGACGAATCCATGGCTGAGTGGATTGACATCGTAGGAAGCTGTAAATTCTACCCCACTGCCAAGACAGAATGGGCAGATGTAAAACAGGGCGTTATCAGTGCTGAACAGAACGCATTGTTAGGCGAAAGCGTTCAGGAACAGCTTGACAACTTACAGGCAGAAATTGCTCCTTAACCTCTGTCTTACGATACAGCACATAAGCCCCGCTTAAGACAAACCAGGAGACCGGGCTTTCGTCCCGGTCTCTTTTATCATAATTAATGAGGTGTTTCTGTGAAAAAAATAATTCAAAAAATAGAACCTTATATCTGGATTCTGCCCAGCGTTTTGCTGATGTTTGTATTTATCCTCATCCCCATCGTATTCGTATTCCGGATGGCCTTAAGCAAAGTCAGCAGGGCGGGCCTGATTAAAGGATTTACCGGATTTGCCAATTTTTCCAAGATATTGTCCACGCCTACTTTTTCTATGGTGTTAAAGAATACCCTGGTATGGACCGTAACAGTGGTTGGACTTTCCACTCTCCTTGGATTTATTCTGGCGCTGTTATTAAATAATGCATTTAAAGGCCGTAAAATTGCCCGTGCCATCGTTGTATTTCCATGGGCGACCACACTGGTAGTGCAGGCCAGTATCTGGAAATTTATCATTGACACCGACTACGGCACATTGAATACCCTGTTGATGAGACTTGGAATTATTGACCATGCAGTCAACTGGACTCCCAGCGCCGGCGCCTGGTTTGCCTGGGAAATCGCCTGCGGTATCTTTGTTACCATTCCATTTGTTACTTTTACTGTTTTGTCCGGACTGCAGTCCATCGACAGCAGCTACTATGAAGCTGCAACCGTTGACGGCGCCAATTACTGGCAGCAGCTATTTAAAATTACCGTTCCGCTGGTCAGCTCTTCTCTTACTGTCAGCACCGTATTAAATATTATTTATGTATTTAATTCGTTCCCGATTATCTGGAACATGACAAAGGGAGATCCCGGCAACCGAACCGACACATTGGTTACTTACCTGTACAAACTGGCTTTCTATAACGGCAAACAGGGCGAAGCAGCCGCCGTATCTGTGATTGGATTTTTGATACTTCTGGTCTGCGCAACCGCCTATATGATATCAACCTTAAGGAAGGGGGATGAATAAGATGAAAGAAAATGCAAATAAGTCTGTAAACGGCAAGAAGCTTGCATTGAGAATCCTCCTGTATGTGGTTGTATTCCTCATATGTCTGCTAATACTATATCCATATTTTGCCATGTTCTGCACCGCATTAAAAGACCGTTCTGAAATATTCTCTGCAAGCGGAACTGTTTTCCCGAAAAATGCGCTGTGGTCTAACTTTGCCGATATCTGGAGCAGGGCTCCTATGGCAAAATATATGATGAACTCCATTCTGATTGCCGGCGGCTCTACGATCATCGCTTTGCTTTGCGGAATCCCGGCAGCATACGCATTGTCCCGTATGAAGTTCAAAGGCGACATCGTTTTTCTTGGATTTGTCATTGTTTCTCAGATGTTTGCGCCTGTGGTGCTTTTGATCGGTATTTATAAGGTTATGATGACATTGAACCTGACCAACAGCATTCTGGGGCTGATTTTTATCAACGCAGCTTTTAACCAAGCTTTCACGATTTGGCTGCTGCGGGGCACTTTCATGGGCATCTCTTCCGAAATGGAGCAGGCTGCCAAAATTGACGGCTGCAATCGGTTTGAAGCCATGATTAAGATTCTGCTTCCGGTGGCTGCGCCTGGTATTGTTACCACGTTGATCTTTGTTTTCATCAATGCATGGAACGAGTATACGGTTGCACTGACGCTGATATCAGACGATCTGAACAAGCCTCTGACTGTCGGCATCAATATCTTTAATGGTTACAACATGATTGAATGGCAGTATTTGTTCTCAGCTTCCCTCTTCGCAATTGCTCCGGTGGTAATTCTGTTTGCAATTATCGAGAAGAATCTGGTCAGCGGCCTTGCATCCGGCGGCGTGAAGGGATAACAGAAGGAATCTGGTCAGCAACCTTGCGTCCGGCGGCGTAAAAGTATAACAGAAGATGTGAACGCAGATACAAGTATAAGATATACTGGAATTTAATATCAGTGCACAGACAAGCTTGTCTGTGCACTGATTCTTTTTCAGTTCTATGATACACTCTCCCGGAACGAGTCTTCTCCCTGCCGAAATCCATTCCGGCATTTATTCCTACTCTGTAATACACTCTCCAAGAACGAGTCTTCTCCCTGCCGAAATCCATTCCGGCATTTATTCCTGCTCTGTAATACACTCTCCCGGAACAATTCTTCCCCCTGCCGAAATCTATTTCGGCATTTATTCCAATCCCGGTTCCGGCTGCAAGCTGCTGTTTTTCTCTATTCCTTTAAACTGAGCCATATAAAGCTGGTAGTAATGCCCCTTTTTCTCCATCAGTTCAGAGGGGCTCCCCTGCTCTAAGATTCCGCCCCGATCAATTACAAAGATCCGGTCTGCCTTCTGGATCGTAGACAGCCGATGGGCAATTACAAAGCTGGTTCTTCCTTTTAGCAGGGCCTCAATGCCCTGCTGAACCAGAAGTTCCGTATGGGTATCAATGCTGGAGGTAGCCTCATCCAAAATCAGGATTTTCGGCATACTTACCATGGTCCGGGCAAACGCGATCAGCTGTCTCTGTCCGATGGACAGCCCCGCGCCCCGCTCTTTCAGCGCCGTATCATACCCCTGTTCCATTTTCATGATAAATTCATGGGCGTTCACCGCTTTTGCCGCCGCCACAAGCTCCTCTTCTGTGGCGTCCATTTTCCCATAAAGAATATTTTCCCTTACGGTTCCCTGAAAAATAAAATTCTCCTGGGTCATCACGCCCATCTGGCGCCGCAGACTTTCCAGGGACACATGCCGGATATCGTATCCGTCCACCAGAATCCTGCCTTTCTGAATCTCATAGAACCGGCTGATCAGGTTCACGACTGTGGTTTTCCCGGCTCCGGTAGGCCCTACCAGCGCAATCGTTTCTCCTGGTTCAATCAGAAAACTTACGTCTTCCAGCACCTTCGTTTCTGCAGGAGTCCCCTCATCATAAGTAAAAGACACATTTTCAAATTCCACACGGCCTTTCAGTTCCGGCAATTCCTGTACCATTTCACTGTCAAAAATATCCGGCTCCGTATCCAGAATATCAAAAATCCGCTCTGCCGCCGTCAGATTGGTAATCACCTGATTGTAAAAATTACTCAGATTCATCACCGGATTCCAGAACATATTGATATAAGTTCCAAAGGCCACCAGCAGCCCAACGCTCACATATTCTGCGCCAATCATCTGAATGCCCACCCAATAGAGAATCATGGCTCCGATGCCCCAGCAGAAATCCACCGAGCTTCCGAACAGATCCGCAACCCGGGCGGACCGGATAAACGCCTGCTCATGTTCCTTTACCAGCCCGGCAAAAATATCCTGGGTTTCTTCCTGTGCATGAAAACTCTGCACCACATTCATGCCTGCAATTCCTTCGTGGACATAAGCATTCAGATTGGAACCTTTTTTTCGGAAAATCTGCCAGCTCTCATGGGAATATTTCTGGATCAGCCAGATAGACGCCGCCATCAGCGGAATGCTGCTCAAAGAAGCCAGCGCAAGCCGCCAGTCCTTCACCACCATAATCACCACCACGCCGCAAATCGTAATAAAATCCGGAATCAATGTGGTTACTGCATTTACCAGCACATTTTTCAGAGAATTCACATCTCCGATAATCCGCGCCAGTATTTTTCCGGTGGGGCGGCTGTCAAAAAAGGAAAAGGACAATGTCTGAATATGTTCATACAGTTCCTGCCGGATATCCAAAAGGATCTGATTGGAAATCTTCGCCATCACATACATCCGCACCTTAACCATTATAATAAAAATAATATTCAAAACTGCCGCAAAAACAGCCAGCCCTGCCAGCCCCTGCAAATCCCTGCCGGCAATGTACACGTCAATTGCCGCTTCAATCATCAAAGGATTAATCAGGCTGATCCCCACGGTAATCAACATACAGATTACCACTCCGAATATCTGAAGCTTATATCTAAGCATATAGGAAAACAGCCGCTTTAAGGTTTCGGCTTTCCCGATTCCCTCTAACCGCTCGTCTTCCCTGAATGAATTCACCGCCATAAACCAATCACCTGCTTTCTGAACATTTCCTGTTTCTGCAGCATCTACACTGCCAGTTCCGCGGCTGCATTCCCATACTGAGCCTGATAGGTCTGATAGTACAGCCCCTGTTTTCTCAGCAATTCCTCATGGGTTCCCCGCTCTTTGATCTGTCCGTTTTCCAGAAAAATTATCTCATCTGCATTCCGCACCGCTGAAATCCGGTGGGCAATAATAATCTTGGTGGACTTAAGCGTTTCCAATGCTTTTTGGATCTCATACTCTGTCTCCATATCCAGCGCAGAGGTGGAATCATCCAAAATCAAAACCGGATCCTGTTTTGCAATGGCCCTGGCGATGCTGATCCGCTGTTTCTGCCCGCCTGAGAGACCTACGCCCCGCTCCCCCACAACTGTCTCATAGGTCTCTGGCATATTTTCAATAAACTTTCTCGCCTGGGCCAGCTCCGCTGCATGGAGCATTGCATGGCTTTCCATGGTTTTCCGCTGCCCCATCCGGATATTTTCAGAAATAGTGTCAGAAAAAAGAAACACATCCTGCATCACTGTTCCCACACTGCTGCGAAGCTGCTTTAAGGACAAATCCCGCACATCCACGCCGTCTAACTTCACACTGCCTGCCTCTGCATCGAAAAAACGCATCAGCAGATTCACAATGGAGGTTTTCCCGGCCCCGGTGGCCCCCATAATTCCCAGCGTTTTTCCCTGGGGCAGCGTAAAGGAAACATCCTTCAAAATCTCCTGGCCTCCTCTGGCAAATGACACATGCTCAAAGGAAACTTCGCCTTTTACCCGGCCTAATTCTACCGGACGCTCCCTCTCCGCAATGGAAGACTTCTGCCGGTAAATCTTATTCAGCTTTTTCAGGGACGCCGCTGCAGAAGATAAATCATTGGTAAGCCACCCCAGCATTTCCATGGGCCAGACGCAGTTCCTGCAGTACTCGGTAAATGCCACCAGGCTTCCCAAGGTCATCTTTCCCTGAATCACCTGCACGCCTCCGATAATTACCATGGCCACCGGCAAAAGTTTCCCGGTAAACTGAAACACCGGATAATACCGCACCAGGATTTTGGCCTGCTGCATATTTAACTCATAATATCTCCGGTTATGGGAGAGAAATTTTTGAATTTCAAATTTCTCCCGGGCAAATGCCTTCACGGTGCGCACACCGGCCAGATTTTCCTCCGCTATCGTAGTCAGCGCGGCATTTTCTTCACTGATGGATTCATAAATCCCATTCAGCTTCCGTTCCATAAACACCGCCGTCACTCCCATCAGAATCATGACTCCCAAGGGGACAAACGCCAGCTTCCAATTCAGAGCAAACATACAGTAAAGGACAATGGACACATGAATTACTACTTCTATCATCAGCATGCCCACATATCCCAGGGCATTCCAGACTGCGTCCACATCATCTTTCACCCTTGCCATCAATTCTCCCGTATTGGTGTCGTCAAAGTAATCCATAGACAGACTTTCGATGTGGGCAAATAAATCTTTTCTCAGCTTCGCCGCAATCTTAATGCTGACCACGTCAAAGGTAAATTCTTTCAGATAGCCGCCTAAGGCCCTTCCCACACCGATCACTGCAATCGCACCCAAAAGCCCTCCCAAAAGCTGCACCTGTCCCCCGAGAATCACATCATCCACAATACGTTTCGTAATCAAAGGATACAGCATATCCAAAAGAATTGCCGTCACCATACAGACAATGGCAAACAGATATGCATACCAGTAATGCCCAATATATTTGATAATTTTCTTCATGCCAACCCTCTCCTTTCCATCCTCTCTATCCGAAGCAGATTCATGGAAGAATCCATTCTCAAAAAAATGTCATAAAAAATAGCGCCAGACTTTCCTGTGATCTAAAAATACCCCGCGGATTAACCACGGGGTCACTTTCACTGTTTCATACATATGCCGCAAACTGCGGCTTTACACATGCATGCAAAGCTGCCGCTATTCAATTCCTGTTCTGAACCATCTTACAAATAATGTCTTTGAACTTAATGGGGAACCCTGCCTGCAGCCGCCGAGGTAAATCTACAATCTGTCCGGATGAAATTGTCTTTGCCATTATTTTTTAAATTAATCATAACTTTACCTCGCTTTCTTTTATATTTGCTACTTTCTTATTAAAGCATAGCTGCTAATATTTGTCAATTACTATTTTTGTCCGTCAATATCCGCATAAAACTGAACGTCCTACCAAAGCTCCGCCAGCTCATAAATCAGCTTTTCTGTTTTCTCCCATCCCAGACAAGGATCCGTGATGGATTTTCCATAACAGTGTTCGCTGACCTTCTGCGCCCCGTCTTCAATATAACTTTCAATCATCAATCCCTTCACAAGTTTCCGGATATCTGCGGAAACTTTGCAGCTATGCAGAATATCCTTGCTGATCCGAATCTGCTCCAGAAAATTCTTCCCGGAATTGGAATGGTTAGCGTCCACAATCACCGCAGGATTGGATATCTCTTTTTCTCCGTACAGTTCCAAAACATACTGCAGATCCTCATAATGATAATTGGGAATATTGCGGCCGAACTTGTCCACATATCCCCGCAGAATTGCATGGGTATACGGATTGCCGCCTGTCTTGACTTCCCAGCCACGATACAGAAAGGTATGGCTGCACTGAGCTGCAATGATGGAATTCATCATTACCGTTACATCTCCTCCGGTGGGATTCTTCATACCAACCGGAATCCCCACGCCGCTGGCAGTCAGCCGGTGCTGCTGATTCTCCACAGAACGGGCGCCTACCGCCACATAGGAAAGCAGATCGGAGAGATACCTGTGGTTCTCCGGGTAAAGCATCTCGTCTGCACAGGTAAAACCGGTTTCCTCCACCGCCCGCGTATGCATCTGGCGGATGGCAATAATGCCTTTGAGCATATCAGCCTCTTTCTCAGGATCCGGCTGATGCAGCATGCCTTTATAGCCAACGCCGATGGTTCTGGGCTTGTTGGTGTAAATGCGGGGAACAATAAAAATCTTATCCGCCACCGCATCCTGCACCTTCCGAAGCCGCAGAATATAATCCAGAACTGCATCCTCATGGTCCGCGGAACAGGGCCCAATAATCAGAAGCAGCCTGTGATCCTTTCCTTCAAAAATACTGCAGATTTCTTCATCCCGTTTCGCCTTTGTCTCTGCAATCTGCCTGCTCACCGGAAACTGCCGTTTTAACTCTTCGGGCGTTGGCAGCTTCCGCAGGAATTCCATCTCCATTTCCATCATAACCTCCATCTAGCCGTACCGCCCTTTAAGGGCCGCAGGCGTATCACAGCATAATTTGTCGTAAGTATGATACTCCCTGCGGCCGCCAATTGTCAACCTTTGAATTGCAGTTAACCCATCTGCCCTGAATGATCCGGCAAAAATAACCCTGTCTGCCCTCGATGAGCCGGCAAAAAGTTTCTGATATGACAATTTCTCTAAAGACTTTACATTAAATAAATTCAAAGTATCTAATATTCCCCTAAGCCGTTGGCAATTCCTCTAAAGACTTAAAGGTGTATCCCATTTCCTCCCATTTGGTCAGCACCTCATCCAGAATCTCGCCGTTGGTCTTAGAGGTATTATGTAACAGTACCACTGCTCCCGGATGCGCCCGTTTCAAAAGCTTCTCAAAGGCTTCTTCATGGGTGGGCTGATTGTTCTGATCCCAATCCACATAGGCAAGGCTCCAGAAGATGGTCTGATACCCCATATCTTTGGCAATCTGCAGGCTGTTATTGCTGTATTTTCCCTGGGGCGGCCGGTAATATTTCGCCATGGGGCCCCCTACCGTCTGTTCATACAGCGTTTCCAGTTCTCCCAGCTCTTTGGCAAAGTCTTCTTTTCCCATATTTGTCATATCAGGATGGTGGTAACTGTGGTTTCCCACAATATGGCCTTCTTCCACCATGCGTTTTACCAAATCCGGGCTGGTGGAAAGATAATTTCCCACCACAAAGAACGCAGCCTTTACCTTATGTTTTTTCAGCGCATCTAAAATAGCCGGCGTATTGCCGTTCTCATAGCCGCAGTCGAAGGTTAAATACATAACTTTTTCCGATGTATTTTCCATGTAATAAGCATCGTATTTCTTTAGTTCCTCGCAGGAAACGTCTGCCACCGGGGGCTTGCCCTCCTCCTGAAAACTAAGTCCCCAGTTGCCCTCTGCGTCCTTGCGGATGGCAGAACTTACGGTAGGCGCAACTTGAGCCGCAAACCGCCCCAAGAAAAAGGAACCGGCAAATAATACAAGTACCAGAAGACACGATGTCAGTTTGAATTTTTGCAATGCAATGACTCCTTTTCCACTCTTCATTAAGAGCAAATTTCTTTATTACATGGATATGAAGCCTGGATGGATTTCATGATAGAAAACACTTGTTCTTTTGTGTTTCCAGCTTATCGGCTTATTGACGGTAAATAATGCCTTCCGCCAACTCCTTCGCTTTCTGCTCAGAAACCAGGTAAGCGGTCAGTCTCAGGCCAAAGGAAATTGCAGTTCCCATCCCCCGGCTGGTAATCACATTACCGGCTTCTGCCACTTCTTCGTAAACAACTTCCGCTCCTGTCAGCTTGTCTTCAAACCCCGGATAACATGCAGCCTTCTTTCCTTCCAGAATCCCGGCCTGGCCCAGAACGCTGGGCGCCGCGCAAATCGCTGCCACCAGTTTTCCTTTTTCGGCAAAAGATTTGACTGCCTCATTCACACCGGAATGGTTTCCCAGATTCGTGGTTCCCGGCATGCCGCCCGGCAGCACAATGCCGTCCAATTCAGAGAACTCCACCTCCTCATACAGACAGTCCGCTAAAACCCCAATCTTATGGGAACCATGGACTTCCTTTTGTCCTGTAATGGAAATCATCACTGTTTCCACTCCTGCGCGGCGCAGAATATCCACCACTGTCAGGCCTTCAATTTCTTCAAATCCTTCCGCTAAAAACACACCTGCTTTTTTCATGATATTTCATTCCTTTCTTACCGTTTTTCCAGTTCAGTACAAAGGATATTGTATCACAAATCATTCATATTAAGAACCCCGTCATTGTAATCGGCCACATCAAATTCCCGATTCTTAAAATAATATTTTCGATCCTCTTCTGTAATTTGCCGCAGAACCCTGCAGGGATTTCCTGCCGCAACCACATTGGCCGGAATATCTCCGGTCACCACGCTGCCGGAGCCAATGACCGCATTGTCTCCAATGGTCACCCCAGGATTAATTACAACACTTCCTCCAATCCATACATTGTGCCCAATGGCAACTCCAATTCCGTATTCATAACCGGAATTTCTGGAATCCGGATGAATGGGATGGCCTGCCGTATAAATGGATACGTTCGGGGCAATCATTACATTTTCTCCTATCACCACTTTTCCCACATCCAGAATCGTAAGGTTATAATTGGAATAAAAGTTATTTCCCACTTCAATATTGTAACCGTAATCACAGTGAAACGGCTGCTCTATGTGTATACTCTCGCCGCATTTTCCCAGAATTTCCCGTATACACTGCTCCTGCTCCTCTTTTTGGGCCGGGGATAAGCTGTTATACCTGTAGATCCGCATTTTATTTTCATTTCTTTCTTCCGTCAGCCCGTCCAACCATGCTTTGTAGGGCAGCCCGGCCAACATTCTCTCTTTCTGGTTCATACATTTCACCTCTCAGTATTTTCAGACACACTCCAGCACCATCACGCCGCATCCGGCCAGTTTCAGCGTTTCACTAACATGATTTTCCGGCAGGTTCGAAAGAAGCGTACGTTTTACCTGATATTCCAACGGCAGGTTTGCCGGCTCTTTTCCGAAATTTGCCGCTATCAGCGCTTTTTTTCCTGCTGCGTGGCAAGCTCCGCCGTCATCCAAAATCCGGTAAAATGCCATAATATTCTCCTGCTGTTCATAGGCGGGGGCGAATGCGCCGTAGGTAAAGGTCTCTTTCCATTCCTCTGACTTGCGCAGGCCAATCAGCTTCTGATAATAATGGAGGACAGAATTTTCCTCTTTCTGCTGCTGTTCCACATTGATTTCGGAATAATTGGGGTTCACTTTCATCCAGGGCGTTCCCTCAGTAAATCCTGCATTTGCTTTGCCGCTCCACTGCATGGGCGTTCTGGCGTTGTCTCTGCTGAACCTTGCGCATGTTTTCAAAGCCTCTTCACTGGTTAATCCTGCGTCCACTGCCGTCTGGTACTGATCCTTCATGCTGATATCGTCGCACTCTTCCATACTTTCCCAGACACAGTTCTGCATTCCGATCTCCTGTCCCTGATAGAGAAAGGGAATTCCCCGCAGCAGCAGGCTGACCGTGCCCAGCATTTTCGTTCCTGCCGCATTTTGGGCATATTCCGGCAAAAATCTGGAAACGCCCCGGGGCTCATCGTGGTTTTCAATAATATTTGCTTCAAATCCCACTTTCTGTAATTTCATCTGTGACTGAATCACTGTCTCTTTCCATTCTTTGAAATCAATGTCCGGCGCATCGTACCAGCCATGCTCTCCTTCGCTGAGACAATGGGCGCTGAAATCAAAGATTGTGGAAAAATGTCCGTCCTCACCGATAAATTCTCCCAGTTCGTCCTCATGCATGTTAAATACTTCCGCCACCGTAAAAGCGTCATATTTTGCAAAAGTATTCTCCTTTAATTCCTTCAGCAGCTCTCCCACTCCCTGGGTACTCTCCACCGCCCGGTAGAATGCCGCCAGGCCGTCCGGCCCGTCCGGCTCCAAATCCGGAAAATCTGTATTTTTCTTAATATTGATAATGGCGTCAATCCGAAATCCTGCCAGACCTTTTTCCAGCCACCAATTGATCATATCATAGAGCTCCTGCTTCATTTTGGGATTTTCCCAGTTCAGATCCGGCTGCTCTTTGGCAAAGGCGTGAAAATAATATTTGTCTGTTCCAGGCACCGGCTCCCAACAATTTCCTCCGAAATAGGATCGGTAATTGCTGGGGGGATTCCCCTCTTTTCCGCTCCGGAAATAGAAATAATCTGCGTATTCTCCCTCCGGATCTGCCAACGCCTTCTGGAACCATTCATGCTTGTCGGAGCAATGGTTGATTACCAGATCCATCAGAATGTGCATTCCCCGTTTTTTCGCCTCTGCCAAAAGTTCATCAAAATCCTCCATGGTGCCGAACTCCGGGGCGATTTTATAATAATCAGAAATATCATATCCCTGGTCCACAAACGGAGACTGATAGACGGGAGAAATCCAGATAATATCAATACCCAGCTCCTTCAAATAATCTAATTTGGAAATAATTCCCCGCAAATCCCCGATGCCGTCTCCGTTGGCGTCGTAAAAGCTTTTGGGATAAATCTGATATGCTACCTTGTCATGCCACCATTTTCTGTTCATATGTTCCTTCCTTTCTGAAACCAGCGCTCCGTTCAGAGAGAGCGCCGGCAGGTTTCCTTAAAATTTATTTGCCTGACTGCTATCTTTTTCTGTAAGATACTGCTATTATAATGATATATTTCCAGATTTTCTTGCAATATATTTGCCTGTTATGACACAATCCTGCTATTCTAAAGGAAAGACCATACAGCAGGCCACAGAAGGGGAAAGTTACTGCGGGAAAATCTGTATTATTTATGCAAGAGTTCTCCATAACATACCTAAGTGCGAAAAATAGCCCTATATTATTCTGTCAAACAAGGCAGAACACTTGTAAATGCTCTGCCCTGTCATGTTCCTGTTTTCAAATTATATGATATTCCACATAAAGTTCCTGACGATACTCTTTATCCTGCGATACTTTGATAACGTCTGATAAACGTCCATCTTCACTTAAAAGTATTATTAATTTTGCCAACATTTCCTCACCTTTTTCCACGTTCTCCTGGTCTCTCATTAATAACGTCATATATTCATGCCTCCATTCCCTGTTTTTCTTTGCTTCCTGCACAGCTTCTTCCAATTTTTCAACATAGGAATCCTCTGGCTTCTGACCTGCCACATAGTCCAGAAATGCCTTTAATTCCCTGCTGACATCATCCATTGTTCCGTCTGCATTCAGAAATATCTTTACCGCTTCGTCTCCCATGGAAATACTGTTGTCTTCCTTACAGATATTTTCAAAGGTATAGATATGCCGCCCTTTCCCGTATAAATCAAACGGACCGATAAAAATGATGTAACTTTTGTTCAGCTTTTTATAATGCTGTCCTGCATCAACAAGCTGAATGTCTATCATTCCCTGATAATATCTGCTTCTCTTAGGCAATTCCTTTGTATCACTGACCTGCATTTCTATATCGTAAACAGTCTCCCTGTCGTCCTTTACATACACATCCAGTCTGACACTATGGGCATCCATATCTACATTGATGCTCTTCTGCAGTTGGGGATATTCAATACGGTCAATCTTCAAGTTCGGAAGAATCCGCTGTAACAGTTCCCGGCACAACTCCGGGTTCTGCATAACCTTTCCAAACAGAAAATCATTGGATATGCCTAATTCTTCCCAATTTTTCTGCTTTATTTCCACGTTTCCCATTTATCTACCTGCTTTCTTTCAAATAAATCACTGCCTGAAAACTCTCTACGTTCCAAAAGCCTTGTTATCTATTCCTATTATACACAGTCCCCGGTTAAATTACAATCATTCAACACTCTGCCTTTATGGTTTTTATTCTTTCAAAATAACCAGCTTATTGGGGAAGCGCTCTACACGCACACTGCTCCCTGCTTCAAATCCCCACTTTTTTACCCAGTCCCCCTGTAACATAATTTGCGGCACGGTTTTCCCACTGCCTGTTGTGGCTGCATATGCCTTTACTCTGCGTGTAATTACGGTATAGTCCGTATCTTCCGCCACCCATTCATCCATATGGAACTTTTCCATGACCTGGAACATTCTGGACATCATAGTGTCTTTCCCAATCCTGCAGATTTCCGTAAAATCCGGTTTCTTCTGGCATTCTGCGCTCCCTTTTGTTTCCTGGAATAAAACCTGCTGGTTCTGGCGGATAAATTCTGACAGCATCCAGAGATTGTTCAGCTCATAGAGCGTGTCAATTACGGAATAGAATTCCCGTCCCGTCAGGTTCCGTTTGGAATAATAATCGGAAAAGTCTTTCTCTTTTGCCATCATGAGGAAACACATTTTTTCTACAAATTCTCTCTGTTCCATTTCAGAATCCAGCTTTTCATACTCCCTTATCAGGTACTGGTTTAAATCATGCTTCATCTTCTGTCTCCTTTTCTTTTTTTTATCTTTTTAGGCGATTGCGAAACTCTGAAAACCGCATAAAGCCTAGCTTTTTTTGAGTTTTGCATTTGCAACTCTCCTCACTATGATTTCATAAGCACAAAACAGAACCACATCAGACAAAAATACCCCATGGAAGCACACACTCCCATGGGGATTAAAAATACAACTCTTATTCTCTTTCTCCTGCCTGAACTTCCGTTCCCTTTCGCCTTCACTTGTGATATGGCTCTCCATAACATACCTAAGTGCGAAAAAATATCATAATATTATTCAAAAACAGGCAGAACAATGATATGCCCTGCCTATGAATCACAAGTACAAGTTATTCTACTTCATCTAAATATGCCCTTGCCTGTTCTTCTGTTAAACCAAATTTCGTCTGCAATCTTGTTAAAATTTCATTTTCTGGGATATTATAGTCTTTTCCCATAGAAATTGCCTCATAAATCTTGCCGAGTTTTTCTCCGATTTTCCGATTTTCTCTGTCACGCATTAACAACGTCATATACTCATGCCTCCATTCCCGATTCTTCTTCGCTTTCTCCACAGCACGTTTCAGTTTCTTCACAAATATATCTTCTGATGGTCTGCCTGCCACATAATCTAAGAACGCTTTCAATTCTTCACTCACAGTTCCGTTCTTTCCATCTGCATTCAGGAAAACTTTCTTTGCCCCGTCATTCAGTATAACCTCTGAATCTTCTTTGCAGACATTCTCAAAAGTGTACATATAACGGTTTTTCCCAAATAAGTCCGACAGGCAGATAAAGATAATGTAACTATTATTTAATGTATCGTAATCCTGCCCTTTAGTTCTGGATATTCCACATGGTCAATATCCAAATCCGGCAGGATTCTCTGTAACAGTTCTTTACAAAGCTCTGCATCCTGCATGACTTTCCCAAACAGGAAGTCATTGGATATGCCTAATTCTTCCCAGCTTGTTTGGCTGTCTTCTATATTTTCCATCTGTTCTGTTTCATTGCCATTCATTTTGTTTTAACCTGCTTTCTGCCACTTCCTATACCGGGAAACTGTATACTTCATAAAGCTGCTTTCTTTTATAGTTCTATTATACACAGTCCCCGGCTAAATTACAATCATTTAACACTCTGCTTTTATAGTTTTTATTCTTTCAAAATAACCAGCTTATTTTGGAAGCGCTCTACACGCACACTGCTCCTGCTTCAAATCCCCACTTTTTTACCCAGTTCCCCTGTAACATAATCTGCGGCACGGTTTTCCCACTGCCTGTTGTGGCTGCATATGCCTTTACTCTGCGTGTAATTACGGTATAGTCCGTATTTTCTGCCACACATTCATCCATATGGAACTTTTCCATAACCTGGAACATTCTGGACATCATGGTGTCTTTCCCAATCCTGCAGATTTCCGTAAAATCCGGTTTCTTCTGGCATTCTGTGCTCCCTTTTGTTTCCTGGAATAAAACCTGCCGGTTCTGGCGGATAAATTCTGACAGCATCCGGAGATTGTTCAGCTCATAGAGCGTGTCAATTACGAAATAAAATTCCCGTCCCGTCAGGTTCCGTTTGGAATAATAATCGGAAAAGTCTTTTTCTTTTGCCATCATGAGGAAACACATTTTTTTCTACAAATTCTCTCTGTTCCATTTCAGAATCCAGCTTTTCATACTCCCTTATCAGGTACTGGTTTAAATCATGCTTCATCTTCTGCCTCCTTTTCTTTTTTGTATCTTTCTATATCACAAGTTCCAGTTCCAGTGACTTTATCCCAAATTCCCGGAACATAAAAACAGACGGCGCACCATCTGGTGGTGTGCCACCATTGTTCTGTAAGAACCGGATTAACTCATCGGATAGCTTTAGTTTGTTGTCCGTCTTTAAATCTCCTTTGCGGTTTTTCCCGTAGCCGAGGGTGGCGTCCAGCTCTGCCTTCATGAGTTCCTGCAGGATGTCTTTGAAACTGTCCCAGAGAAGGGCATAGACATCAGTGACGCTGTTCAAATTGTTTTCTGAGATAATCTGCCGAATCTGTTCCTTTTCGCACTTACTTATGATATGGCTCCATAACATACCTAAGTGCGAAAAATAGCCCTATATTATTCTGTCAAGCAAGGCAGAACACTTGTAAATGCTCTGCCTGAAATATTTAGCTTATTTCTTTTAAGTAAGTTTCTGCAATTTCTTCTGTCAAGCCAAACTTTTCACAAATTTGTTTCAGAATAACATCACTCGATATTTGTAACTCTTTCAGTGTTAAAATCATAGCTGTTATTCCTTTATCAATCCCCTTCTGAATTCCCTTCTCTTCTACACCTTTACTCAAATTACACATAAGCGACACCTCACTTTCCAATGTCTGAGTCATTCTGATATGAAAATCTTCCTCCAATATCTGGCGCTTATCCTGTGAACCGGTTTCCGTGGACAGAAGCACATTCAACAGTTTTAATAAATCTGTACCCGAATCTGCCTCTTTCCCAAGACAAATCATAACAGCCGCCATTAAATCATAATCTGCTTTTCGTTCCTTTACACTCCCCACCAGATTTTCTTCCGTAATGTAATAACGGGTAATACTGTTTTCACGATTCTTTGGCGGATTCATACAAATCCATATGCTGTATACCTTTTTGATATTCTCGTAATGGGAATTTGTAAATTCTGTTCCATATTGGGCAGAAATCATCCGGCTGCAATAATAGATTCCCCTCTTTATCAGCGGATAACCCGGATAAAAATCATTTTGAGCTTCTATATTGATAATTAAACGAATCAATTCCCCGGATACAGGAGCTGTTGCAAGAAAGCGGATATCATAGGTAACAGTTCCCTCTGTCAGAGAAGTATCTTCATTTCCAGCTCCCTGTATCATAGAAACACGATTGGATTCATCTGGGGCAACCGCTGCCTCACCTACCTGCGGTGTACCCTCAATATATTTCTCCGCAATCTCATCTACATCACAATCACGGTATTCTTCCAGACAGTTCTTCATAATCCACGCTAAAATAATCTTTTCCGAAAGCAGCCGCCTACAAGCCGCATCATAGCTGGCTTTCTCATCAGCCACACGGATATTTTTCGCTATGGTAGTGTCTGTATTCATGGCCTCACCTCCTGCTTCTCGCTTACATTTTATCATATTCCATGCTAACAAACCAGCTTATTATCACTTTAAGCTCTCTACAATTTTTTTCTTTCCTAAACAATATGATACCCTTTATACAGTTCTACACGATAATTTTTATCATCTTTTATTCTTTCTATTTCATCAAATCTTTGGTCTGCTATCAGCCTTTGGATTAACATAAGCATCTTTTCTTCTCCAATTTCCTGATTTTCTTTGTCACGCATTGACAACGTCATAGATTCCTGCCGCCATTCCTTGTTTTTCTTTGCTTCCTTTACTGCTTCTTCCGGTTTCTCCATATAGACACCCGTTATTTTATCCTTATGCGTTTTCAAAGCATAATCATAATAAAATTCTGCGTCATCTTTATCAAAATGAAATTTATCCTGTATCTTTGATATAATAGTATCATCACTTGCGTTTATCTTTTTCAAATCTGATATTATTTCACACAGGCTTTTTATAAAAACGCTATACTCGTCTATTTCTTTTATAGCTTCTTCTGCTTCCTCAAGATACCTCTTTGCACTTTCTTCAGATAATTTCTTTTTTCCCTGCAATATTTTCATAATGCTTTCTTCTGAAAAATTGTTTTTCCTACACATCTTAATAATACCATATATTTCCCCAATTTTCTGATTCTCTCTATCCCGCATTTCCAATGTCATAATCTCCGCTCCCATCTGCATTTTATTTATTCATCCACCTTAAAAATTTTAAGGCAAAACATCTTGAAATGCTTTGCCTGTGACTTTCTCTTCTAAACTAATATGATATTCCTCATAAAGTTCCTGACGGTATTCTTCATCCTGCGATACCCTAATGATATCGGATAACCGACCGTCTTCATTTAGCAACATTATCAGTTTAGCTAATTTATCTTCTCCATGTTTTTCCCCAATTTTCCGATTTTCTCTGTCACGCATTAACAACGTCATATACTCTTTCTCCACTCCGTTTCGGTCCGTGCCAAACGGACATCCACTGGATGTCCGGCGCCCTCCATTCCCGATTCTTCTTCGCTTTCTCCACAGCACGTTTCAGTTTCTTCACAAATGTATCTTCTGATGGTCTGCCTGCCACATAATCTAAGAACGCTTCCAATTCTTCACTCACAGTTCCGTTCTTTCCATCTGCATTCAGGAAAACTTTCTTTGCCCCGTCATTCAGTATAACCTCCGAATCTTCTTTGCAGACATTCTCAAAAGTGTACATATAACGGTTTTTCCCAAATAAGTCCGACAGGCAGATAAAGATAATGTAACTATTATTTAATGTATCGTAATCCTGCCCTTTAGTTTTTGCAATATCGTACTATCTGGTATATCTAAATCCCTCAATGCTGATATCATTCCCAATATTCCTTGTTCTCTTCCTTTTTCCACATTCTCTTGGTCTCTCATTAACAACGTCATATACTCATGCCTCCATTCCCTGTTTCTTTTTGCTTCTTTTACCGCTTCTTCCAGTTTTTTTACATATAAATCCTCTGTATCATCCGGTTTCCTCCCCGCCACATAATTCAGAAATGCCATTAGTTCTTTACTGACATCATCCAGCGTCCCTTCCGTGTTGAGAAATATTTTTACCGCTTCATCCCCCATGGAAACACTATTATCCTCTTTACAAATATTTTCAAAGGTATAAATATGCCGCCCTTTATCGTATAAATCAAACGGGCAGATAAATATGATGTAACTCCGGTTCAGCCTTTTGTAGTGCTGTTTCTTATCAATGAGCTGTAGATCTATCATGCTCTGATAATATCTGCTCCTTTTGGGAAGCTCCTTTGTATTGCTTACCTGCATTTCTATGTCATAAACTGTTTCTTTATCGTCCTTTACATACACATCCAGCCTTACTCCGTGGGCGTCCCTGTCCTGCTCAATGCTTTTCTGCAACTCCGGATATTCTATATGGTCTATCTTTAAATCCGGCAAAATCCTCTGCAGTAATTCTTTACACAGTTCCGGGTTCTGCATGACTTTCCCAAACAGGAAGTCATTGGATATGCCTAATTCTTCCCAGCTTGTTTGGCTGTCTTCTATATTTTCTATCTGTTTTGTTTCATTGCCATTCATTTTGTTTTAACCTGCTTTCTGCCACTTCCTATACCGGGAAACTGTATCTTCCATAAAACTGCTTTCTTTTATGCTTCTATTATACACAGTCCCCGGCTAAATTACAATCATTCAACACTTTGCTTTTGTGGTTTTTATTCTTTCAAAATAACCAGCTTACTCAAACTTCCCACACTGATTCAGGAAATAAAGCCTTAATAAATGCAGGCTGAGACACAAACCAGTTGATCAGTTGCGTTTTTACTGCATTTGTGATCTTAATCGCCTCAGTT
>JAETSX010000042.1 GCA_021769425.1 Eubacterium sp.
TTATCAGAAACTTATGAAAATGAAGGCTGGTTATAATAATAGAAGGTATTTGATGGTGCAAAAAATAGAATGTATAAATATAAAATGAACGAAAGTGTTAAAAGCTAAATCTCTGAGAATTCCCAAAAAAGATTGACTTCTCTATGGTTTTGTGGTATTCTTTATGAGTATGCCGCACAGTGAGGTTCCAAAGACTGCAGCAATGCAGCGCCGTAACTGGCGAGTAATGATAATAGGAGGTGTGCCATATGTACGCAATTATAGCAACAGGTGGTAAACAGTACAAAGTATCCGAAGGCGATATCATTACCATTGAAAAGCTTGGTCTGGAAGCTGGTGAAAAAGTTACTTTTGATGACGTTCTGGCAGTAAGCGACGGTTCTCTGAAAGTTGGAGCAGATACATCCAATGCAACCGTAGAGGCTTCTGTAGTAGCAAACGGAAGAGGCAAGAAAGTCATCGTTTACAAGTATAAGAGAAAAACCGGTTACCATAAGAAGAACGGACACAGACAGTCTTTCACCAAAGTAAAAATTGAAAAGATTAATGGCTGACCGTATGAATTGTTATGATTAAAATAACGGTTTATAAAAACAGTGAACAGGAATACACAGCGTTTCATTGCATTGGACATGCAGAATATGCAGAACCAGGAGAAGACATTGTCTGCGCCGCTGTTTCCGTACTGGTGATCAATACCGTTAATTCCATAGAGACGCTATTGTCAGATGAATTTGACATTGTAACCGATTCAGAAAGCGGTCTGATTGATTTTTCCCTGAAAAAGGGATATTCCAGGGAAGCTCTGCTGTTAATTCGTTCACTGGTCTTAGGATTACAGGGAATACAGAAAAGTTACGGAACCGATTATGTTACGCTTACATTTAAGGAGGTGTAGAACATGTTGAATATGAACCTTCAATTTTTCGCTCATAAAAAGGGAGTTGGATCTACCAAGAACGGAAGAGATTCCGAATCTAAGAGATTAGGTGCGAAAAGAGCTGACGGACAGTTTGTAAAAGCTGGAAATATTTTATACAGACAGCGCGGAACTAAGATTCATCCAGGCGTAAACGTTGGAAGAGGAGGCGATGATACCTTATTCGCCTTAGTTGACGGTGTTCTGAGATTTGAAAGAAAAGGAAGAAATAAGAAACAGGCTTCCGTATATCCAGTAGCAAGCAATGAATAATATCTGCTGTCCACAGCAATCACAGATTTGCATGTAACGGATTGATAGACTCGACTGTATAGCCGGGTCTATTCTTATATCATAGGAAAGGCGGAAATATGTTTGCAGACAGTGCAAAAATTATTATAAAATCCGGAAAAGGCGGAGATGGGCACGTCTCATTCCGGCGTGAAAAATATGTCCCAAACGGCGGGCCGGACGGCGGTGACGGCGGCCGGGGCGGCGACCTGATTTTTCAGGTAGATGAAGGTTTAAATACTCTGGGCGATTTCAGGCACCGCAGAAAATATGCCGCTGAAAACGGCGAAGACGGAAAGAAACGTAACTGCCATGGGAAGAACGGAGAAGACCTGGTGGTAAAAGTCCCTGCCGGAACCATCGTCCGGGACGCTGAAAGCGACAAAGTAATTGCCGATCTGTCAGGAGACAACACCAGGCAGATCATTTTAAAAGGCGGAAAGGGAGGTCTTGGCAATCAGCATTTCGCAACCTCTACCATGCAGGCGCCCAAATACGCACAGCCCGGACAGCCCGGAATCGAACTGGAAGTCCGGCTGGAATTAAAGGTAATTGCAGACGTTGGATTAGTCGGATTCCCCAACGTAGGGAAGTCCACCCTCTTATCCCGGGTCACCAATGCCCGCCCTAAAATTGCAAATTATCATTTTACCACATTAAATCCCAACCTGGGCGTGGTAGATTTAGAGGATGCCGGCGGATTTGTCATTGCGGATATCCCAGGCCTGATTGAAGGCGCATCCCAAGGAGTCGGACTGGGACATGCATTTTTAAAACACATTGAGCGCACCAAAGTCATGATTCATATTGTGGACGCAGCTTCGGTGGAAGGAAGAGATCCCATCGCAGATATCTATGCCATCAATCAGGAATTAGAAAACTACAATCCGGAATTGTTAAGAAAGCCCCAGGTCATTGCAGCGAATAAAATTGACGCCATTTACGATGAATCAGAAAGCGCATTGCCTGCATTGAAAAAGGAATTTGAGTCTCAGGGCATTTTGGTATTTCCCATATCTGCAGTCAGCGGCCAGGGCGTAAAGGAATTGTTATACCACGTCAGTGAGCTTCTGTCACAGACAGATAGCGCCCCTGTGGTTTATGAACAGGAATTTTTCCCGGAAACAATGGTATTCCAAGAAGAAGCTTATACCGTAACATACAATGAAAAAGACAATGTATATGTGGCAGAAGGACCGAAAATTGAAAAAATGCTGGGCTATACCAACATTGACTCAGAAAAAGGTTTCCTGTTTTTCCAAAAATTTCTGCGGGATCAGGGGATTCTGGAGGATTTGGAAAAAGCAGGCATCTCAGAGGGCGATACTGTGCGCATGTACGGTCTGGAATTTGATTATTACAAATAGTGCATGGGCCTGGAATTTGATGATTGCAAATAACCTCTGCCAGAAAGGAATATACTATGACTATCACAAGTAAACAACGCGCTTATTTAAAAAGCCTTGCCAGCAATATTACCCCGATTTTTCAGGTAGGAAAAGCAAGCCTGACGCCGGAACTGGTAAATGCAGTAAGTGAGGCATTGGAAAAACGGGAATTAATCAAACTTTCCGTATTGAAAAATTGCTTTGACGATCCCAATGAACTTGCAGACACCATGGCGAAACGCACCAAATCGCAGGTGGTCCAGGTCATTGGAAAGAAAATTATTTTGTACCGCCCAGCCAAAAATGATCCAAAAATTCAATTACCCAAATAAAGGACCCCGGAATGAGCAGAGGAACCACACAAAGAATCGGCATTATGGGAGGGACTTTCGACCCCATCCACTATGGGCATTTAATGATCGCGGAAAATGCCAGAGAACAATTTGATCTGAATCAGGTATTGTTTATCCCAACCGGGCAATCTCCCCACAAGCAGAAGCAGTACGTAACGGAGCCTGTACACCGCTGCAGGATGGTTACCCTGGCAATTGCAGACAATCCCAAATTTGCCATAGAGCAAATAGAAGTGGAAAGCCCGGTCACCAACTACACTTATCTTACACTGGAAAAATTAAAATACCGCTATGCATCTGCAGAATTATTCTTTATTCTGGGCGCGGATTCCCTGTTTGATTTTGAACGTTGGAAAGAGCCGGCAGCTATTGTAAAAAACTGCTGTATTCTGGCTGCTTATCGCAAACATAAACATCAGGAAAAATTTTTCCAGAAAATTGATGAGTTAAATCAAAAATATCCCGGAAAATTCTTTCCCCTGGATACGCCGAACCTGGAGGTTTCCTCCCGGGATATCCGACACCGCCTGCAATATGGAAGAACCATACGTTATCTTGTCCCCAAGGAAGTGGAAGAGTATATCCGGATATATCATCTGTATGAAAGTGCAGACAGAGCCTGAAGCAGAAAACCTTTGTAGGAAGGAGTAAGCAAAACATGAAACGGGCAGAAATTGAAAAAAAATTAAAAAAAGAACTGGATAAAGAACGGTACACTCATACCATCGGCGTGATGTATACGGCAGCAGCCCTTGCCATGGCCCACCAGTGCAATCTGGAACAGGCCATCTATGCAGGTCTGCTGCATGACTGCGCAAAATGTATCTCAAACCATGATAAGTTAAAACTGTGTAAAAAGCATAAAATTCCTGTTTCTCTCTCAGAAGAGAAGAGTCCCTTTCTTCTCCATGCAAAGCTGGGCGCTTATTTTGCCAGAAAATTGTATCAAGTGGAAGATGAAGAAATCCTTCATGCCATCCAGGTTCACACAACCGGCGAACCGGAAATGAATACATTGGATAAAATCATCTATATTGCAGACTATATTGAACCCAATCGGGCCAAAGCGCCGAATCTGGAGATTGTAAGGAAACTGGCCTTTGAAGATCTGGATCAGGCCATGTTAAAAATCTTGTCAGATACCCTGCATTATCTGGAAAAAAAGGGCGGCGAAATTGATCCCCTGACCCTGGAAACCTACCAATATTTTCTAAAGAAACTGTCAACCTGATTCCATACAAGGAGGTAAATTATGGATATTTCCCGAGAAATGGCAAAAATTGCCTGCCAGGCGCTAAATGCGAAAAAAGCGGAAGAAGTCCGCGTGATTGACATCAGTGAGATTTCACCCCTTGCAGATTACTTCGTAATTGCAACAGGAACAAACACCAACCAAATCCAGGCTATGGTAGACGCCGTAGAAGAAGAACTGGGCAAACAGGGCCATACTGCCAAGCAAATTGAAGGAACCAGAAACTCCAGTTGGATCCTCATGGATTACAGAGATATTATTGTCCATATCTTTTCAAAAGAAGATCGGCTCTTCTATGATCTGGAACGTATCTGGACAGATGGTAAAAAAATCGAAGTGGAAGAACTGTAGTTCTTTCTCTGAGAGCGCTGTTTCACAAACGCAGGCAACGGTGGCCTGGCAGGCCTGAAGTGAGGACCGGAACATCCGCGCTGTTTCACAAACGCAGGCAGCGGTGGCCTGGCAGGCCTGAGAACCAGGACATCCGCGCTATTTCACAAACGCAGGCATAGCGGTGGCTGCTACGCTGAGGCTTGGGAAGCAGCGCTCTCAGAAAAATAGGCCAGCAAAATATAAGGTTATTTCGCGTGGGTGATCCTAGAAAACGACACTCACTCCGAGTACACTGCTTACTGGAAAAAGCGGAACACGCCAAACACTTTTCCGAGAATCGTGCATTCATCTACAATAATCGGTTCCATGGAATCATTTTCCGGCTGCAGGCGATAATATCCCTCTTCCTTATAAAATGTCTTCACGGTAGCGGAATCGTCAATCAATGCAACCACCATATCTCCATTAGAAGCAGTGGACTGACGCTGAACTAAAATATTGTCTCCGTCAAAAATCCCAGCGTTCACCATGCTTTCCCCTTTTACCCGCAGCATAAATGCCTCTTCCTTCGGCATAAATTCAGAAGGAACCGGAAAATAGGCTTCGATATTCTCTACGGCCAGCAATGGCTGTCCTGCCGCAACACGCCCGATCAAAGGCACATTCACAACTTCGCGACGGACCAGATTAAAGGTATCGTCAATAATCTCAATGGCTCTCGGCTTCGTGGGATCTCTGCGGATGTATCCGTTCTTCTCCAATGTCTCCAAATGAGAGTGCACAGAAGAAGTAGATTTCAAATGAACTGCTTCACAGATATCCCGCACTGCCGGCGGATATCCCCGGTTTAATATTTCACTCTTAATGTATTCTAAAATCTCTTTCTGCTTATCGCTAATCTTTCCATACGCCATACGCTTAACCTCCTGATCCTTATCCTAATTTCATATATTTATCATAACACAAACTTTCTGAAAATTCAAACACATATTCCGAAAATTTGTTCGCAAATTTAATTGACAAATGTATGTTCTTAAATTATAATTTATATAAACAAATGTTCGGAAGATATGTTCGTATTAAGGAGGGCGGAGAACTATGAAGAATGGAAATTATGATAATACCGAAGGCTTTACGTTGACCTGGAAGACTTTAAGAATCCTGTTGTTTCTGACAATCCTTCTTTCTGGCTTTATTCTGGCAGGAATGTACCTGTTTTATTCCAATAACGCTGCAGCAGAAGAGAAGAAGCTCTGCAAAACCTATACCAGTATTGAAATACGCCCGGGAGACAGCCTTTGGAGTATCGCAGCGGAATACATCACAGATGACTATGACAGCGTTCAGGATTACGTGAGAGAAATCAAACGCTGGAACGGCCTTGAAACAGACGAGATCCATGCAGGCAGATTTTTAATTATACCGTATCATTTTTATCAGTAATTATTGTTTTTTTCAAAATGTTAGATTATAATAATGAAGATGCCCGCACACAGGAGAATGTAAAATTACAGACTGGAGACAATTATGAGATTTATCATTCAACGGGTCACCCACGCAGAGGTTTGTGTCCATCAAAAGACAATCGGCAAGATAGAAAAAGGCTTTTTGGTATTTATTGGCATCCGTCAGGAAGATAATCAGGAAATTGCAGACAAGCTGATACGGAAATTGATAAATTTGCGTATTTTCGAAGATGAACATGGAAAGACCAATTTATCTTTGCAGGACGTTTCCGGTGAATTGTTGCTGATTTCCCAGTTTACCTTATATGCCGATTGTAAAAAGGGAAACCGGCCTTCCTTTACCAGAGCCGGCGATCCTGTATTAGCGAATGCTTTATATGAATACATCATTGCAGAATGCCGAAAACAGATTCCCAACGTCCAAACAGGTTCCTTTGGAGCCGATATGAAAATTTCTTTATTGAATGACGGACCTTTTACCATTTTTCTGGATTCTGAAGAAATCTGTTGAGCATAGTAAAATCTATCATGCTCAGCCGGCCGTTTGACGGGCCGCATGGCCATCCATGCTATGGAAGTCGAAGACTTTCATAGTAAACTCCCATCATGCTCAGCCTGTCGTGCGACGGGCCGCATGGCCATCCATGCTATGGAAGTCGAAGACTTTCATAGTAAAGAGCCTCCACACATAACAGTTCGCGAAATGTTGATTTTACGAACTGTTATAAGAACCTAAGGCAAACGGCAACCCATATTTTATAATTTAGATTAGAGAGGAATTTCTTTTATGGATTATGTTGAAAGTATTAATTTGGAAAACAAACGTAAATTACAGGGATTATTAAAAGAACTTCCTAAATTCTGCGGAGACTTTTTCCGTTATCTGGATACCAGAAATACAGCGTCCAGAACCAGGCTGTCTTATGGATACGATATTCGTATTTTTTTTGAATTTATACAGGAAAACAATCCAGTGTATGCCAAAATGCCCATGCATGACATTCCGATTTCTGTATTGGATGAACTGACTCCAGTAGATATCGAAGAATATCTGGCATATTTATCTTATTATGAGAAAAAAGACGGACAGGCCGTCACCAACGGAGAAAAAGGCAAATCCCGCAAATTGTCTGCCATCCGCACTATGTACAACTATTATTTTAAGAAGGAATTCATTAAAACTAACGCTCCCTCTATGATAGAAACGCCGAAAAAGCACAAGGA
Source organism: Eubacterium sp. (assembly GCA_021769425.1). Taxonomy (GTDB): domain Bacteria; phylum Bacillota; class Clostridia; order Lachnospirales; family Lachnospiraceae; genus Petralouisia. The sequence goes on from JAETSX010000042.1 coordinate 7,227, forward strand.
AAACATTATCCGCCTGGATAAAGATGAAGTTGCGGAATTGATTTCTACCGTAGAGAATGGAAGCTCTCTCACCGCCAGGCAGCTTGCTTCTCATCAGAAAACAAAGTACCGTGACATTGCTATCCTGACTCTGCTGTTGGGAACCGGCATCCGTGTATCCGAATGCGTTGGCCTGGATTTGAAAGATGTGAGTTTTAAGAATTATGGCTTAAGGGTGGTTCGAAAAGGCGGAAATGAGTCTATGGTTTACTTTGGCGATGAAGTGAGCAATGCTTTGCTGGATTATCTGGAAATGGAACGTCCTCTGTTAGCGGAACAGGCGCTGCCAGAACATGAGAATGCTCTGTTTCTCTCCTTAAAGCACAGCCGCCTTACCACCCGTGCGGTGGAAAAATTGGTTAAAAAATACACCGGAGCAGCAAATATCAATAAAAAAATCACTCCGCACAAGCTGCGAAGCACCTATGGCACAAATCTCTATAAAGAAACAGGCGATATTTATCTGGTAGCCGATGCTTTGGGACACAAAAGCGTTGAGACAACACGTCAGCATTACGCAGCCATTGATGACGATCGCCGCAAACTTGCAGGCAAATTCTCCGGAAGTATTTTTCAGGAAGATAACTAATCTGGGCAGCGTTTTGGCGAACTTCACTGCTTATGGAGACTGGAAAGCCAGGAAAACCTTCCTTTGTCTCCATAAGCAGTGAAATTCGCTCTTACGAACGACGCCCATGAATCTTTGCTTATAGGAAGGCTCTCCTGCATTTCTGGTACATTACTCCGGCGGTTAAAGAACGCCACACTCTTCTGTCTTAATGCTATTTTATATAATTTTTACGAATCTCCATGTAATTCAGAATCATTTCACTGCAGCCCTTAAGCCCCAAATGGCTGCTGTCCAGGGTCAGATGATAACTTCTGGAATCCCCCCATTTTTTGCTGGAGTAATAATTATAGTAACTTGCACGCTTCTTGTCAGTTTTATGAATCATATCTGCCGCTTTTTCTCTGGACAGGTCAAATGTTTTCATAATATGATCGATACGGAACTCCATATCCGCATGGATAAACACATTAAGGCAATTGGAATGCTCCGCCAGTGCATAATCTGCACAGCGCCCCACTATAATGCAGGATTCTTTGGCTGCCAGATTCTTAATTGCTTCAAACTGCGCCAGAAAAACTTTATGGTTTAACGGCATATCCAGAAATGGCGCTGATGTATAACCACTGACAGAATAGGTATCCATCACCAGTGAATAAAGAAAGCTGCTGGTTGGCTTTTCATCATGATTTTCAAAAATCTCCTGGCATAGCCCGCTTTCTTTGGCAGCCATGGAAAGCAACTCTTTATCATAGCATTTCACTCCCAGCTTATCTGAAAGCATCCGCCCTACATCCAAACCGCCGCTTCCAAATTCACGTCCAATTGTAATTACAAAATTTCCCATATAAATTCCACCTTTCTGTCATTCTCTCCTCATATTCTTAGGATTCTTCCCGGCAAGGCCGGAACATAACTTAAACAAAAACCGCTATGCTTATGTTATCATAGATTTTTAAACTCAGCAACTTTTGTTCAGCTATGTTCGATACATTTCATCTCTTATTTTACCAAACCCTTCTCAACTTTTCCACTTATTTTATACATTTATTTTCGATATCATGTACCTATAACAATAGTAATATAAATCCCCATTGACATAAATATTTTCCTGATTTATAATATTTTTATTACATTCGTAAGATTAGGAGGAACTTATCGTGAAAACACTGCCCCAGATTTCCGAAGCCGAATTCGAAGTTATGAAAATTGTCTGGAAAGATTCGCCCATCAGCACCAATGAAATTACAGAGCGTCTGGTGAGAACCACATCCTGGAGCCCGAAAACAATCCAGACGCTGATCAAGCGTTTAGTGACAAAGGGCGCCCTGACCTATGAAAAGCACAGCAGGATGTTTGTCTATACCCCATTGGTCAGTGAAGATGAATACATCGGCCAGGAGAGCAATTCTTTCCTGAAACGGTTCTACAACGGCAACATTTCCGCCATGCTCTCCGCCTATCTTGAACATGACAAACTGTCAGAAACAGAAATCAGCACGCTCCGTTCTCTGCTGGACAAAAATTCCGAAAAAGGAGGCTCCTGATATGGGTGGGTTCATAATCCATTTTCTTATCTGCAATATTTTTATCAGCGTTATCATCGGGATGCTTCTGGCGGCCAAACATTTGCTGCACAAAATCCTCACCAGCCGCATGCAGTATAACGTATGGTTTCTTCTGCTTGGCCTGCTGGCAGTCCCTTTCCTGCCTGTTGGGCAGTTGGGGAATCTGCCGGTTCTTTCCTGGCTCAGAGATACTCCTGCTTCTTTTCACGCATCTTCCGCGGAAACAACCGCCGCAGTTCATCAGGCAGGCAGGACAGACTGGATGAATGATTTCAGCATAACCATCAGGAGAAACACCCCTTCCTCCGTGGGATTTCTGCTATGGGTCTTTATGGATTGCCGGAATTCTCGCCATGATCCTGTTTTTCTTAAATTCAGCCGTTCGCTTCCATGCCCTGAAGAAATCCGCCCTGCCTCTGCAAAATCCCGCGCTGCGCAGGCTGTATCGTCACTGCCTGGAGGAAATGAACATTACGGGAAACATCCCCATTTACAGCACGGCGTTTTTGAAATCCCCCGTGATTGCAGGACTGTTCCATCCATGCATTTTCCTTCCGATTCCCCTGGTCTCCGATTACAGCGAAAAGGATTTGCGGTATATGCTGCTTCATGAGCTTTCTCATTACAGGCACAAAGACGCCCTGTCAAATATTCTGATGAATCTTGCCAGCGTACTCTATTGGTTCAACCCATTTGTATGGCATGCCTTAAAAGAAATGAGAAACGATCGGGAAGTGGCCTGCGACGCCTCCGTTTTAAAAATGCTGGAAAAAGAGGATTATGCCGACTACGGAAATACATTGATTAATTTTGCTGAAAGTATATCATGCTCTCTTTTTCCCTTTGCTTCCGGTATGGGCCAAAGCATGGCACAGATGCAAAAACGGGTGCTTCATATCGCAACCTACCAGAAATCCTCTCTCCGTAAAACCTTTCACGGGCTTTTTGCCTGGGGGCTGCTGGCCGCTCTGTGCGCTGTCTTTCTCCCGCTTCTTTCCCTGAAGGCAGAGGATCAGAGCCGCTATCTCTTTTCTGAACAGGAAAAAAACATCGCATACCTTGACTTGACTGCTTCTTTCGGCGAATATGACGGCAGTTTCGTTCTGTATGATTCTGCGAATGACATGTGGCAGATTTACAATACCGATTTGTCAAATTCCTTTTCGTTAATCAGGTTTCCCGCCAGAATTCCCGCCAGGTTCTGCTCCAGAATATGGTATATTGCAATCTGCAGTTCTTTGTCAATGGAAAGATACACATCCCTGCCGCTTTCGGCTTCCCGGATCACCTGCTCTTGCCCCACAATTTTCCCCACATTATTTACCATAATCCGGCGTTCTCCATCAATCCCCTGAAGCTGCTCCTCTAAGCGCTGTTCCATCCCGGCTTTCCCAACCACTGAATCCGCAGTATATTCCCGATCGGAATTCTCATATTTTTCCAACTCTTCCGGCGAAATTTTACCGGTATATCCAAGAATATGAGAAAAGGCTTCCCCTCCCTCATACATCCGGTTCCATTCCTCGCCAATGGAAATTCCAGGCAGCGAAGGCTGATTTTCAAAGACATATGCCACGGTCTGTTCCGATACGTCCCTGGCCAGCACAACAGGCACATATTTTTTATAGGAATTTAAGGATAAAAGATAGCGGATCCCAAGGATTGCCAAAATTTCCTCTTTGGAATACTCCTTCGGCAAGCCATATTCCTGCAATTCTTCCTTGGAGTAACTGCGCTTCCCCTGTCCATACAGCGCAAATTTCCTGTTATCCGAAAGAAACTGAACCATCTCTTCTGCACTCATCTCTTTTTGTTCTGCAGTCAAATCCTCTGGATTGGCTTTGCCGAACACATCCGCCCGAAACCGCAGCAGTTCCGTTTCCGTACCCGTATATTCGTAATTGCCGCCGGAACCGACGGTTATGTTTAACCCCTGGGCAATCTCTTCCTGATTTTTCTCCAGTTTTTTCAGCACACGGTAAATCATGCTGTTTAAAGCCAGCTGATGTTCCCGCTGAGAATCATACACGCCGTCGTCTGTCATGGTGACCGTGTAAATCAGTTCATTATATGCCAGAACCTCCCCATTGCGATCGTAGATCATCCCCCTGGCGTTACGGTCCCTTACCGTTTTGGTGACCTTTAATTCATAATCTCTGGCATATTTCTGTCCGTTTACAATCTGCAGCTCCCACAGACGGTGCAGCAGAAAAGAAAAAAGGACTGCAAATACGAGAATCAGAGCAAAAAGCCTGGTGTTCTGGCTCTTCTTAATACGGTGAAGAATCCTGGAACTGAGACTTTGGGCTTTGCCTTTTTTCTCTGGCAAAAACATTTTTATCCATCCCTTCTGTAGTTTCTGTTCCATGAAAAGCTCATATCCCGCTACGGAGTAATATTTCCCGGAACAAACCATTTTTAAATATTAAACAGGTAAGACATAGGAGCAAAAAAATAAATCTTACTGTTGTAATATTCTTTATAAAGATTACAACAGTAAGATTTAAATGTCAAGAAAAAAAACTCCGGGAAACTGACCCTGAACTGTCACAGAATTTTTTCTTTCTCAAAGATCCACAGCAGCATTTTCCCGTGAACCACAGCCAGCAAAGAACCGCCCGCCAGCAAAACTGCATAAAACGCCGGAGTAAAGAGAAGGCCGGCCGTAAGGAATAAGCCTGTCATAAACAAAAGATACAAAGATTGGGGCAAATATTTCATCATCAACAGGATTCCATTGCGCCAGGTCACTCCTGCCTTTGTGTCCATTCTTGCGGCAAGGGGAAACAGGTAGCATGCCAGCATCACCCACACGCCGGACAAAACACAGACAAATCCTCTCATAACCCCGGCAAAACTTCCATCCAGACTGCTCCAGAACCGATTGTCCAGGTACAGAGCCGCTCCTCCAAGGAGCAGCGGAATCCACAATTTCAGAGACAGTTTCATTTTCTCTCTATAGACTTCCCAAAAGCCCCGGAACACATAGCCCTCTTCATTTTTCAGAATTTTAACCGCCATCACATGCAGGGCGCACAAGGCCGCCCCTGCCGTCACCAGGGGCAGGGAAAACACTGCCCACAGAAAATTCAGCTTGATCAATGCAATTATTTTTTCTATGATCCGAAACGCCCTGCCCTCCAAATATAATGATCCTTCCATACTTTCCTCCATTCTTTGCAGTCCTTCTATCCCTTAATTCCCGTAGACGCAATTCCTTCCACGTAATATTTCTGCAGGAAGATGAACATAATCAGCATCGGAATTGCAGAAATGGTAAGGGACGCCATAATCGGACCGTAATTGATGGGCTTGGAACCGAAGAAAGTCTGGATTGCCAATTGAATGGTACGTTTATCTTCTCCGGTCACCACCAAAAGGGGCCACATAAAGTCATTCCAATGGGCCACAAAATCCAGAATAAAGATTGTGGCGTACACGGTTCCCGATATGGGCATTACCACCTTGAAAAATGTCCGAATTGGCCCGCACCCGTCGATAGAAGCCGCTTCTAACAGTTCATCGGGAATGCCAAGGAAAAATTGCCGGAACATATAAATGCTGAAACACTTTGCAACAAAGGGCACAATCAGGGAAGCCCAGGAATTAATCCATCCCAAATCCGCCATTTCCCGATACATGGGAAGCATAATCGCCTCTGCCGGAAAAACCATCAGGCTGATGACAAGGGTCAGCAAAAGCTTTTTCCCCCGAAATTCAAACTTAGCCAGCGCATATCCGCAGATGGAATTCACTAAAAGATCCAGGACAATGATAACCAGGACGTAGAACAGGCTGTTTCCGATAAACTTCCACATGTTGATTCTCTGAAATACCTCCAGGTAGTTGCCAAGGGAAGCCCCTTTTGGAAAAAAGGTGGACAGGGAATTCAGCCCTTTAAATATCTCCGCCTCCGGCTTTAAAGAGGATGAAATCATCCAGATCAGCGGCGATACGAAAATCAGCGCAACCAGCGTATTGCCGAGATAAAATGCAATATTTTCCAACGTTTTTCTCTTTGTCATAAGAATCCTCCTCCCAAACCTATTCCGCTTTGATAATTTTCTTCATCCCCAGTGACAGGCTGATGACAATGACAAAGAACACAGCCGCCACCGCACAGGCATATCCGAAATTCCGCTTCTGAAAGCCCTGTTCATAAATATAGTACACCAGGGTGCGGGTGGAGTTCTGAGGCCCTCCTTTGGTCATAACATAAGGCTGGGTAAACAGTTTCATTGCCTGGATTACGGTAATCATCACCACATACTGAATGACGCTCTTAAGGCCCGGAAGAGTCACATAGAAAAAGCTCTGTATTTTCCCTGCGCCGTCAATGGAAGCCGCTTCATACTGCTCCCTGGAAATTCCCTGCAGGCCGGCCAGAAAAATCATCATCTGATATCCTGCCCCCTGCCATGCAGACATAAAAATAATGGAATTCATGGCAGTTTTCGGGTCATTTAAAAATCCGCAGGGCTCCATTCCCAGCTTCACCAGCAAAGCATTTAAAAGTCCGCTGTCCGGACTGGAATTATACATCACCGTCCAGAGAATTGCCACCACTACCATGGAGGTTACCTGAGGGCTGAAATACGCCGCACGGAAAATGGACACGCCTTTTCTCCGGGAAGAAATCAAAAGGGCCAGCGCAAGCGCAAGCGCCGTCTGAAAAGGCACCACCAAAACGGTAAAATAAAGGGTGTTTTTTACTGCAATCCAAAAGTCTTCATCCTGAAACAGCTCTGTAAAATTATTAAAGCCGCAGAACACAATCCGGTCAGGACGCATAATATTATAATCGGTGAACGCATACCGAATCGTCTGCAGAGACGGATAAATTAAGAATGCTGCCAGCAAAGCAACTGCCGGAAGAATGAAAATATAAGCAGCTCTCCGTTCACTTACTTTATTGATTGATTTCTTCATCGCCAATCCCCCTTTTCGTCAATCCTTTGCATAATATTTGTTATAATCTTTGTCCATGGCCGCTGCGGCCGCGTCCAGTGCCTCCTGAGGGTCTACCCCGGTAAAAATATTCAGCATCGCCTCCGCAAATTCAGCCGTCAATACGCTGTAAGAAGGCGTTCTCGGCCTTGGATGCCCGGTTTCCATCAATTGTTCCTTAAAAATAGAGCGTGGATACTCGTTGTACTCTGTCAGCACATCATAGCTGGAAACCCTGGTGGGCGGCTTTGAAATCGCCTGAGCATAAGTGGTCACATTTTCCGCTGAAAACAGGAAACGCATAACCTCTTTCACCGCATCCATATCCTGGACATTTTTTGTGACGGAGGCCGCCCAGTCTCCGGTGGGAGACGTCAGAATTCCGTCTTCATCCGCCACCGGGAAATAGGTAACGCCCCAGTTGAGATCCGGATAATCTTTTTCCAGCGTGGCCACTTCCCAGGAACCGCCCAGCATCGTAGCCGCTTTGCCGTTGTGGAATTCCTTCTGGATAGGATCAATGTTGGCATAGCCGTCCCGGATCAGGCTGTTTAAAAACTCTGCCGCTTCCACGCCTTGTTGGCTGTTCAAATATCCTTCTGCCGAACTTCCGTCCTCATTGACAAAATCTGTCCCGTTGGAAATCCAGAACTGTTCCAGCACATAAGAAAGCCCCTCTCCCTTATCCATAATGATATTTGTTCCCACTACCCCGTCTTTGGTGAGCTTTTTGGCAGCGTCATAGTATTCGCTCCAGGTCCATGCATCCTCTTTTCTTTCCGGCACGGCAATTCCCTCTGCATCCAGCATATCTTTATTATAGTACAGCGCCACGGAGCTTTCCGTTGCGCCCACTGCATAAATATTTCCGCCGTAAGTGTTCTGCTGCTTGGAAGAATCAAAAAAATCCTTCCATTCTTCCTCAGAAAAGAAATCGTCCAGAGGAAGCGTCACCTCATTTGCCGCATAAATGGATACATTCGGCCCATCCACATACAGAATATCCGGCAGATCATTGGAAGTGATTGCCGCATTGACCTTATCCTCATATGCGTAGGAATCCGCACGTACAATGGCCTCCCTGCGCAGTTCAATTTCCCCCTCATGGGCCTGGTTAAATTCTTCAATTTTCTCCACCCACCATTCCTCAATGGCCGGCTCATCGCTGGGGCTCCATACAGTGATTACCGATTCCCCCTCTTCGTTGATCCGCTCCTTTGCCTTGCCGCAGCCTGTCAATGCGCCTGACGCCACCGCAGCCGCCAGCAAAGCCGCAATCACTCTTTTTCTCATTTTTCCTCTCCTTTCTTCCTCCAGATAGATTTCATCCGGAAAACTTCTACACGTTTCAGACTCTCTGCTGCGTCTGTATTTAAAATAAAGCATCCCTGATCCGAGATATCATAAAACAGTTTTGTTCCCACCGCTTCCCCGTCATTGACATAAATCTCCACCATCCGGCGGTCTGCGAATATCTCCAGCTTTTCCACCCTGTCTACCTCTGCCGGGAATTGAACCGATTCGCTCTTTACCCCTTTTGTCTGAAGGCACAGTCCCGTTTCATCATGAATCAGCGTAATCCTGCGGTCTTCATCTCCGCCCAACTGAATCGAAAAAGAAATATTGTCCTCCAATTCCAGTTCCGCCTTGTATGTATTGGGGCAAATCCCTTTCAGGCAGACATTTTCCTTCTGCCCCCGGTATAAGCTTTCCGCTTTCAGGGATTCAATTTCCCGGACAGGAGTAACGTACAGCCGATTGTTCCGGATATGCATTTCTCTGGGCAGCGTCATGCTCCCGCAGGCTCCATGCTCCAGTTCCAAATGCTCCCCATAGAAATCAGAAACCCATCCGATGCTGATCCTGCGCCCTTTATGCTCAAAACTCTGCATTGCGTAGCAATTGCTGCCGAAGTCAAACCATCCTCTGTGTTCCTCCGTAAACACCCCGTCTTTAAAGTCTCCCACATAATATCTGCACATCTGATATCTGCCCCAGGAATCGTAATGATGCATTAACGCGCCCACTGCCAGGTATTTTCCATCCAGTTCCATCAAATCAGGGCATTCCATACACCGGATTCCTGTTTCATTCTCCACCAGCAGCGGCCCAACATAAGCCCAATGGTCCAAATCCTCTGATTCGTACAGCAGAATGGCGGCTTTTCCTTCCAGAGCGCTTCCCAGAACCATGTACCATTTCCCCTCTGCCCGGATTACCTTGGGATCCCTGAAATCAAAGGAAGCGCCCCTGGGCGGCCGGTCAATCACCAGCGTTTCTTCTGAAAAATGCAGCAGGTCTCTGCTGGTTGTTTTCCATTGCTGCTGCAGCGTTTGTTCCCCGTCCACCCGGGGGCCGCTGCTTCGGGTCAGAAACAATACCGCCTCTCCTTCATGCACCACCGCAGAACCGGAAAACGCGCCTCCTTTCTGTTCCCTGGGATTCTTAAGAATCTCTTTCTGAGGTTCCAGGACCACCGGAAGATGAATCCAGTGCACCAGATCTTTGCTTGCCGCATGGCCCCAGTACATATGGGACCACTGCTGGCTGTGGGGATTAAATTGATAAAACATATGGTAATATCCCTGAAACCAGCACAGCCCGTTGGGATCATTGAGCCAATTTTTCCAGGGGGCAAAATGATATGCCTCCCGGATGGGAGAATTGTACCACTCTTCCTGTTCTGCCCTTACAAATCTGCCGCCTTCCTCCTGTTCCAGATAACAGACGCCTGTTTCCAGAATGTTTTCGCTGCCGCTGAGATAACACAGAGACACCTGGCATTCTTCACACAATATTTCATACTCTGTATTCTGTTCCACCGGCAGTTTCAGCCATCTGTAATATCCGCTTTCCACCGGAACCTCCCGGCGAATTTCCAAAGCAGAAGTGAGCCCCTTCTCTGACCCCGCGTTCTGACGTCCGCTTTCGCCGGAAATCACCAGGATCTTTCCTCCTGGCTGCACAGCCCGGGCAAAGATCTCCAGCCTTGTATAATCTCCCGTATTCATCTGTTTCCTCCTTTCCTTCTTCCTGTTTCTTTTCGTTCCTCTTATACAAAAAGATTTTTTGATATAGAATCGGTTCCATATTATTTATTCCATAATTTAGTGGATATTTCTATTTTTTACTGGCATTTATTTGATTTTATTATGGAACCCGTTCCATGTAATGATTGTAGTATAATCCACCGTGTTTGTCAATCATGTTTTGGACTTTTTTCCTTTGAACGCAAAAAAAGAGGATTTTGTATTGTGCACTTTGTACAAAATCCTCTTTCTTTATCTATTTTCACTAAATTTATTTTTTGATTTTTTAACACTTTTACCAAAAAATCCTGCCTATACTGTTCCGCCGGCCTGGATTTCCACATCCAGAATCAGCCGATGGGCCACATTTTTCCGCTGTTCCACCAGATCCAGAAGGGTATTCACGGAAACCTCCGCCAATAATTCTACATTTTGCCGAATTGCAGTCAACCGGGGATATACCATATTGGCAGGGGTTGTGGCGTCGAAGCCGATAATGGAAATGTCCTCCGGAACCCGCATTCCCCTCTTTAGCGCCATCTTCAGGCAGGCGATGGCCGCCAAATCCCCTCCAAAGATCCCGTCAATATCCGGATGATTCTGAAAAATCTCTTCTGCCATTTTATAATGTGCATCCCAGTGAAACATATTCCATTCCATGACTTCATTCAGGACAGTGACTCCGTGCTCCTCCATCTTCCGGGTGAATGTGCGGTATCTTTCATTTGCCATGACATTGGGTGAAATTCCTGAGACAAGATATATTTTCTTCCGTCCAGCCTGAAGCATCAACTCCGCCGCCAGTTCTCCGCCTTTTCCATGGTCGCAGCCAATCAGAGGAATCCGTGGGCCCAAATCACGGTCAATGGAGACAATGGGTTTGGTCTGTTTCCGGTACTCTTCCACTTCCAGCCCATGGGAAGCTGTAATAATCCCGTCCACCATGTTCCGCTCCAGCATATCCAGGTATTCCTGCTCCCGCCTGCTGATTCCTACCGTATTGCAAATCATGGTTTTATAGCCCTGTTCATACAGTTCCATTTCAATATACTTCACCAGGGAAGCAAAAAAAGGGTGCTCCAGATCCGGTACAATCACTCCTACGATCCCGGTTTTATTGTGGTACAGGTTTCTCGCCAGCTCATTGGGCGTATAATGCAGTTTCTTCGCCGCTTTTTCAATCTTCTTCCTTGTCTCGGATGATACATATCCGGAACCATTCAGGGCGCGTGATACGGTTCCCACTCCCACCCCTGCTTCCTGGGCTACTTCTCTGATACTTGCCATTTGATTTCCTCATTATGTATAGCTTGTTTGCTCTAATCTGCCGCTTTCTTATAGTTTTAATATATTTTAGCTGAAAAGTCAATGCATTTACGCAGTTCCCGGCAGGCATAACGAAGCCGCAGTTTTTTACATAATCTGCAAAATAAATTCCTGTTTTCTTCTTAGAATAGCCTGGATAACGTGGAAGCTGACATATGCATCTGCTCCGCAAGCTCTGAAAGACCGATATTCCCCTGGAAATTCCGGTTGATATACTGCAGGGTTTTCTGCATGCATATATCTTCTTCTGAGCTGCACTGGCATCCCCTGGTTCATTTATATTCTCCTGAAACCTCTGTCATTTGTTCTGCAAATTCACTCTCCTTCCAGTCCTGCCCTGAGGCATCGTCCGTTTCATCTCTGCTTTCATTCGGCAGATCTGTCGGTTTTGAAATTTCCAGGCTCATAGCCGTTTTCATTCCCCCTATGCTCATTGTCATCAAAAGCACTCTGGACCCGTCCGGCTTTACTATAATATCCGTCTCTGTCTTTGCCTCATCCCTTTCCTCCGAAGCAGTTTTTTTCAGGCTCTCTGCATCTGTTCCCTGCAGTGAAAAGCTCTTTGCCCTTTTTTTCTCTTCCCATGGTTCATATTTTATTGTTCCGGATGCCTCTTTCTGTAATTTCCGTTTTTTGTCCATTGTCTTTTGTAAAGACAGCGCATTTCCAAACTGCTTTTTTTCGTATCCCGCATAAGATCCGATCCCCGTCCATTCCATTCTCATCTTACAGTTCTCCTTTCTGCACTCATTCTGCTGCCGCAATATTTCTTATAGACAACTCCTCTGTTTCGCTGTATGATATATCGGAATCCAGAGGAGATTCTAAAGATAATGATAGTGACAATCTCTTGGGAAATAGAGCAGAGCTAATCCTGAACTTGTGGAATTTTATCATCCAATTTGTCATAATGTTTCTTCTTCCGTCAGGTTTCTGACCCATAAATATTTCTTATAATGCCGATACACGGCAGGCAATTTTATGAATTCATCCAAATTTACAAGGAAATATACCAAAAGCGCCGGGAGCTTCCACACAAAGGCGCTAAGCATCCCTAAAGGAACCGTAATGCACCACATGGTCACCGTATCACAGAAAAATCCGAACCTGCTGTCTCCCCCGGCGCAAAAGATTCCGGCAATTGTTGTTCCGTTGACAGATTTCCCAATCATATAATAGGAACATATCACCAGCATCCACCGCAGATCATGCTACGCCTGCGCGCTCAGTTCTGTCACTGCAAGGATCAGCGGGCTTATTGCAAGCAGGGCCAAGCCTGAAATCCCGCCCCAGACAACGGCCATCCTGCAAAGCCTGCCGCCGTAGTCTTTGGCCTCATTCAGCCTGCCGGCCCCCAATTCATTTCCAACCAGAATGCCTCCGCCGCTGCCAAGGCCCAAACAGAAACACGCCGTCAGGTTTTTTACGATATTGGCAATGGAATTGGCCGCCACCGCATCCGTCCCCAAATGCCCCATTATGACAGAATACATAGTAAAACCAATGCCCCAAACCATTTCATTCCCCAGTACAGGCGATGTATACTTCCAGAAATCCCTGCTGAGGCTTTTTTCATGATAGCACAGATACCGTACATGCAGCTTTACTGCATCCTTTCCGGCTGTTTCAAACACGCACCAGACCACCTCCATCATCCTGGCCGTTACAGTGGCCAGAGCTGCGCCTGCAATTCCCATCTCCGGCAGCCCAAACAGACCGAAGATAAAAACTGCATTCAGCGCGATATTAACTGTCACGCTGACGGAACTGATTATGCTTGATTTGACCGCTTTCCCGCTGTTTTTCAAAGTGCATCCTGAGACAGCCTCCCGAGCATCAACGCATCGGACGCACTGACGACTGCCAGCATAAACTGCTGGAACGCAATGGGAAGAGCCAGCGTCAGCAATTTCTTCATAAAATCATTCTGCTTTTTCATCCTATTCACCTTTCTAGCAAACCTTCTCATTCATCCCCTGCTGCAGCTTCCCAGTGTTCATAGGGCAGCATATGGTACATTTTCCGTATGGTGTCCCGTTGGCTTTGGTACAGCTTTGCCATTTTCCGTTTCCGGTTATACTTCTCTTTCTCCATCTCCTGCAAATCATAGGGAACCTTATCATTCACGTAATACTTTCCAAACCAGTAAAGCTTCGCCCGGCATCCTGTTTCCCGATACTCTTTTTCCACCATCTCATGAGTCATTTTATGATGCTGATGACCGTATTCCCCCTGGGCATTGTGGCTTGCCGCCAATTCCCAGTCCTGATACTGCAGAATGGCAGCTATGTCCGCTTCCATTTGATCCTGCCATAGCCTCCAGTCAGCTCTCCAGTTCCAGATTTTATCGGGATAAGAAAGAATCAGGCTTTTGCCTCCTGCAAAAGCCACTGCCTGCTCAAATTCTTTCCGCCTGACGCTGTCGTCGCCCCGGGTCAGGCAAACCACCAGATAACCGCCCTCCAGAAGATGTTTTCCGCCCCAGAGCAGTTCATCATCGGGATGCGCCACAAACATCACATTTTTGCAGTCCTCTAACTGCAAAGCATCCAAATCTTTTTTTGTGACAGCCGGCACATTCCGATAAGGCGCAAAAGACATTGCCGCTTTCGCCAAAATTGCCGCCGCTACTATAAAACAAATTCCCGCGAAAACCCGCCTGCCCCGTATTCCTTCCTTCTTTTTCCACAGTCTCCCCTTCTTATCGTATAACACTTTTTCTTCTGCCTAATCCTTTCCGCCGGAATAATAACGTTTTCTCATCCAATTCCGCACATTTCATCCACGGAATCCAGAATTGCCTTGATTTCCTTACTGCCTCCCGGCCGGTTTTTCACTAGATTTTCAATCTCTTTTCTGGCAGTTCTGATGTTCTCCGCCTGGCTTTCCATTCCGGCCCGCAACTTCTGACGCCGCACTAAAAGTTCATGCTTCACTTCTACCATCTCTTTCTTATCCATCAACGCCTTTGCCTGATGAATCCAGATCCTGGCATCGTAAAGGCGATATGCATGAAGCTGCCTTACCAGCTTATCGTTAAAATATTCCAGTTCATCATTGGTGCGTTCATATTTCTCCCGTTCCTTGACGGCCTCTAAATATTGATCCCAGATATAACCAAGTTCGTAGGAATTTTTGACATGATATTTCTCACAGGCATAATCCACCGCATTCGTTACATTCACATACTTGAACTTCACCTTATTCATCAGCACAATGGCGCGGTTAATGTTTGCCTGGGCTTTCTTCAGTTCCATTCCGTCATTCTGATAACGCCATACCATCATTCCGCCTAAAGCGCCGGAAATTAAGGCAGCAGCCACAAAAGGCATTTTAATGTCAAATTTCATTGCCAGGCCCAGAATCACAATGGCTGCAAATGCCGCTGCAAATACGCCGATCAGGGCATAGAGAAGCTTGTGAAGCAATTTCTTTTCCTGTTCCAGCGATTCCTGGTAATAATGCCATTCCTGTTTTTCCCCTTCTAAGTACTGCATGTCACGCTTTACCACATTCTGGTAGGCTTCATTCTCCTGCAGACGTTTGATGATTTCAGGCATTTCATTTTCCAACTGTTCCATCTGGACAAACTGAGCGTCGGAAATGGTCTTTGCCCGGTTCAGATAGGCGTCCCTGGCCTCGTTTAAATTCAGGACATTCTGGGCCGTCTCCTGAATCTTTTCAAATTCCGTTTCCGGAAGGTTCTCGATAATCTGAATATCTGTCAGATAATCCGTCACCGTTTTATATTCCCGCTTGGTTTCCTCCAGATTCCTGGCCGCATCCATAATCTGTTCACAGTATTCTGTTGCAATGCTTTTCTTATTCTTCTGCTCCTGACCCTTAGGATTGTCCCTGTTTTGTTCTGCAGCGGCATTCTGCCTGGCCTTCTGAATTTTTTTCGCCTTTTCTGCCCGCCTTTTGGAGCGCAAATCTATTTCTTCGCCGAATTCCAGTATTTCTTCCACATACTGGGGCTTTTTCTTTTTTCTGAATAATCCCATTTCACTCACTTTTCCTGTATTCTGTTCTTAGACACTGGGGCTTTTTCCTTTTCTGAACAATCCCATTTCACTCACTTTTCCTGTATTCTGTTCTTAAATTTTGCAGCACATCGTCCAACTGCTTTTCATAACCCGCCCGATCCGGAGAATTTCTCTTTTCCTTTAACTCCCGGCGAAGCTTCGCCGTACTGTCTGTTCCCCCTGGAAGATCCTGCCCGTCTCTGCAGGACAAAGCCAGAAGATATGCTTCCCTGCTCTCCGGTTTCTGCCCGATTTCATAAGCTTTGTCATAACATTTCGCAGCCTGCTCAAACAGCATCTGTCTGGCGTAAGCCGTTCCCATATTGTGCCAGAGACGGCAGATTACCTGATCATCCTCATTTTTTCCGGCGGCCCTTGCAATGATTTTGCGATATTCTGAAATAGCGTCCCGGTATTTTTCCGATTTCAGCAAACGATCTCCCCGGAGCTTGGCTCTCTCTATCGGGCTCTTCTGTTCCATATTTTTTGCCGTGTTCAAAACCTGTTTCAATTCCTCCGAACTGTAGAACCCTCCGTCCTTTAAGATCTGCTCCATACACCAGCAGCCGCTTCTTTCCTGCCCAATGCCCTGTCTGAGTCTCTCCGAAAGCTCCTTCCTGCCCACTTCCTGTTCCAGCCACAGGCATAATTTCTCATGGAAAAAACTCTCCTCCAACACTCCCGTATTCTGGTACAGATAATAACACAATTCCTCAAAAGAGTACAGATTCAGCCGCTCTTCTTCCAGAAATAAGGGATGCTCTGCCGTTACCTCTTCACATATCCACACTCTGCTCATGGCCCCGCTTCCTCACTTTCCTCAGACGAACCAATCTCATACTCCCATTCCCTGCCGCTTCCCGGTTTCAGTTCTCCCCAGCCCATATCCCGGATATTCAGAAGAATCTTTCCTTCTTCTCCGGAATACAGCGACAGGGACAGGCGGTATCTTCCCTGTTCGGATGGAGGAAGTTCCGTAAGCTCCAGGCTTTCGATTTTCGCTTCCCGGCTTCCAGGCTTTTGCATCCACAACTCTAAAAAGGGTTCCCCTTCCAACAGAATCCGCAGCTTTTTCCTGGCCTGATGCCGGTTGCATCCCGCCTCTAACAATGGATAAAAATAATCGCTGTCGCCTTTGGTAACTTTGATCAAAATATGTTCCAAAACCTTGTATTCACAAAAATATACTGTCTGGGCCTCCTCCTGGTGCACTTCAAGCATTCCTGCATAGCAGGCGCCTTTGGTGTAGAGGTTTTTCCCCTGAAAAGCCCGCTTGCCCCGGCAGATCACCTGCAGGGATTCCTTCATCCAATTTCCTTCAAATCCGCTTCCAATCAGATAAACGGAAGATACGATTCTGCCGGACATAGAATCCTGGAGCATACGCGCAAAGGCCAGGTCCCACTGGCTCACATCTTCCGGCAGCTTTCCCAAACACACTTCTTCCACCTCTGTCACCCTGGGCCTGGTCTTACGGTTGCTGATCAGCCGTTTCTGCCAGATTTCCTCTCCGCTGCAGGAATACAAAAGCACATCGTACTGCCACAGTTCCTGCTCCTGGCACACGGCATAGGCGTAAAAACTTTCCCGATGATCCTGAATAATCAGCTGTTCCTCAGAGAATCCCAGCCTCTCTGCCATATCCTGCAGCAGGATGACCACCTCGTCCGTTACTTCTTTGATGGAAAACACGCATCTTTTCACGGCCTGCACGCCTTTTGCCGGAAGTGCAATCCGCAGCGCTTTTCTTAAGAATACAAAAAGCAGATCCTCCGCCTGATATTCTTTATCCAGAAAAACTGTTTTGTGCTTTAATGCTTTATCTAACAGATATTCCGCATAAATACCCTCTCCGGTTTCCGCCAAACGGCTGGCTTCCTCTCCGAAACACCATTTTCCGGTCAGTTTCCGCTTGCAGATGGCCGTAGGGATCCGGTACAATTCCGTCCCTGCCACAGTGCTTCTCGTCTCCGGTTCCGTCATTCCCTGATGGTAACAGCTTACCTGCGTCCATCGGTTCCCCAGTTCTATTCCAATATACCATTCGCCTGCTGCCGGCTTCATTCTCTCACCTGCTTTCCCCGGCGTCTCTTACAAAACGCCGAATTCTTCCCGTACCAGCCCGTCCAGCCGCCCATAGGTTTCCAGCCGTTCCATCAATGTGATCTCATCCTCCATCTGCCGGCTTACCATCATGTCATTGACTAAATCATAACGGCTGCCCTCCGCATGGGTGCAAAGCTCCTGATTCTGTACCTGTCCGCTTTCTGTCACTATCCATTTCCCGTCTTTTTCTTCTTTGATATAGTAGGGAATCTTCTCTCCGTAAAAAACCAAAAAATCTTTGACAAAAACGCCCTCATACATTTCCTGCATTTTCTGCTCTGTGTATTCAGAACCTCCCACTGGAAGATAGCTTAAGATTACATTCCCGCCGGGACTGGTGCGGTACTCCAGAAATACCTTGTCATGATACAGATATTTTCCTGCAAAGAATTCCGGCAGGGATTTATAAAATCCAAAATATTTTTCCCGGGAAATAAATTCTTCCAATATCCGCTCGGCGCAGGCAGTTTCCTCTTCTGTCATGGTATGGCCAGAGGCGCACCATTTTAAGAATCCCAGCCTGCACACTTCATTCATCTCCACGCCCTCTTTCATCAGCTTGTAGATTTTTTCAAATGCATAATCTGACACCACTGCATCTTTGGCCACAAACTGAGAAGCCATCCAGGTCAGACAGGCCAGTACAATGATCTCCCTGCCCATGTTCTCCCCATAACTCTCAAAAATCTTTTCAAGATTTGCAGAAAATTCTTCCGTATACAAAAACTGTATCAGGCAGCGTTCCTCCAGTCCATAGGTATCCAGCTCAAAATCGCAGGCAGCCTGCCACAATTTCATCATTTCTTCCAGATTTCCATGGAAATACCGGCACATATAATTCAAAATACGTTCGTTGTACTTGCCCCGCAAAAACACGCTCCGGCACAATCCCAGCAAAAATTCATCCGGCGCCTCTTCCGCATCCAGTTCTTCCATTCGATGGCTGATTACATAAACCAGTTTTGGCGCAGAAATATTTTCACTTCCGTAAGATAAAAGGAGTTCATAAGCGCGTTTGTAGTGGCGTCTCGCCACCAAAAGCTCCATAATCCGCTCCCTGGCCCGCTTCTGCATTCCTTCAAAGGATACAGACAGCAAAAATTCATCCAATGCTTCCCCGGTATAATTATAATAAAAATAAGCAATCATCTGGGGCCTTAATTCTTCCCGGTATTCATCGCTGATTGCTTCTGATTCCATCATCATCTGCAGATTGGGCAGATCCTCCGGTACATAGGTTTGCCAGATTTTCTTCCCGTCAAAATATTTCAGTAAATAGGGCAGCTTCTCCTTTGCCGCATTCCTGCCCTTGTCCATAAATTTCTCGCTGTCCATCAAAGGAACCACAGACAGCTCTTCCCGGGGCAGATAACGGTTTCCTCTGGAATCCTCCAGCAAAATCTGATAGGAGCTGCTATAGAGGTTCACATACCCGATTCCGTGGTTTAAAGGGATTCTCTGCTCCTTTTTCAGCGGATGCTGGCGCACCACAAGCTGCATCGCCCTGGCATCCTTACAGGTAACCTGATGGGTAAAAATGATCTTTGACAAATGCCCTGCCATCTCGTCTGTAATCAATTCCGGCGTCAGAACCTCTCTGTAAACCACGGACATATCTTCATCAATTCTTCCGGCCTGAAGCTGCTTTACCACAAATACTTCCATATTTTTCCGATAATGGGAATAATTGCTTTTCCAGGAAGATTTATGTTCAATCATGGCCCGGTACAGCATGGCCTGGGGACGGTAGGCAAGGCTGCTGTGATACTGGAAATAAATCACAACAGTCTTGGGCATCTTCGCCAATTGCTTTCTCCCAGCTGACAGCATCCATGCCTCGTAGATTCCGGCAATGCGCAGCTCTTCCCCAATGCCTAAGTGATACCATTTCCAATACTCTTTCCCATAACAATTCCACTTCATACAGTAACTGCAGACGGCCTGGAGCATTTCTTTCTCCGGAAACACATCATAACAGGCGCACAGAATCCGATACCAGACGGGATCAAAACTTGAAATCTCCGGCACAATCTGACAGACCTGTTCGGCCATTCCTCTGGTAAGGGCATGACGTTTGGCTGCCCAGTAGAGGATATTCCGCTCAAACAAGTCTGCCCGGTACATAAGAAAAGGTTCCTTCTCCACAATCCGGTAAGCCTCCAGATAAAGGATGGGGCTTTGCCCTGCCGCCGCAATCTGTCTGGCAATAATCTCAAGCTTCCTTCCCTTGCTGTAGTTTAATTCTTCGTCCAGAAACAGCAGCATCCATAAAAGCATGTTGTTTTCCTGGTTCTTGTGATAAATTTTCCGTATTTTTCCTGTTATCTTATTGACATAGACAGGCTCCGGTTCCCGCAGAGTGCACAGATACAGATAATAGGCATACAGCGGAGATTCTTTCTCTACGTCATGCTTGGGAAAAGCGTCCAGCGCCCATTCCCCCTCCTGCCGCTGCTTATTTACCAGAAACGCCTGCGCCCTGGCCAGCAGATACCAGAGATTCCCCGGGTCAAGCTGATTCAGTTCATCTAATTTCTTTACAGTTTGCTTAGTCCAGACCCCCGTTACCATCTTGCGAAGCCCGAAATCCAGATAAAGATTCAGCAATTCCACCTGTTTTCTGCGAATTGCAAGATCCGTCCGCGCTTTGTTTTGGCTTCTCTGAAAAACACAGATTTCCACCTGCTCCGTCTGAAAAGGCGTTTTCAGGGTAATCCTGCCGAAATTTCTGCCTCCGTGAAGATGCTCCGCCAGAACCATATACTCTGCCGCACCATGGCTTCCCACGAAATCTTCTGTAGTAATCACTTTCTTCACAGGGCTAAGCCACGGGGCATCGCTGCTCATCTCAATGGCGATATATCCCCATTCTTCTTTTTTCAGGGTAATATGCTGCTTGATCGTTTCATTCAGCCGGTAGAATTCTCTCTGGGCTTCCTCAATCCGAAACACCACCCGTTTCTTTTTCCGGGAAGCAATCAGAAATTCCTCTACCTGGGCCATGGTACAGGGCTTGCGCTTTAACATCCGGTACAGCAGCCGCTCCTCTGTTTCCTGAGGTTTGAAAATATGGACAAATTCCGGCTGCCCAAACACCCGCACCGCTTCCTCATAAGAATTCTGCGCCAGATTGGCAAAATCAAAAATACTCTTTATTTTCCCCACCGAACTGTTGACATAATTCCTGGAAACAGACACAGAAAAAGGAAGGTCGTATTCCCCTTGATTACTGATGATATGAAAGCTTCCTTTCTGGGAATCGCCTTCTGTCAGACCTTCACTGTGAAAGACAAATCTCTGTATAATTGTTTCTCCCTGAAACTTCGGGCTGTAACATTCCATCCTGGGGCTGGAAGAACAAATTATGCCCTGAACTGTCATATTCCCGGCGCTTTGTATCTTGAATTCACCGGTATAATCTGTTCCTTCCACCACATCCAATTCCAGTTGCTCTTCGGAAAACTGAAGTATGGAGGAATTGCTTCTGCATATTCCCGCCGCCAGTTCCTCTAATTTCTTCTGCAAATCCTCACCTGCTTTATGGTTGCTTTTTTATCAAGATCCGTTATAATGTATTATTAATTATAAACCATTCATACATTTGTGTAAATATTTTTGGAGGAAATTTATGTTACAGCACAAGGATTATTTTCACGGAAGTGATTTAGAAAAAATTGAACAGATCTACGGCATCAAAAAAGAAGAAATTACAAGTTTCAGCGCCAATGTAAATCCCCTGGGAATTTCCCCTCTTCTGAAAGAAACGCTGGCAAACCACATCGACGCCATCACCTCTTATCCGGATCGGGAATACCTTTCCCTGCGCAGATGCATTGCAGATTATGTGGGCGCCGATTATGAAAATATCATTATGGGCAACGGCTCCACAGAGCTGATTTCTCTTTTTATCCAGATTGAGCATCCTGCAAAGGCTCTGATTATCGGGCCTACTTATTCCGAATACGAACGGGAAATCGCTTTGGGCGGCGGAACCTGTCTCTATTATCCCCTGCAGGAAGAACTGGATTTTGTGCTGGATGTGGAACATTTTACGAAACAATTGAATGAAAGCCTTAATCTGTTAGTCATCTGCAATCCCAACAACCCCACTTCCGGCGCCATCTCCCGGAAAACCATGCGGAAAATCCTGGATGTGTGCAAACAGCATGACATTTTTGTTATGGTGGATGAAACTTATGTGGAATTTGCAGATAATTATGAGGAAATCACCTCAGTTCCCCTGACTGCTTTTTACAATAACATTGTCATCTTGCGGGGAACTTCCAAATTTTTTGCGGCTCCGGGACTTCGGCTGGGCTATGCCGTCACCGGAAACCGGGATTTTATCAAAGCCATCAACACCCGGAAAAATCCCTGGACCATCAATTCCCTGGCAGTCATTGCAGGGGAAATTATGTTTCGGGACACTGCCTACATTGCCAAAACCAAAGCATTGATTTCCAAAGAACGCACTCGGATGCACCAATTGTTCTCCCAGGACAGCCGCTTTAAGGTTTACCCGCCCAGCGGCAATTTTATGCTGGTGCGCCTTCTGTCTGAGGACATGACCTCTGGGGAGCTGTTTGAGCGGGCAATCCGGGAAAAAATGATGATCCGGGACTGCTCCACCTTTCCGTTTCTGGATCATAAGTATATCAGGTTCTGTTTTATGAGTGAGGAAATGAATGACAGACTGGCGGAATGCATTATGAGGAAATGAGAATGCATTATGAGGTATGGGAATGCAGACAATGGCAGCGGCGTTTCAAATGATAAATAACAAGTATGAATCGCCGCTGCTTAAACACAAGCCGATGAACGCTTTTTTGAAGCAAATAAAGGCTTTGCATATGTGATAAATTCCAACCGCACAGGCAGAACTTATTTTTTTAGAAATTCAAGGTTTTACACTCCCGAATAAGCGGAATATCCTGCATCAATGGGAAGCACAACCCCGGTGATTGCGCTTGCCGCCTTGTCATCGCAGAGGAAGAATACGCCGCCCAACAGCTCTTCGCTTTCCACAAAACGGCCGGTAGGGGTACCAGCCAGAATCTTGTTGGATCGGGGCGTAGGCGTGCCGTCTTCTTCAAACAGCAGCGCACGGTTCTGATTGGACACCAGAAATCCCGGCGCAATGGCATTGCAGCGGATGCCCGTTCCCGCAAAGTGAGTGGCCAGCCACTGGGTAAAGTTGGACACTGCCGCTTTTGCTCCGGAATAGGCAGGGATCTTTGTAAGTGGAACATACGCATTCATGGAAGAAATATTCAGAATGCTGCCGGCTTTCTTTTCCACCATATCTTTTGCAAATACCTGAGTGGGCAGCAAGGTTCCCTGGAAATTCAACTTAAAGACGAAGTCCACGCCGTTGGGATCCAAATCAAAGAAAGTTTTCTGGCCCTCCTTTTTTTCGTGATGATACTCATTGTCTGTGGTGGCGCGTGGATTGTTGCCTCCGGCTCCGTTGATTAAGATATCGCAGGGACCCAAATCTGCTAAGACCTGTTGATGAACGGTTTCCAGTTCTTCCGGATCAAGGACATTCGCTTTATAGCCTTTGCAGACATAGCCCTCTGCTTCCACTTCTTCTGCCAGTTTTTTCACTGCGTCTTCATTTAAATCCAGGGCCGCCACTTTGGCTCCTGCCTGGGCGAAAGCTTTTGCCATAGTGCCGCAGAGTACGCCTCCGGCTCCGGTTACTACGACAACTTTCCTGGTGAAATCTATCTTTAATGGTAATTCTAACATGATATTTTCCTTTCCTTTATGCGTTCTCCGGCGGATAAATATCGCAACATTGCAATCCGCTGCGATATCTAACCGCCGGAGTAATATTGAAAATCTTATAGTGTTTCAGACATTATGCTTCTAAGCTATACTTCAAATCCAAAATAATCACGGGTATTATAATAGCTCAGGTTTCCAATCAACTGCTCCAGCGCTTTTTCATCTGCAGGATACTGGCCGCTTTCCACCCATTCCCCTGCCAGTTCACAGAGCACGCGGCGGAAGTATTCGTGGCGGGTGTAGCTTAAAAAGGATCGGGAATCAGTCAGCATTCCTACAAAGCAGCCCAGCACGCCGTTGGCGGCTAATTCCGTTAACTGGTTACGCATCCCAAAGCGGTGGTCGTTAAACCACCAGGCGCTTCCCTGCTGGATTTTCCCGGGGACGCCTCCGCCCTGGAAGCATGCCATGATAGTGGCAATTGCCGTATTATCTGAGGGATTTAAAGAGTAGAGAATGGTTTTGGGCAATCCCCCATTTTCTGAAAATGCGTTCAGCAGGGGAGCCAGGCATTCCACGCCGGAGCTGCTGTTGACCGCATCATAGCCAGTGTCCGGGCCCAGAAGTTCAAACTGGGGCTTATTGGCATTTCTCAAACATCCGAAATGGATCTGCATCACCCAGTTTTTCTGAGCATACTTTTTGGCACAGGCAATGGTGACTAAGGTTTTATAAGCGTCCGCCAGTTTCCGGTCCGGGCATTTGCCTTCTATCGCCATGGCAAAGGCTTGGTTTGCAGCTTTTTCGTCCGGCTCCTCATACATGCAGTAGTCCAGGCCATGATCGGCGCAGAGGCAGCCGTGGTCGGCAAAGTAATCGATCCGCTCACACAGGGCAACGGCAACGTCAGCTGCGGTATCCAGGTTTCGGCCGGCTGTTTCTGACAATTTTTGAATATATTGAGCAAAACCCGGTTTCTCAATATTGACCGCCTGATCCGGACGGAAAGCTGGAAGGACTTTGATTTCCATTTCCGGGTCCGCCTGAATTCTGTCATGGTATTCCAGGCTGTCTATGGGATCGTCTGTGGTGCAGATGGCCTGCACATGGAATTTCCTCATCAGGGAACGGGCGGTGTATCCTTTTAAGATTTCGTTGCAGCGATCGTAAATATCATCCGCATTTTCCGGCGTCAGTGATTCTGTAATGCCGAATCCCCGCTGAAGCTCCAAATGGCTCCAGTGGTAAATGGGGTTTCCAATCAGCTTTGGCATTACGCTGGCAAATGCCCGGAATTTCTCACGATCCGGCGCATCCCCGGTGATTTTATCTTCCGTAATCCCGCCGGCGCGCATCACCCGCCATTTGTAATGATCCCCGCCCAGCCAAATCTGGGAAATGTTATCAAATTTACGGTCTTCGGCGATTTCCCGGGGATTGATATGGCAGTGATAGTCTATAATGGGCAGCTTTTCGGCTGTGCCGTGGTATAATTTTTCCGCTGTGGCTGTGGACAGCAGAAAATTTTCATCCATAAATTTTCTCATCATGGGCCCTTTTCCTTTCTCGGTTAATCTAGCAATTTCCTGCTTCACGTTCCAGCATGTCCCAGCATCCCCACAGGTACATAATGCCCAGGGCGCGGTCATAGAGCCCGTATCCCGGACGGCATTTCTCGCCCCAGATATGGCGGCCGTGGTCGGGACGGATATAGCCGTCGTACCCGCAGTCATGGTAAGCCCGCAT
>JAETSX010000043.1 GCA_021769425.1 Eubacterium sp.
TATCGGTGTTTAATTGACTAAGTGCTCCCGTTATTGTGCCGTCTGCCAACCCAGAAATATCATTTTCCCCGCATAATTTCCACAGGAATCTTAAATTTTTTATCCCTGTGGAAAAACCATTGAGTATATCCTTGAGTTTCGCCCCGCTAAAAATTTTTCCGATAGCCGTCCATCCTGTAGGGTTTAAATCGTCCCCGCTGGTAAATGATACTGTGGTATCTTTCAAATTCCCATCTGTCCGGAGATATTCTTTCCAAGCATACCATTCCCCGTTTGTAAATAACCGTTCAAGCGTTCTTATTTTCTCTGCTTCCCATACAATGGCTCTCTGGCTTCTTATCGTGCTATTGTCCAGCACAACATCCGTTTTTAATAAAAACCAGTACGCATTGTTGGATTCATACGGCAGTGTTCCGCTTACAATAGTCGACTGACACCAGCATATACTGCTGCTCTTCGGCAGTCCTCCATCACCCAGAATATCAATGTTTTTCGCAAAAGTGCCGATCCCCAGTTTACTTTGCTTCGTTCCGATTGCTTCCGTTAAAGCCGTTACAACGTCATCATTCTTTTGCAGCGCATCTGCAACCTCTTCCAATGTATCCAGCTTTTCCGGCGCGCTTCCCACCAATTCACTGACCTTTGTGTCAGTGTATTGTGTTAATTCTTCTTGTAACTGAGACAGATTGCTTTGAAGCGCTACCGTCTTTTCCGCCAATGCTTTCAGGCTTTCATCTATCAGATCCATTGTCTGGTTAAACTGCCCGATATCATAAAAATCATCTTCGTCCGGTTTTTTTAATTTATACGTTTCCGTTTCAGTTGCCATGATTTAACACCTCATTCCTCACTTCTTTTTGCGTATATGCCGCAAGCTGTCTGTGCGTAAATTTGCTCAATGTTTTATGCTGATTGTAAAGTAACGATAAATCAATCCATATATTCGCCGGAATGACCTCTTGCAGCATTTCTTCCACCATGCCGTAATTCTTCTTGTTGGTAAGGGCTACCCGCACTTTCACTTTACTCTCTAAATGCAGGATTTCCAACTGGTATCCGTCTTTCCCACAGAGGTTTTCCAGCCTCTTTCTTAAGACAGAGGCTGTGTACGGGATTGTGTTATTCCAACGAGACAGAACGCGGAATTTACGGTTTTCCAGCGTGTCATTGTCCAACGCGGTGACTTCCAGCATGGTTTCAAATTTCCGGATTCCTTCTTCGTCCGCCGTTGTAATAAACTGATTATTTTTCAGTCGCTCCACAGTCTCCGCCAACTTTTTTATTTCTGGCTGCTGTGCTTTTAATGTCTTTTCCAGTTCTTTATACTCCTTCAAATATTCCGGAATGTAATCCATTAAGTCTATTTCCCGATTCATGATGTGACGCCCCCTGACACCGGAATTTTGGCCGAATCTAAAATAATATTTTCTGCTTTCCCATTCAACGCGACAAGGGACAGGTCAATGATTCCGTCTATGGACATCAGTCTTGCCTCTATCTGCGCCAGCCTGACGGCCAGGGATTCCTGCCCTTCCCATTGCCCCCGCAGGGAAGCCAGATAATTTTCCACGGCATTTTCTAACTGGGAATGCAGCTCTTCGAAATTGTAACCTGTATCATAAATAGCCTGGACTGTAACTGTAACTGGAAATTCCTGAGGCGTATCTACCGTAACTACATGGCCGATCGGCGCAAGCCCGTCTCCTTCCCCATCCTGCATGGGATCTATCTCCTGCTGCACCTTTTCTAAAAGGGCGCTATCCGCTTTCCGGAAATTTGCGTCCAGAATGGTTAACTTCACTGTTCCCGGACCATTCCATACCGGCGTCACTTTCACTGCCCCTACACCTGGAATTTCATGGGTTTTCTTCATATAATCTTTTTTATTGCCGCCAAATTCCTGGGAATGGAAGGAATCAAAATACCGTTTCCGTAAACTTTCCGTGTCTTCCTCTTCCTCCCCAGGTATCAGCAATTCCGTCAAATCGGCTGTTTCCAGTCCTGGGATATAATTTATTGGGATTATCCGCCCGAAAATGCTGTTTCCCACGATTCCTTCCGTTTCGCATTGCAGCCGGTACATGGCGTCAGAAACTTTTTCAATTACAGCATAATTCAACTCTTCGCAGCTGAAACGCGTGCCTGGCTCCAGTTCCAGAGTGGGCGGCGTGAATTCCCCTTTTAAAATGGCATGGGTGGCTTCTTTGGGTGTTATCCCCCTCTCTGCCGCACGCCTTAACAAAAACTCCCTGGAAGCCTTGTCTGCAAAAGTCTCTTTCAGTATCACATCCAGTTCTATGTACATAATCTGAAGCTCTATTGCCGCGGGAGCCAATGCATCATAAATAATGGAGCCTTCCCGCTTGTCCATGTCATCCGGAACCCGCTCTAACATCCGTTCCAATATTTCTTCATAAGTGACCTCTTCATACATTAAATTTCCACCTCTTTTTCCGCCTGCAAATCCCCAAACACGGTATGGACCGTAAAGCTGGCTTTTACCGTGCCTCCATGCACCTCAAATTCAAATTCATCCACTTCCTCTATCCGGTCATCCTGAAGCAAGGCTTCCGTTATCCTGCGTTCCAGTTCCGGGCAAACATAGCTGATTGGCTCTCCGAACAAATCCAGAAGCTCCACTCCGTAATCCCAGGAGTAAATTAGGTACTGATACCGTTCTGTATTCAACATTTTAAACACGGCCTGTTTTACGGCTTCCAGACCATCTACCTTCCCCCGCACCCGAAGCCCTTTCTGATCCATCCTGTAGTTTTTACTGGGCTCTTCTTCTATTTCAAAATCATCTTCAAATAATTCCGCTCCTTCCGGCAGCATTCCATCACCTGATTTCATGTAAAATATTTTTTCTGTGTTATCCCATTATTCTGTCCAGTACAAAGTATTTCTGCCCGCCCTGCTGCCGTAACAAAAGCACTTTTTCCCCAGCCTGCAGTCCGTTTTTCACTGTAACTTCCTGCAGGCCGGAAACACGGTGGGAATGGCTGCCTGCAGATTCACCAGTATTTCCCATAAATGTATGGGTATGGGGGTAATCCTTGTCCCATTCCGTCCTTCCCTGGAATGTATGACTGTGAGCGGATTCCGCGGGCTCTGTCTCCATGCTTGCTTCCAGTTTCATTGTATAATCCGTCACATTCCTAGACAGAAGCAATTGTGCCTCTCCAAGCTCCATCTTCTGTTCCACATTGATTTTTAATGGGGACGCGCTTGTAACAATCCCAAAGCACAGATTCACCGGCTTTTGGGCTTCCACTGCTTCTACCGCCGCTTTTTTAATTATTTTTAACAATCCCGCTGCGTCAGGCAACGAACTCACCCCCTCTTAGCGTCAGATCCATCCAGTGTTCCTGACCTTTGTAAATATGCCTGCATTTTTCCACCAGCATAAAATTGTTCAACTTCTTATCTCCAAGGCTCAGCCTGACGGCAACCAGACTTCCTGCCCTTACCCGGTTATCCCCTATGGCATTGGTGATTTTCAGGTTCCTGGTTTTCTGGTTATAGAGCTTTAAAAGCGCATCCGCCTTGGCTTTCCCGTTTTCCCCTTCCTGCAGCGTGTCAAAATACTGCAGGACGCCCCATCGGTTCATGTTTGAACTGTCCTGGGCAATATAGATTTCTCTTTTTCCAGTTTCCTCGTTGTCATATGCCAGCTTGATTTTGTTATAAGTATCATCATCTATGCTGGATGTGTAATCAAAGTTTTCCCCGGTTTCCGCATCTATCAGCAGATACTTCCCTTTCTTTTTAACGTACATATCTGATATATTTTTCAAAGTCAATTTGCCAAAATCATCATACAGGACAAACATTTCTTTTTTGTTCTGCATGGTTAAATCCAGAGCATTTTCTATCATCTCAAATAGGGAAGTATTGTCCTCTACCCGGGAAGGTATTACATATTCCGTGTTTTTCAGGGCGCCCACGGAGAGGCGGTAATCATCCGCAATCATTTTCACCACCTGGTCTGCAGTCTTATTCTCATAAACCCTGGTATCTTTATTGTTTAAATACCGAAGCTGGTCATAGGCTGTTACAGTGATTTCCTGCACTTTTCCTTCCTTCTTGGAGCGCTGCTGTTTGAATACAAATCCAAAAAAGATTTTCGCCCCGTTCACTTTCAGGCGCACGGGGCACCCTTCGGAAAAACTCAGCTTTTTATCCTCAAGTACTTTAAATGTGAGTTTTCCAGGGGTGCCCCTGCGTTCCGTAGACCACTCAATTCCTTCTTCCACTGCCGGCTGGAACAATTTTGTCCCTTTTTCGTTTCCAATCAGAAGCTCTACATTTACTTTCATTTTTCCTCCCTATATTAGCGGGATGGTCAGCACCTGCCCGGGATAAATCAGGTTGGGGTTCCCGCCAATCACAGACTGGTTCGCATTGTATATGACGGTGTAAAGAGAACCGTCTCCGTAGAAATGCTTTGCAATTTTCCACAGGCAATCACCTTTCACAACGGTATAGTTTTGTGGGGAAGCAGGCGCCGGAGAATTTTCCGTTTCCCGGGGCGGCATCTCTTCCTTTACTTTCTTTTTCTTGGTTTTCTTCGCGTTCTTGGTCATTTTCAATGTTTTTGTCCCGAAGCTCCGATATTGTTTCAGTTTGATTTTTACCTTTACGTCAAATCCTTCCCCGGCATCTTCCACAATCGTGTAATCTTCCATGGAGACTTTCATATTTGTCCGGAACAGCATTTTTCCGCTGGGCAGATACCGGGAAACTATAAACTGGAACGGCTTCCGTTTGGTTTTCAGCTTTTCGAAATAATTCAGGTAATACCCTGGCCGCTTGAATTTTGACTTATAGACGGCAAATGGATATTTCGCCTGTGGAAGCAGGCACTCAAATTCAACGTCTGACAGTTCCGCTTTTTTCAGCAGGTTCACCTGCTGCCCGTTTATTAAAGTCACTGTTTTATTCGCATTATTAATCTGTATCTGCAGTTTCTCCGGTGGAACCGGCAGCAGGCATTTTTTCAGATAGAAATCATATCTGTTTTTCGCCATTAGTGCACCCCCTCTGTAATGATTCTCGCCGCTTCTTCCACTGCATCCGTAAGGCCGGACACAAAGCCGTCCAGGTCATTCGCACCGTTCACGGTATTTTTCATTCCTGACTGGTCTATGGTGATGCTTGCGGTTGTAAACCGGTTTACGGTTTCCTGCTCTGCAATGTCGCGCAAATATTTCAGATCTTCTTCCGTAATGTCCAGGGAATCCTTGATATCCCCTGTGTTTCCGGCTATGTCGTTTAAATCTCCGGCTGCTGCGCTGTTGTCTAGGCCGGAAGCCACTTTATTTCCAAGCCCTGCGCTATTATCATATTCCATCCCCTGGTCATTACCGAAGCCGTCTGTCAGACCTTCCATCAACCCTGAGATTTTTTCTGCTACTCCGTCTCCCCATTCTGCGCCCTCCTCAAACGCCTGGGATGCCCAACCTTCCTGAAAAGTTTCAAAAGTGGACATTCCTTCATCAAATGCGGCTCCAATGTCCTGATAGTCCCCTTTGTTTTCCGCCGCTTCGGCAGCTTTTGCAGCATAGTCTTCTGCTGCAGATGTAATGCCGGAATAATCGAATTCCACGAAGGGCAGTTTGTTCAATTCTGCGCAGATGCCACCAATCACTGTCAATGCAGTTGAGAGAAGGCTGTAGAACCAGGACTGTATAGAACTTATTGCATTCTGAAAGGCTGTTACCATATTGTGGCAAAGCGCCACAAGCGCATTCCAAATGCCTAACGCTATGTTAGCAACTGTAAAGAATAAATTTTTAAAAAATGCAATCACAACATTAATTCCGCCTGTGATGATGCCAAATCCAGTGTTCGCTATGCCTGTCATCTTAGCAATTGCGTTGCAGACTGCGAAAATAGCCGCTATCAGCGCAATAATCGCTAAAACTATTAGCATAATTGGATTCGCATTCATTACTGCGTTTAATATGGCTTCTTTTACCGCCATAATTTCTGTAGCTGCCGCGCATAGCAACTGCCACCCATAATATACCGCAAGGGCTGCTGCAACCCCATACACAATCGGGCCAATCCAAGACCAGTTTTCCGCTATCATGTCTGCGCCGGCCACCAACAAGCCAACAACCTGCAATGCAATGGCCGCAACCAGCGAAAACGCTTGAATCATGCCATTGGCAAAGCCCCACAACGCCTGACTATTGGCAAGTTGTTCCAGAATCGGGTTCGCAATCCCTACCAACATGGACAATGCGCCTGCCGCATTGTTAACAACCTCCTGAAACGCCTGGCTATTGGCAATGTCGTTCAGATTGTCCAGAAGGGGCTGTAATGCCACCATGGCGGTATTCTGCAGAGAGGTCCCTATCTGTTCAAAGGTCATAGGCATACTTTCAAATTTCGCATTGGTTTCGTCCGCCGCCGCAAACATGGCGGCTTTTACGATATCGGCCGTGATTTCCCCTTCAGCCGCCATATCCTTCAGTTGACCTTTAGGCACCTCCATATAATCCGCAATGGCCTGTATGATGTTCGGGGCCTGCTCTAAAATGCTGTTGTACTCTTCGCCCCGCAGAATGCCGGAGCCCATGGCCTGGGTTAGCTGCAGCATGGCCGCCTCTATGCCGGCCGCTTCCGTCCCGGCAATTGTAAATTGCTTATTCACCTGTTCCATGAAAGCAATGATTTCCTCTGAATTGCTGAAAGCATCCCCCGCCATAAGTCCCAGCTTGGAAACAGCGTCCGCCGTTGCTTGGTATGCGCCCCTTGACCGTTCTGCGGACAGAAATATCATGTCCTGCAATTCCTGTGTAGTCTGCAGCCCGTCATTCATCATATTTAAACGGGCAGTGGTGGATGTCATCTGGTCTGACAGGCTGACAGCCGCCGCCAGGGTATGCATAGTGGCATAGGCGGCAACTGCGCCTTTTATCATCTGCACCAGGCCGTTTGCCTGGCTTGCGCCTTGCAATATTTCTTGGTTAAACCGCCCTTGCTCGTCTACATTGTCCCGGATGTACCTCTCGGTATTGCCTACGGTCTGAGACAGCCTCAGATATGCCGCGTTTGCAGCGGAAACGTCCATATCATCCATGGCGCGGTTCAGGCTTTCCTGCTGCTGCGTCAATTGGTCTAACAGGCCCCTCATTTGCTCCAGCCCTGCATTTGCCTGGCCTGTCCCAAAATTCACCGGATTGTTCCCTATCTGCTGGATGCGTTCCCGCAGCCAGTTGATTCTTGTGGCCATATGATTTAAATCCTGGAATGCCTGGGGCGGGAAAATATTGGTGCTATATGCCTGCCTGGCAATGGAATTCTGTGTATTGCTCAACTGTTCCACCATACGGCTGGCGCTTGCGATTTCCTGCCGGAACCGGTCTGCGCCGCTCCCCACAAACACGTCCAGGGGCTCTCCCTGCCAGTGGACAGGGATTTCCACCGGCTCCACGGGCGGGGCGTGAGAAAAGGAATCCCTTACCATCCGCTCTGTATTGCTGACGCTCTGGGAAAGCTGCAGGTAGGCCGCGTTTATTTCCCCAATGTCCATCCCCTGCATGGCCTGGTTCAGATTTTCCTGCAGCCACAGCAATTCATCCATATTCGCCCGTAATCGTTCCTGCTGGGCATTGGCCCGATCCGTCCCCATATTCAGCGGATTGCTTTCCACCTGGCGGATCTGCTCCATTAACCCCTGCATACGGTTTTCTATGTTCTGGATATCATAAGACGCCTGCGGGGGAAGGATTTCGGTTTCATTCGCCTGCTGAGTAAGCCTGCTTTGGCTTTCCCCCATACGCTCCATCATGCGGTTCACTTCCGCTGCTTCCTGTTCAAAGCGTTGCATCCCAGTTCCATGGAACACTTCTAACCCTTCAAAAGAACTCCATCCCGCAGGGGCTGGCTCCGCAGTGCGTTCCGCCACAGGATTTCTGGCCGCAGCCCCATCCATGGCCTGGTTGAATTCCTGCACCGCCATGGTGGCCTGGTTTATTGCATCCCTGGCCCCTTCCATCGATGACATATCAATGTCTGCACTCACGGCCTGCTGCATATCGTACATGGACGTAATGGCCAGGTTGACCGCCCCCATCACTTCATACAGGACGCCTGTAAAATTGTCCTGCAGCTGAATTCCTGTCTGAAGCACCTGCCTCACCTTCCTTTTGCGTTCATTTTCGCCTTTAATTTTTTTCTTTCTTTTTTGTCAGCTTCTATCTTCATCTTAATTGAAGCTATGACAAAGGCTTTTTCCCGCTCTTCCATATTCAGGAATACAGAGGGCAGGATATGCAGTTTCAAAAGAGCGTAGTAAGCATAATTTGCCTCCCAGTCCCCGCCCTCTATCAGTTTTTTGCTTCTTCCACCTTATCTTCGAAAGACGCGTTAAATCCCTGGAATTTCTGCACAAAATCACAAAGCCGGTTGTACTCCCCCGGATCATCCACCATTTCCAGCAGAAGTTCCTCCGGCCGTTTCACCCCGTAAGAATCTTGAAGCTCCGCATTGTCCAAATCCGGATAAACCACGGAAGCAGCCACCATTTTTTTGACGTATTCGGAAGATTTCAGCTTCGGCCGGAACACATTGGGCTTTCCGGTCACCTGCACGTCAATGGTGCACTTTTCCCGGATTTCCTCATTTTCCGCGGAAGTGATATGACGAAACTCCCATTCCAGTGGTTTTCCATTTTCATCACAGAGGGATTCCGTGGGCGCATACCGCTCATTTGCCTTTTCTTTTTTGTTTGCCTTCATAAATCTTGAAAATTCTGACATTGTTTCTTCCTCTCTTTCTTTTTCTGAACAGAAACGGAAGAAGCCGATTGAAAGCCCCTTCCCTCTCCTATTTGTCTATTTTTTACTGTGTCCCTGCCAGGTCTTTAAACTTCTCAGGCATATCCCAGCTTTCAAAGGTTCCGGAAAGCTCCTCCTCCAAAAGCTCTTCTCCTGCCTGGAACTTCGCCAGAGTGAATTTTTCGCACAGGCAGCCATGCAGGTTGATGGTCTGCCGTCCTGCTGCACTGGTCTTATCCTCATTCGTCACCTGCATTTCAAAATATGGCATGGTTCCTTTCTTCTGGTATTCATCGGCCATTGCCCGGAACGCGGACTGGTTGAAATGGGCCTTCCCTTTCCAGGTTCCCTTCGCGCCGGCCGCTTTATGCCCCATCCCCACTTTTCCGAGGATCGGCACATCCTTAATGACCACTTCCCATTCGCTTTCAAATTCCGTCATGCTCATAAAGTTATAACGCTTGCCGCCAATGGTGATGTAGCATTCCGCCGCCCCACCGTAGACAGCGTCATTTGCGTTCATAATCGCTGCTTTTGCTTCCGCCATGGTTTATCCTCTCCTTCCTATGCAATCGTCACACTCATGTACAATTTATCCATAGCATTGGTTACCGTGATTGAATCCGAAACGATTACGGCTTTTTTTGTGTCGCCCTGCTGCACGGTTACATCTGTGTCCGAAAAGCCCTCAATCGCCTGAATTTGTTCCAACTGCCGGTGATGGGTGACAATATCAGACCAGAGGGAAATCCTTCCCGCATTATTATTGGGGACGGCACCCAGATATTTTGTATTGAACAGGACGGCAATGTCATTGCCGATCTGGTCAATCACGCGGATAGTCTGGTTTTCTTTAAATACATCCCCCTGGGTATCCGAAACGGTAACCATGGTATTAATGTCTTTCAATACACGGATGTCCGCCCCTACTTTATGGAATACAAATTCCCCGGCTTTTATGGCCTTTTTCAGTTCATTCTGGGTGTATTCCGCTTCCACTGTAAATTCCCCGTCATAGATACGGTTCTGGCAACTCCGGTTTACTTCGCATCCGGCCAGCGCACCGGCCGTCCAGTACACCAGGCTGCCCGAACCCCACCCTTCGTCTGCGGTTGTGTTCTTTATGCTGACAACTCCGCAATAATCGGCTTTTGCGTCATCATAAAGGACAAGCTGGAATTTGACGCCCATTTCATCCCGCATCCGTTTCACAAAGGAAACAAACAAGGACTTCGTAACTTTGTCTTCTACTGTAATTCCCATAACATGGAACGTATAGCCTTCGATTTTATCCAGATATTCCTGATAAGCCGCGCCTTCCGTTTCCTCATTTGTACCGCCTTCCAGCGGAATCCCCGCAGACGCTTCCAACGCGGCTTCCCCTTTCCATTTCACGTACTTGTTGGGCTTCAAACCCTCTGCCTGTGCAACTTTCTGTTCATCCACCACGTTTTGTCCAAGGACGGTCTTCACATCAAACATGGTTTCATCATCTGCATTCACCTGAATTACAATTTTCAGGTCATTGCCCCTGGTTCCTCCGTAAAGGGCCTCTGCATACTTATTTGCCGCTTTTGCGCCATTCCCGTTCAGCCTGTACCCGTATAATGTCCGGGCATTCCGGAACAGGTCACGCATCCCCTTCATTTTCTCATGGGTGTAATCATAGCCAAAAATCTCCATACAGTTTTCCCTGAATTCATCCCGATCCACTTCAAAGACTTTTCCTGCGGCTCCCCAGTCCAATTCCAGGGGCATGGTTACGATGCCCCGTTCAGACAGGGACACATCCGCAGAAGCCGCTGAAATAAAATTGATATATGCGCCGGGCAGCTCCTTATTCTGCGCCGTAAATGTTCCTCCACCTAAGGCCATGCTATTTCACCCTTCCTTTCTTGTATTTTTCCATCATCTGTTCTGCCTGTCTTATAGTGTACTGCTCACCAGGCAGCAGAAGGGCTTCTAACAGATCCCTTCTGTCTCGGAACCGCTCTGAATAGACTAACTGTTCTTTAGAAAACATGTTTTCCGGTTTCTCAGTTTTGCCCGTTTCTGTTTTTTCCAATTTTACCTCTTCTGGTTCCGTTTCTGTTTGTTTTTCCAATGGTTTTGCTTTTGCCGGCATTTTTATCACCTATCCTTTCGCTGTGATTCCCCCGGCCACTTCTTCCATTGCCGGGAGAGTCTCTTTCTTTTGGACATACACATCATAATTTACAAAGAAGTTCAGGATTCCATCTGTCACTTCGCACTTCATCCCTGTGCCCTTCACAAACTTTCCGGACATTTCCAGACATTCCAGGCAGGCAAAAAGACGCTCCGCCGTTTCGTTGCATTCTGCCCTTTCCCGGCCTTTCCTGGGGAAATACTGGACGCAGAAGAGATTTTCCCGAAGATAGCATTTTCCAAGAAAGAGGCTGGATGTCGGGTTTATGCAGGAAATAAAAAAGCAAGGCTCTTTTAAGTCCTGCTTTATCTCTTCCATATGAATTTCATAACCATCACCAAATTCCCCATTCAGGGAAATGCTGACGGCTTCAATGATTGCGTTTATCATTGCAGTAAGCTCCTTAAAAATTTTTCCAATTTCTTTTCCAGTACTTTTTGGTTTTCTTTTTCCAACTCCTTTTCTGTTATTGTCATCATAAAATGCCCTGGAACCCATCCTTTGTGGTCTGGGGTTCTGTGTCCATATTCAACATAAGGCGCATATTCTTTTGAGTTTATAAGATCAATTTTATAAACGCCTCCTTCATTCCTTATCTCCCCGACACTCCAATCTCTCCTTAACCATCCGCCCACTTTTCCTTTCACTCTATGGCCTTTGTGGACTTGCCCGGTTTTGCACGTATAAGAATCCCCGGAATAATCCCCCACCGGAGTGCGTTTTTTAACTTTTTCTAGTAAACGGGCAGCAAGTTCCTTGGTACACGCCTGCAGGAACGCATCTGTGTTTTTATTCAGCTTCTCCAGTTCCTTTTGGAACCTCTTCAAATCATTTGCGTTAAAACTACCCATTCTTCCCATGCTAAGCCCTCTCTTCCTCCAGTTCCAGAATGATTTCCTGATGGGACTGATACACGGCTGGAACTCCGCTGCTAGTATACTCTGCTGTAACTCCGTTCTGCGTAACGGTAATTTTGGAATTCGGTTTAATCACGATATCAGGAGATAAAAACAATTTTATTGCTTGCGAAATTGCCGCAGAAGACTCTCCTTGGACTGCTGCATTAATTTTTTCAAATGACAGCCTGCAGGGCTGATTTTCTAATACCAGTATATCTTCAAAACCTGTCAGCTTTGTTTTTGCATCTTTCACTTTCCTATGCTCATAAACCGTGCAGATTCCGCTGTAAAGGCTTTCTACCGCTTTCCGGTGCATTTTACCCATATCCATCAGAATCTCACCTTCCGGTACCGGTTCAGTTGTTTCTGGTAATCTTTCAGAAGCGTCTGGGCATATCCGGAACTTTCTATAGTTCCGAAGCTGGTGCTTGTGTCCCCTTCGCTAATAGATTTCACAGCCATGGGGACTGTGCTGTCCCCAAACTGTTCATTGCGGTACAGATCCATTGCCATGCGCACCACGGTATGTTCCAGTCCTTCCGGAATCTCTTCCAGATTGCAGTAATTTTTCGCAGTTTCTTCTGCAGCCTGCAGGGCAAATTCCAACAACGGCTCCTGTCCCTCTTCTGAAATCCCCAACAGGTTTTTCATGGTTTCCAGTTTTCCTTCCATTTCCCCTCCTTACGCTACCTTATGACGGATTGCAACAATCCTGAGCTGCTTCTTTTCATATACTGGCTTCCAGTTCTGGGCATTCTGCAGTTCCTCCCTTGTGGGCGTTTCCACATGTTCCCGCACGGTGCCGGTATAAGCAATCCCCCGTGGGTGTAAGATAAACGCTTTCCGGTTAATCAGATAATCCACACCGCCGCCGGTCTGCTTATCCCTGTCGATTTCAGTGGCTACATGCCCTACCGGGCTGCCATTTCCAAGGGCAATTGCGCCATTACCGAACAGGTATGTGGTGTATGTGCCGTCTTTGTCCACTGGACACCCATCATCCACTGTAACCCTCCTATCCTGGTAAGTTTCAAATTCCACTCCCACGGAATCCCGTTCTGTGGCAATCAGGTTTTGCTTTTTCAAATATGACTTGGTTGCAGAATGCATCGTAACCCCGGATAGCTGGCTCTGGGCATCCCCCAGAAGCTGGCAGGCGTCAATAAACGCAGATGCGCTAATTAATTTCCCTGCCGCCGCTGATGCTTTTGTCAAGTCCAGAATATGGTCTTCCATAGGTGTGACGGCCGTTCCACCTTCCGGTGTGTATGTACCGAAAATTCCATGCAGAATGGCAATCAGTTCTTTCTGCATATCTCTGGCCCAATAAGCCGCCACCAAATCCCCAATCGCTTTCATTGGGTCAGAGCCCGCAAGGGATGCGGCAAGGTTGGAGCTGCCCCACATTTTTTGCCTGAGAATAGTGGTGGACACATCTTTGTTGGAACCGATTTTAGCTGGGGTCATCTTAACATCTTCCAATGTCGGCTCTGAATCTCCGGATAAATCTTCGAAGAACGGCATGTTGTGCGTTCTGGCCGCCTCGCTTGCCAGGCGGTCAAATTCCGCATTGTTCACCACAATTCCGCACTGGAACAATGCAGACAACTCCATGGTTCTGTTAATGACGTAAGGATTGAATAATTCTGGTACAATTACATCTGAAATTTTTGTAATCGGCATATTCTCACTGTCCTTTCTTTATGTTTTTAAATCGTCACCCCGGCAGCAGCGGCCATTTCTTTAGCCTGCGCCGGGTTTTCCCTCAGCAGCTTCCCTTGTTCGGTTAGGTTGAAGGTTTCTTTTGCAAATGGGTTATTGTTGGGCTTCCCTCCGTTCTGGGGCTTATAGGAACCTGTATCTTCGCTTTTGAATAAAAACGCTTTCTTTTCCTGCAGGGACTTCACCTGTTCTTCCAGGCCGATAACTTTGCCGTCTTCACTGATGACCAGCTTTTCTTTGTCAATCAGCCCAGCAACCAGGTCTTCATCATGCACTTTCCCGTTTACGGCCAGTTTCACCGCATTGGCGATTTTCAGGCTTTTCAACTCAGATTCATACCGCTCCTTTTCCGCTTTATTATCGTCCTGGAGTTTTTTTATCTGGCCCTGCAATGTTTCATTGTCCCCATTGGACTTTTTCAGCTCCTCCAACTGCTTATCCCTGGCTTTCACATCCTCTTCCAATGTCTTTTTCGCTTCATTCACTTCATCAAACCTGGATTTTGGGATGAAGCCCTCCAGTTCCTTTTTGGATGCTTCGGCTGCTTTCTTTGCCAGCTCCTCACTGATGCCGAGGGCTGTAAAATCTTCCTGTTTCATGGTTTCTCCTCCTTCATCTTCACTTTTTGCCCGGTCGTGTCCGGTGATGTCCCGTTCTTTTTCGCCTGCGGTGCTGGAAAGGCGGTTAATACTGCTGCATTTTTGTATAGAAAAAGAGAGCCTGGAATTCAAGCTCTCTGGTTCTCTTTATCCTATAACGGGAAACTACGCTATGACTTCTAACAGCATCTTTGCTGCCCGATCTGCCTGTTCTTCATACTGCTCATTGAATTTACTGTTTACTGTATCTCCTTTATCATAATGCAAATACAGATGGGCCAGTTCATGAGCCAGATTATAATTAATATCTTCTATTGTTGGCAACCCTTGCCGGATAGCAATACGGTTCCCTTTTAATCTGGCATCATATGCCTGCAATGGGGCAAATCTTACAATGATTCCTTTAGATGTGGCTAAATGCACTAATCTTTCAAATACTTTTCCGCTGTCTGCCATTCTGTGCCTCCTATCATGATAAAATATCAATCGTATATTGTTCGTATTCCGGTATTTTTACGAAATCTTTCGGAAGCGTTATCCCAAACTGTTCACATTGCTGTTTAAACACTTCCGCTATTTTATATGGCGCAGAACCCTGGCTTTTCATAATCCGTTCTGTCACTCTTCCTAGGTCTGCTACGCTAGAAGCCACCGCCGGATGTAAAGGAGCCAGCAATTTCACTTCCTCCATTTCATGGAACCGGTTTATATAGCGGGCAGTAAATTCTGTCCCTTTCTGTCCTGTCATTTTATGGGCTATGAACTCACAACCTTTCTTTGTTACCATAAAACAGGGAAGCGTCTTATTCTGCTCTGAAAGATAAGTTGATTCTATAAAGAAATCGGAAAGCGCAATATTGCTCTCTCCTAATTGTTCCGCATATCTGCGAATGTCTCGAAGTAATCCCTTATGTTCTTTTCCTACCATCCTTGCTACTTCCATGGAAGTAATTGTTGTCTTTGTTAATTCACTCATACATTACACCACCTTTTTCGTTTCCAAATCTGCTGCATAATTCAGAGTAAATTCAAATGCATTACGGAATATCCATTCTTCAACAGCACATAAATATGATTCTAAAGCATTATCCAGCACTTCATATGCATTTCTGACTTTATCCGGCGCCTGTTCCATATTTTCCCAAAACTCACTGTAAATTTCTTTAAATTCTTTTTCATTCATAATAAAAATTCTCCTTTTAATAAATATTTGCAAGGAGTAACACTCTATGTTAAAATATTTCACAGAGGATATTCCTTGATTTTTTAGAAGTTCGTTTATCTTGGTAGGGTGGCGAACTTCTATCTTTTTAGTTGCTTATAGACCTCATCTATCCCTTTTCTAATCACATCTGTTTTTGTCAAACCTGTATGTTTACAGCAATATTCCAGTTTTAAAAGGTCATTATCAGACATTCTTATTCTGGTTTCATGTATTTTAGGGTCTTTTGATGGTGGCCTTCCATTTCTTGGTGACATTTAAACCTCCTTTCTTTTTGGTGACACATTTAATATACTATATGGTGACACATTTAGTCAAGAGGTTTTTCAAAATTTTTCCACCATGCCATGAAATCTTTAACAAAGCGCTTTATTTCCAGAAACATAACACATTTTCCACGCAATGTAAAATACCCTAAAATCCACTGTTGCTAACTATCAATGCTTTCCATCGCTTCCAAGTATCTTTCATTATTTTATAAAGTCCAACACCCATCCAAATTTTAAAATTATTAAATTTTTATAAACATATAAAGCAGGGTATTTAATCACGCCTTTCATTCTACCCCTTTTCACTTTTTGCCCGGTCGTGTCCGGTGATGTCCCGTTCTTTTTCGCCTGCGGTGCTGGAAAGGCGGTCAATACTGCTGCATTTTTGTATAGAAAAAGAGAGCCTGAGTGTTCAAGCTCTCTGGTTCTCATATTTTATGTAATACTGGAAATTTCTTTCGTCAATATTTCATGTTCCCATATTATACCATATCAAAAAATACATTGGGACTACAGCACGCTGTTTTATGATAATGACCACTCACAAATAACAATAAGAAATCAAATATTTTTACTCACCTTTCATATCTTCTAATTTTTGCATTACATCATTATAAGCATCTTCTGCAGTAAATTCAAACACATCTTCATACATTCCTCTCAATTTCTCTTGATACTTATTTATTCTATTTAACTGTCCACGTTCTGTTTTTAATTTTCTTATCTCATTTAACTCTTTCTTAAAAGAACGGCATAACACATCTGCTAATGCCTCACTTTTTATATCCATCAGAGATTGCGAAAAACCGTCTTGCAACGTAATCGGTATTCCTGCTTTTTTTGCTTGTTCAAGAATCAAAACATGTCTCATAGCTAATTCATGCCTTGACAAAAACGTATCAATATCGGATGTCTCCTGCATGATAGCCAATGATTCATCAATAATCCTTATATCATTAGTTATTTGTTGCTCTGTATATAACATTCTCATGCTATTTAAACTTTCCCCATACATAACATTTGTTTTCGCAACAGGAGCAACAGAAACTGTTTCATATCCAGTCTTATCAAATTGACTTGCTTCCTGCGGTTCTTCCCGAGGCATAATCTTGATTTCTTCCACAGGAACTCCAAATATCGTATTATTTTCTGTTTCTTTTTCCACTACGGGATTTTCTGGAGTTTCATCAACAGATTGCACGTATCTTTCTTCTATAAAATCCGGTATCTGTTCTTCCACTGTAAAATTTACTACTTTCTCACTTTTGGGCATGCCTTTCTTACGAAATACAGATTTAAAACATTTAAAGGAAAGCACTCCAAATCCCGCAATCATCAGTAAAAAGATAACAATGATAATCGCCTTTCCCTGCTTAAAATCTGCATACCGCAAAAGCATAGTTAAACTGAATATCCCACCCATACACATCAGCCCTGCTAATACCGCTGCTACAGCCAATAACCCCTTTTTAATATTTTCCATTCTTAAATCCGCCCTTTCGTATAATTTATCAAAATTATACTATGGCTGCATATGCTCTTCAATATTTTCCTTGCATTTTATCCAGAAACATGGTCTTTTCTGTTTATAATCATCAATGCCTCTATAACTGTCATATTTCAATCCCAGTATGTCCCGT
This sequence comes from Eubacterium sp., assembly GCA_021769425.1. Classification (GTDB taxonomy): domain Bacteria; phylum Bacillota; class Clostridia; order Lachnospirales; family Lachnospiraceae; genus Petralouisia. Next base: position 17,308 of record JAETSX010000043.1, read on the forward strand.
CCTTGGGGTAGAGTTCCAAAATGTCATAAAAGTTTGGAATGTCAGAAATTGTTCTCCCTTCCTGCAATGCAGTCAAAACTTTAATTTTTTCATCAAGTAATTTATCACTGTTTGAATCAAAGAATTGTTCGAATGGCACAAAATTAACTTTCATCAACAAATCATCAATCTTTGCCTTTTTTATTGCGATTTCACTCTCTTCTTGGCTCATCCCCCATACATTTACCATATTTTTGATAAATGCCTCTTGGCTCATCTTCCATCACCTGCTTTCTTCAAAAGTTCTGCAATCGTTTCTTCCAATTCTGCAACCAGTTCGGGTTTGTCAGCCCGCAACAGGTCAATCAGCTCAGGCCTTGTCACACTCAATGCCGCATAGTTGGCAATGGTTTCATGAACCCTGCTTTCCGTATACCGATAGTATGATGACCCGTGACCATATATCACTTTTCCGGCATCCCGGAAAGACCCGCCTGAAAGTGCATCGTATATATCTTGAAGATTTCCGATTCCACCGCCCATAATATTCCTTGCCATGTGGTCACGTTCAGCATCCTTTTTCGTTTCCAAATCTGCTGCATAATTCAGAGTAAATTCAAATGCATTACGGAATATCCATTCTTCAACAGCACATAAATATGATCCTAAAGCATTATCCAGCACTTGTTACCCAGTGCTTGAACTTCTTTGCATTCTCCATTTTACTTCCAAAAATAAGAGAATATAATCCAGATTCATTGATAACTGTGGTTTTTTGCGTTCTTCCAAGAGAATCCACGATGCCCCATTTCAGGGCGTCATCTGTATCAACATATTTCTGAATTGCATTTCGCTCTTTTTCATAGTCCCTATAATACCATACCAAGCAATACATAGGAACTGCAACCCCGTCTTTTTCATCCATTTACCAGTAACTTTTGTATCAGTTCCAAATCCGGGATTTCAAAAACAAGCTCATTTTCCAGCGGATCGGAATCCTCAAACCTTAACCCGGCAAATGCAAGCCTTTCACCGCTTACAACTGCCTGTGCTTCAAAAACTTTTCCGCTGTCCACAGCATCAAACCCGAAGCCATTATGGAAATCCACATCCCCGCAAACAACAAAGGAAGCGAAGATTCTTTTTATGCCTTTCTGCAGTGTTCCCAGCCTCGCAACCCGGTTCTGCCTTTCCTCTATCTCCACTCGTCCGCTGAACCTGGCAATACAGTACCTACGTCCGCCGGATGTCATATATAACTCACCGTTGTCTGCAGGAATGACTTTTATTGTTTCGCCTGTCCTTCCCATATGAAATTCCCCCTTTCCAAATTAGAAACACCCAAATAACTTTACATAGTCCCTATAATACATACCAAGAAATACATGGGAACTACAACTCTTTTCTATTATTTTTCATGTAATCTTTTAAAAGCCTCGGACTGTTCTGCTACTTCAAATATCCAATCCCCATCCAAATCTATCTCTCTGGGTATCAGCGCATCAAAAATCAGATTCTCAAATATCCCATTTGTGCGCTGCATATCTGCAGAAAGTTCAAACCTGGTAACCGTCTGTAAAAAAAATTCATCTATTTCTCTGGCAGTATCAGGAGAAGGACATAAAATAATGCCGATATGATGCTTCTTTATCTGGTAGCTCTGCGCCCCAAGTATCGGCACGCTTGTGGAATGTTCCATAATTTCCACTCTTGGATTACACTTTGCAAGCAGAATGCGCCTGCCGCTAATGATTCCATATAATTCTCCCTGTTCTAATGGAATAGTTTTTATTATTCTTTTCTTCATTCCGGCTCCCCTTCCTTTCATTTTTCCACTATTTACGTTATTTCACTTGTATTTTTTTTCGTAGTATGGTATAAAATAATTAAGGAAAGGCCATTTCCCGTCCCCTTTGTCCTAATTCACTTGAATTAGTTGACCGGACAGATAGATGGCCTTTTTATTATCTTTCATAAACCTTAACTATTTGTTCATTTTTTATAGTAGCAATCTTTTCCACGAACCTCGTATGTCTTGAATGAAAAATGTTATTTATCTGTTTCTCGACTTCATTGTCATTCAAAGGACAACCTGTCAGATTAAAAATAAAATTAGGTGACTGCTTTCTTTTCTTTGCGATTGCATCATACAATACATTCTTGCCTTTTCCGGTTGGTGATTTCAGGTCAAATCTTTCCCCATCAATCAAGTAATCCGGTGTCTGTATGTTCTGTGGGTACATTACTTGCGGCACAAATTCGATTCTCTTTCCATACTTTTCGCTTAGCATGACAGCAATTTCCTTTTCTTGAACTGTCGGATGCAGGATAACATGTCTCCCATCCACTTTATAATTTATTCCATCAACCATATATTCCTGCTTTTCAACAATGCTACCCTTTATTCCTTTGTTTTTCGTCCATTCAGCTGTAATATCCATAGGACTAATTTTATCATCCAATGCTGCTTCTTGCAAGTCTGGCTTTTCACCTTCCACAAATGACCTCTGCCATTCCCGATACGTCATATTCCCAGGCACATAATACACTTTCCCATCCGCTTTCCTGGCAGCGCGCTTCCCTATGCTGTCAAATTCATCATCAAAATACGGGCAGGTGCAGGATCTGCAGTTCACATGAAAGGGCGGCGCCGTCACTCCGGCTTCATATTGGGACATCGGGAAATGCTTCCCATCCATCTCCCGGCATATCTCTGATGTATGGCTGTCCAATGTGGCCACTATCTCAAAATATTCCACGTCCAATTCCTGATAACATTCTTTCTGCGCTGCAGCGGCAAAAAATGCGCTTTCAGTCATGACAAGGCGGCCGGCATTCGTTTTTGATGTTTTCATTTTTCGGGCTATGGCCTGGATGGCTTTCTGTGGATCTTCCCCGGTAATGACATTCCTGTAAAGCTCCGTATGGAGTTCATTCACCAGCTTTTGCCTGTTCCCCCAGATGCGTTCTGAAAAGTTCTTTCCATCCGGCGCCCAGGGCTTCTTTACCACTTTCTCTATTTTTCTGTTATCTATGCTGGCAAAATCCCATCCCACTCCAATGCCCTTTTGAATTTCATAGGCCGTCTGATAATAGCTGTCTTTATAAATATTTCGTATTGTTCTGTCCACGGAATCCAGCTGATTCCCGAACATGGCTTCCAGGCTTTGCTGCACTTGAAGTTTCAGTGATTCCAGCCTGCTGATATGTGCCTTTGCGGATGCATTTTCTAATTGGGCCATCCATGCACCGTTCCTGGCATTTTCTTTCCCATAGCGGATATAATCATTGACTTCCCAACGGAACTCCTCTAATTCCTGCCCTCTCAACATCTGGCGGGCCTGCTGCATGGTGATTCCATTGCTATCCGCAAACCTCTGGTACCAGCTTGCTATTTTCCCTTCAATCACCCTTTGGGCCTCCCGGTATTGCCGCTCTATTTCTTCATAGCATTCCCTCCCCTGTCTGTTCCTGGCTTTCTCTAATGCTCTTGCCCGTTCCCGCCAATATTCCTTATGATTCATCCTCTTCACCGCCATTCTGATTTAGGCCGGTTTTATCCTGCTGCATTTCCCGGAAAGGATTGTATTGGCTCTCCGCTTTTTCCTGTTCCTCCTTTTCTTCCTTTTCCAGACGTTTCAGCTCTTTTTCATAATCCGTGACAAAGGGATGGTTTTTCACAATGGTTTCCTGAGAGATAATGCCGCTGCTTTGGCTACAGATATTTGACAACTCCGCTTCGTTCCGGATCCGGTTCCTAGTCCATGTCTGTTCCACCTTCTCGCAGCTTATTCCTAAATAGCCGCAAATAGCGCGGATAAATTCTCCAAACCCGATCCGGAACTCTGTTTCCATTAAGCCGGCTTTCAGTTCCAGCAGGGAATACATAAATTTCAGGGCTTCCCCTGAAGCGTTCCCATAATTCTCCGGCTGTGGATCTACCCCCTGACCCTGCTCAAAGATTTCCTTCCTGGTCATTGTCAGCATTTTCTCCCTTGCCTCCACCGGAATGTCTATGGTGATAGTGGATAATCCCGGCTTTCCTTCCTCTTCGTCCAGCTTTACAGTCTTATATTTTTTTAAGTCCCCCAGAAATTCCGCAAGATTTGTCCCGCCGTATCCACTCAGCACGAAGATAATCTCCTGAATATCTTCCAGGTCATTGAAAAAGCCGCTGTATACTCTGTCATATGTATCTATCAGAGGCTTTACATTGTCTAAATCGCTCTGGCCGTATTCATTGTTAAAAAACGGGATAAAAGGGACTCTCCCAAAATTATGAAAATAGACTTTTGCTTCTTCAGATTCCAGGTCGATAATGCAGTAGTCGAAAATAGAATAATACAACAGGCTTTCCATCGGGTTATTCTCTTCCCGGCAGAAAGCCTGGCATTCTTTTTCCGTCCATATTTCGTATATGATGTATATTTTCCCGTCATCCATGACTTTTTCATACGTCCGCAGGACTGCTTTCAATTCCCGGTCTAAGTCCTCTGTCCAGACTGGTATCACCTGCCTGCTGTCCACCACTCCGTACCGTAATCTCTTCTCTTCGTCAATCCAGTAATGAATCCACGCCACTCCGCTGTTTGAGGCGGTGACGCATAGGCTTTTACAGATTTTTGGAAATTTATCGCCCAGAATTTCCGCAACTTTTTTACTTCCTCCCTCCATGCCTACGTCAAATAGCGGGGGATAGGTAAACATATAGGATGCTTTCTGGTTCACCAGAAGCCCATGGAAATTATGGGAAATTCGGTTATCTGCATTCCGCAGCGGGTTCTCTTCTTTCTCTTCCTTCTCTTCCCGGTTCTTTTCCAGAAAGAGAATGTCGTTCCTGTTTTTATAATACCGTTCCGCCACATCTGCCTTCCGGACAAATTGGCTGTGCCCTGCTGCATATTTCTTAATCAGTTTTTTTGCCTGTTCCAGTTCCATGCCTGCGCCTCCTTACTTCAAAATGGATATGCCTTCGTTTTTATTTTCATACGAATAGATGGCATACCGTATAGCGTCCTGCACATCATCAAAGGCTTTTACCGGCTCCCCTGTTTTTTCATCCCACACATACATATAAATCTCTTCTTTGAACCGTTCCACATCATCCACAATGTAGAGTTTTCTCTGCTTATATAACTGGGCAATCCGTTCAATTCCGCTTAATACTTCTTTTTTTGCATTCACTGCTTTCAAGCCATTTTTCCTAAATTTTTTCACATATTCCGGCCTGGCGGAATCGCAGTAAAATTTAATGTCACCATATTCTTTTTTCAGTTTCAGGGCCTCTTCCAGCCAGAAATCAATTTCTTCGAACCGCCTGGCAACCTCTTTTACCAGATAATAACTGCCTTTATCGTCCAGACCGATTAAAACAATGGCCCCGTAGTGCTCATACCCCCAGTCCACACCTGCCATATATTTGACAAAATTGACGGATTTCAGCTTTTCCCGGGAAATGTAATGGACATTCAGGTTGAAGTCTTTGTATATTGCCCCTTCGCCCATCACCCATAGCCCTTCAATATTACGGTCATAAAACATGCCGGAAGGGGTAGTCTCTTTCATATTCCGCTTATACCGACCGCTCAGGAATGTGTTGTCATCCAGCCTATAATGGACTGCTTTGACGGTTTTTCCATCCGCTTTGTCGATATAATTCTTTTTCAGCCAGTGTTCCGGGTTATCCGGGTTGGTGTCAATCAGCATCCTTGCCCCTTCCCCGGAACATCTGGATTTTATTTCATCAAAGACTTCCTCTTTTGCCATAGTCCCTTCATTGATGTAAGCCCCATACGCGGTCATTCCTCTTATCCTTCCAAGGTCATTAGCTTTGGAATGGCCGAAGCAGCACACCTGAACCCCAAACATTTTAAAACGGTTATGCTTATCTAAATGAAAGTCTATCCCATACTTATTTGTCAGCTCAATCAGCACGTTCCGGTTCAGGGCTCCCAAATCTGCCCCTGCAAGGATGTACTGAGGGGTATCTATCCCCTGCCCTGCTGCAATCCTTTTAATCCGCCGCAGTTCGTATAGGAATAGGTCATTGTCTAAAACGGTTTTACCCGTCCTCTTTGCCCCATGGTTAATCAGCATAAAGTAATCACTGTTCACCGCAAACCGGAATGTGTCAAGCTGTTTAGGCGTATACAATTCACTCAGCATTTTTCAGAGCGTCCTCTAATTTTTCAAAATAGCTGTCCAGTTTCTCTTCCCTGTCATCCTTTCCAGCGTTTGCCTTTGCATTCAGCAGGGCGATTTCTGCCCTCTGCTTTTCTGTTGCCATATCCATATGGTCTGACAGCCACTGCAGAGCTTTCATCCGGTCTGAAAGTTTCACTTTAACGCCGGCCTTTCCTTTGGACACTTCGGACAGAAGGGTTCCGTCCACTTCTTTGCTGTCTTTGATATTGACATAGCTGACTGCAATTTTCTCTGTTTTCCCGGTTTCTGGGTTTAGCACTTCGATTTCTTTGTTTCCAAATTCGGTATAATCCGTAATGTCTGCGAAGGCTATATCCATGTATTTCTGGAAAATGTCAGATTCGCTTAAAAACTCCCGGTTCAGCCGGTTCTGCTTTAATTCCTGAATTTCTTTGGCAATCGCCACATTTGACAACAATTTATAGCCGTGGGCCCTTGCTGTCAGATAATTTACCCCATAGGCTTTCTGGTATGCTTTGGTAGCGTTAAAGCATCTGACATAAAAAATACAAAAAAGCCGTTGCTTATCCGTCAAATTCGTATTTTCCATTACCTCTTTGACTTCATCCGCCACAGCTTCTTTCTTTTCTTCACATTCTTTCCGAACGTTCGCTTTCTTTTTTTCCGAACGTTCGCTTTTCTTTTTTCCCTGCCCTTTAGGATCTTCCCAACGGTAAGTGCTTTTCCAGCGTCTCACGGTTCCGGCCGGAACTTCCAATTTTTTGGCAATGTCCACCAACTTCATTCCCAGATAATACAGCTTTTCTGCCTCTGAAACTTTCTCGTTTACTTCACGGGCCAAACACTCACCTTCTTTCCCTTTGGGTTCTTATCCTGCTGCATTTTATCTTGTTATGATTTGTCCTGCCGCATTTTACTGCATTATAAAAGGATGCCGGCAAGATAGCATCCTTTTATCGGTATATAGATTATATATACAGGGAGGGCTGTGGAAGATAATTCGCTGTCTGCTTCGTCTTACCTTCCACGGCTTAATAGCATATTAGCACATCAAATCGGGACATTTGGGACATTCGGGACAAACTTTCATTTTTTCTCAAAAAATCTTTGATATTCTTTCTTTATGCTGTCCCCCGTGGCTTTTCTGCCTATCCTTGCCGCCGTTTCCTCCCATGTAAGCCCCTGGAAGATTTTATATTTGATGATTCTTTGCATCCGCATGGGGATTGTGTTCATCCATTCTTCTGTCTGCATCTTTATTTCTTCTGCTCTTTCTTTTCTCTCTGTCAATGCTTTTTCCATCCTGCGCAGATTTCTGTCATCCCCGTAGTCAAACTCCGCGCCTGAGATATGAAAATTCTTTGGCTGGTAGGGGAACTCTGGGTTGCTGCCCTTTACATTTCCGAGTATGGATGGTATTTTCTTTTTCCTGATATTTTTTATTTCCTGTTCCGTTTCTTCCACCAGTTTACAGGCGTCTATGTATTCCGACAATATTTTTTTGTTCAATAGCTTCCCTCCCGCTGCTTTTTTATCATATAGCCTTATTTTTGTTCCATCCTGCTGCATGTTTCATTTTTACATCCCCGGAACTTTAATGCTTTCGATATGCGTCTCTGCGTATTTCCGCGCCTTTTCATATGGCTCTTTGCAGGAAAATGACGTGCATGTGTGGCATCTGTTTCCCGGGCAGAAATCACAGGCATACAGTTTTGCGTATTCTTTTATTTTTTTCTTCCTATCTTCATTTTCGCTTTCCATCTTACGCTGCAGCTTGTCTGCATTCACCACTTCTATGCCTGCTGCATCCGCCGCAGCTATTTCCCAGCTCATTCCCTCACTGATGCCGTAACGGATTCCAACTATGACAAAACTGCAGGTTTTCAGCAGTTCTATGCCGGCTTTCAATCCCAGTTCCCGTTCTTCTGGTTTATCTTCATCCAGACACAGGGGCATATACAGATGCGGCGCAATCGGCGCAAGTCCGGCTTCTATGGCCTGTCTGGTGATGGATTTTGCATATTCTATGTTCCTGGTTAATCTTTCATTGCTTTGTGCCCGGTAGGGGCTGCATATGTAGACTTTTTTCAATCTAATGTTTCTCCTTTCCATTCACTTTTCTGCTTTTCAATTCTGCTGCATGCTGTCCTGGCAATAGTTTATTTCTTTTCCTCAATTCCCTTGAACACGCTGCAATCCTTGAAGCATTCCCTTTCTCGCCTTTCACGGCCATAATAGAGAGGGCTTCGTTAATTTCCTCGACTGTTGCATTCCGCAAATGGATTTTAAAATTTCCATCCGAAGCCGGGACTGTTGTAAGCCAATCTGTGTTTTTATTCATCTTCGCTTATCATCCTTTCTTCAAACAATTTTTCCCTTTCTTCCTCTGCCTTTTTTATTCCGCAGGCACAAAATTCTCTTTCAGTTTTTCAAACGACATTTCAATCCAACCAAAATCCGAATCATCATCCATGGAATCCAGATGCACGTCACCGCCTATAAAATTTGAACGGTCATCCCTTTCCCAAATGCTGCCAACCTTCACAAATCCATATTCATTTGGGATTTCAAACCCATCGCCATCACACTTCGGCAGGCATATTTCTTTTGTGCATATATATTTCATTTTCCATTACCTCCTTCCGCCTTTCTTAAAGCATCTGCCCAAAAATTGCCATGAGCACGTCCTTCACTATGCTGTTCCCTGCCTGCTTTACAATTATCGCTTTTATCCATGGTAAAGAAGCCACTGCGTCCTCCATGAATTATTCCCATTTCAGAAACGTCTTTATTTACTGTTAATCTATCCATATTCCTTTTCCTCCATAATCCATTACATGTAATCCTCCAGTTCCATCTGCTTTCCCTGCGGCTCAAAATTCATCCATAGGACTTCTTTCTTCCTGCTCCGTGACTGCGTATAGCAAAGAGTCTCTTCCCTGTGCCAGCCTTTTAACATATCGTTATATAGTCCCGTGTCATATCCGCTGATTAACAGCGGGCCTTTATGCTGGACTGCTGCACCCAGTAATTCTTCATGGCTCTCTTCGTCATACATCTCACACCTGTACTGCTTTCCATGCCTTGTGCCTGGCATATACGGCGGATCTAGATAGATTAACACGTTTTTATAATTAAAGCGTTTTATAACCTCTACCGCCGGACGGTTTTCTATCTGCACGCCTCTGAGCCGTTCCGCGGCTTCCAGAATCCTTTCCGGCAGGCTGCGCCAATCGCCTGCTGCATAGGCCCTCTCCCTGCCCTGGATGTCATTTTTCCAGCCTACCTTTTCCCCGTTTGTCCGGAAGCCATGGCCCATGTTGAGCCGAATGCAGAAATTAACGGCTTGCTCTAGGCCGCTTTCCGGAACTGCTGCATAACTGTCTTCATATGCCTGCCGGGAGTACGGGGTATAATAAATTTCATGGGCCAGTTTTTCCGGGTCTTTTTTTATCCATTCGAACAAGTTCACCACATTTCCGTCCAGGTCGTTCACTGTTTCAATGTTAGAACGCGACTTATTGAATAAGATGGCCCCGCTCCCAAAGAATGGCTCCAGATAGCTATGACATTCTGGAAAGAAGCTGATAATCCAGTCCGCTATAGCCCATTTACTTCCTGGATATTTAACAATCGCTTTCATGTTTTCCCTTTCTCTGTAATTTTTTGTAGATCCGCGCCAGAAAACTCCATAATATACTGCCCCTGAACGTCAGTATCTTCCATCCACCACCAAAACACTTCTTCCCCATTTTTCCACTTATTCGTTAACCCTCTTTCCTCCCGGACTTCCAGCATCCTGTCAAACGCTTTTATGTATGCCCGCTTATAAGACGGGAAATCCGCAAATTCTTTTCCTCTTGCTTTCCCTGCCATTGGGCAGCCAATGCATCCCACCCGGTAATATCCCATTTGATACAGGGGATTGTGGCATTTGCATTCATTCCAGTAAAACTCCCATACGTCATTGTCTTTCCAGTCTATGATTGGATTCACCACCGTTTTTGCTTTTAGCTGGCACCGTTCAAACAGCCTCCTTGCGTCTCCATTATCCGTTAACAGCATTTTTTCATCCGGCAGTATGGCTTTATTGCTCTTATCTCTGGAAATTTCCTCAAACATCCCCCGCTCTTTCCGTTTATAGCTTTCTTCCCTTCTTATGCCAGTGGCAATCATCCGGTTCTTGCATCCGCCTTCTTTTAATTCTGAGCAGCAATAGCGCATCTTTCTTGACGGCGGCATCAACTTTTTTGGTATCAGGTTCCACATGGTTACGCATCTTCCATCTGATTTCTTATGGTAATCAACCATGCAGGAAATCCCCTGAAGCTCCAGTTCCCGGAATGTGTCCCGTATATGGCGCACGGTCTGCGGCGCGTCCGCCGTGGTGTGGCTGTGATGGACTTCAAACGGCACGGCGGCGCGCTTAAACAATTCCAGCATGACGTCACTGTCTTTCCCGCCTGAGTATGTGCATACCAGGGGAAGCCCGTAGCAGTGCAAACTCATTTCCGACGCCATCCGGATCCGTTCCACCGCTTTTCGCTCTAAGTCCATTTTTCCCTCCTCATTCCTCATATGTCGATTTCTCAGCTTTTGTCCTGGTAATCTTAATGTTTTCTTTTATGGTGTATCCGATTTTTACTTTTACCCCGTTCCCGATTTCCACGGTGGCTGACTGGATTTCTTCATCCCCTACCAGTTCCACAACCTCATGTAAAAGATTCTCCGCCCGCTCCGGCGTCACTTCCAATTGGTTTCCTTCCCCAAACAGAAACGTGATTCTTTCATGGGCCCGCTCTTTCTGCTTTTTCTTTTTCTGATAATAAGCTGCGCTGTCACAGTTACATATCTCCGTCACATACTCATTGACATCTTCCTGCGTCCATTCCATTGGCATCTCTTCCACTGCTGCCTGCCCGCAGAATTTACATGCCCCCGTTCGGGTTTCCATCATACCGCCTGCATCCCGGCATTTTATCAGTTTATCTTCCTGCATATGGCTACTCCTTCCCTGTACTGCTGCACATTCGGCAAACCCATTGTTTTTTATATGGCATTTCCATCTTTCAAGGTACTGTTATTTTTCAATGCCATTTCCGCGCTTTTCTGCAGTTTTAAATATTCTTCTAATATCCAAATTGCTTCTTCCGCAGAATAGCAGGTGCATACAAAATGGCCGGCTTCTGCCATATCTTTTAAAAATGCTTTTTGGCTTTCTTGCTTTCTTCCGGTTCCATACTTCATTTCTATGTAAAGGCTATGATATTTTCCATGCGGATACGGAAGGCAGAGATCGCTTATCCCGGTTTTCACCCCCATCTGTTTCAACTTTACGGCTTCTGCTTTGTTTCTGCTGCCGCCGTTTGGGATGTGGTGCAGCCATTTCAATTCCGGGAACCGGGCAATGTTGTACTGCGCCCACTGGATCACTGCAATCTGTTCTGTGTCTTCACTCCGAAGTGCGTTTTTCAGGTTCATTTACTTTTCTCCTCTCTATATGGTTTGATTTTGCATATTTATGCAGATTCCTTTTATAGGGTACTTCCTCTTCTTCCCACCAGTTATCCACATTGTTTTTCTTAATGTATCATGAATATTTATCCAAATGCTGTCTTACAGGCTACTTCCTCTGCTTTCTTTCTATATTTGCGGCGATTTTTTTCTGCTTGTTATGAATATTTATGCATTTATCTCATAAAGAGATCCCAAAAATGTTTCCTCGTCCCTGTCACGCTTTTCTTCTGTCTGTATGCAGGCTCTTATTTCCCTTTCCTGATTCTCGGTATATTTATGCCTTTTGCAGGAAAACACCTGCACATAATGCTGTTTCATGCATTTACTGACCTCCAACCAGATATCTGCATTTTTTACCGGCTGGCCGTGAACATTTTTCCAGCCTGCTTTCTCCCATCTTTTCATCCATTTGCTGTTGACAACGCCTATAAGATATCCAGAATCTGCATAGACATTCACCCTGCATGGTTTTTCCAACATATTTAACGCCCGGTACAGTGCAAGGGATTCCAGCATATTTTTAGTTGCATTCTTTTCCCTTCCATATCTGTCTTTCACGGCTGCCTGACCGTCCCTTTTCATGTATTCCAGGGTACAGGCATAATAGCCAAATTCTGACCGCAGCCCTTTCAATTTCACAGTGATGTAAATATTGACTTCAAATTCTTTCATTCCCTCTGTCTCCTTCCTTTTTCAATCCGCACTTCCTCATAATGCAGATATGACATTCCTGTATAGGGATTTATGCCGGTTACAACAGAATCCGGCACAATATAAAATCCGGGAGTGGGTTTCGGACCTTCGAGAATTAATCTCCGCACAGTCCAGTGCGTGTACTCTTTCCGTTCCGGCTGGGGGCGCACAAGATTCCTGGAGGGGTGATACCGTGCCGTTTTTTCTTCCGGATCCGTTTCATCAAGGGGCGGCTTCACAAGATATTCCGCAAGCCTCCGGAAGCCACCAGCCTCATATGCAAGAGTGAAATCAGCCATGCCCTGTTCCCAGTTCTTTTTTATGACCAGATCTGCATCCGGAATCCGATTCAAAAGAATATGTATATGAATCCCTCCCCGCTTTCCGATTTCCATACGGTAGATAAAACGGAATGATTCATTTCTCTTCCGGTAGTCCTTCCTGGTCTTGTCCAGGAATTTTTTCATATGTTTTTTTACCTCTTCCATTTTCAGCCTGGTCCCTTTTGGGTACTTTAAAGTAATCCAATAATCGTTCTCCCCAAAATTCGCCTTTATCAATCTCCGTACATTCTTCTCCCGGTTCCTCTGGTTCTGCATTTTTATCTGTTCCGGAGTGGCCTTTTTCCTCTTCGCCCGTTTCTCTCCTTTCGCTCCATACTTTCCTTTGTATTTAATTTCATATTCAATAGAATTTTTAAAGTGCCACACATCTTTCCAATACATTCCGCCCTCCCATGCAGATACGCTAACTTTAATATTCTGATACTGCCAGCAAAAGGGCATTTCCGCCCTGTCCGCCTGCCGTTTATCATTGTGATTCTGTTTGACAAAACGCACTGCACATGATATGCTGAATGCAGTCTTTACAGGCTTATCTTATCTATATTTTTGGGCATCCACTGGAACTGGATGCCCACTTTTTTTATGCCATTCTCTGTTTTTTCCTCCGTTTCGGATAAATACGCTGTGCAAACGTTCTGCCGGCTTCATCTTCTCGAAGCACGAGTTTCCCATAAGGTTCCTTTCTTTTTCTCCTTTGGCTGGTGTGTCTGTAATTTCCTTCTGCATCCCGATAATACCGGATATAATACGCCCCGTTATCCTGCATCCCGACAAATTCCCAGTCTGCAGGAATGTCCCCTTCGTGGTACCGGGACTGTTCCATGATTCTTCCTGCGATTGTTTCCATTCTTCCATCTCACCATTCCTTTTCATTGTTTTTCTTTTATACCTGCTTTGCCCGAAACCGTCTCCGGATATGGCTTTTCATTGTCCTTTGCCCATTTACTGTATTTTTTCATGCGGATCTCTTTTTTCCGAATGTCTATGACTTCTTCCAGAACTTTCCGAATATGCCCTGCCATATCCTCCGCCTGGCTTTCCTCTTCCCAGGCATTTAAAATATCCCGCACGGCATCCACCAAACGGCCCCATGCTTTACTGTCTTTCATTCCTGTATCCAGAACCGTATCCCCGGCCAATTCCCAGCCTGTAACTTTTCCATTATGTAAAACTGGGCGGATACCCTCTTCCGCCATACGATCCATAGTCCCGATTTCATCCGGCATTGCAAGCATGTCCAGCAATTTTCTGGCTTCCTCATATCTGTGCTGTCGGATTAATTCTTCCGCCTCCCACTCTGCCTGAGCTCTCCGGTTCAATTGTTCTGCAGTTCCGTCTTCTTCTGTAAAATGCGATTCATATCTGTTTTTCATTGTTCCTGTATCCTTTCCTAAATTTCGCTTTGCCAAAATTATTTTTATTTTTCTGCCGCGTGTGTTTCATTCCTTTCCGGGATTTCCATAATCCCTAAAAATTTATCCAGTTTTTCACGGAAGACAAAATAAACAGCTTTTTTTCTTCCCCTCCCTGGCCTTACATATTCGCCCAGGTCCCACTCCCCTCTTTTCATCTGTTCCCGAAGAAACTGCTGGCAGCATCCAATTTCTTTTGCTGCGTCCGGAAGGCTCACCCTTTCGCTCATAGTTTCTTTTCCCTCCCTTCTGCCCTGCTGCATTTCCTTCTCACCGGGTTCTATTGCCCCATACCCTATGACACTGGATGACCTGTTTCTTATCGCTCACGCATTGAAAAACGCTATTGAAAACTGTAAGACCAGTTTAGATGACAAAAGCATTTCTGCAAAATTGCGCGGTGAAATCACAGATTCCATAAAAAGGTTTGACTCCTTTTACAATAATTTAAGTTCCTTTTACGCGAATTCCAGTAATTGAATGTCATAACTCATCTTCCTGTCAGAAAAGCGGTTATGTTCTCTTGCTGCTTTTCTGACATCCATTACTGCTTTCCGGAAATCTTCTATTGTTCCCTCTATCCTTACAAGTACATGGATATCCTTCTTTTTATTAGATACAACTCTTTTTACCTGTTTGGTTCCGGCAGTTTTATATCCTCCTTTATATTCTATTTTTTGACCTAAGCACTTTTCTTCTTTCATATGCACTTTCCTCACCTCCCATCTAAACTAGCAGCTCCCGCTTTTCTTGGTTCTAAAAACTTATCTGTGCCAACATTTACAGCTCCACATATAAGTTCGTACTCTTCAAAGGTTAATCTTCGTTTCCCATTAAGTGCCAGATTCAATTTTGGAAGAGGTATCCGTGTTATACCGTTTATTTCGAAAAGTCAATATATATTTTCGAGATTTTCGAAATATTTGTATTTACAATATCGAAATAGCATGATATACTCAAAAACATAGGAGGTGCCGAATTATGGGAATGACCTTCGGAGAAAAAATTAAGGAATCTCGTAAAACCCAAAAATTAACACAAAAACAGCTTGCTGATGCAATTGGTGCCAAACATAATTCTGTTAGTGATTGGGAAAATGATAAAAACAAGCCCGATCCCGATACAATTGAATTACTTTGTGGTGTATTAAACATCACTCCTAACTATTTATTAAAATCATCAGAGGAAGACTTTTCTCCAAAAGAAAAACAATTAATAAAAAAATACCGTAATTTAGATGCTCACGGAAAGAAAATGGTAAATTTTACATTAGACGAAGAATGGAAACGCTCATGTGAATTAGCATCTAAAAATAGTAAAGTTGTATCATTGGATAAAGGGGAAACATCGCATATAGCAGAAAATATTATTACAGAGCATTTACTTCCAGATGCCGCACACGAAAGCGCCAACATAAACGTAACCGAAGAAATGTTACAACATGACGAAGATATCATGAACGATGAAAATTTTTAGACGTATAATATGATTTAAAATGCAATAAGGGGTGATATTTATGGATTACACGGATCTTCTCATAGAAGCAGACTGCAATCAGCTAATTGTAAAAGAAAAACCTTTAGAAGCCTTTGACGGGAGAATTAAGGGAAACAAAATCGCTATTAAAAATAATTTAACAACTACAGAAAAGAAGTGTGTTCTGGCAGAAGAACTTGGACACCATTACACTACCGTCGGAAATATTTTAAATCAAAACCGCATCCAGAACCGCAAGCAAGAACAGCAGGCTCGGCTGTGGGCTTATAATAAATTAATTGGGTTAAATGGGATAATCAATGCATATAAATATGGCTGCCAAAATTTAGCTGAAATATCTGAGTATTTAGATGTATCTCCAAAATTTCTTTCAGATGCCATTGAGAAGTATCGTTCTAAATATGGAGAATTTACAACGTTGGATAACTATATCATTTATTTTGAGCCTCATTTAGCTGTAATGGAGATGTATTAAAATTCTCTATATAACCACAAAATTATGGAGAAAAATAATTACTAAGGAGAAAAACTTATGGACTTTTCGAATAAACTGAACGAATTCGCCACAAGAATATCTAAATTAAGAGAAAGCATACACACAGAAGAAGCCACCAAAACTTCTCTTGTACTTCCTTTCTTCCAGTTACTTGGATATGACATCTTCAATCCTCTTGAATTTGTGCCGGAATACACTGCAGATACCGGAACCAAGAAAGGTGAAAAAGTTGACTATGCTATCATGAAAAATCGCGATCCAATCATTATTGTGGAAGTGAAGCCTGTCAGCGTAGACCTGAATGCCAAGCATATCAACCAGCTTTTTCGTTACTTCACTGTAACAAAAGCAAGGTTCGCCATACTTACAAACGGCATCACCTACCGCTTTTATTCTGACCTAGAAGAAACCAATAAAATGGATCTATTTCCATTTTTCGAATTCAATATTTTGGATTTAAAAGCTGACACCGTTGCAGAGCTGACAAAATTCCGAAAAGATTCTTTTGATATGAAGGGAATCTTAAACAGCGCCTCAGAACTGAAATATATCTCTTTGTTAAAAAATGCAATTGCAGAGCAGTTCCACACCCCCTCTGAACAATTTATCCGCGCCCTGATTAAGAATATTTACAGTGGGGTAAAAACTCAAGCTGTGATTGATAAGTTCCGGGAACTGACTCTGGCGGCAATTAACGACTATATTTCAGACCTGCTGAATGACAAACTGAAAAATATCATTTCCCCTGACATTTCCCGGGAACTGACCGAAGACCTAACCGCATCTGAAAAAGAAAATGCCTTTCTTCCAGAGGAAACAGAAACCCTTGATTTTTTGAAAAACATGCTGAATGCCGATGACATTTCATACAAAAAGACAACCCGTTATGCATACATGCATGTCACCGGTTCTCAATACAAATGGATCTGCCGTGTTTCCATCCGGCAGGAAAACATGCTCTTAATCCTACATAAATTTGAGGATACCGATTACGAAACGGAATACTTTTTTGATGATGTAGAATTATTGGAACAGATTAAAGATTTAATTGCTGACACATACCAGAAATGTAAAAATATGTAATGCTTTCTTATCACATATTTTTATAAATAATAAAACAATTAAACCGCATTAGCCACAAAAAACTAATGAAAAGAGGATTTTATTATGTCCCTTCCAAATTTTAAAATATACAAATACATTATGTTTGTTGATGCTTCTGGAGATGACGGATATAAATTCAAAGATACTAGCAATGACGGTTCATCGTATAGTTTTGTAGTATCCTGTTTTGTAACCACTCCTCAAGAACTAACACATAATAATCAAGTTCTACTCAAAATGAAACATGCCCTTTCTGTAAAGCCTGAGCAAGAACTAAAAAGCACTGCTTTAAAACGTCACAGAAACGCTATTTCTGCTTACAAAAAAATGGAGCAATTACATGGTTTTGCTTATTCATTTATAGCTGACAAACGCCTTTTACATTCCACGCCTGCAAATTCTAAAAACGACCTAGAAGATATTTATTTTTTGACTAAGCATGAATTAGGCGGTGTTACACATATTTTTCCATATGTTTTATTACGTGATAGCGAACTACTAAATAAAAATGATAAAATATTAATTGTAATTGACAATATGAAAAAGCATGAAATGGATATTATAAAAGTAATTTTATCCGAAGCACCTATGGAACAATATGACTTAATTTTTCGAGACTCAAAAGATAAAAACTTTTCACTCATTCAAATAGCTGATATTTTTGCAGGAACAATCAGAACATATTATGAAAATTGCCTTCCTTTAAGTACTCATAACCAATATTGCAAAGGATGCGGCATATCAATTTTGATGAATCAGCGCACTTCAATGCTTGGTAAATGTATGGAAGCGGAATCGAAGCAACTCTTCTTACCTTATGTATCTGATTATAAATTTAATACTGTTATGTCCTTTCATCAAAATAAAACTACTACAAAAGGTATGGCAGATCATCTTATAATTTTACCTTTTAGCCAAATGATGTATTTTACCTACATAGACTGCCATATCTTTCAAACAAGGCCTTGGAAATAACAAAAAAAGAAGTTGAACCTTTCCTCCCAGGTGTCCTCACGGTTTTACACCCTGCCACGTATTCGCAACATTCAACTTCTTAATTAGTATATTTATTGTATAATTATATTATACATTATTTTTTAATTTTGTCAAATACTAAGGATGTTTTTTTTTATTATTTCCAAAATAAGAGTTCATCTGAAATTTGGCCTTGTAAAAAACTTAGTGTATAGTATACAAAAAGGCAGGTGATAATATGGGCGAAAGTCTTGACGCAGTATTGAAAGAATTAATGAAGTATCAGTTAAAGCACAAGTTGGTTTGAAACAAAATAACGTGATGTAATTATATAAATTAGGATTGTGAGGAGGAAGCCATTATATCATGAAAAAGGCAGCCAAACAAAAGTTATCCCCGTACATAATTCCGACCTTGCCCCTGGAATGCTTCACGCAATCAAAAAGAGGACGGGGCTGTAAGGCCCCATGCCTCTGAATCATAGAAAGGAGAATATCATGTTACAAATTTACCCTGCAATCCTTCACGAAGAAAACGGCTATTGGATCGAGTTTCCAGATTTGGAAGGCTGCCAGACTTGCGGTTCCACCCTAGCAGAAACAATGGATCTTGCTCAAGAAGCATTAGGCTTATATCTTGTCAGCCTTGTGGAAAATAACCAGCCTGTCCCTGCCCCATCTAACATTGCAGATATTCCCGTCACACAAGGACAGGCAACATATGTCTCCACAGATATGAATACCTATCGCCGTGACACAAGAGCGGTTAAGAAAATGCTTTCTATTCCAGCATGGCTTGCAAAAGAAGCAGAAGAAAACACTGTCAGCCTGTCCAAAGTCTTGCAAGACGCGCTGAAAGAAAAGTTAAATCTCGCATGACTACAGTAAAAGACAGAATGAAATACACAACATTTGAATTTTCATAAAATTTTCCGGGAAGCCTATTGCATTCGGTATCTGCATATACTATCATGCAATAGGCAAATGGATATGGCGGTACTCTATCATATGTACACACCATGCGAAACCCCCGGAGGACATTCCAGGGGTTTCTTTTTTCCATATAAATCCGGAAACGGATTATATCACGCTATCTCATTCTATACACCAAAACCGCCTAGTGTTACCAGCACCAGACGGTTCCCTGATACACCCGAAGGTGATATTCATACGCAAAAATATTTTACCATCTTCGGGAACAGCTTGCAAGTAAAATGTATGAAAATCATACAATTTGCTGGCTGTTATTTTTATACTCATTTTTAAGGAGGTTCCCATCATGCCCAAACATAAAAAACGTATGAAACTCCCCAATAACTTCGGCAGCATTAAATATCTGGGAACAGGAAGGCGCCGTCCCTACGGCGTGTACCCTCCTGTAACAGAATGGACTTTTAAAGGCCCTGTCTCCCCAAAAGCCCTCGCTTATACAGAAACCTGGGAAGAAGGCTACGAAATCCTCACTACCTACAATATGGAAAAAGCCGGGAAGATAAAAGTAAACCGCGGGACCTTTATTGACCGCACCCCTACTTTTGCAGAAATCTATGAACGATTCTTCCAGGAGAAATATTTTAATTCTCCAAAGAAATTGTCACAGGCCAGCATGAATTCCACAAGGGCCGCTTTCCAGAACTGCTCGGCTATACACAGCATACCCTTCGGCCAACTGAAATACGATGACCTGCAGAACATATTGAACGCCTGCCCCTTAAAGCATTCTTCCCTTGAACTTATTATAAGCCTGCTGCACCAGATGTATAAGTATGCCATGAAATACGAAATTGCAGATAAAGATTACTCCGCTTATCTCTACATACCAAAAGGAGATGATGATGAGCACGGAGATCCTTTCACGGAAGAGGAACTGAAAATGCTGTGGCGCCACAAAGAAGATCCCATCATTGGAATGATCCTTATCATGTGTTATAGCGGATTCCGCATTATAGCATTTACGGACATCGAAGTAAACCTTGCAGACCGCTATTTCAAAGGCGGTGTAAAAACAAGGTCCAGCAAAGGGCGCATGGTCCCGATCCATTCTGCGATTTACAACCTTGTCTCAAACCGCTATGACGGAAGCCGGAACCTTCTCCTGTCTCCCGCAAATAAATTCCGAACAAACATGTATGCCTCTCTGGAGCAATTGGGAATGAAAAAGCATACCCCGCATGATTGCCGCCATACCTTTTCCATGCTCTGTGAAAAATACGGCGTCAATGAAAATGACCGAAAAAGAATGCTCGGCCACTCCTTTGGCAGCGACATCACCAATTCAACTTATGGTCACCGGAGCATAGAAGATCTAAGGGTAGAAATTGAAAAAATAGAACTGCCTTAATTTGTTGCTAATTTGTTGCTAATTAATAGCGTTTTTAATCATTTTGGATAAACTTCCAATATGTTTCAAATCCTCTGCAACCCCCATATTCTCTATGTTTTTCCGATAATTGCACGCTTTCCTTCTTAGTAATCATTTTAATAAATCCTTAAATATTGCCCTAAAATCGTTTGGTAAAGGACTTTTTAATCATGTTCACAAAAATTTTATATTTCAGGGCAAAAAAAATAGAGCCGGAAACCTGTTTTTTGATTCCCTCCTTGCCCTCTTAAAAAATCTCACTCTGTCTGCCAATGTCCCATGGTACAGATCCGCTGCGTCTGTACAAGAGAAGTCATGCATTAACTTTCCGATTGGCGTATCTCCACGGTAAGCGCCAATACCCTGCTTAAATTTTCCTTGTCCTTTGAATACTTTATGAACAGCATGACCTTTCGCAGACAGTACAATAGATTGGCATACCAAAACAATGAAAATGATACAACCGGCCATCAAACAGAAGTTCCTTATCATATGGGCTGTTGGGAAATACATAGTCCAACACAGGGGCTATCGGGAAATGACAATTCTCTACAATATATACTGTAATTTATTTGGCATCACAGCGATATATTGCGTGAAAATTTCTTTTCCGACAGCCCCATTTCACTTTAATACTATAGATTTTCCACACTATGGGCTTTCCATACTATAGATAAAGAAGCTACTCTGCCGCTGATTGAACAAGCGGAATTATGAGATTATTTTTGCTTTTTTACTGAGTCCTTTGTTTTTCAGAAGTTTTCTGTATGCTGACTTTTTATTTTTCGGTGTTTTGACAGTGATTTTTTTAGAAGTTTTTGTGAAAGCTTTACTCCCAACTTTTTTCAATACTGTACTCTTAATAGTTACTTTCATCAGCATTTTACAGTTATAGAATGCTTTGGCTCCAATCGTTTTTAATTTTTTGCTGTTTAATGACGCTGTTTTCACTTTAACGCATCCATAGAACGCATTATTTCCGATACTTGTAATATTTTTTCCCACTTTTATGGATGTTGCTTTTTTGCAGTTTTTAAATGCATTATTTCCTACTGCTGTTACCTTATAGCTCGCGCCCCCCAATTTAACAGTATCGGGAATTACAATTTTCTTGATGTCTTTTTTCTTGCTTCCGGAAATCGTCACGGTCTTTTTGGAAACGCTGGTCACTTTATACTTATAGGAACCTGCCGTGTATACCTTGCCGTTTTTCACAGAGATTTCCGCTTTCACAGTCACTTTTATTTGGGCTTCGAGACCATTCGGATTTGCAATCCCCTCTTTCAGAGTCAAATCTCCGTTTAGGATATAGCTTCCGGCTGTCTGACCATCATAAGTTTCAGGATCCCAGACAACCCCCAGGCTGTCTTTTGTTCCTCCTTCCAGGGTGACTGAAGCTGTTTTGGGAAGGGCAAGTTTATCGAAGGATGTCCCGATTACGGTCTCTATTTCTGCCAATTCTTCCACTGCTGCAATCTTTTTTACGCTCTGAGGAACGCCTGGTTTTTCCTGATTGGAACCGCTTCCGCCTGGGGTCTGATTCCCTCCCGGCGTCTGTCCTGCCTCTACTTTGACGGCAATTGCCGCCTGCTTTCCATCCGGATTTACAATTCCTTCTTTCAGAGTCAGTTCCCCTGTTAAATTGTAAGTCCCTGCTGTCTGACCGTCATAAGTTCCTGGGTTCCAGGTAATGCTTAGGCTCTCTTTGGTTCCGTCCTCTAAAGTTACTTCCGCTGTTTGGGGAAGCGTGAGGCTTTCAAAGGATGTTCCATGGGCTGCAGTAATCCCCTCCAGCTCCTGAACAGACTGGATTTTTTTGCCTTCTTGCAATTCCTGATTTTTTTCTTTTACGGTTACGGCAATCTCCGCCTGCTTTCCATCCGGATTTACAACTCCTTCTTTCAGAACCAACTCCCCTGTTAAATTGTAAGTTCCCGCCGTCTGGCCGTCGTAAATTCCCGGGTTCCAGGTAATGCTTAAGCTCTCTTTGGTTCCGTCTTCTAAGGTTACTTCCGCTGTCTGTGGAAGCGTGAGGCTTTCAAAGGATGTCCCGTAGGCTGCCGTAATTCCCTCCAGCTCCTGAACAGACTGGATTTTTTTGTCTTCTTGCACTTCCTGATTTTTTTCTTTTACGGTTACTTCAATCTCCGCCTGCCGACTGTCAGGATTCACAATCTCTTCAACCAACTCCAGATCGCCTTTCAACCTATAAGTTCCTGCCGTCTGGCCGTCATATGTTCCCTGGCTCCAGGTCACCTGCAAAGTCTTTGTCTGATTGTCTGACAATGTAACTTCAGCGGTTTTGGGAAGGGACAGGTCTTTGAAAGATGTTCCAAAGGCCGCTTCTATGGCTTCCGGATTCTTTACTTCCAGAATCTTCAAGCCTTCTTTTACGGTTACGGCAATAGATGGTTTTACCTGATCGGGATTTGCCACTCCTTCTTTCAGGGTCAGGCTTCCGCTCAGCGTATAAGTTCCCGGAGTCCTTGAATCATAATCTCCTTTGCTCCATTTGACTTTCAGCGTGTCTGTTGTTCCTCCTCCTAAGGTTACCTCCACTGTTTCCGGAAGTTCCAGATTCTCAAAGGAAGTTCCTGCCGCCGCACTGATCCCTTGGATTTCACTTACTCCGGTAATTTTATCTTCCACCACTACCCGGATCTCCGCCGCAACTGCGCTATTGGCCAGCGCTCCATCCAATGACAGTGTTCCTTTCAAAATATATGCGCCAGGTTTATTCAAGTTAATATCGCTTTCCTGCCATGCAACGTTTACTGCCTTCTCCTGCTCCTCCCCGCTGATTTTTACATTGACCTGGGAGGGAAGATTCAAGCTGCTGAATTCTGCCCCTACCTGTGCGGTTATATCTTCCAGGGACTGTACATACTCCACGCTTGAACCGGCGGCCGCACTGTCTTCATGGGGCGTAATTGTCAGACGATCCATATTGACTGCCCCATCGCCATGTTTGTACTCTACCGTATTTACGCCTGGCTTCAAAGTTACTTTCTCTATGGCAATCTCTTGACCGCCTTCCTGTTTCTCAAATAAAGTAACTGTCCCCCAGGCATCCCATGCCCCTCCATAAACTGCGGGGAATGTGAAATACCCCAATTTTTGATCATTCACAAACACATCTGCCGTGGCATCCCCTCCGCCGTTTGCATAACGGAAAGACAAGTCATAATCACCTGCTTTTTCCACCTGAAATCTGAATTTCAGAGTGTCACTGGAGCCATTCCAATGGGGGGAATCCAAACTATCCACAAACGCGTCCCCATATGCAAGCTGATGATCCGTTGCTTCTTTTGCCCCGCTTCCGATGTCCGCTCCTTCCGCTTCGCAGGTAATGTATATTTTCTCTTCCGGCTCAGGCCCGGCAGATCCAATCTCAATATAATCCAGATTGAACCCTGCTTCGCTGGCACATTTAATATTGACCAGATTTTCTCCAGGTTCAAACGCCACGTTTTCTACAGTTGCTGTGTCCCAGGTATCCCAATTCCCAGTAGAAGGCAGACTTACATCCTGCACTTTCGTTCCGTTCACCCAGACTTCGGCCACCGGAGCGGCTTCGGCGCTGCCATTGCAGTAGCGAATCTGAATATTCTGGCTTCCTTCTGCATTTACTGCAAATAATACGTCCCCGGAGGAATTTTCCAATTTATCTGAAAATCCCCAGCCTGAAAAATTACTGTGGTTTCGATTGCTCTTTGCGCCAGTGCGCAGGCTGGCAACCTCCGCCTCATACCTTACAGTCTCCGGTTTAATCTTTAAAACCACACAGTCGCAGGCCGCCAGCTCCACAGAAAAATGGTCCAAACGTCCATAACTCTTATGCTGCCACAATTCCCTGACGCTTGCTGTTCCTGTAATGCCCAAATCCTTCTTAAAATCAAGTTTCTGGGTTTTCGTTTCCCTGTCCCTGTTGAACAGCGCCACAACCCAGGAGCCGTCTGGAAGCTGTCCAGCCCACCGCTCGCTTTCTCCAAGCCCCATGGGCTTTCCAACAAAGCCTGCCTGATTCAAGGCCAGAATTTCTTTGTTCAGATAATAAATCTTGTTGTCTACGCCAGCCGGCGCATTTTGATTCATGGTGTCATACTGATCTGCAATACAGATGGGCGAACCTGCCATTGCGGCAAGGGATACTGCGGAACGTTTCTGGGCGTCTGCCGCTTTCAACTCTTCATCAGTGGAAATCGGAGTATCCGTATTGTCGTCTGTTCTTATCACATCAAACCGGGCCATCCGAAGGAAATCTCCGTCCAGAATTATCTGACCCCGGCCGCCTACGTCCGCCCAACCGGTAAAAGCGTCAAAGCTGTTGCCCCACTGAGCCCAGTTCTCCTGCCACTGACCCCGCCGACGGCCGCTGATATGATCGTTGGTCCACCCCGGTTCCGGGCCTTTGTATGAATTGTCCCATCCGCCGTTGGCAACGTCTTCGTTGACACGCATCATATGGCCGTATTTCAGTTCTGTGGCGGCATGGTTATACTGGTTCGGCATTACCAGGCTCAACGTCACGCCATACGCATCACAGGCTTCCCGCATCCACTTCAAGGCCTTTTCATACCGCTCTGTTCCATACGCCGGTTTCCCGTTCTGATTGTTATCGCCATTAATTCCGTTCTCATACCATCCCAGGAAATCCACTCTCAGGAAAGAGGCTCCCGCATCTGCAAAATGCTTCACATAGCCCTTAATGTATTGTTCCGCCCCTTCCTTATCGGTATCCAGCCAATACAGCGCCGGCTCTCCCACTTGACACCAGTGTTCGCCGTCAAATCCTTCTCCTTGGGGGAGCGCCTGCTTTTTAAAATCACTGAAATGTCCCAATTCCGTATTTACCAAACTTCTTACCGGTATCTCTGTGCCTGCAATCTTTGCCGTTGAATTGTAAGCGGCCGCAGTAACCCAGAGAGGATCGTAATAAACCCCTAACTTCATTCCTTTGGCTTTCAGCTGATCCCCCATATCCTTCCAGGTCTTTGTCCAGGAATAATTGTATTTGGTTATATAGCCATTTTCATTAATCGCCTGAGCCCCTTCAATCCACCCGTCGGTAGACATCATGTCATAACCGGCGTCCACAAATCCTTCTTCTGTCAGCCAGTCAACATTGGCGTCCCAACGGTCTTCTTTCAGATAACTGTCGGTTTCAAAAGGCGTCTCATACGCCATCCAGTACAAAGGTCCTGTACTGACATCCGCTGCAGACACGGATTCCGCCGCCTCCCCAGGCCCTGCCGCCAAAGCGGCCTCTGTCGAAGCGGAAAACTCTGCTGTCGAAGCAGTCTTTGCCGAAGCAGAAACCTCTGCTGCCGAAGCAGTGTCAACAATCAACAAAGCGCATAATAACGCCGCAATTATTTTTTTCTTCATAACTTATCCTCCTCCCTGAAAGCATCCTGCAACTTTCCAATCTGATTCACTTCTTTCCCGGAATCCTCTTGCACGTGATCTGACTGGTTGTCCCCATTCCCGGCATCTTCCTGTGCGCCATCTGACTGGTTGTTCCCATTCTCGGCATCTTTCGGCGTTCCTTCTGGCTGGCTGTCCACATTCCCGGCATCTTCCTGTGCGCCATCTGACTGGTTGTTCCCATTCCCGGCATCTTTCGGCGTTCCTTCTGGCTGGCTGTCCACATTCCCGGCATCTTCCTGTGCGCCATCTGACTGGTTGTTCCCATTCCCGGCATCCTCCTGCGCGCCATCTGACTGGCTGTCCCTGCTCTCTGCATTCTTCGGATCCTCCTTGGGATTCTCAAGATCTTCCAATTCCTGCAGTTTTCCGATCCGATTTTCCGCTTCCTCAGGATTCAGCAGCTCTTCTGAAGGATTCTCCCGACTTTCCTGATTCTGCATTCCTTCCTGCAGATCCTCTAATTCCCCCATTCTCTGCAGAGCTTCTGCCGGATTCTGGCCGCCGCTCAGAACGGCAAGGGTATGGGCTTTTGCATCATCCTTCATCTTCACATAACAAATCTGGTTTTCGCTGTCTGCAAAATACCCGCTCTCTGCTGCTTCCAATGCCTGCAGGCTTGCCTGGGATCCCAATGCCTGCCCGTCAAGCTTCACGCCGGAAACGTCTGCTGCATGATGGAACTGTATCAGATAGTCTCTCTCTGCCACACTTCCCGCATATTGCCCCGTTCTTGCTTCCATATCAAAAGTCAGCGATTGGTTCTCACCTACTCTGCAGGTATATTTCGTAGTGGCATACATTCCGTCCTTATAATTCTGGCTCTCTCCGTCATCCTCATAGTATACAAAGGAGCTCTCCCCTGCGCTGGTCAGAGGATAGACGTCCAGAGTCAGCTTATCCAAAGGTTTTTCCCCTACATACTGCATAACCGGCATTTTGGGGATGATTGCGCCAGCTTTTACAAATACAGGAAGCTTGTCAATGGGCGCATCATATGTTTTTTCTTCGCCGCCCGCTTGGGAAATAATCGTACCGTCACTGTAATCGTACCAGGTTCCCGCCGGGAAATAGACCTGCTTCGTAGTTGCGTCCGATACCACCGGAGCCACCAAAAAACTTGGCCCGCACATAAACTGGCTGTCCATATTATAAGTTTTAGGATCCTGGTAATACTCCATAACCATCGGGCGCGCCAGCGGAATTCCGGTTCCTTTCCCTGCCGCTCCTTCCAGACCTGTTCCGATAACGCTGTCTGCCGTGCAGGAGTAAAAATATGGGATCAATTCATATCTCATATTAATCTGTTCCTTTGAAATCTCCTCACAGTCAAAATTCCATGGCTCCTTGCCGATTCCGTTGTAGCAGTCTCCATTTGTGCCGCTTTCATCCCAATTGGCATAATGGAACCTGTGAACAGGAGTGAACGTTGACAATTCCACCCAGCGTTTATACTGATCATTTGTAAAACTGCCGGAAAATCCCCCGATATCAAATCCCCAATAAGAAAATCCTGACATGGAAAGCCCAAGTCCAAGCCTTAGCTGCTGTTCCATCGAAGTCCAGTCACTTGTAATATCTCCGGTCCATGGAGATGCATACCGATGGGAACCGGTAAATCCGGAACGCGTCTGAAGAAACGGTCGTTTTTCTTTATTTTCAGATACCTTTTCATACATTGCCTGATTGTGCTTTAATGCAAAGGCATTGTGCATCTCCTCGATATTGCCGTAAGATTTTCCTTCCTCATTATAAAATGCCCAATCCGGAAGATATCTGGCAGGCTCATTCATATCCAGCCAAAAGGCATCAATTCCCTGCGTTAAAACTGTATTGTGCTTATCTCCCCACCATTTGGCAGCCTCCGGTTTGAAAAAGTCCATAACGCCGGACAGCCCGCTTTCCGCCTTGCCGTCTGCGCCTCCCCAGGGCCAGAATGCCAGAGAGGTTTCTCCCTCCAGATTATGTATAAAGTGATCCGCGGCATTTCCATCCTTATAATCACTGGTGGATGTAGTTGCCGCAGAAACATTGGGATCATCAATGACGCCGAACTTAAATCCTTTCTCCTTCAGTTCAGAAATCATAGCTTCCGGATCCGGAAAATTCTTATGGTTCCACTCCGTTGGAGAGCACTGGTTCTGATACCATTCAATATCAGAGAACATTACATCACAGGGAATCTGCTTCTCCCGGTATGTCTTTGCCACTTCCTGAATCCGTTGCTGGGTATATCCGTAATGGCACTGCATATTTCCGTATGCCCACTGAGGCGCAAAGAAAGATTTTCCCACCAGATCCGTGAAGGAGGTGGTCATTTCTTTCATATTCTCTCCGCCGATAAAGTAATAGCACAGTTCTCCTCCTGCTGCAGGATTCATCGTACCGAAAGAACATGTTCCTGCATCCGTTGCCCCCATATCAAACTGAGTTCTGCTGGTATTGTCAAAATAAATGGCATATCCCTTGGAACTGATATAGTGGGGATCGCTCAAATACCAACACCCTTTTCCAAGTTCTGCCGTCATAGCGTCCGCCTGGCGCCCTAAAAAGTCTGTGCTCCAGACAGTCAGATTCTTTCCTTTTCGGTTAAATGCTTCTGTTTTTTCTCCCAGCCCCCAGAACTGCTCACCAGAAGCAATTTTATTCCTGACAATCAGTTCATTCTGGTCATTCCAGCCAATACTTTCCGCCTGGTTTTCGCAGAGCACATTTCCTTCTTTATCCTTATAAGTTAATGCAAACTGGGCCTTTGCCACCTCCACCACAAGTTTCTCTGTAGAAAGCTTATAGCAGGCGCCTGCATCCTCTACTTTCAGTTCTGCATTCTCTTTTACCTCTTCATTTACCACGGTAAATGAATCATACCTGCGGTAGAATTTTCCGGTTGGCTCACACCATACCTTGATGATATCGTCAGAGCATGCTTTCACCCGTACTGCCGCATTTTCACACTGAAAAGTCACTTCATTTGCCCCATTCTGCTGATAACTGCTGCATTGCCCGATATAGGTAAAATCTGCCTCCTCAATGGTTATATAATCCACATTTGCTGCATTGGCATTCCCGTCTTCCCGCTTCAGTTCAATGGTATTTTGTCCTTCCTTCAATTCCACGGTACAGTTGCGGTTCCACCACTTATCCCAGCTTCCCAGCGCTGCAAGTCCCAACTGTTCCTGCTTTTTCCCATTTACATAGAGATTGATTGTTGCGGCGTCACCGTTATTGCCTGCACTGTAACGGATGGACAGGGTATGCCTTCCGGCTTTTTTAGCTGTCACATCAAATTTCAGGCTGCTCCCTACATTGCCAAGGCCATCTACAAATCCTTTTCCGGAATACCCTTGATGATCTGTATTGACTTTGGCATCCCCTGTTTGCAGGGCATCTTCCGCTTCATAGATATCTTTCACTTTAAAATGGTCAAATCTGACAGCCGCCTGCAAATCAGCGGCTGGCGGCATTGCCCCCAATACAGTTGCCGCTGTGAGGGCGATGGCTGTCCTCCTTCTGTATTTCTTAAGTTTTTTCATAGCTATCCCTCCCGGTTTATGAAGTGATTTTGGCCTTCTTGCTGAGCCCTTTCTTCTTCAGAAGTTTCTTATATGCTGCTTTCTTCTTTTTTGGCACTTTAATAGTTATTTTTTTTGACGTCTTGGTAAATGCCTTGTTTCCGACTTTCTTTAAGGCTGTGCTCTTAATAGTGACTTTTGTCAATTTTTTACAATTGTAGAACGCTTTGGAGCCAATAGTCTTTAGTTTCTTGCTGTATAAGGTTACCGTTTTTACTTTTACACATCCAGAAAACGCTTGATTTCCGATACTTGTGACATTTTTCCCAACTTTTACGGAAGTGGCTTTCTTGCAATTTTTGAAAGCCGATGCCTCTACTGCAGTTACTTTGTACGTTTTGCCCTTCAGCTTAATGACGCTGGGAACAACAATTTTCTTCATACTCTTTTTCTTGCTTCCTGAAACAGCCACAGTCTTTTTGGAAGTATCCGTCACTTTATATTTATAAGAACCAACTGTGTAGACCCTGCCCTTTTTCACAGAATCTCCTCCGGTTTTTTCTTCCTGCAGCGTTACCCGAATCTGAGCTTTTCTGCCGTCAGGATTTGTCACTCCATCTTTCAATTTCAGTTCTCCGCTTAATATAACGGTTCCGACTTTCTGGGAATCATAACCGTTTTTACTCCAGGTAATCTCAAGCGTTGCGGTAGATTTATCTGACAAATCTGCAATTACCGTCTTGGGAAGAGGAAGCTTCTCAAATGCAGTTCCTCTGGCAGCCTTGAGTTCTGTCAGGCTTCTTATGCTGATAATCTTCTTCTGATTCTG
This sequence comes from Eubacterium sp., assembly GCA_021769425.1. Taxonomy (GTDB): domain Bacteria; phylum Bacillota; class Clostridia; order Lachnospirales; family Lachnospiraceae; genus Petralouisia. The sequence continues at coordinate 47,619 of JAETSX010000043.1, forward strand.
CATGCCAGCGCCGCCGCTTCCGTCATTTCCGCCGTTTCCGCCGCTTCCGTCATTTCCGCCGTTTCCGCCGCTTCCGTCATTTCCGCCGTTTCCGCCGCTTCCGTCATCTCCGCCGTTTCCGTCATCTCCTGCCTGCTCTACGGTAACATCAATCTCCACCGGCTTATCATTGGAAATTCCTGCGTCTAACTGCAGTTCTCCCGACAGAATATATTTTCCGGGAGTATTCAAATCCACACCAGCAGGGTTCCAGATAACATCTGTCAGTATTGGCTCCGTCTCCCCCTTGATTTTTATTTTTGCTTTGGCTGGAAGACCCAGGTCGCTGAACGCTGTACCGGTTTTTACCCTAATACCGTCAAAACTCTCTACGGACTCCACCACACGGACCGGTATCTGCTCTTCATGGGGGGTAACCGTCAGACGATCTAAATTCACTGCACCGTTACCGTGCTTATACTCTACGGTATTCTCGCCTGCAGTCAGATGAACTTTTTCCAATTCCACCTGTTCCCCGTCTTTTTCTCCCTCGAAAAAGGTAACAATGCCCCAGGTATCCCATGCTTCCGGATAAACCGTTGGGAATGTAAAGTATCCCAATTTCTTATCATTTACAAAAATGTCCGCTGTTGCATCCTCTTTGCCGTTGGCATATCGGAAGGATAAATCATAATCCCCCTCTTCTTCCACATCAAAGCGGAACTTCAGCGTATCATTAGACCCTCCCCAATGAGGCTGCTCCAAACTTGCCACAAACTTATTGTCATAGGCAAGCTGATGGTTGGATGCTATCTCCGCTCCGGCTCCCCGCTCTGCCGCTTCGGCCTCACATGCAATCACAGTTTTCTTCTCCGGTTCCGGGCCTGCTGCTCCGATCTCAATATAATCCAGGTTAAATCCTGCCTTGCCTGTACATTTGAGATTCACCAGATTTTCTCCGTCACGGAACGCTGCATTTTCTACTGTCACGGTACCCCAGGTATCCCAGTTTCCTGTTGAGGGCAGGCTCACATCCTTAATCTTGCTCCCATTTATATAAACTGCCGCAACCGAAACATCTGTTTCACTGCCGTTGCAGTACCGGATCTGGATATTCTGAGTTCCCTGTGCCTGAACAGCAAACAATACATCGCCGGCCCCTTTTTCCAGCTTGTCTGCAAATCCCCATCCTGAGAAATTGCTATGATTTTTATTGCTGTTTGCACCGTCCCGCAGACTTGCCGCCTCAGCTTCGTATCGTACAGCCTCTGGCGTTATCTTCAAAACAACACAATCACAGGCTGCAAGATCTACGCTGAAACTGTCCATCTTGCCATAATTTCTGTGCTGCCATAATTCTCTGACACTGGCAGTTCCTGCTATGCCCAAATCTTTCTTAAAATTAATGGTCTGATTTTTCATTTCTCTATCCCGATTGAACAAAGCCACCACCCAGGACCCGTCTGAAAGCTGTCCAGCCCAACGTTCACTTTCCCCAAGCCCCATTGGCTTTGCCACGAATCCGGATTTATTTAACTCCAAAATCTCCTGATTCAGATAATAATCTTTGTTGTCCACGCCTGCTGGTGCATTTGCATTCATAGTATCATACTGATCTGCGATACAAATGGGAGAGCCGGCCATGGCCGCAAGGGATACTGCGGATCGTTTCTGTGCGTCTGCCGTCACAGCTTCCTCTGCCGTAAGTTTCCGCTCACTGTCAGAAGTCTCTCTGACCACATCAAACCGTGCCATTCTGAGGAAGTCTCCGTCCAGAATCATCTGACCCCGGCCTCCTACGTCTGCCCAACCGGTAAAAGCGTCAAAACTGTTGCCCCATTGTGCCCAGTCCGGCTGCCACTGACCTCTGCGACGGCCGCTGATATGGTTATTGGGCCATCCTTTTTCCGGCCCGTTTGTAGGATTGTCCCAACCGCCGTTGGAAACATCTTCATTTACACGCATCATATCGCCGTACTTCAGTTCCACTTCTGCATGATTGTACTGGTTCGGCATTACCAGGCTCAGCAGCATCCCGTGCTCATCACAGGCCTCCCGCATCCATCGAAGCGCCTTTTCATACCGTGCCGTCCCATAAGCCGGTTTCCCATTCTGTTTGTTATCGCCGCCGATTCCATTCTCATACCACCCAAGAAAATCCACCCGCAGGAAAGTTGCGCCGGCATCTGCAAAATGCTTCACATAGCCCTTAATATACTGTTCTGCCCCTTCCTTATCGGTATCCAGCCAGTAAAGCGCCGGCTGCTTATCCTTACACCATTCCTGGTTATCAAATCCTTCCCCCTTGGGCAGATTCACAGGCTTAAAATCACTGAAATGTCCAAATTCCGGATTTACCAGACTGCTTACCGGTATCTCTGTTCCGATTATTTTGGCATCAGAGTTATAAGCCGCTGCAGTCACCCAGAGCGGATCATAATAAACTCCCAGTGTCATCCCCTTTGCCTTTAACTGATCGCCCATTCCTTTCCAGGTTTTATTCCAGGAATAATTATATTTTGTAATATAGCCGTTCTCATCAATCACCTGTGCGCCCTCAATCCAGCCGTCGGTTGACATCATTTTGTATCCGGCATCTACAAATCCCTGTTCTGCCATCCATTCCACATTTTTATCCCAGCGGTCTTCTTCCAGATAGTGATCCTGTTCAAAAGGCGTCTCATATGCCATCCAGTACAAAGGTCCTGTGCTGATAGATTCTGTTCCTGTCCTTCCTCCCATCTGAAACCTGATTTTATTCTCCCCTTGCAAAAGAGGAAGGGAAGTTGTCAGGCTGGCATACGTATCCCCATTAATGGTTACAGGCAATTGTTCCTCTTTTATAAATTTATCATTCACATACACAGACACGGATTGTTCCCGTGCGCCGCCATTGGAATATTTTGTCTCCACTGCATAATTCCCAGGCTGATCCGCATGTATGGTAAATTCTATCTTAGATGCCTCGTTTGTGGCTTCCAGATATCCCTCTCCGGTATAATCTCCCGGATTTTCCGGTTTCACAGGCGACATGTCTGTCACTGCGTCTTCCGCTTCAATCACAGCCGCAGACACCTGTACCGCCGAAACCGACTCCAATAACATAACAACGCTTACCAGCGCCGCAACTATTTTTCTCTTCATAACTGCCTCCTTAACTATTTTGCATCTTTCCACTCCTGATGGAACTCATTTATCCCCAACCGTATCTGCTATAAATGAGCTGCATCCGGCAGTCCTCCTTCCGGTTATATACTCGTTTCCTCATATACCACTGCTTCATAGGGGCGCAGTATCCCGGAAATTCTGTCCCGGTAATTGGAAATCAGAACAGGCGCTGCCTCTGACAAAAGACTGCATGCCACCTCCTGACTTGTAAAATTGCATACTACAGTCAATTTCACAGGATCCAATATCCTTTTATATGCAAATACCGTATCGCTCTCCTCCAACAGCATGCAAAAATCTCCATAGACAATCACCGGATGATCATGACGCAATGCAATAAGCCTGCGATAATAATTCAATATGGATGTTTCTTCTCCCTGCTGTTTTTCCACGTTGATTTCCGGATAATTCCCATTCACCGAAATCCACGGACTGCCCTCTGTAAATCCTGCCTGCCCCTCTTCGCTCCACTGCATTGGAGTTCTGGCATTGTCTCTGCTTTTTAACTTTAAATATTCCATCATGGCTTCATGGCTGACTCCGGACTGCTTCACCAATTCATGATAGGCCTGAATGGACTCCACATCCCTGTAATCTTCCAGCTTTTGAAATCCTGCATTAGTCATCCCGATTTCTTCGCCCTGATAAATAAAAGGCGTACCCCGCATCATATGCAGACAAGTGGCAAGCATTTTTGCCGAAACTGCCCAATATGCCCCATCATTTCCAAACCTGCTGACTGCCCGGGGCTGATCATGGTTACTCCAGCAAAGAGAATTCCATCCCACACCGTTCAATTCTTCCTGCCATTTATTGAAAATCCCTTTCAGTTCCTGCAGATTGACAGGTTTGTCATTCCATTTCCCATATTTTCCTTTTCCCATATCCAAATGTTCCAGCTGAAACACCATATTTAATTCCTTCCGGTCTGCCCCAGCATATTTTTTCGCTTCTGCAGGGCTCGCCTCCATCGCTTCCCCAATTGTCATGACGTCATACCGGCACAGAACCTTTTCATTCATCTCCCTGAGATATTCATGTACCTTGGGACCGTTCATGCAATAGGGCGAAAGATCTCCATACATCCCTTTTTGCTCTCCGTCAGAATAATCCTCCGTTTTGGAAATCATATTGATGACATCCATACGGAATCCATCAATTCCTTTATCCAGCCACCACTTCATCATGGCAAAAATTTCTTCCCGCACTTTCGGGTTCTGCCAGTTTAAATCCGGCTGATGGAGAGAGAATTGATGGAAGTAATATTTCTCCCTGTTCTCATCATACTCCCAGGCAGAACCACCGAACCAGGCCCCCCAGTTATTGGGTTCCTTTCCATCCCGGGCCGGTTTCCAGATATAATACCCCCAATACGGATTCTCTTGTGCCTCCCGGCTTTTTATAAACCAGGGATGCTCATCCGATGTATGGTTTACCACCAGATCCAGAATCATTTTGATCCCTCTTTTATGACTTTCCTTCAGCAGCAGCTCAAAGTCTTCCATTGTCCCGAATTCATCCATAATTCCCTGATAATCAGAAATGTCATACCCGTTATCATGGTTGGGCGACTGGAAAATAGGAGACATCCAGATTACATCAATGCCCAGATAAGACAGATAGTCCAGTTTTTCCAAAATACCTCTTAGATCGCCGATTCCGTCCCCATTGCTGTCTTTGAAGCTTCTGGGATAAATCTGATATGCCACTGCCTCCTTCCACCATTTCTTTTGCTCCTTCAAATTCTGCCTCCTTTCTTCACCTTATTACGCTTTTTCTATTTTCCTTTTTGCGCCAATGATTTGCCTAACCCTTCACGGCTCCTTCCGTAACGCCTTTTACAATATGCTTCTGGCAAACCACGTAAAACAGGATAATGGGCAGCATACACATAATCAACCCTGCCGTAGCCAAATCCCATTTCTTGGAAAACTGTCCGAAAAACAGAAAAGTTTTAAGGGGCAGTGTCTGCCAGCCCGGCTTATTAATCATAAGCTGAGGAAGCAGAAAGTCATTCCAAATCCACATAACATTCAAAATTGCAACGGTAACCATAATGGTTTTCAGCATGGGCAGCACCACCAGAAAAAAGGTCTGCACCATATTGCATCCGTCCAGTCTGGCCGCCTCCTCCAGTTCCACCGGAACATTCTTGATAAATCCATGGAACAGGATAATGGACAGGCTGGCTCCGAACCCTAAATACATCAGAACCAGTCCCGGCCGATTCATCATATGCAGCTTGTCCATCAAACGAACCAACGGCAGCATTACACACTGAAAGGGAATCAGTGTAGCGGATGCATACATCATAAAAATAACTTTGCTCTTTTTCGTCTTATACCTTACCAGCACCCACGCAGCCATAGAACAGAACACCAAAATCAATCCAGTGGAACATACGGTAATCATAAAAGAATTGCCAAAAGATTTGACAAACTCCAGCTTTTCAAAGGCATCTGGATAATTGGTTGTTATAAAAGTTTCCGCTGTGGGAAATGCCAGAACATCCAGGTAAATATCCTTCAGTGATTTAAAGGAATTGCTCAAAAGCACCAAAATCGGAGAAAAAAACGCCACTGCCAAAAAGAGGCCGATGACTGTCAGAACAAAGCTAATCATTCTCTGCCTTTTCCTCATTACATCTCAACCTCCTTCTTTTTGCTGATATTTAATTGCGTCAGCCCAATCACAGATACAACGATCAGGAATATCACTGCTTTTGCCTGGGCTTCTCCATAGTTATTGTATTTAAATGCCGTATTGTAAATATTCAGTGCAAGCATTTCTGTACTGTTATACGGTCCTCCATTCGTCAGGGAAAGGTTCTGATCATACAGCTTAAAACATGTGGTCAAAGATAAGAACAAACCGATCGTAAACGCAGGAGCAACCAGCGGAAGAATCACATAGAACAATCTCTGCCGGTAATTGGCTCCGTCAATCTCCGCCGCCTCCAGAATATCATCCGGGATATTCTGAATCTGGGCAATATAAATCAACATCATATATCCGGCAAGCTGCCAGACTACCAAAATTAATAAACCGAAAAAACTTGTCTTTGTGTCAGAAAGCCAGTTCTTGAAAAATTCCAACCCTGTAGCATTGTATATCGCTCCGAATGCCTGTACAAAAATAAACTGCCAGGTAAATCCCAGAAGGATTCCTCCAATTAAGTTGGGCATAAAAAACGCCCCCCGCATCAAAGTGGTTCCTTTTGCTTTCGAGGTGACTAGAAGCGCCAACAGAAATCCTACCAGGTTTACGCAGAATACCACCAAAACAGAAAAGACTGCCGTAAAAAGAAACGCATGGCGGAAATCTCCGTCTTTCGTAAATATGTTAATATAATTGCTGATTCCTACGAATTCAATATCATTTCCAATTCCATTCCAACTTGTAAAAGAATATCCTATGCCCCATAAGGCAGGAACCAACACTACCACCGCAAACATAACAAAGGAAGGCAGTACAAATCCCCAAAATCCCAGTTTTGACCTCTTCAATATTATCTCCTCCAGTTCTTACTTAAATGGGGCTGCCGCAGAAAGGAAATATCCTGTAGCCCAACTCCTTCATGCAGCATCCCCATAAATTATCTTCTAACGAGATTCTTTCCAGCTCTGTTTTGCGCTTTCAACCGCTTCCTCCCATGTCTTGTCTCCGCCAATATAAGACTGGATTTCTGCTCCAAGCACATTCTCTGCCCAGCTTGTAGGACATCCGTTGAACACCCATGGCGCAATGGTTCCTGCATTAGCAGCTTCGCTGATTGCCTGTCCCAGAGGATCGGAAGGTTTCGCCTCACCGAAGTTGGTAAAAGGAGGAATAAAACCAAAGTCATTTACCACAACCTGCTTTCCTTCTTCTGACTGGTACAGCCAGTTTAAGAAATCTCTTGCTGCCGCCTGATCCTGCTCATCACTCTGGCTATTTACTGCCCAGTACATTGGAACGCCCACCGGGGTATTTCCCTCAGACACACCTTTTAACGGCATCGGGATAATTCCAAGCTTTTCAGCCACTGCAGCGTCAACTTCAGAAATAATCGGATATACCCAATTGCCCTGCTGAATGGCTGCCACACGCTCAATTGCCAGTCCGCCGCCTGCCTGCATGGAATAATCCACTGCATTCAGTGCTGCTGGATTGTCTGCATTTACCGTATACTTAATCTGCAGATCAATTAAGTCTTTCAGTTCCTGCGCATATTTAAACTCTACTTCTTTAGCATTGAACGCTTCGGTACAGTTTGCAAATTCCTGCCCCAGCGCAATATTGCCGGTGTGCATACCCAATACCCATTTCTCTTTGGCCGGATATTCAATCACGGCTTCCAATGCTGGGAACTGTTCTTTTAAGTCACCGTTATCGATTTTAGCTTTCAATTCTCCGAACGCCTTGTCAATATCGTCATACGTCTTCAATACGGAAGCGTCAATTCCCGCTGCTTCAAAGATTTCCTTGTTGTAAACAAAACCGTACCCTTCAATTGCAAGCGGCATACCGTAAATCTTGCCGTCTTTTGTTACGTCATCCAGCAAACCTTCCACCGTATTGCCAATCCATCCCTCGGCTGATAAATCTGCCAGATTTGCTTCCCAGTCAATTACATCCTGCGGACCGCCGATATTAAAAATCTCTGGCTGATCGCTGGCCTGCATCCTGGTCCTCAATGCTGCAGCGTAATCATCGCCGCCGCCCACGGTTTCCAGATTGATGGTTACGCCGGGGTTCAGTTCCATGTATTTTTCGGTTGCCGCTTTCAGGGCATCGTTAATCTCCACTTTATACTGGAAAATATCAACGGTGCCTGTAAGATCCCCTGAACCGCTTTCACTGCCCTCTGATTCATCTGCACCGCTTTCTGCATCCTCTTCGGCTGCATCTGCATTGTTATCCTCTTTTTGATTCTCTGTACTCTCACTTTTCCCTTCAGTTTTTGAACTGTTGTTTCCGCATCCTGCTAATACTCCTGCTGCCATACTTCCTGCCAACAGCAATGCTAATATTTTTCTTTTCATAAATTTACCAGTTCTCCTTTCCATATGCATTTATTTGTTATGCCTTTTGCGCAAAAGGAATTAATTTTTAATATATTTTGATAGTTTTTATGTAATTTACACAAATTACCAAAAATCAAATTAGATAAAATAGACAAAAAAACTGCCTGGAAATCTAGTACTTTTATCCAGACAGTTTTTCTTAAGTGATATTTTTTACAGAATCGCGTATTACCAGTTTGGCATCCAGACGGATATTTCCCACAAATGCCTTTTTCTTTTCTATCATACTGAGCACACTTTCAACAGCGATTCTCCCTTTCTCTCCTGCATTCTGCTGCACTGTAGTCAGCCGCGGCCTGATATTTCTGGCAAAAATATTATCGTCAAAGCCCACCACAGACATTTCATCAGGAACCTTTACTCCTTTATCATAAAAATAATTGATAGCCAGACATGCATAATAATCCGATGCAAAGAAAAGGGCTGTAAATTCATCTTTTCTTGCATAGAGAGCGTCGTAAGTCTGCTGAATTCCGGTATCCCCATAGGCAATCTTAAAAAAAGAATCCTCCTGTACCGGAAGATTGTGCTTTTCTAATGCCTGACAGTACCCCAACCATCTCTCAAAATCCACTCCTACTCTATTATCCGCCAGAAATGCGATTCTCTTATGCCCCTGCTCTATCAGGTATTCCGTAATCTTCTCGGCATATTCCCGATCTTTGAGTCCCACATTATTATAGGAATCCGCATCATCCGAAAAATAGCAGTCGATAAACACTACTGGCATTTTGGCAGTCTCTTTGATTGCCTTGCATTCTTTCGCTCCCATTCCAAACGCAATCAAACCGTCCACATTCCATATATGGGCCACATGCAGCACTTCCTCCGCATTGTCAGATGCATACAGCATCAAAAAAAAACCCGCTTTCCTGATTTCCGCCTCTACTGTACCGATCAGTTCGCTGTTAAAAGGATCCTGAACTGCATTTTTTCCTTCCATCATTGGATACCGGATAATTACGCCTATGATTTTAGAAAAATTACCTGCCAGTGTGCGGGCGCTCATATTCGGAATATAATGCAGTTCATCTAATTTCTCCCGAACACGCGCAATGGTCCTGGGAGACACTTCCTTGGTATTACCATGAATTACATTGGATACCGTAGTAGGGCTAACCCCCAGGCTAAATGCCACTTCTTTGATTGTTACCATCTAAATTTACTCCCTTGCATTAAGAACTTGTTTCACCAAATACGGGAATTATATCACCATATCTCCGAAAAGGCAACTCTTTTTCATTCTTATTTCCGGATCCAGAAAATTCTTTTTTCCGGTTATATTGCAATTCCCTTGCTTAAAGGCGCCGGGAGAAAAAGGGCAAAATACAATAACAGCGTGATGGAGGCAAACCTTTTGAAGAAAGGCACAGATTTCGTTCCTCTGCCAGAAAGACGGGTAATCTAATACCTACTGGCATATCCGTCCATTAAGGACAAACCGGAATTCCGGTACACTGGCATTCCGGTACCATAAAAATGCTCCTTCCCAACATAGAAACATTCTTACAGTACAGGAGCTGTACGGATAAGATTGACCAACTTTTCAATCCCCTTACGGTTACGCACCATAGATGCAGCTTGGTGGAGCCCTTAGTGCAAATGTCGGAAATGATTTTTCAAACACGCGCTAATACCCCATGACGCAGACTTTGGCACCCTACCCAGAACAACGGGACTGCCAGGATTATAAGCCCGGTTTCCGCGCACAAATAAACGGCACAAACCCTTGAATAATCCCTGATGCGGCAGTCTGTATTCATCTGCTGTATCCCGCTTAAAATTTCCTTTCCATAGTAAGAAACGTCAAAAATATTGTTTTCCGGCAAGTAGACGGCTGGTATGCGCACAAGCTGTAAAAGGAGCGCAAAGCCAAGGAGCGCAAGCGCCAATGCGCCAGCGCCAAGAAAAGCCTGAAAGCCTCTCTGGGCGGTATGTCCCTTACATTCATACGCAGCAATAAGCTTCCGATAGGAGAAGATGCATAAGCGCAGAATAAACCACAAACCGGCAAAAAAGAATCCCAGAAGCAGAATGCAGTCCCCTAACTGGTGCAGGCGCCCCAAATCGTTCCTCTCCCCTTTCAGCGGGATCTTCATCGTCACTGCCGTCTCCCGCTGTTGCTGCTCAGCTGTTTTCCCGGCGTCCGCCCTGATCAGCAGATGTTCCGCCGGCGCGTCTGGATTCTCTGGCACGTTGCCGTAGATCACAGGGATGTTTGCGGAGCCCAGTTGGACAAGAATATCATCGTCCTTATAAACCCCGCGGA
>JAETSX010000134.1 GCA_021769425.1 Eubacterium sp.
CTCCTAAGCGAGGGGTCGGAGGTTCAAATCCTCTTGGCGACGGGCTTCAAAGCGTTCGAAAATGTTAGCTGGATTAGCTGACAACGAACGCTTTTGTTATTTTCAAATCACGTTCGTGACACAAAATTCCATTCAAAATGATCAATTTACAGCTAACGCAATCCGATTTTTGTTAGCTGACAGCTAATCAAAATTACCGGTTTGCAAACATGGGTTTTAAGAAGTCCAGCTAACATTTGGGTTCCGCTCCGTTGTCACCCCTTATTCGGGAATGTAAATCAGAGAAAAGGCGGGAAAAGAAACAATCTCTCCCAAACTTGCAAACATGAATTAGCTGAAACAGTATTCAATTCTATTAGCTACAGCTAATGGTCAAACAGCAATGCCTGTTTGGAACTTTACTATCTATAAAAGTTCCAGGCAGGCATTTTTTATTTCCTGAATCCTGGAGGAAAGGAGTCAAGATGACTGAGCCAAACAGACAATCAGGAGAAAACGAAGAAAGAATCATAGAAATTGAGATTGAGCGTCTTCGTCCGTTCAAAGAGCACCCGTTTCAGGTAAAAGATGATAAGGAAATGTTTCTTTTGCAGGAAAGCATTGAGAAGTATGGAATTTTAAATCCGCTAATCGTCAGACCAGTACCGGATGGATACTATGAGATCATATCCGGTCACAGAAGAAAACATGCTGCGGAGAAACTGGGATACCGTAAAGTACCGGTAATCATTCGGGTATTAAGTGAAGATGATTCCATCTTGAGCATGGTAGATTCCAATCTTCACAGAGAACGGATTAGCTACAGTGAAAAAGCTTTTGCTTACAAACTGAAGAATGACGTATTAAAAAGAAAAAGTGGTCGAAAAAAGAGCCAAGTTGACCACAAAACACCAAGAAAGCGGGCAATAGAAATCATCAGTGAAGATTGTGGTGATAGCCCAAAACAAGTGCAGCGTTATATCTCACTGACAAAACTGATACCGGAAATGTTGCAGAAACTGGATGATGAGATTATTTCTTTTTGTCCGGCTGTAGAGATAGCTGCATTAAGTGAAAAAGAACAAAGAGAACTGCTTGTAGCAATGGAGTATGCACAGGCAATCCCATCACTCTCACAGGCCCAGAGGATCCGGCAACTGAGTAAAGAAAAACAGTTGTCACTGGAAAAGATGGAAGAGATCATGTGTGAAGTGAAAAAGGGTGAGATCACAAGAGTGGCATTCACAAACGAGCAGTTGCACAAGTATTTTCCAAATTCTTATACACCGGCAATGATGAAACGGGAAATACTGGCACTGTTGAAATTATGGAAAAAAGAATCATGGGAAAGTTAAAGGAGGAAGAAATCATGTGTAAAGTTATATCCGTAGTAAACCAGAAAGGTGGCGTCGGAAAGACCACCACAACCGTAAATGTAGGCATTGGACTGGCAAGAGAAGGTAAGAAAGTGTTGCTGATCGACGCGGATCCACAGGGAAGTTTAACCGCAAGTCTTGGATATGAGGAACCGGATGATCTTCGCATCACATTGGCAACGATCATGATGGATGTCATCAACGAAGAAGAAATTTCTCTGGAAGATGGGATTTTACATCACCAGGAAAATGTAGATCTTCTCCCGGCAAATATTGAGCTTTCCGCACTGGAAGTAACGATGGGAAATGTTATGAGCAGAGAAATGATCATGAAAGAATATATCGATGCGATACGATGCCGATACGATTATATCCTGATCGACTGTATGCCGAGCCTTGGTATGATGACAATCAATGCACTGGTCTCTTCCGATTCTGTGTTGATACCTGTGCAAGCCGCATATCTGCCGGTGAAAGGACTTCAGCAGCTGATCAAGACCATTCTTACAGTAAAGAAAAGACTGAACCGGAAACTGGCGATTGAGGGCATTCTCCTGACCATGGTAGATTTCAGAACTAATTACGCAAGGGATATTGCATCGAGAGTACATACAACCTACGGAAGTCAGATCGAGGTATTTGAAAATGTGATCCCGATGTCTGTAAAAGCTGCTGAGACCAGTGCAGAGGGAAAAAGCATCTACATGCACTGCCCGAAAGGAAAAGTTGCCGAAGCATATAAGAACTTAACACAGGAGGTTTTGAAAAATGAAAAATAGAAGTGGCGAAAAGATTAAACTGGCAAGCATTGATGAACTGCTGGGTGTGGTAAATGAAGAATCTGCAATGGAGATAGAAATCAGTAAGATCCATCCGTTTAAAAATCATCCGTTCAAGGTGCTGGATGATGAAAAGATGCAGGATCTGGTTGAAAGTGTAAGGATCAATGGAGTACTGACACCGGTACTGCTTCGAATGGATGATAATGAAGAATATGAAATGGTATCCGGTCATAGAAGAATGCATGCAGCACAGCTTGCAGGACTTACGACTATTCCGGCAATCGTAAGAGAATTATCGGATGATGATGCCGTGATTGCGATGGTGGACGCTAACATTCAGCGAGAGGAACTGTTACCGAGTGAGAAAGCATTTGCATATAAGATGAAAATGGATGCTATGAGAAGAACAGCAGGTCGTCCGACCAAAGAAAATCCCCGACAAAATGTCGGGAATTATGAGACGGCAGATCTCATTGGAAAGGATAATGGAGAAAGTGGACGACAGGTTCAAAGATATATTCGTCTCACGGAATTAATACCAGAACTTTTAGATCTGGTAGATAAGAAAAAGCTCCAATTTACAGTTGCTATTGATATCTCCTACATCGATAAGGAAGTACAAGAATGGATTTACGAATATATTAGTGACACTGGATTTATTAAGCCAAAGCAGATTGCAGCACTCAGAAATCAGCTGAATGATGGGCCAATCAATCAGATTCAGATGTTATCAATTTTCAATAACTGTGTGATAGCAAAGAAAGTATCCCGGTCTCTTACTTTCTCAGAAAAGAAACTGACAAAGTATTTTCCGGATGATTATACAGCCAAAGACATGGAGCAGGTGATTGAATCATTATTAGAAAAGTGGATGCAGGAACAGTCCTGTTAAGGAGAGAAAAAGCTAAGAAAACAATGTCAAAGAAGTTTAAAAAGAGGACTTCTTAGCAGAAAATGAAAGGAGGAAATTATGGAGAAAAAAATGACATTTAATTATTTTTACGGTACCGAAGCTGATCAGTTCAGCTTCTACCGCATACCAAAAGCATTATTTACAGACAGTTATTTTAAAGATTTATCGAGCGATGCTAAAATTTTATATGGACTGATGTTGGATCGAATGTCTCTTTCCATCAAGAATCAGTGGTTTGACGACAAAAACAGAGCATATATCTACTTTTCCATCGAAGATATCATGGAATTACTGAACTGTGGCAGAAATAAAGCCATTAAATCCATGAGAGAACTGGATGACGAAACAGGAATTGGTCTGATTGAGAAACGCAGACAGGGATTTGGAAAGGTGAACGTCATCTACGTGAAAACCTTTATGCCTGAGAAAACAGATGAGAAAAAATTTGAAGAGGAATTAAAGAAGTTTAAAAAACAAATTTCTGTGGAAAATGAGGAACCCGCAGAAGTTTACAATTCAAACTTCATGAAGTCCCAAAATCAAACTTCTAGAAGTCCCGAAAACAAACTTCAAGAAGTTTACATTTCAAACCCTAATAATACTAATCTTAGTGATACTGAAATGAATGATAATAAATCTAATCA
>JAETSX010000135.1 GCA_021769425.1 Eubacterium sp.
ACATATTGTACCCCGCCGTTCTCCAAAGGACGGACCACAACCTCGTGGGCATATACCTTTGAATTTCCCGAATGTGGAAATACCACATTAGCTGTAAGTGTAATTGTTCCATCACTGTTCTCCGTGAATCCAACCACCTCTGAATATGGATATTCCGGATACTCTACTTCTTCAAACCCTCTCGGCTTATATTCATAGGTCGAATCGTCTGAATAATAGACCGTTTTGGATTGCAGCGTTTCACTATCGATATTGAAGCAGGTCATGATAACGCTTTCAAATTCCTCCTTCGGAATCCGGTAAACCGCACCGACTCCTAAATTGTCATCTGCGACATAAGGAACATATTTCCCATTTTCTTTTTGATAGAGAATGTCATACATATCGTAAAAATTCAGTTCTCCAAAATCGTTCTCACTCCAATCTACAATAAACATATTATTCTGTTCAAAACTGATTGGAGCGAGATACTTCCGAGTCAGTTCTCTGCACATCTCATCCAAAGGCTGCACTCGCAATGCAGTGTTCTCCTCTACTCCGCTTAATGTAAGAATATATAATTCTTCCGAATACCATACTCCTGAAAACATCAGATATCCTTCTTCTGTATAGTTCCAGTATTCTGCCTGATAGCTTCCTGTTGTATTTCTTTGTATATTTCCGTTTTCGTACTTGTAATAGCTTCTGACCACATCTACATTTCCATCTTTTGTCTGCAAATCGTATTTTACAAAACCCGACAAATAACTGACCTCAATAATGGATATTTCTGCCTCTTCCTTCGCATCTACCATTTCGCAGAAGTGGGCCACCTGCTCCGGCTCAGTCATATCAATCTGGTTTTTACTGTCAACTGCCGAATAACCATTTTCTCCAAGACGATTTACAATACTACGGATTGTTTCCAAATCCGCTAATTTATTTTCTTCTCCTGCTTTCTCATAAAGGTCAATGCAGACGATTATAATTTCATCTGCATCCTCCTCTGATTCTTCCTGAATAGCCTGAACATCTATTACCGTTTCCGAAACTGTATTTTCTTCCGGGGGTGCATCACTGCACCCCGAAATACTAAGTATTAATACAAAGTTAATTGCTGCCAAACCACTCTTCCAGAACCAAGTTGTCTTTCTTAACAACATATCCGCTTCCTCCTCTTCCTTTCACATCTTCTACCATGCTGATAATCAATATAGGACGTTCTACCGTATCTTCTGCTGTAAAAATTGCGAACCATCCTAATTCCGTACCTGAAGCATCATCCTTCGATGCCTTGATTTCTGCCGTACCTGTTTTTCCTGCTAAAAGAATGTCATCCCGATGGGCTGCATATCCAGTTCCATTAGAATCATTCACAACCTTCTTTGTTCCTTCCAATACACGACTTGCTGTCTCATTAGAAAAGGCTCCTGGAATCCAATACTCAGCTACTGCGTCTTTCTGATATACCAAATACGGTTTTATGACATTTCCCTCATTACAGAAAGCAGAATAGATACAAGCCATATGTAACGGATTCACTAAAACCTGTCCTTGTCCGTAACCGCTGTCAGCTAACTGTATTTCAGTTTCAATTCCCTCTGTATTGGAATACTGCGACTCTGCCATCTTAATCTCAAATGGCAGTTCCTCATTAAAACCAAGTCCAGTCAAAGAACTCTCCATTTCTTCTGAGCCAATCTTTAATGCTGCCTTTGCGAAATAAATATTATCGGAATAAATCAAAGCATTCTCTAAAATGACTGGTTCATATGCATGGAGTGTTGTTACATGATAAGAACCCCACGATGCATCCTTTTGCCAGCTTAAGCCTACATTCCCGTAATCTTCCATCGGATCGATTGCTCCTGATTCCAAGCCGACCGCAGCGGTAATTGGCTTGAATGTAGACCCCGGACACCACACTTGCCGGAACCGATTATACATTGGCTTATTCTCATCCTCGTTCAGTGCAGTCCACTGTTCACTGGACAATCCCATAATAAAATCGTTATTGTCATAGGACGGTGTGCTGACTAAAGCCAATACCTCTCCGGTATAAGGATTCATGGCTACTGAGCAGCTTTTATCTTCCTTAAACTGTTCGTACAAGGAAACCTGCAAATTGGCATCTATCGTAAGCTGAATATCCTGCCCATGCTGTACCAGAATACAAGCCAGTTCCTCCTTCTCTTTGCCTTCCGAATTTACAATGTAAATCCTGCAACCGTTCTGGCCTTTCAGTTCACTCTCAAATAATCCCTCCATTCCGCTTCTGCCGATTACACTATTGGCTGTATAGCCTTCTCCTGCATGTTCCTCTAAATCTTCCGCAGTAACGCTTTGAACATACCCGACCAAATGTGCAGAGGCTTCCCCTAATGGGTATTCGCGCACTTCAACATCAGATATCATCACTCCGGGAATTTCCAGCAACTTTTCATGTCTTTCCTTTTCTTTCAGCACCTCTTGGTCCGGTTCAATCTTCATCAACTCGATTTCTTCAACCCTCGGAATGGTTTTTATCGGCACAAAGGAATCATCCTTTACCCACTGCGCCGACAGCTTCTTTTCTATCGCTTCCGGAGTTGTTTCCAACAGTTCTGCAATCTGTGCGATTGCTTCCTCTCTGTTTTCCAACTTGCCCGGAACGATTCCAACCGAAGATGCAGTACCTTTTCCAGCAAGGACACGTCCATCCCTATCCACAATTTCTCCTCGTTCTGCCTGTGTAGTGGAAACTCTTACTTTATCTGTAGAAGTCAGATTCGGAAAAATCATGGAATCATCCCAAACCAACTTATAGCCTTCTTCGCCCTCCAAGAAAAGTGCCTCGTTCTCAAAGCTGATATTCCCTGCAACTGTATCGAAAGAAGTCTGGTAGGTTACTGTCATTTGCTCCCCGTCATATGTCAGAATTTCAGCCGTCATATTCTGCACCTCAATGCCCTCATAAATAGCTGAATTTCGAGTTACAAAATCCTCCTGACTGACATTTCCCGATGCCTCAATATGTAGCATCGCATACATTTCTTCATACTCCTGTTTTGGAATATGATCCATGTACTCCACCAGAAGTTCTTCCGGTGTCCTCCAGGCATTTTCCTTTGTTGCCAACATTCCTGCCACGCATACTGCAGAAATTACCGCAGCTATTCCTATAACAGCAATCGCAATCCATAGGAGCCTGCTTCTTGTTTTCTTTCGCTTGTTTCTGCTTTTTCCTTTCTTCATATTGACCTCCATTCATTTTGCTTTGCTGATATGGTCATATTCTATTTTCAATGTACGCTATATCTTCAAAATATTACATTCGTAAGATTTTGAAGTAAAAAAATTTCTCTTTGCTGGGTATATCGTACTATGCATTCCTCCTCTCTTTTTATTACATGCGTAAGATTTCGCAACAAAAAAATTTCGTCCGCAATCCTGCTGCACTTGTTTAAATATTACATCAGTAAGATTTATAAGTCAAGTTATCTTTATACAAAAAGGCTCTTGCCAGGAGGTATCATACATTTTCACAAAAGTGATACCTTTTAGCAAAAGCCTATTATTCAGCAGAGTCTCAAAACACCCCTCTGCTACGATATTCAAATGGTTCATTCATAAGGCTACAAAATACACATCCATTTTCGCTCCTTAATATCCCACAAACCGCAGAAAATCAAGGTTTCCTTGAAAGCAGACAGACGGTTTCAATATT
>JAETSX010000044.1 GCA_021769425.1 Eubacterium sp.
ATGCGGGCTTACCATGACTGCGGGTACGACGGCTATATCCGTCCCGACCACGGCCGCCATATCTGGGGCGAGAAATGCCGTCCGGGATACGGGCTCTATGACCGCGCCCTGGGCATCATGTATTTGTGGGGCTGCTGGGACATGCTGGAGCGGGAAGCCGGAAACATTTAAGTTGTTTTTGCATAATGCTGCAAGACAATGTTAGGAAAGCAACTGATAGTTCACAGAATATATGCCGGGCCGGCGGAGCACGGATATCTTTGGAATTGCCGGCATAAGAAATTCAGGTAAGGTAGGGTGCAAGTTATGCGAAAATTTATGGATGAAAACTTCCTGCTGTCCACAGAAACAGCGGAAAAATTATACCACGGCACAGCAGAAAAGTTGCCAATCATTGACTACCACTGTCATATCAGCCCCCGGGAAATTGCGGAGGACCGGAAATTTGAAAATATTTCCCAGATATGGCTGGGCGGGGATCACTATAAGTGGCGGGTGATGCGGGCCGGAGGAATTGCAGAGGACAAAATTACCGGAGATGCGCCGGACCGTGAGAAATTCCGCGCTTTTGCCAGTGTGATGCCGAAACTCATTGGAAACCCCATTTACCACTGGAGCCATCTGGAGCTTCAGCGGGGATTCGGCATCGCAGAGCCGTTGACGCCGGAAAATGCAGACGCCGTCTATGACCGCTGCAATGAAATTTTAGAAGGTTATTCTGCTCGTTCCCTGATGCGAAAGTTCCATGTGCAGGCCGTCTGTACTACAGACGACCCAACAGACAGCCTGGAATATCACGATAAGATCCAGGCAGACCCGGACATGGAAATCAAAGTCCTTCCGGCATTTCGTCCGGATTTGGCCGTCAATCTTGAAAAACCGGGCTTTGCCGGATATATGGAAAAGCTGTCCCGCACCGTGGGAAGGAAACTGAACACGGCAGAGGATGTTGCCCTTGCCCTGGGCGAGAGGATTGACTATTTTGCCGATCACGGCTGTCTCTGCGCCGACCATGGCCTGGATTACTGTATGTATGAAAAGCCGGACAAGATGGCTGCAAACCATGCCTTTGCTATAGCAATGGAAGGGAAATGTCCGGACCGGAAGCTGGCAGATGCCTACAAAACATTGGTTACCATTGCCTGCGCCAAAAAATACGCCCAGAAAAACTGGGTGATGCAGATCCATTTCGGCTGCCTGAGAAACATCAATAAGCCTCAGTTTGAGCTGCTTGGCCCGGACACCGGCTATGATGCGGTTAATAGCCGTTCCGGAGTGGAATGCGTGGCCCCTCTGCTGAATGCATGTTTGGAAAGCGGGGGACTGCCCAAAACCATTCTCTACTCCTTAAATCCTACAGATAATACGGCAATTGCCACCATCATGGCATGCTTTCAGGGGGGAGGCGTTGCCGGGAAAATCCAACAGGGAAGCGCCTGGTGGTTTAACGATCACTGTTTTGGAATGCGCAACCAATTGACTGAATTAGCGGCCAACGGAGCGCTGGGCTGCTTTGTGGGAATGCTGACGGATTCCCGTTCTTTCCTGAGCTATACCCGCCACGAATACTTCCGCCGTGTGCTTTGCGAACTGGTGGGGGAATGGGTGGAAAACGGGCAGTATCCCGCAGATGAAAAGGCATTGAAGCAGTTGATTGGAAACCTGAGCTATTATAATACCCGGGATTATTTCGGGTTTGAAATATAATGTATATGGAATTATGGCAATGTCCGGAATCATTCCGGATTTCACGTGTAAAGGAAGGAGAAGATTATGTTGGAATTACCATTAAATATAAAGTTTACAGAGAAAGTCGTTGTAGTGACCGGAGCCGGCGGCATACTCTGCGGAACCATGGCAAAAGCCTTCGCCCAGGCAGGCGCTAAAGTTGCGGCCTTGGACTTAAACGAGGAAGCAGTGAAGAAGCTGGCAGAGGAATGCAAAGCTGCAGGCTATACCTGCGAAGGTTACAAAGCGAATGTGCTGGATTCGGAAGAACTGGAGGCTGTTCACCAGCAGGTATTAGTGGATTTAGGTCCCTGTGATATCTTAATCAACGGCGCCGGAGGGAATAATCCCCGTGCCACCACAGATAACGAATACCACCATGAGAGAACGGAAGGCCAGAAAACATTTTTTGATCTTGATCCCAGCGGAGTGGATTTCGTCTTTAAGCTGAATTTCCAGGGAACGCTGCTTCCCACTCAGGTATTTGCCAAAGAAATGGCAGAGCGAAAATCCGGCTGTATCCTGAATGTTTCTTCCATGAATGCCTATGTGCCGCTGACAAAAATACCTGCATATTCCGGAGCGAAAGCTGCGGTATCCAACTTTACCCAGTGGCTGGCGACTCATTTTGCAGGAACAGGAATCCGCTGCAATGCCATTGCGCCGGGATTTCTGGTGTCCAATCAGAACCGTTCCCTGCTCTTTCAGGAAGACGGCACGCCTACTCCCCGCTCCAATAAGATTCTGGCCGGTACGCCTATGGGACGGTTTGTGGAAGGAGAGGAGCTTCTGGGCGGCGTGTTTTTCCTGTGTGATGACAAAGCGGCCAGCGCAATCACCGGCGTAGTGCTTCCCATTGATGCAGGATATTCCGCATATTCCGGAGTATAGAAAAAAGAATCGGAACCAACCGTTCCTCAATGCAGGATTCCTGGAATAATTGTCTGTTGTTATGATGTGTTGCTCCGGCTGTTAAGTATCGACGTTTATTTGCCTGAATTTTCATCGGTATTTAACACCCGGAGTATTATGCTGTTTTTCTGCTTCGAGATCATCTTGCAGAAAGTATTTTGCTGACATGCTCTAACAGCAGCGGCTGGATCTCCGGATAAGTCCATTGGCATTCTGCGGGAGGTTCTTCCCACAGGACAATCCTTTCTATTTCACTGTGCAGTTCCGGCTCGAAACTTTGGATATCAGCATAATAGGGACATTCATAGGTTGTCCATTCCCTGTGCTTGCAGAAGACCCATTTTCCATTGGAGCGGGAGACAATGACTGCAAATTTCAACAATTCATCTTCTGTCTGTTCATAAAAGTTTACTTTCATATCATACCTCCCAGTGTATCGTAAGTTGTAAAGATTATAACCTGTACCAGATCAGAAGTCAAGTATTTTCAGAACATATATTCGAGAATTATATTGACTTGTGAAAAGTCCTGTGTTAATATTACTCCAGCAGTTAAATATCACAGCATCTTACTTGCCCAAATCTCCATCTGCTGTGATATTTAACTGCCGGAGTAATATTTAGAAAAAACAGCAGAGATTTTTTCTTCTGGTGCAGAATAGGAATGGATGGGAAAATATGAAAGACTATACTATAATGCCAATCCGGCGGCGCCCGGAGTTACTGGATGATGCGGCTCGCTGGTTTCATGGGAAATGGCAGATTCCAGTGGAGGCCTATCGGGAAAGCATGGAGGAATGCCTGAAGAATCAGCGACCCGTTCCCCAATGGTATGTGGCAGTTGAGGACAGCGGTTCTGTTCCCTGTCCCGTATGTCAGGAAACGGAGTGCACGGATGCCGGTATGGGAGAAACAGAAGGATTTTCTGACAGAATCATAGGCGGGCTTGGCGTTATTGCCAACGATTTTCATGAGCGAAAAGATTTAGCGCCCAATGTCTGCGCTGTCTATGTGGAAGAAGAGTTCCGCTGCCAGGGCATTGCAGGAAGCATGTTAGATTATGTATGCAGGGATATGAAAGAAAAAAATATCGACACCCTGTATTTGATTACAGACCACACTTCTTTTTATGAACGTTATGGGTGGGAATTTTTGTGCATGGTAAAGGGGGAAGGGGAAGCAGAGCCGTCCCGGATGTATGTGCATAAGATGTCTTAGCCAAATTTGTTCCGCACTCGGTTTCATTATTACAATTTGTTCTGCGTCCGGTTTCATTATTACAGTCTGTTTTGCTTCTTTGCAATCAGTTTTAGCTGCGCGGTATGCCGCCGGCGCATAGCGCAGTCCATTGGCGCAGGCAATGCTGCGCCTTATTCCTTAACATTTCATGTAAAATATTATTTTTTTAAAAAGTTTCTTGACAATACAATTTATCTGCATATAATAGTTCTATATAAAACAATTATATGCCGCCGGGCGCCTGGAAAGTGGCAAAAGGCCATTCCGGAATGCTCTGCGGGGATAAAGGAGGAACACTATGAAATGAATCGAAAAGACACTCTGGGCTTTCAGATTAAGACTCTGGATAATCTGTTTTTCCGAAATCTGCTTGCTTATGAGACCGGCCAGAAAGGGCTGGATGAAGTAACGGTGATGCATAGCTGGATTCTGGGATTTCTGTATGAGAATGCTGACAGGGATACATTTCAAAAAGATATAGAAACGGAATTTTCCATTGCAAGGTCTACGGTCACCAGCATTGTAAAGCTGATGGAGAAAAAAGGATATATTTCCAGAGAATCCGTGGAAAAAGACGGCCGTCTGAAAAAGCTGGTTCTGACAGAAAAAGGCCGGAAAATCCATGAGCAGCATATTGACGATATTGATTTACTGGAAGAACGGTGCAAACGGAATATTTCGCCGGAGGACATTGAATTGTTTCTTGCGGTGGCAGGAAGATTGAAACGGAACCTGGAAGAGGATATTGCATGCAGTTATTCAAAGATTTCCGTTTCCGGGAAAAAATGAAAGGAAGGTGAGGAATATGGAGAATACAGGAGGAACCAGTATGGTAAAGACGATTTTAGGACAGGTGAAGGAATTTAAGAAGGATTCTTTGATTACTCCTGTCTGCATGATACTGGAAGTGATTATGGAGATGCTGATCCCTTTGCTGATGGCAGCTATTATTGACAATGGAGTGGAAAAGGGAGATATGAACTATATCTGCAAAACAGGAGCCGTGATGATGCTGCTGGCTGTTTTCGGACTGATGGCAGGCATGATGGGAGCCAAATACGGCGCCAGTGCATCCACAGGCCTTGCCAGGAATTTGAGGTTTGCCATGTTTGACAATATTCAGAGTTTTTCTTTTGCAAATATAGACAGATTTTCCACGGCCGGCCTTGTGACGCGGCTGACCACGGATATCACCAATGTACAAAATGCTTATCAGATGATCCTGCGTATGTGCGTACGTGCGCCCATCAGCATGATAACGGCCATGATAATGGCATTTTTAATCAATGCAAAACTGGCTAGTATTTATTTGATTGCAGTGATTGCACTGGGCTTCTGCCTGTTTTTGATTATGAGGAAGGCAATGAGGTATTTCAAAGAAATTTTTCCTAAATACGATGATTTAAATGCCAGCGTGCAGGAAAATGTGTCGGCAATCCGTGTGGTAAAGGCTTATGTGCGGGAGGATTATGAGAATGAGAAATTTACCAGGGCCAGCGGCAACATTTATCAGATGTTTACCAAAGCTGAGAAGATTCTGACCTGGAATGCGCCGCTGATGCAGATTGCCGTATACGGATGTATTCTGGCCATAAGCTGGCTGGGAGCCAAAATGATTATAAGCAATGCGCTGACTACAGGGCAGCTTATGAGTCTGATGACATACTGTATGAATATTTTGATGAGCCTTATGATGCTGTCCATGATTTTTGTAATGGTAACCATGAGTGCGGCAAGCGCTGAGCGTATTGCAGAAGTAATCAATGAAAAGAGTACATTGTCCAATCCGGATCATCCAATTAAAGAAGTGCCGGATGGAAGGATTACTTTTGAGCATGTGGATTTTTCTTATTCAAAACCATTGTCAGGAACTGAGAATGGAGAAGGCGGGGAACTGGTATTAAAAGATATTAATCTGGAAATTCACGCCGGTGAAACCATAGGGATTATCGGTGGAACCGGAAGCGCCAAATCCAGTCTTGTGAACCTGATCAGCCGGCTTTATGACGTGACGGCGGGCAGCGTATCAGTGGGAGGCATTGATGTAAAAGAGTATGATATGGAAGAGCTGCGGAATCAGGTTTCTGTGGTGCTTCAGAAGAATGTACTGTTTTCCGGTACAATTCTGGAAAATCTCCGATGGGGAGATAAAAATGCAACGAAAGAAGACTGCATCAGGGTTTGTAAAATGGCCTGCGCCCATGAATTTATTGAGCAGTTTCCCGACCAGTATGATACATATATTGAACAGGGGGGAAGCAACGTATCCGGCGGACAGAAACAGCGTCTCTGCATTGCCAGGGCTTTGCTGAAAAAGCCGAAGATTCTGATTCTGGATGATTCCACCAGTGCAGTGGATACCGCCACTGACAGCAGGATTCGGAAAGCTTTTGCAGAGGAGATACCAGATACCACGAAGCTGATTATTGCTCAGCGTGTGTCCAGCGTGCAGAGCGCGGACAGAATTATTGTGATGGACAATGGCAGGGTGGCGGATTTCGGCTCCCATGAGGAATTATTAGAGCGCAGTGAAATTTATCAAGATGTCTATGAGTCCCAGACAGGGGGCGGCGGAGACTTTGACCAGCCGGGAGGTGACAGAGAATGACAGAAGCAGGAAAAGAAAAGATAAATTCCGGACAGAAAAACGCGGGAAACCAGGAAACACAACCGAAAGGCGCCACTGGAAAAGGATCGCAGGGATCCAAACCGAAGATAAAAAGTCCGGGGAAGCTATTTGCAAGATTGATGAAATATATCCTTGCAAATTATAAATTTCACATTGTATTTGTGATTGTGGGAATTCTGGCAGGCGTGCTTGCAAATGTCCGGGGAACCTTGTTTATGCAAACCTTAATAGATGTGTATATTCTGCCTATGATTGGAGCGGAGCATCCGGATTTCGGGCCTTTGGCGGCAGCTATTTTCCAGGTGGCGGTGATTTATGGAATCGGGGCGTTCTCCACCTGGGGATATAACCGTTTGATGGTAAAAGTGACGCAGGGAACTCTGCAGCATCTCAGAGATGATATGTTTACCCATATGGAAAGCCTTCCAATCAAGTATTTTGACACTCATTCCCATGGGGATATTATGTCCATTTATACCAATGACATTGATACCCTGCGGCAGATGATCAGTCAGAGCATGCCCCAGCTTTTATCCAGCGGCATTACAGTGGTAAGCGTTTTAATCAGCATGTTTTTTCTGAATGTGCCGCTGACTCTTGTGACGCTTCTTATGGTGGCAGTCATGCTTTTTGCAACCAAAACATTTGCAGGCAGGAGCGGGAAATATTTTATCGCCCAGCAGCGGGATTTGGGAAAGGTCAACGGATATATTGAAGAGATGATGGAAGGCCAGAAGGTAGTGAAGGTTTTCTGTCATGAGGATGAGAGCAGGAGGCGTTTTCAGGAATTGAATGAGGAATTGTTTGCAAGTGCAAATAATGCCAATAAATTTGCCAATATGTTAGGGCCGGTGAACCTGCAGCTTGGAAATCTGAGTTATGTGGTCTGCGCCATGGTGGGCGGAATCCTTGCATTGAACAAAATCGGCGGATTTACCCTGGGCGGACTTGCAAGCTTTCTGACTTTTAATCGAAGCTTTAATATGCCTATCAACCAAGTGAGCCAGCAGCTGAACAGTGTGGTAATGGCAATGGCAGGCGCGGAGCGTGTGTTTGCCCTGTTGGATGAAAAGCCGGAAACGGATGAAGGCTACGTGACTTTAGTCAATGCCAAAAAGGAAAACGGCGTCCTGACAGAGACGGAAGAGCGGACGGGGCTTTGGGCCTGGAAGCATTATCATCAGGCTCAGGAAACCACGGATTATATTGAACTGACCGGGGATGTGGTGTTTGATGATGTGGACTTTGGATATAATGAAGAGAAAATTGTGCTGCATAATGTGAAAATGTTTGCCAATGCAGGGCAGAAAATTGCTTTTGTAGGCTCTACCGGAGCCGGGAAGACCACCATAACCAATCTGATTAATCGTTTTTATGATATCCAGGACGGAAAGATCCGCTATGACGGAATTAATGTCAATAAGATTAAAAAAGCAGATTTGCGCCGTTCTCTTGGCATTGTGCTGCAGGACACCCATCTCTTTACCAATACGGTCATGGAGAATATCCGTTATGGGAAGCTGGACGCCACGGATGAAGAAGTCATTGCCGCTGCAAAACTGGCCAATGCGGATCAGTTTATCCGCAGGCTGCCAAAAGGCTATCAGACCATGCTGACCGGAGACGGCGCCAATTTAAGCCAGGGACAGAGGCAGCTGCTGGCAATTGCCCGTGCGGCAGTGGCGGATCCTCCTGTTTTAATTCTGGATGAGGCTACCAGTTCCATTGATACCAGAACAGAACGGCTGGTACAGGACGGTATGGACAAATTGATGAAAGGAAGGACCACCTTTGTAATTGCCCACAGACTTTCCACCGTCCGCAACAGCGACTGCATTATGGTGCTGGAACAGGGACGGGTGATTGAGCGGGGCGCCCATGATGATCTGATTGCACAGCAGGGAAAATATTATCAGCTTTACACCGGGAAGACGCCGGGACTTGGCATGGCGGAGGGATAAGCATACAGAATATGAGATTTGACCTCCGGAGCAATCCGGAAAGGCTGGGTTAAAATTAGCTGTATCATTCTGTAAAACAGTGATATAATGAATTTATGGATGTGAGAGAAAGACAGCCATCCATGAATTTATGGATGTGAGGGAAGGCGGCCATCCATGAATTTATGGATGTGAGAGAAAGACAGCCATCCATGAATTTATGGATGTGAGGGAAGGCAGCCATCCATGAATTTATAGATGTGAGGGAAAGACAGCCATCCATGATTTATGGGCAGTAAGGAAGGTCGGTAATCGTCGAAAACCATGTATGGAAAAACGAAAGGAGACAGTATGTTAAAAGGAAAGGTAGCAGTAATTACAGGAGGGACAAGAGGGATTGGCTATGCGACTGTAAAGAAATTTCTGGAAAATGGCGCAACAGTGGTCCTCTTCGGCTCCCGTCAGGAAACCGTTGACAAAGCGCTTGCTTCCCTGAAAGAAGAGAATGCAGAATGGCCGGTGGAAGGGGCCTGGCCGGATTTGGCAGATGCGGAGGCAGTGGCAGCTCAGATTAATGCTGTCAAAGAGAAATACGGAAGAATTGATATTCTGGTGAATAATGCAGGGATTTCCGACAATACGCCTACGGTAAACTGCACAGCAGAGCATATTGAAAAAGTAATGAACTTAAATGTCAATGCAATCTTTCACGCCGTATTGCCTGCAGTGGCCATTATGAAAGAACAGGGCGGAGGTTGTATCATTTCCACCAGTTCCATGGTAAGCAGAAACGGACAGCCGGCAGGGGTTGCATACCCCACCAGCAAATTTGCAGTAAACGGTTTGACCCTTTCTCTGGCAAGAGAGCTGGGGCCGTATCATATCCGGGTCAACGCAGTAGCGCCCGGCATCACAAGAACAGATATGGTGGCGGCGCTGCCGGATGAAGTGATCCAGCCTATGATCCAGGCAATTCCGCTTCGCAGGGTAGGCGAGCCAGAAGATGTGGCCAATGCTTTCCTGTTTTTGGCAAGCGATTTGGCAGGGTATGTAACAGGGGAAATATTGTCCGTGGATGGGGCGATGATCTGCTGACAGTTGAAACAATGAAACAGGTGCAGGCAGATACCCCGGAGCATTTTTAAGCATGTTCCGGGGTATCTGCCTGTATTTTGTGGCTGCCGGAATCGGGAAATAGGAATGAAAAATTTGTTTCAGCCATGCAACATTTTAAGAAAAAAAAGACTCATACAAGATATACACTATACACGTGAGCAAAATCATTTGCCGGCAGATCTTTCATAACTTTGCAGAAAAAAGCAAATGATTAGGCAAATAAGTATGCTCGTGAGTATAAGAGTGGAAACAAAAGCTGTCTGCAGTAGTTTTGACATGTATACATAGACGGGTGAGCCGAAGGAAGGCAAGGAGCGTTTCATTCGTTTCAGAAAGAACTGCAAATTATTCGGCAGATCCGTATACTCTTGAGTATAGATCTGGATATCCGTTTTACTATGAAAGTCTTCGACTTTCACAGCATGGATGGCCATGCGGCCCGTCGCACGATAGGATAAGCATGATGGGGTTTACTATGAAAGCCCTTGGCTTCCATAGTAGGATGGCCATGCGGCCCGCCGGACGGCAGGTCGAGCATGATGGAAGTTACTTAAGGAGGGAGCCCTATATGGAAGAATTTATGCGGTGTTATGAGAAAATTTATCCGCAGATGTACCGTACGGCCTGGTTTTACCTGCAGAACCGGCAGGAGGCCGAAGATGCGGTGCAGGATGCGGCGCTGGCTGCTTATGAGAAGTTTTACCAATTGAAAGAGAAAGATAAATTCGAACCGTGGATGATGCGTATTCTGGCAAATAAATGTAAAAAAAGAATGCAGATCTGGTTTCGCAGAGAGGAAGATATTGAAGAGATATCGCCGGAACAGGAGAAGATGCTGTCAAGGGAAACAGATTTTGCCATGGTATCTGCGGTAAAACAGGTTTTTGGAGAACTGGAAGAAGAGGAACGGTTTATCGTGGCATTTTCTGTGTTGGGAGGATATACCAGCGAGGAGATTGCAGATATGTTGAATAAGAATCATAGCACGATCCGTTCCAAATACCGGAGGGCGCTTCAAAAAATGAGAAAGAAGCTGGAGGTGTGATGATGGAAAAGCAGGAATTGAAGAAGCAATGGACAGAGGAAGCCATAAGAGAATATGTGAAACAAGCTGCTGAATCAGAGCCGATTCCGGACAAATTGCAGCCAGAGCAGATGGAAGCATGGCTGAAACAGGCCCTTGATGAGAGAGGAGGAGCGTCTATGAAAGAGAAGAAAGAGAATAAGAAAAAGAGTTACCGCAGATGGTGGTGCGCAACAGCCTCGGTTGCTGCATGCCTGGCAGCAGTGTTGTTTGCAGCAGGCCGTTCTGTAGATTGGGAACAGGGTGTTCCGAAAGAATTGAAAGAAATGGAACTGGCGGTAGAACAGCCCCAGGAAAAGGCGGCCGGAGGAGAGGCAGAGGAAGGGACTTCCTATCAGGAATTATACGATGCGTTTTCGGATATCTGGAAGGAACAGGAGAAAATGACAGCCTATACAGAGGAACGGGCAATGGATTCTGCCGGAGTGGATACAGGGGGAGAAGGCGGCGCTGAACTCTTTGCAGAGAGTGCTGCGGAAGATGCAGCGGCGGAAAGCGGCAGCTCCCAGGAGAGTTCAGGGTCAACAGATTATGGGAAAACCAATCAGCAGGAGGCAGAGGTAGAGGAAGCGGATATCATTAAAAATGACGGGCGGTATCTCTACCAGGTTGTTTTTGAGGATCGGACAGGCAAGCAGACAGTGCAGATTGCAGACACGAAGGGTGGATTGAAAGAGGCGTCCAGAATCGAAGCATTTGATCATGACGTTCAGCAAATCTATGTGTGGAAGGACAGTCTGGTAGTGGTAGAAAGCGGCTGGGTCAGCGATACGCAGGAAGAAGATCCGGAAAGCGGGAATTTGCTGGACAATGTAAAAGGGCTCGTGGACGAGATATTTTCTTCCGGGTCGGGAGATGGTTACAGAGAGACGGCTTACAGCAAAATTCATATTTATAACATTAAGGATCGAAAGAATCCGGAATTGTATCATACCTTTACGTTAAAAGGAAGTTACAGGGATTCCAGAATTTCTGACGGATATCTGTACTTTTTTACTGCCTGCAATGCTTTTAGGCCCAGGCTGGAAAAGGATTATCAGGCATACATTCCCGAAATTGACGGGGAGCCTCTGGCGCCGGAGAAGATTTATCTGCCGGAAGATGCAGAGACGGCGTCCTATCTGGTGATGGCTTCCATCAATATGGAACAGCCGGATCAATTTACGGATACAACGGCCATTGTGACGGCAGCAGATAGATTTTATGTCAGCCAAAACAGTATTTATGTGACGGACAATGTATATGTAGATTATGGAACAGAGGGAGAACAGAGTGACAGAACCAGAATATTCCGTTTTTCCTATCAGGATGGAAGAATGAGAAAAGAGGCGGAAGGAGCTGTGAAGGGAACTCTGCGGGATGACATGGCAATGAACGAGTACAAAGGGTATCTGCGCATGGTAACCACGGTGGAAAGCCAGAATGTACAGGTAGTGAAGGACGATATTACAGGAGAAGTGATCGGAAATGACGGAATTGATTTTGAGACTTCCAACAGCCTGTATGTGCTGGATGAGGATTTAAAAACAGCAGGAAAGATTGAAAATCTGGCAAAGGATGAACTTATTTACTCTGCAAGATTTATGGGGGACGCCGGTTATTTTGTTACATTCCGGCAGACCGATCCGTTGTTTTCCGTAGATTTGTCGAATCCCCAAAAACCCAAGATTCTGGGAGAACTGAAAATCAGCGGATTTTCGGAATACCTGCACTTTTATGGGGAAAACCTTCTTCTGGGAATCGGCATGGAAGCAGATGAAGAAACCGGGGCCACAGACGGAATGAAACTGTCTATGTTCGATATCTCTGATCCCTCAGATGTGAAGGAACAGTCTAAACTTATTCTGCCGTATGATTACGCCATGGCCTTATATGACTATAAATCGGTGTTTATTGACACGGATAAGAATCTCTTTGGCTTTTATGCGGAGGATTATGAAGAGGATTACCGATCCGAGTATGCATTGTTTACTTATGCAGACGGCGCTTTTCAGGAGAAAATGAAAATTGACTGCAGTGACAGCAAGGTTTACTCTGACCGGGTGCGGGGGACGTATATCGGAGAACGTTTTTACCTGTTGTGTTCCAATGGAAGAATTGAGGAGTACAGCCTTGCGGACGGCAGTAAGATTGGGGAATTGGAAAAATAGAATCTTATATCTGTTTTCCGGAGTGTTTTTCAAACATGCTCTAATACTGCAGAGAACGTATTATATTTATACCCGTGAGCGAAATCATTTGCCAGAAGATTGTTCATAGCTTTGAGGAAAAAAGCAAATGATTTGGCAAATAAGTATGCTCGTGAGTATAACTGCCGGAGTAATTGTTAGGCACGGACAAAAATACAGGATTGCCCTTTTGCGCACAAGCTGGGCAAAAGGGCAATCCTGTACAAATTGGGAAAAGCGGATGGCAGATAGCGTGCCTTGCACAGGAAGATTTGTTCTGCGTAATCTGCTGCGATATTTAACCGCCGGAGTAATATATGCCCGGATCAGAGTTTATAAAACACCGGTTTTCTCTCCTGAAATACCGTATAATATTCAAATCCCGCCTGCTTCAATATTTCCGGAACCTTCGCAAAATCATAAGCAACATGTTCCGGCCTGTGTCCGTCTGCCCCGATTGTAACAATTTCTCCCCCCAGTTCCCGATAACGTTTCAGAATCCGTTCCGTGGGATTGGGATGTCCAAGCCCGTACCGGAATCCTCCGGTATTCAGTTCCAGACCTTTGCCTTTTTCTGTCAAAGTGTGCAGAATTTCTTCTAACACATCTGAAAATTTATCATAAGTGTAGTTCTCATTTTTGGTGGGGCCGTAACGGACCACATAATCCAGATGTCCGTATACGTCAAAACAGTCAAACACTGCCAGATTTTCCAGAATAGATTCAAAATATTCCCGGTATGCTTCCGTTTCTGTTTTTCCCAGATAATATTCTGGGTAATAGGGGTCCTGCCCGTGCACCACATGGGAAGAACCAATGACAAAGTCAAAGGGATATTCTTTGATAATCTGAGGAAGCCGATTGGCAAGGTGGGGCTGCAGCCCGATTTCTATTCCCGCCAGAACAGGGAATTTACCGGAATAACGCTGCTGAGCCGTCTGCATTTCCTGTAAATATCCGGGGATATCAAGGATGAATTCCTCCTGAGATGCATTGTAATCCAGATCCAGATGATCAGTGAAGCAGATGCCGTCCACCCCTGCGCGGATGGAAGCCTGAATCATTTCTTCGGTATCCGCCTGGCTGTCAGTGGAAAAATGCGTATGCATATGTGTGTCCCAAAGCATGAGTGTGTCCTCCTTTCTCAAAGCCGTGAAAGCTCTGTCGGCAAATGATTTCGCTCACGGGTATAAAAAGATCATAGTCCAGATGGTCAATAATGTCAAATCAAATATCAGAACGGCATTTTTCAGACATAACTTGCCTATCTTTCCGATTGCGCAGGTCAAAAAGCTTCGAAGAAATATCCTGTGCAATTTGTAACGGTTATTTTCCGACAGTTCTTAATCAAAGAGTATCAAAGAGTGCAGGAAAAACTGCGAAGTGTTCCTAAACCGACAGTCAGACGGACTTTTTTGATAAAATAAAATTTCAAGACCTGCGCAGAAAAATGCCTTTCGAATATACGCAGCGTCTGCCTGGGAAAATGACAAATAGTGAAGAAAGGAAAAAAGTATGTGTATTGCCTTCCGGCGCCATACAGGGATGAATGATTATGAATTTTTTGGATGAATTTCAGCGGATTGTCCGTCAATATCCGGATAAAACAGCCATTGTGGATTACAATGGCAGCAGAAGCGTTACATACCGGGAACTTGACAGACTGAGCAGGAAAGTTGCGGCAAAGCTTGAGAAAACCGGGGATCTGTCAGGAAAAGCAGTGCTGGTATGTATGGATCGGCGGATGGAATATGTGGCGGCCAATATTGGAATTATGATGGCGGGATCGGCCTTTGTGCCGCTGATTCCTGAATATCCCCAGGAGAGGATTGCATATATCAGCCAAGACTGCCGGGCAGCGGCACGGATTGACGGAGCATGGATGGAAGAACTGGAGATGGAGAGCCAGGACGCCGGGCCGTGCAGAGAGGAAATGAAGGGCCAGGGAGCCGGGCCGTGCAGAGAGGAAATGAAGGGCCAGGGAGCCGGGCCGTGCAGAGAGGAAGCGGAGGGCCAGGGAGCCGGGCCGTGCAGAGAGGAAATGAAGGGCCAGGGAACCGGAGCAGGCAAAGGGGAATCAGAAGCCGGCAGAGAGTTGGACAGAATGCGCGCCATGATTATCTACACTTCCGGCTCCACCGGGCGGCCCAAAGGAATTGTTCACAGTATGGAAAGTCTTACCCGGGGAGCCATGCGGATTGCCAATACAATTTCGATGAATGAAAACGACATTCAGGCGGCGGTGGGGCCCATGTCCTTTGTGGTAATTGTAATGGAGTATTTTGCCGTGCTGCTCAAAGGCGGCTGTGTTCATATCGTTTCTGAGGAAGTGCGCAAAGACGTACGTCTGCTGGAGGAATATTATGTCAGGCAGAAGATTACCAGCGGGTTTATCAGTCCCCAGATGCTGCGTTATTTTAAGAACCGGAGCAAATCTTTAAAGAAGATTGTTACCGGAAGCGAGCGGGTATCCAGAATAGCTCCGGATGGATATGAACTGTATAATTTTTACGGTTCCAGCGAAACGACTTCCCTGTCCACTTATTATAAAGTGGAAGAGCCCATGGAAAATACTCCAATCGGAAAAGCGGCGGAAGGACTGGAACTGTTTCTGCTGGATGAAGCGGGCAATGAAGTTTCGGAGGGAGAAGAAGGGGAAATCTGCGTCAAAGGGATTCTGGGAGAATGTTATCTGAATCTGGAAGAACAGAGCCGCAAGGCATTTATACCCCAGGAGGATGGAAAAGTTTTGGTGCATACCGGCGATATGGGAAGGAAACTGCCGGACGGAAATTACATCTATGTAAACCGCAAAGACTGGATGGTGAAAATCAACGGCCAGCGTGTGGAGACCGGAGAAATAGAGATGCGTATGGCTGCTCTGCCGGGGATAAGAAATGCTGTGGTGAAAGCCTTTGCCGATGCAAACGGGCAGAATTATCTCTGCGGCTATTATGTGGGGGAAGATTCGGTGGATTCCCGGCAGATTCAGGCACAGTTAAAGACCCAGCTGCCTTCTTATATGGTGCCGAGGTTTTTAAAGAAAATGGATGAACTGCCTAAGAATGTCAACGGAAAGCTGGATCGAAAGGCACTGCTGCCGCCTGGAATTTCAGAATATAAGGCCGAATACCAGGAGCCGGAGAATGAGACCCAGCGTCGGATCTGCCAGGGATTCGAAGAGGTTCTTCATTGCGGAACGGTAGGAAAGACAGACGATTTCTTCCGGCTGGGAGGAGATTCCATCAATGTGCTGAAGCTGGCGGAATGCTTAGGCGGTTTGTCTCTGACGCCGGGTATGGTGTTAAAGGGCCGGACGCCGGAGGGGATCGCGACTCTTTTGTACCAGGGAGGTTCCGGCGGTTTGATCAAGTGCGATCAAAAGAGGCAGGAATACCCGCTGACCGACTCACAGATGGGCGTTTATCTGGCCTATGCCGATGATCCAAACAGCGTGATGTACAATATTCCCATGTGCTGTGAATTGCCGGAAAATATAGATTCGGACAGAATGAAACAGGCCGTGCGCCGGGCAGTGGCCATGCATCCGGCCTTTGGGGTAACAGTTGCCCTGGCGCAGGGGGCTCCGGTGATGCGCCTGCGGCCGGAATTTTTAGAAATCCGGGAAGTTTTGATTGAGGAACAGGAAGTGACGGACATAGAGGCGGCAAAAAAAGCTTTTGTCAGGCCGTTTCATCTGGAAGAAGGTCCTCTGTACCGCTTTGCGCTGTACCGTCAGGGAACCCGCAGCTATTTTCTGTTTGATGTCCATCATCTGATTTTCGACGGCACTTCGGTAAAGGTGTTTCTGGACGAAATTTCTCTGTTGTATCAGGGCGGAGAGCCGGAGCCGGAGGAACTTTCTCTGATGGATGTGGCTGTTTACGAGGAAACGATCAAAGATACGCCGGAATACCAGGCAGCCAGAGAATATTTCAAAAACAGGCTGGAAACGGAGGAGCTGACGGAAGCTTTGCTGAAAGATTTCCGGCCCAAATCTCCGACGGCAGAGAGCAATACCGTGAACATATCTCTGGGAGAAGAGCTTTCCGCCATGGAAGCGGAGCAATTTGTAAGAGAGAAAGGGATCTCTGAAAATACGCTGTTTCTGGGGGCTTTTGCCTATGCCTTGGGAAAATATACCGGAGAGGATAAGAGTCTGTTCTGCACCGTCAACAATGGCCGGCATACCATTGACCTGGAGGAATCGGTGGGAATGTTTGTGCGTACCCTGCCTATATGCCAGACCTTTGAGGAAACTTCCAGGGTTGAGGAGTATTTGCAGGAATTTCAGAAGAACTTTTATGAAACCATGAGCCATGACTGCATTTCTTTTGGAGAACTGGCCCAGGATTACGGCATTACTTCCGATGTGCTGTTTGTGTATCAGGGAGAAATGCTGCAGGGATTGACCATTCAGGGAAAACAGTATCAAGCGCAGCCCGTTTCCCGGCAGGATGTACAGGCAGATATTTCCGTTATGGTTATGAAGCAGCAGCCAGGATATGAAATTTCTCTGGAATACCGGAAAGATCTCTACCGGGAAGAGACAGCCCGGGGGCTTTTGAGAATGCTGGCGCAGGTATTGAAAGGCATGATTTCCTGTGAAACTTTGAAGGAGATTTCCCTGGCGTCAGAGCAGGATCTGCAGCTGCTGGATCGTTTCAATGAGACAGAAGATCATTTTGACCGAAGCAAAACCATCGTAGACTTATTCCGGGAACAGGCAAAACGCGCGCCGGAACGCAGGGCGGTGGTTTACAAAGACAGAGCGTATACCTATGCACAGACCGATGAATTGTCAGACCGTATTGCCGCTTATCTGGCAGAACTTGGCATTGGCAGAGAGCAGGTGGTGTCGGTATTAATTCCCCGGTGTGAATATATGGCAATCGCATCCCTTGGAATCTCCAAAGCGGGAGCCGCTTATCAGCCTTTGGACGCCACTTATCCCAAAGAGCGGCTGGAATTTATGATACAGGATGGGGATGCAAAGCTTCTGATTGCAGAAGAAGAGCTGCTGCCTCTGGTTCCCGGCTATCAGGGAAAAATCCTTTTGACCAAGGATATTCCCAATCTGCCCAGAGCAGAGAAGTTGCCCAAGCCGCCCAAGCCGGAGGATCTGTTTATCCTTTTGTATACTTCCGGCTCCACCGGAACGCCCAAGGGCTGTATGATAGAGCACGGCAATCTTGCGGCTTTCTGCCATTGGTATCAAAAGTATTATCAGATGTCTCAGGAGAGCAGGGCGGCGGCTTATGCCAGCTATGGATTTGACGCCGATATGATGGATCTGTATCCCGCTCTGACTGCGGGGGCGCAGGTGCATATTATTGAGGAAGCGATCCGGCTGGATTTGAACGGGCTGAATCAGTATTTTAAAGAACAGGGAATTACTCATGTGTTCATGACCACGCAGATTGGCCGTGCCTTTGCCACCAGTATAAAGGACAGCGCTCTGCAGCATCTGTCTATGGGCGGCGAGGCTTTAGCGCCTTTTGCGCCGGAAGGGACAGTGAATTACTATAATGTATACGGTCCTACGGAGTGCACCATTTTGAGCACGGTGTATGAGTTGAAAAAATATGAAGAGGACATTCCCATTGGAAAAGCCCTCTCCAATTTGAAGATGTACGTAGTGGACAAAACAGGAAGAAGAGTGCCGGCAGGAGTGCCGGGGGAACTGTGCATTGCAGGGTACCAGGTGTCCAGAGGGTATTTAAACCGGCCGGAGAAGACGGCAGAAGCCTATTCTGACAATCCGTTCTGTCAGAGGGAAGGCTACCGCAGAATGTATCATACCGGAGATGTGGCGCGCTTTTTGCCGGATGGAAACATTCAGTTTATCGGAAGGCGGGACGGTCAGGTCAAGATCCGCGGTTTTCGGATTGAACTGACAGAAATAGAGGAAATTATCCGCAGATTTCCGGGGATTACGGATGCTGCCGTTGCGGCCTTCGACGAGCCTGCCGGCGGAAAATACATCGCTGCTTATGTGGTGTCCGATGAAACTGTGGATATTGAGGCAATGAATGCGTTTATTGAAGAAAGCAAGCCGCCCTATATGGTTCCGGCTGTGACCATGCAGATTGAGAAAATACCTTTGAACCAGAATCAGAAGGTGGACAAACGCGCGCTGCCCAAACCGGAACGGAAGCAGGAAGTGTTTTTAGAGCCCAAAGGCGAGATGCAGCAGAAGATTTTTGACTGTATCGCAGAGGTGATTGGGCACAGGGAATTCGGCGCAGCTACGGATATTTACCGGGCGGGCCTTACCTCCATCGGCGCAGTGAAGCTGAATGTGCTGCTGTCGGAAGCTTTTGCGGGCGCTGTTTTCCGCAGCAAGGATTTGAAAGAAAATAATACGGTGGAGAAACTGGAGCAGTTTCTGTTAAACAGCGGCAAGGCAGAAACCTTTGAATTGCAGGAAGCTTATCCCCTTACCCAGACTCAGAACGGTATTTTTGTAGAATGCGCTGCCAATCCGGACAGTACCATATATAATATTCCATTTTTGTTTAAACTGGGAGAACAGGTGGATTTGCCCCGGCTGAAGAAAGCCATAGAACAGACGGTGGAGGCTCATCCCTACATAAAAACCAGACTGTATATGGATGAAAACGGGGATATCTGGCAGGAAAGAAGAGACGATGCGCCCTTTGAAACAGAAATCAAAGACATTCTGCAGCGGGAAGAGCTGGTGAAGCCTTATCAGCTTTTGGGCGGTGAACTGTTCCGGAACTGCCTGTATGATACCCGGGAGGGCAAATATCTTTTCCTGGAGTTTCATCATATTATCAGTGACGGTACGTCCTGCGGTATTTTTATTCAGGATATGAACCGGGCTTATGCAGGAGAACCCCTGAAGAAAGAAGAATTTACCGGTTACGAGGCTGCGCTTGCAGAGCAAAAAGCAAGGACGGGGCAGGAATATCAGAAAGCCAAAGAGTATTACGATTCCATATTCCAGGGATGTGACACGGACTTTTTGCCGGCCAAAGACAGCCGGGAAAAGACGCCGGGGGCAGCCATGTACCGAAAGAGCGTGCCTGCGGATCTGGAAAAGATGTCTGCTTTCTGCCGGGAACATCAGATTACCATGAACGCCCTGTTTACGGCAGCGTTTGGATTTGTCATCGGACGTTATGTCTATAAGGATGAGGCAGTGTTTACCACAATTTACAACGGGCGCAGCGACTCCAGACTGTCTTCTGTCATTAATATGCTGGTGAAAACTCTTCCGGTATACTGCAGTCTGGACGGGGAGCAGGAAATTGCTGCTTTCTTAAAAACCACTGGAGATCAGCTTGTAAACAGCATGAACAATGATATTTATTCTTTCGGGGAAATCAGCCGCGCCTATGGAATCAAAGCGGATATTATGTTTGCATTCCAGGGAGATAACTTCCAGTTTGAAGAAATTGCCGGAGAACAGGCAGTTATGGAGGAATTGAGGCTGGATACGGCAAAAGCGCCGCTGTCCATTGATATTGCCATAACCGGAACTGAGATTCAGTACCAGGCGGAATACAGAAGCGATCTGTATGAAGAGGCTGCCATAGCCGGATTGATGGACAGTCTGAATATTGTGGTCTTTGAAATGCAGAAAAAGCAGAAATTGAAAGAAATCTCCATGGTAAGCAAAGAGGCCAGAAGGGAATTGGACGGATATAATGAGACAGATTATCCGGTAGAACAGACCACGGCCAATCTTCTGTTTGAACGTCAGGTTCAGTTGCATCCGGAGAAAACGGCAGTGATTGCCAATGGAAAGACGCTTACCTTCCGGCAGTTAAATGAAAATGCCAATAAAGTGGCAAACCGCTTGCTGGAGCTGGGCCTGAAGCCAGAATCCATGGTGGGCGTTATGCTGCCCCGTACCGTGGACGTCTATGCTGTGCGCCAGGGCGTGATGAAAGCTGGCGGAGCATTTCTGCCCATTGATCCGGAATATCCGGATGAGAGGATTTCCTATATTCTGGAAGATTCCGGCGCAGGATTTGTGATTATGCCGGAAGAAATCAGAAAAGAGAGAAGCCGGTTTGCTGATCAACTGCCGGCGCAGATTCTGATTCTGGAGGAACTGCTGGCAGAAGGCGGCAATACCCAAAATCCTCATTTAGAGATAAAACCGGAACACCTCTGCTACTGCATTTATACCTCCGGTTCCACCGGAAAACCAAAAGGGGTGATGATTGAGCACCGGAATCTGATTAATTATGTGGATAATAACCGCTATAATGTGGAGGCGCAGTCCTACATCCACTATGCAACCGTATCTCTGGCGTTTGCGGCAATTACCTTTGACGTATCCATACTGGAAGAATGCATTCCTTTGTACCACGGCATTACGGTCTGCATGGCAAATGAGGAGGAAATTCACAATCCCATTGCGCTATCGGATTTAATCAAAACATATGGGGTGGATATGATGACCTGTACGCCATCGTTTTTGATTAATATCATTGATATGCCGGAAACCAGAGAGGCGTTGTCTCAGATTAAAGTGTTTAACGTAGGCGCGGAAGCATTTCCTGCCGCTCTTTATCAGAAGATTGCGGCGCTTGGCACAAATGCTGTGATATTCAACGGATACGGGCCCACAGAGACCACCATCGGCTGTGCCTTTGACCAGGTAACAGGAGATAAAATCACCATTGGAAAGCCCATGGCAAACATTAAGATGGTGACGATTGACAAATACCGGAATCTGCTTCCCGCCGGAGTTCCCGGTGAACTGCTGATTATCGGAGACGGCGTAGGCAGAGGCTATGTGGGCAAGCCGGAGTTAACCGCAGATAAGTTTATTGCATTTGAGGGAAGAAAAGCATACCGAAGTGGCGATCTGGCCCGCTGGAACCATCACGGCAAAATTGAATTTATGGGCCGGATGGACAATCAGGTGAAGCTGCGGGGACTGCGGGTGGAACTGGATGAAATTGAACATGTCATCAACCAGTATCCCAGCGTAAAGTCCAGCGTGGTTTTGGTGAAGGAAAAAGATTCCGTCCAGTTTTTATGCGGATATTTTGTGGCGGAAGATCAGGTGGAGAAACAGAATCTCACCAGCTTTATGCAGAAATATTTAACGCCTTACATGGTGCCCAGCGTGCTGATGCAGCTTGAAGAACTGCCTCTGACCAATAATGGAAAAGTAAATAAGCGGGCGCTTCCGGAACCGGAATATGTAACAGAGAGCCGAAATTATGTGAAGCCCCGGACTGAGCTGCAGCGCAGGTTATGCCAGATCTTTGCAATGGCGTTGGGCACGGATAAAATTGGAATTGAGGATGATTTCTTTGAGAACGGAGGAACTTCTCTGTCTGCTTCCAAGGTGGCAATGAAGTGCATGAGCGCAGGAATTCCGGTGTCCTATGCGGATTTGTTTGACTACAAGACTCCCTTAAGCCTGGAACGGTTTATTCAGGAAAAGGAAGGAAACGCCAAAAAAGCGGAAGAACAGGAGGGTGCGGGAGAAGCGCAGGATGCTCTGGAGACCATGCTGCAGCAGAACACACTGGAACATCTGGATGAAATTGCTTCCGTTTATGCCAATAAGCCTTCCTTCGGTTCTGCCAGCCAGACGGCAGCAGACGGGGCGGAAGGATTGCAAGCCGGCAAGCCGGCAGGCAGCGGAAATATTCTTCTCACAGGAGCCACCGGTTTCCTTGGCGCGCATATTCTGAAGACAGTTCTTGAAGACAGTGAAGATAAAATATACTGTCTGCTGCGCAGGGGCAATGCCCGTTCCCTGGAAACGCGGCTGAAGGGAATGCTGGTGTACTATTTCAGCAATGCTTATGAGGAACTGTTCGGCAGCAGGATTTTTGTCATCGAAGGAGATATCACGGATTCAGAGAAGGTGGACAGCCTGAAGCAGTATGAGTTTGCCAGGGTGATTAACTGTGCCGCCTGTGTAAAGCATTTTTCCGCCGATGACACGCTGGAGCGGGTAAATTATCAAGGGGTTTTGAATCTAATCCGCCTGTGCGAAGAGACGGGAAGAGAGCTGATTCAGATTTCTACTGTAAGCATTGCCGGAGAGAATGTGGGCGAAATGTTCCCGCCGGAGAAAAAGCTTCATGAAAGTGAGCTGTTCTTCGGACAGAGTCTGAATAACCGTTATATTGATACAAAATTCCGGGCAGAAAAAGCAGTTCTCGAAGCTGCCTGCCGGGGAATGAAAGGCAAGGTCATCCGGGTCGGTAATTTGATGAGCCGCGTCAGCGACGGAGAATTCCAGATTAATTCCGTAACCAACGGATTTATGCGTACTCTGCGGGGGTATGTGGCCCTTGGCAGATTCCCGGTTTCCCTGCTGGATATGCCGGCGGAATTCTCACCCATTGACGCCACGGCAGAGGCCATTGTGAAGCTGGCCGGCGCCACAGGCGGTTTTACGGTGTTCCATGCCTACAGCAGCTATCTGATTCAGATGGCGGATGTGATAGAGCAGATGAATGCATCGGGGATTCCGGTGAAGATTGTAAGCGACGAGGAATTCCAGGAAGAACTGCAGAAAGCATTGGCGGATGAGAGCAGAAATGAACTGATTTCCGGTTTGATTGCATATCTGTCCAGTGATAAGGATAATAGTTCCGCATATATTGATGCAGACAACAGCTTTACCACCAAGGCGCTGTACCGCCTTGGATTCAAATGGCCCATGCCGGACGGCGCATATTTGAGAAATGCGCTGCATGCATTGGAGACACTGGGATTTTTTGACGGCAAGATGTAAAGGACAGGGGAAATATGGAGAGAAATGCATTTTTGATCAACAGAAAAGTCCATCAGTATATTCTTCCGGGAGTGCTGATGACCATAGCCATGCAGCTTGGAAATGTGGTGGACGGAATGATTGTGGGAAATATTTTAGGGCCGGACGCCATGGCGGCCATTGAAATTTCCATGCCGGCGCTGCTGCTCTTGCAGATGCCGGCAATGATGCTGGCAATGGGCGGGGCGGCAGAGGCGGCCGTGCTTTTGGGAAAGCGGGAGCTGACAAAGGCCGGCGGGGTATTTACTGCCTCGCTGGCGTCAGGCGTCCTTCTGGCCTGTGTGTTTGCGCTGCTTACCCCTGTGCTTCCGGGGCCGCTGGCGCTGGCGCTGGCCGGCAATGAACAGCTTGCCGCATTGGCGGAGCCTTATATTATGGTAAATTTCGGTGGCATTCCGATTCTGACGGCAGCCATTATTTTCTGCTATTTTATGAATGCAGACAATCATCCACAGCTTGGCAGCGCCCTTTTTATCATTGCAAATGCAGTGAATCTGATACTGGATTTTGTGTTTTTGCAGACGTTTCATCTGGGGATGGCAGGCAGCGCGCTGTCTACGGTGATTGGTTACCTGACCGGTATGATAACGGTATTTTTTTATCTGCGATCCAAAAACCGGATGCTTCGGATGCAGAAACCGGACAGCCAGGTGTTTTCCTATATCAGACTGGCGGCTGGGGCGGGAATTCCCAGCGCCGCCTTTACCCTGATGTCCGCATTGAAGTCTGTCATTATCAATTCCGCCATTGTGCGGTTTCTGGGAAATGATCCCATGGCCGTGTATTCCGTCTGCGCCAATGCGGTGCTGATTGCAGAGCTGTGTGTAGGAGGCATTATCGGGCTGGTTCCGAATATTGCAGGAATTTTGTACGGAGAAAAGGATTACTACGGCATACGCGCTCTTTGTAAAAAAGTGTTTGCTTACAGTTATTTTGCCATTGGCGGACTGGTTCTGGTGTTTTTGATTTTTCCCCAGGGAATTGCAGGATTGTTCGGCATTACGGAGGGAGGAATGCTGGAACTGTGCAAAACCGCCCTCCGCATTTTTGCATGCAGTTTTCCATTTTATGTGTACAACAAGTTTCTAATGTCTTATTACCAGACAATTTTGCAGCCGGGGTTGTCTACGGTAATCACAGTTCTGCAGGGATTTGCGGTGATTGTGCCCCTGACTCTGGCAGGAATTTTTCTCCTGGGGCTTCCGGGAGTATGTGCGGCAGCTGTAGCCAGTGAGGTTCTGACGATTCTGATTAGCGGATGTTACCGCGCTTTGGGTCAAAAAGCAGGGTCATTGCCTGGAGGCGGAATGTATATGCTGCCCCAGGTGACCGAAGAAAAATGCCTGGATTTTTCCATGGAAAATAATCTGCAGGATATGGTGGCCCTTCGGGATCAGCTTTTTGCGTTTTGCAGGGAAAACAAGATTGCAGAGCGGGATGCAAATTTTATGGGTCTGGCTCTGGAGGAAATTACGGCAAATATTGTAAAGTACGGCTACCGGAGCGATCAGAAGAATTATATTGACATCAGTTTTACCATTCAGGACGGCAGATATCTTTTAAGAATCCGGGACGACGGCATTCCCTTTAATCCGCTGGAGGTGGAAATGAAAGAAGAAGGGCCTTCTGTGGGAGGAATTGCGCTGATTCGGAAAATTATGACAGATTTCCAATA
Source organism: Eubacterium sp. (assembly GCA_021769425.1). Lineage (GTDB taxonomy): Bacteria > Bacillota > Clostridia > Lachnospirales > Lachnospiraceae > Petralouisia. Next base: position 25,271 of record JAETSX010000044.1, read on the forward strand.
TACGCGGGTGCTGAACATGAACAATACGATTATAGAATTGAAAATCGACAGGGCATGAGGATGGCAGGAAACTTTAAAACAGGGATGCTGGAAGGCGCGGACGCCGGAATCCATTTCATGGATACAGGGATGCTGGAAGACGCGGACGCCAGAATCCATTTCATGGATACAGGGATGCTGGAAGACGCTGATGCCGGAATTTATTTTATGGATACAGGGATATTGGAAGATGCGGACGCCAGAATTTATTTTATGGATACAAGGATATTGGAAGACGACCGCTGCTTTTCCAAATATTACGGGAGGCTTTCTGAAACCCGCAGGAACAAGACGGACGCCTATCTGTTCTGGAAAGACAAGAACCTGTCTCTGGGCGCCGGGATGCTTCTGGATCAGGGACTTTCGGAATATGGCCTGAAGGAAAACAGCGTTCTGGTTCAGTATGGGGAGAATGGGAAACCCTGGCTGCCGGAACACCCTCAGATTCATTTTAACCTGTCCCATTCGGGGCATATGGCTTTGGCAGTCTTTGCAGAAACGGAAGTGGGATGTGATGTGGAACGGGTGCAGCGCGCAGAACTGGCTCTTGCAGAGAAATTTTTCTGTCCCGGCGAATATGAATATGTTGCAGGAAAAACCGGGCAGGAGCAGGATCTGGCCTTCTGCCGTCTGTGGACCTTGAAAGAGAGCTTTGCCAAGGCCACGGGTTTGGGGCTGAAGCTTCCCCTGAATGAGTTTGAGGTGGCTTTCTGTCCGGATGGAAAGTCTGTGGTGCGCCAAAACGTGGATGAGGCAGAATACCAATTCCGGGAGTGCCGGTTGGGAGAATATCTGGCAGCGGTGTGCATTCGGAAAAGGGAGCGCCAGAACAGACTTTTTAAATTTGAACAGGAACGGAAATAAAAAGATTATGAAAAATTTAACAAAGTTAAAAAAGCCCCTTGAATTTTTCCACGATATTAGTTAAAATATAGACAAGTTGGGTAATATATCCAAAGAAAAAACAAAATTCATTCAAAATTAGGAGGAATTAACATGTCAGTAAGAGTAGCAATCAATGGTTTCGGACGTATCGGCCGTTTGGCATTCAGACAGATGTTTGGTGCAGAAGGGTACGAAGTAGTAGCAATCAACGATTTAACAAGCCCTAAAATGTTAGCACACTTGTTGAAGTATGATTCATCTCAGGGAAAATATGCATTGGCAGACAAAGTAACCGCCGGTGAAGATTCCATTACTGTAGATGGAAAAGAAATCAAGATCTACGCTTTCCCGGATGCAAATAACTGCCCATGGGGAGAATTAAAGGTAGACGTTGTTCTGGAGTGCTCCGGGTTCTACACCTCCAAAGAAAAAGCACAGGCTCATATCAATGCAGGCGCACGTAAAGTTGTTATCTCCGCTCCGGCAGGAAATGATCTTCCTACTATCGTTTTCAATACCAACCACGAGACATTGAAGGCAGAAGATACCATTATCTCCGCAGCTTCCTGTACAACAAACTGCCTGGCTCCAATGGCTGACGCTTTGAACAAATATGCAGCTATCCAGTCTGGTATTATGTGCACCATCCATGCTTACACAGGCGATCAGATGACATTAGACGGACCTCAGAGAAAAGGCGATCTGAGAAGATCCCGTGCAGCAGCAGTGAATATTGTTCCCAACAGCACAGGCGCTGCTAAGGCAATCGGCCTTGTTATTCCGGAATTGAATGGCAAATTAATCGGTTCTGCACAGCGCGTTCCGACCCCGACAGGTTCCACCACCATCTTAACAGCAGTTGTTAAGGGCAATGATGTAACGGTAGACGGCATCAATGCAGCTATGAAAGCAGCAGCAAATGAATCTTTCGGATATAACGAAGATGAAATCGTATCCAGCGATATCGTAGGAATGAGATTTGGTTCTTTATTTGACGCTACACAGACCATGGTTTCCAAGGTTTCTGATGACTTATTTGAAGTACAGGTTGTTTCCTGGTATGACAACGAGAACAGCTACACAAGCCAGATGGTTCGTACAATCAAATATTTCAGTGAATTAGCATAATAATTGGCAATTACACTGCACGGCAGACTGCTTTTTGAAGCGATAGGCTGCCAGAGTGCAGATACAGAACGGTTCAGGAATCAGTGTTTCTGAACCGCTCCTAAGACTCAAAAAGGGTCCGGTCTTTTAAGGACCGGACCCTTTTTGGCGCAGGCGGGAGTTTCACAGGTAAGACTCTATTTTAGAATGAAACAGGAGGAAATGTATTATGTCTTTGAATAAAGTTTCAGTAGATGACATCAATGTAAAGGGCAAACGCGTGCTTTGCAGATGCGATTTTAACGTGCCTTTGAAAGAGGGGAAAATCACAGACGAGAATCGTCTGGTGGCTGCTCTTCCCACTATCAAGAAATTAATTGCAGACGGCGGAAAAGTTATTCTCTGCTCTCATCTGGGCAAACCTAAGGGAGAACCCAAGCCGGAATTATCCCTGGCTCCGGTAGCGGCAAGACTTACCGAACTGCTGGGACAGGAAGTGAAATTTGCCGCTGATCCGGAAGTAGTAGGCCCCAATGCCAAGGCAGCCGTAGAGGCTATGAAGGACGGAGAAGTAATCTTACTGGAAAATACCCGTTACCGTGCGGAAGAGACCAAGAACGGAGAGGCATTCTCCAAGGATCTTGCTTCCCTCTGCGATGTGTTTGTAAATGACGCATTCGGAACTGCTCACAGGGCACATTGCTCTAACGTAGGCGTTTCTGAATTAGTGGATACTGCAGCAGTTGGATATCTGATGCAGAAAGAAATTGATTTCCTTGGAAATGCAGTGGAGAATCCGGTAAGGCCTTTCGTTGCAATTTTAGGCGGCGCAAAAGTGGCAGATAAGCTGAACGTTATCTCCAACCTTCTGGAGAAATGCGATACTTTGATCATCGGCGGCGGCATGGCTTATACTTTCTTAAAGGCACAGGGCTATGAAATCGGGAAATCTCTGGTAGACGATACCAAAGTGGATTACTGTAAAGAAATGATTGCAAAGGCAGAGAAGCTTGGCAAGAAATTGCTGCTTCCGGTAGATTCTGCAACCATTACCGAGTTCCCAAATCCCATTGACGCTCCGGTAGATGTTATTATGTATGATGCAAAAGATATGCCTGCAGACCGGGAAGGATGCGATATCGGACCTAAGACTGCAGAAATGTTTGCAGACGCAGTGAAATCTGCAAAGACGGTTGTGTGGAACGGGCCGATGGGCGTATTTGAGAACCCAACTCTTGCAAAAGGAACCATTGCAGTGGCAAAAGCCCTGGCAGAAACCGATGCAACTACCATTATCGGCGGCGGCGATTCTGCAGCGGCAGTAAATCAGTTGGGATTCGGCGATAAGATGAGCCATATTTCCACCGGCGGCGGAGCTTCCCTGGAATTTTTGGAAGGCAAAGAGCTTCCCGGCGTGGCGGCAGCAACCAACAAATAGAATTGCAGCCTGCCAATAGAAATTCAGACGGGCTTTGTAAAAATAAAATCAGAAGAGGATAAGATTATGGCAAGAAAGAAAATTATTGCAGGCAACTGGAAAATGAACAAAACTCCAAGCGAAGCAGTTGCTCTGGTAAATGAACTGAAACCGTTGGTGGCAAATGAAGATGTGGACGTAGTATTCTGCGTGCCTGCCATCGACATTATTCCTGCAATGGAAGCTGCTAAAGGCTCCAACATCAACATCGGCGCAGAAAATATGTATTTTGAGGAGAGCGGCGCATATACCGGAGAAATCGCTCCTAATATGTTGACGGACGCAGGGGTGAAATACGTTGTCATCGGCCATTCTGAGAGAAGAGAATACTTTGCAGAGACAGATGAGACTGTCAATAAGAAAGTGCTGAAAGCATTTGAGCATGGCATTACTCCGATTATCTGCTGCGGAGAATCTCTGACCCAGAGGAAGCAGGGCATTTACATTGATTGGATTCGTATGCAGATTAAGATTGCATTCCAGAATGTAACGGCGGATCAGGCAAAGGGAGCAGTGATTGCTTATGAGCCGATTTGGGCAATCGGAACCGGCGAGACTGCGACTTCCGACCAGGCGGAAGAGGTTTGCGCAGCAATCCGTGCATGCATCAAAGAAGTATATGACGAGGCAACTGCAGAGGCAATCCGCATCCAGTACGGCGGATCTGTAAATGCAGGAAATGCAGCAGAATTGTTCTCCAAACCGGATATCGACGGCGGACTGGTTGGCGGAGCTTCTCTGAAAGCAGACTTCGGCAAGATTGTCTGCTACAATAAATAAGACAGGTTATCACCGATAAGGGAAACATATAAACTCACTTCAGGATATGGGGGACCATAGCTGAAGTGAGTTTTTTCAACAGGAAAAATGGGATTTGGTTTTATATTTACTTGTTTTCCTTAAATAGTTGATGTAAAATATAAAAAAGGGATGTAGAAAAAATGAGGGTATGAGTCGCAGGATATGAACAGAACAAATTTTATTAGAGATTATCAGAAAATTATGTAGCATTTAGAAAATGAAAATTTTTCATTTTCTAAATGCGTCATACATGAGAGCAGACTGACTGTGCGTATTCCTGTAAGTTTTTCTGTTTCTGAACAACCGGATGAGACAATTGAGTTGTTAAGGGAATTATATACATTTGGAAAATGTGAAAATGTGGAAGAAATACTTTTTGATTATTCTGAATGTGAATTTTTAGGACTTTCAGCAAGTACAATTATGGATATAATTCTTATAATTATTGTCGAATATAGGAAAAAGACAAAAAAATTAAAGTTATTTGGGCGATTTCCTAAAAATCAAATGGTAAAAGATATATTGTTAGAAAGTGGTTTGTTACACCATTTGAATTTTGGGCATAAAATAGAATACGATAAGCATAATGTTGAAAAGTTTGATGTAGTGTCTGGTGAAGTTGGTGGGGATGATAAACTGTCAGGGACAATTGCAACAGAATTGACAGATTATTTTAATAGATGTTTGTTACACCAGGGAATGAAATTGAATAATGATGGTATATTGTTTTTGGTAACTTTGTTGGGAGAGGTGATTGATAATTGTGAGATTCATGGTGGAGAACAGGCAACGTGGTATACCCAGGGGCATTATGAGGATAATATCATTAAAAATTATGGGGAAATGCAATTGCTTTTTTTGAATTTGGGTAAGACTATTTATGAAGGGCTGGAATATGATTCTAGTAAGGAAACAAAAGAAAGGCTGGAATATTTTTATGAGAGGCATGATAAGTTCTTATCCCCTAATTGGAATAAAGAAATGATATTCACTGTTTTTGCTTTACAAGAGGGAATCAGCCGCTTGAGAGATAAAAACGTTGAGGGATATGAAACAAGAGGAACAGGAACAGTCAGTTTAATAGAAAACCTTAGTTTAATCGGTAAGTGCGACGATGGGCAAGTGCCTGAGATGACAATAATATCAGGAAGGACATACATTAAATTTGACGGCCGATATGAAATGAAGGAAAAAAGTTTTGAAAATGATCCGGCTTTTGGAAGTGGAAAGAAAAAAATCATCGCTTTTAACAAGGAAAATGACATTTATAAACCGCCGGATAGTAAAAATGTCTATAAATTAGAAGAAAATTTTCCGGGGACGGTAATTTCATTGAGATTTTATCTGGATAAACGATATATTCAGAAAGAAAAAGGAGAAAGAAAGCATGAATAACGTAAATATTGAGAGATATAAGGAAAAAGGGGCGCGGATATTTACAGACAGGGATACGGGAGTTTTGGCAAGAAAAGAACTGGAGCTTGATAAATTAGAGAAACATGGTCAGATAACGGTATTTTTACCGCAAGATACCTGGGGAGTAAACCCGTCTTTTTTTGGAGGAATGTTTGAAACAAGTATCAGAACCATGGGGGATGGATTCCGTCAGAAGTACTTTTTTAAATATTCTGATGGAACTGATTTGAATGATACTCTGAAAAAAAATATAGAAAATGATTTTGATTATGTGATGCGGGGGTTAAATTGATTTGATAGAGGGGAAATACAGGCGATGTGGAGCATAGTGGGAAGCGTATCAAATGCGGTAGCTGCAATTTGTGCAGTGGCAGCTATTTGGGTTACTGTACGGAATTTTAAGATTGATAAAGAAGAACAGAAAAATGAAAAATTAAGCATCAAATTAAGTGAATTATATAAGCAGACCGTGATAGATTCTATGCTGAAGACAGAAGAAGAGAAAATAAGATATATCAATGATAAATTATATAAAATGTCGTCTGAGTTTAATAAGGATATTATGGAAGAACTTTCTGGTTATATGATATCTGGTACTCATGAGTGTTTGTTAGAAACTGAAATAGTAAAACTTTTTAGTCAGGAACTTTATGAGAAAATCAAGAAGAATACGGAACGCATTTTTGATGAGTATGGAAAAATAATAAACAAATCCATGCAGTCTGGATATGTTTCGAGTTATTTCGAAGATCCAATTCGTAAGGAGTGGACAAAGCTAAAGAATACGATCTATCAATGTTATATTGAGGAAAATTTTTCTGAAATTTGATTTAAGGATATTTTATTACTCCGGCGGTTAAATATTGCAGAATTTTACGTAGGATAAATTTTCATCTGCAAGGCGGAAGAATGAGTTGTAGCGAGGGTTACAACGATTGATGAGGGTCTGCCCCGCTTTATCGGCAATTGTGCGGTACGTTTTGCCATAATCTCTGGGTCCTGGTGCACGGAGGAAAGGGCAGGATAACACTGCCGGCACACAGAAGTGTCATCAAATCCAATCACCTTCACCTGTCCCGGAACGTCAAGACCATTCTGTTTTAATGCCTGCAGCGCGCCGCTGGCCCGCAAATCACTGGAAGCAAAAATTCCGTCAAAATCTATTTTCTTTTTCAAAGCATAACAAACCAAATCCCGTGACCGCTCATAGGGACGATCCGGACTTTCAATATCCGGGATAAGCTCCGGGCTGACAGGAAGGCCGTATTCCTTTAAAGCGTCCTGATAGCCTTTTCGGCGAGATTCAATTACGGAAGCCTGTTGAGTCCTGCCCAGAAACAGGATTCTGTTGCAACCCTTTTGAATCAGCAGTTCCGTTGCCATGTAACCGCCGATATAATTATCGGATTCCAGGCAGAGAAATTGGCCCTGCGTTTGGGGAATCCGGTCGATAAACAGGACCGGAAAAGCTGCGGAACCAGCCAGGGAAACCAGCTTGGGAGAACCTAAAAAGGAGATGACGGCAGATGCTTTCAGGGAGGTCAGTCCCTCAAAGCAAAACTGCTCCCGGGATGGATCCTCATTGGTGCTGCTGATAAAGCAGTGAGCGCCCTTTTCATATAATTCCTGCTCTAAGCATCGCACAGTTTCTGCAAACCATTCGTTGGTCAGATCAGGCACAAGGATGCCGATTCTCAGAGTGTCTGAATGGCCGGTGGAATAATTTAATTCCTCTGCAATGGACAGGATCCGCTGCCGGGTCTGTTCCGAATATCCCCCCTGCCGGTTCAGGACACGGGATACGGTGGCTGTGGAACATCCGCTTTTTGCGGCAATGTCTTTCATGGAAATATCTTTGTGCGGCTTCATAAGGCTCCTTTCTCTCATAGGGCATAAGGAACTGTCTCTGGGCTTTTGAACCTATGATTAATCTTTAATTTGAACTTATTATACAGAATAATCTTTAAAATGTAAAGTGTAATACGTAATATTACGTAATAAAATAGAAAAATTACATATGTTTTCATTGACATCCCGGAAGAAACGGATATAATATAAGAAAGAAACAGATAACGAAAGGATATTGAGTAATATTACGCAGTCGGGAGGAACGAAAGGATGATTACAGCGGCATATGTGGGATTTGGAGTTAGCGTACGGGAATATCACATTCCTTATGTGGAAAATGATGAACGGATCAGAGTGAAATATGTGTTCCGTCGGGAAGAGGATATTCCGCAGAACGCGGCATATGAGCCCTTTTATCCGGAGATAACATTTACAACAGATTTTCAGCAGATTTTACAGGATGATAAGGTGAATCTGGTGGTGGTAAGCGCGCCGGATGAATTTCATGTGCCTTATGCGAAACAGATATTGGAAGCGGGCAAACATGCTCTGATTGAAAAGCCATTTTCAAAGACGGCAAAAGAAGCTGAGGAAGTGTTTGCTCTGGCAAAAGAAAAGGGACTGATTTGCATGCCCAACCAGAACCGGCGGTTTGATGCTGATTTTCTTGCGCTGAAAGAAGTGTTGGAGAGCGGAAAAATCGGACAGCTTGTACGCCTGGAAAGCCATTACGATTATTTTAAAGAAAATGGCTGGTACGACCATCTGGGAACCCTCTATAATCTAGGAGTGCATACGATTGATCAGATTATCAGCCTGCTGGGTATGCCGGAGGATACCCATTTTGACGTGAGAAGCATCCATCATCCCGGGGCCGGCGACGATTATTATGATTTGGAATTTTATTATGGCAATGCCAAGGCTTCCGTAAATACAAGCATGTGCGTATTGCTGGACTATCCCCGTTTTACCATGCATGGAACCAAAGGGAGCTTCACTCTGCCGCCGGTCATTCATAATTCCGGGAAGAAAAAGGAAGTGGGCCGCCATGTGATCAGCAGGGAACCGGCTCCCGAAGAGCGGTGGGGAACCCTCTGCTATAAAAATGAAGCCGGAGAAACCGTTACCGAAAAGGTTCCGGTAGGCTGCGCCCGGTATGAGAAAATTTACGAAAATCTCATTGGCGCAATCGAACATGGCCAAGAGAAATGCGTCAGGGATGAAGAAGTGATAAAGGCGCTTGAGATTTTGGAAGAAGCGACAGAGATTGCAAAATCCCATAAGCGGTAAATAGAGCGTTGGATGGGCCTTTACCGCCTGCCGGGAAAAGGAGAAACAGAATCGTGAAAGAGATCGGCGGTGTGATCGTCCATTCTATCTTAGATGCAGTCCGGGTGACAGAGGGGATTGCCTGTGAGGCAGTTTATTCCAGAACCATGGAAAAAGGCCGGGAATTGGCAAAAGAATACGGGGTATCCAAAGTATATGCCGATTTGGATGAGATGTTTGCAGATGAAGACATCAACTTTGTTTATGTGGCGTCTCCCAATCTTTTGCATTATGAGCAGACCAAAGCTGCCCTTCTTGCCGGAAAAAATGTCATCTGCGAGAAGCCTTTCTGCACCAGAGCCCAGCAGGCAAGAGAGCTGGTGGGCATTGCCAAAGAACGCCGCCTGTTTTTGGTGGATGCAGTTCCCACGGCATTTTTGCCGAATCTTGAAGTTTTAAAACGGGAATTGCCAAAGGTGGGCAAAATAAAGCTTGTGCTCAGCAATTACAGCCAGTATTCCAGCCGCTATGACCTTTTGAAAAAAGGAGAGATCCCCAATATATTTAATCCAAAATTCGGCGGCGGCTGTCTGATGGATATTAATTTCTACAATGTATACCTGAATGTGGCCCTGTTTGGAAAACCCCAGGAATTTGTTTATTTTCCCAACCGTTACGGCGGCTTTGTGGATACTTCAGGCATTCTTGTGATGCAGTATGACGGATTTGTCAGCCAGTCAGCCGGGGCGAAAGATACCTGGGGCGTGAACTTTGTGCAGGTGGAAGGAGAGGAAGGCTATATTTACATCAAAGACGGCAGCAACGGGCTTGCAGAGATTAAAGTGGCAACCAGGGAAAAGGAAGAAGTTTTCAACTGTCAGGAAAATCCCAACCGTTGGTTTTACGAAATACAGAATATGACAAAGATGATTATAGAGGATGATCATGCAGGAAATGACAGGAACTTAGAGGTGATGGTGGAAGTGATGGAAGTTTTGGAATCTGCCCGGAAGGAGGCGGGAATCCTGTTTCCGGGGGATGATAAAAATTATTTTTGAACAGTTCCTAAGGGAAATTTCTTTACTTTTTAAAGATTAAGGAGGCTATGAATTTGGATCATGAAAAAAACAGAAATGTGCTGAAAATTGCCCTTTTGCAGCTTGCGCCCTGCAAAACGCTGGGTGAAAATCTGCAAAAGGGCCTCAAAGCCTGCAGACAGGCCAAAGAACGGGGAGCCGATATTGCCTTGTTTCCGGAAATGTGGAGCAACGGATATCGTATTTATGGCCGGCCCGTGGAGGAGTGGAAAGGGGAAGCCATTGACGCTGCCGATGATTTTGTTCAGGCCTTCGGCAGCCTTGCAAAAGAGCTTTATATGGCGGTCGGCGTAACCTTCCTTGAAAAATATTGGAGCGGCCCCCGCAACTCATTTGTTCTTTTTGACAGATTTGGAGAACGGAAGCTGAGTTATGCGAAAGTGCATACCTGCGATTTTGACATAGAACGAAATTTAACGCCCGGGGAAGATTTTTACGTCACAGAATTGGATACCGCCTGCGGCCAGGTGAAGGTGGGAGCAATGATTTGCTATGACAGGGAATTTCCGGAAAGCGCAAGAATTCTAATGCTGAAAGGCGCGGAGCTTATCCTTGTCCCCAATGCCTGTCCGATGGAAATCAACCGGATTTCCCAGCTTCGCGCCAGGGCCTATGAAAATATGACGGCCATTGCCACCTGCAATTATCCGGATACCGTACCGGACTGCAATGGCAATTCAAGCGTTTTTGACGGTGTGGCGTATCTTCCGGAGCTGGAAGATTCCCGGGATACCTGCATTTTGCAGGCAGAGGGAAAAGAAGGAATTTATATGGCAGAGCTTGATTTAACGCAGCTTCGCAGTTACCGCGAAAAGGAAGTTCACGGCAATGCTTACCGCCATCCGCAAAAATATGGACTTTTGATGGATGGAAACATTCATGAGCCGTTTATCCGAAAAGACTATCGGAAGTAGATTAATTTGTTGGATCAGCCAATTGATTTGCGATAGCAATATATTGCTTCCTGCTTTTTTTGCAGATGAAATAATAGGTCACGTTTGCTTCCGGGTCTGTAATGGGTATCACATTCCTGTTTTGAATGAGACTGGACATGCCGGAGGCCAGATTTGTGGTAAAGCAGGGAAGGTTAGAGTTTTGCACCAGTTCCTGGAAAGCAAAATCTTCTGTCTGCACAAGGAATTTGGAGGCCGGCATTTTCTGACGGCATAATTCTGTCCAAAAACCAATCTGAGAGCGCAGCAAGCAGTTGAATCCATTGATATCTGCAAAGGTCAGGCTTTTGCGGTTCGCGAATTCATCTGTACGGGAAATGCAGACCGACAGGTTTTCCTGCATGATGGGAATGCAGGAAAGTTCATCGGAGGGCGCCGGAGAGAGGAGGATGCCGATTTCGCAAACGTCGGAACTGACATCTTTGATAATTGTCTCCTGTCTGCAGAGCTTAGAGGAAATTGTCTTTTCTGGGAAAGCGGAGGAGAGCAGGGGCAGCAGAGACCAGAGGGGAGCAGGGGCGCAGGACTCTGCAAGAATGGTGTGCAGCCTTGCGTGGCAGGACTGCACTTGCAGTACGGCGTTTTCGGCGGCGGCAAGCAGGCTTCTGGCCTGTTCCACGGCTCGTTTGCCGGTTTCGTTTAATTCGATTTTATTTTTGCCCCGGGCAAACAGGGGAACGCCGAATGCAGTTTCAATGTTTTTCATTGTCCGGGTAATCGTAGGCTGTGAAATATGCAATTCTTCAGCGGCTTTTGAAAGGGTTCCCCAATCCGCAAAGGCAACAAGTTGTTCCAGTTCCAAAAGATTCAGCATTTTTATACCTCCTTAGAGCGTGTTCGAAAATTCATTCCAGCCATCTGCACTAAGGAATCTCCTATGCCTTGCATGGTATCCTTTCGCGCAGCGCATCCCTCATTTCGCAGTGCATTTGCGCCAAATTCAGGTTACATAGCCCTTCTGCTATTCATTTCATGAAATCTATCTTCCGATATTTCTATTGTACATTTTCTGTATCTTCTTGTAAACTCTGTATTATAAAGATATACCCGTGAGCGAAATGATTTGCCAGCAAGTGTTCACTATTTCAAGAAAACCAGCAAATGATTTGGCAAATAAGTATGCTCTTGAGTAAAACATCCATAAAACAAGATTTCAAAAAAAGAATATCAGGAGGTAGAAATGATGGAATATGTAACATTAAATAACAATGTAAAGATGCCGAAGCTGGGATATGGAGTATATCAGACGCCGCCGGAAGACACGGAGCGCTGTTGTGCGGGAGGCCATTGAAATCGGATACCGAAGCATTGACACAGCCCAGACCGCATTGCGTTTTTTGCTACAGAGCGATGTGGTTTTGATTCCCAAGTCCACCCACAGAAATCGTATGGAAGAGAATTTCAATGTATTTGATTTTTTTCTTTCTGAGGATGACATGAAAAAAATTGAACAGCTGGACGGCGGAGAAAGCCTGTTTTTCTCTCATTACGATCCGGCGACGGTAGAGTGGTTTATGAGTATTGTCTAATAAGGTCTGTCCCGGTTTCCGGGTTCTGGCATTCTCCCTGATAAAATTGAAATGATTTGAAAAAAATGAATACTTCTGAAAGCGTTTGTAGGAAATGCTTTCAGAAGCCTTTTTTTGTTTCAGTACGAAAGGACTGTGATTTACAGGAAAAAAGTCAAGTTACTAGAATGCGCCTGATTTATCGAATTAGTGCGTATACATATGAAATAAAATGGAATAATTGGAAAAATAATGAAATATTATTAGACATAATGCACAAATTTTTGGCATTAAAATTTTATAATATGACGAAAATAATGAAAAGTATTGACAATATGTGAAAATAATAATATTATAAACACAACAAATTGAAAATATTTGAAATTATTTGCAAAATAATGAAACAAGGGAGGAGAAGAAATGCATTATGCAGGAAGGTTTAATTCTTTCATTTTTAAAGGCCAGAATGTGTATGACGCCATTGCGGCTTATAAAGATATGGAAGGAATCACTCATCTGGAATTCAATTATCCGGAGCACATTGAAGGGTATGACCTTGCGGAATTAAAGCAGGCGATGCACCCGCTGAAAGTAAACGGCCTGGCCCTCAGATGGAGGAATGAGTTTTTAGACGGGGATTTAACAAATCCCAATGAATCTCTGCGGCAAAAGGCGATCAGGATTGCAAAGGATGCAGCGGATGTCTGCCGAGAGCTTGAGGGAAGCGTAATTACTCTGTGGCTGGAAAACGACGGATTCGATTATCCTTTCCAGATGGATTATGAGAAATGCTGGAAACAGGTGGTAGAGGCGGTGAGAGAAATTGCGGACTATGCCCCGGATATTAGAATCAGCATTGAGTATAAGCCTTTTGAGGAGCGGGAATTTGCCATGATAGACAGTGCGGGGATGACTCTTTATCTGATTCAGGAAATTGACCGGGAGAATGTGGGGTGCACCCTGGATTTCTGCCATATGCTGATGAAGCATGACAGTCCGGCCTATGGTCTGGCGCTGGCGGCGGCCAAGGGAAAGCTGTTTGGTTTACATATGAATGACGGGTACGGCTGGAAAGACAGCGGTTTGATTTTCGGCTCTGTGAATTTTACCCAATCGGCGGAATTTATTTATTACCTGGAACGGTATGGATATGACGGAGTGGTGTTTTTTGACACATTTCCCATTCGGGAAGAATCCAGGGTGGAATGCCGGGCCAATATTGCGGCCTTTGAGTTGATAAAGGAAAAAGTGGACAACATCGGAGTGCACAAAATCAGCCAGGTGGTATCGAAACATGACGGAATCAGCGCACAGAACCTGATTCTGGACATGATGAAATAATGCCGGAGACAGTATCGAAACATGACGGAATCAGCGCACAGAGCCTGATTCTGGACATGATGAAATAATGCCGGAGACAGTATCGAAACATGGAGGAATCAGCGCACAGAGCCTGATTCTGGACATGATAAGATAAAGGGAATGCCGGAAAAGAAGATGGGCCGGAATGAAAGGTCCGTCATGGAGAAGGCGGCAGACCAGAAAAAACATACAAAATAAGGAGGATTCAGTAATGAAAAAGAAAGTTTTAGCAGTTCTGTTGACAGCGGCAATGGCAGTGAGCCTTACCGCCTGCGGCACAAACGGCGGAAGCAATTCCGCAAATGGCGGCGGTTCTTCCGATTCCCAGACCGGGGAAGCGGCCGGCGATGCATCTGAGGGCGCAGAAGATTCATCCGCCGAAGGGGCTGAGGATAATCAGGGAGACGGCGGGGCAGATGACGGCAGCGGAGAATTTAACCCCGACAAGGCAGCGGACGCCATGACCATTGAAGAAATCAGGGAAAAGAACGGCGCAGAAGTGCCGGTGGAAGCGGATAAGAAGCTGGGCGTGGTAATGAAATCCCTTTCCAATGAATTCTGGCGCACCCTTCAGGAAGGATACGAAGCTGCCGCTAAAGATACCGGATTGACCATTGACATTCAGGCAACCACAGACGAAAGCGATGAGACGGGGCAGCAGACCATGACAGAGGCGCTGACCACCCAGGGCGTGGACGCTCTTTTGATGAGCCCCATTTCTGATTCCAATCTGACCTCTGCAGTGGAAAGCGCCAATGATGCAGACGTGCTGACCGTAAACGTCAACGACGGCCTGATTGCGGAAGCCAATCACTATGTAGGCCCTAACGCTTATATGAACGGCCAGCTTGCGGCAGAATGGATTTCCGATAAACTGGGAGACGAAGGCCAGGTGGCCATCGTGGTGGGTATGGCAAAAGCTTTTGCGGCAAGAGAGCGTACCGCCGGCTTCAAAGAATGGATTGCCGACAACAATTCTAAAATGGAAGTTGTGGCCGAGCAGAATGCAGACTGGGATCGCCAGAAAGCAAAAGAACTGGCAAACACATGGATTACCCAGTATCCGGATTTGAAAGCGATTTTCTGCAACAACGACGATATGGCGTTGGGCGTAGTGGAAGCCGTGGAGGAGTCCGGTTCTGATATCCTGGTGGTAGGCGTTGACGGCATCGGGGAAGCCTATGAATCCATCCGTGCCGGCAAACTGGACGCTACAGTGGATTCCTTCCCCTTCTACATGGCGCAGGTGGCAGTGGAATGTTGTTGCTGCCCGTTTATTCTGACTTCTAATAAATCTGATTGATTGTCACAAAATTAACCGATATAATGACATCAGCATATAGAAAGAGAAAGTTCCAGAGCACTTACTTTT
>JAETSX010000136.1 GCA_021769425.1 Eubacterium sp.
TTGGCTTTTTGCATGGTAAATAGGACTGAACATTTCATTCAGCCCTCTATATAATTTTCATGCTAAATATTTAATTTTCTTTTTACTGGATTTTCTGTGTAGATACACACAAAGGAATTGTTTATAAAAATTTAATATATTGGTTTAATAATGCTCGATATTTTTTCTAAGTGGCCACCAGATAATCAATTGCTTTCTTTATCCTTGACATCTCATTACTATATATCCTGTATGCCGCATTCTTTGCTGATTCTATGGAATCATACTTTTCAGGCTTTAATCTCCTGACGCTTCCTTTGCCAAAAGAATACAGATAATATTTATCATCTTGTGGATCATGGTTAATTTTAAATTCCATTTTAACCACACCGCATAAATTGATCTCACAATGACTGCATACAGTCACACCATCTGACATAACATCTTTCCATTCTAAATCCTTAAACTGCATATAATGCTTCTCCTTAAAATATTGAATCTGACCAATATTCCGGTTCTGGTGTTTTCACTTCAATAAACTTTCCATCTTTATCTGTCAATGTAATATTTGTATCCATTTGTATAATATCTTCTGTCTTATATTCCGCTTTCTTTCTATCCTGCAATGATTCCAAAATCTTCCTGACACATCTTCTGATCCTGAATTCCCTCAATGGGCAATCCGTTTGCATATTGATCTTTCCTGTCCTTTTCCTATTTTTGGTGCAGTAATCATCCAAGTCAACATATCTGCTCAATTCTTCCCTGTAAATGCAATGGTTGCAATTCTCCGGTTTCCTGTACATACAGATTTTCATGAAACACTCTCCTGTCATTCATTCTCTGAACCTATTCTGTTTTGGATTTATTCATTTTCCATTCTATCTGCTAACGTCTCACTGGAATAAAACTTCACTTTTTTATGCTCCGACACAATGCACTTCTCCCCTGTTTTCGGGTTCCTCGCTTCCTTCTCTCTGACAGTTTTTAATTCAAAATGCCCGATTCCATAGAAATTGACTTTTTTGCCCTCTGACAGACAATCCAAAAGCGTTTCCCAGAATAATTCCGTCATTTTCACTGCATCCTTTTTGTAAAAACCTCCTTTCTCTGCGATTTTGTAGGCAAATTCTTTCTTGTTTACTGTCTCCATAACGCTTTTCTCCTTTTCCATGTTTTTGCTTAGTTTCTTACTGATATTCCCTGGCTGCGTAGATACTGGATCGCCAGATTCAATAAACTTCCATTGTTAATCGTTTCGTCCATGGTGTCATCCCACACACGGGGCTTATGGTTTACGGACAACCCTCCATGTAAGCCTGTATTCCCCCATTGTGCCACCTGGTATCCGGTTGCATTTACATAATCGTCCATGGAATTATGATCAATATATACACATGCCCTTACCCCGCCTTTGTCTGGGTATGCGTCCACTTTCACTGCTGAACGGAGGAACGCTTCTGTCCTTCGGTAGCTGTCCGGTGTCCAGCCTGTGTAGTAATCATTCAGAAAATAATTTAATGTCTCATACACTCTCTTTGCCAATTGATCCACCATTTTTATCATTACTGGCTGCAATGCTTTCTGTAATTGGTTCATGTTCCTTATGTGTTTTGCCATTCTGTTTGTCCTCCTTGGGTTTATGGTTTTGATTTTTAATTTTTTGTTTTTGGGATTCTGTTTTGTGATTTTGGTTTTGTGATTTTGGAATTATGTTTTGATGGTTGGATTGATTGTACAATGAAATCGTAGTTTCAAGATTGCTGTCTGGCAGTCTGTTAAGACACTCCTGTAAAGCTCTGTAATGACCATACAGGGATTTTAGGCTTACCCCTATAGAAACTTGCCTAATGCATTCAGGCACTAGAATAAGCCCACAATCAATCATATTTCTATCATTGATCATGGACTTATGTATGTGTCCAAATATTTAATTTCACGATGTACAGGATTCTTCCTTTCTTAGATGCTAATTTATTCGTACGCTTGTTCTGATTACCTTTTTGATTACCTTTTGGTTACCCATGCTCTGAAAGCCTTGATTTATGGGTATTTCAAGTAGCGGAAGAGGGATTTGAACCCCCGACACCACGGGTATGAACCGTGTGCTCTCGCCAACTGAGCTATTCCGCCGTATTGTATTCTGTTACTATTGCAGTTATCTGCAAAATGGGACCTACAGGGCTCGAACCTGTGACCCTCTGCTTGTAAGGCAGATGCTCTCCCAGCTGAGCTAAGATCCCATGGTAGTTGTAGCGTTTATATTCTTGCTGATTGCCGACTGCTTGACTATTATAATACGAGTTCGGGACAAAAGTCAATAGTTTTTTACAAAATTTTTCTAATTTTTTCTTCCCGCTTTTTCCATTACGAAAATCCTTGAAATTTCTCCTGTTAACGTCTACAATACATCTGATTGCATGAAACGCTGCAGCAAACTTTTTTATCTTATAGGATTGAGGGGACAGGGGAGTTGAAGTGGGCTTGCCCACTTTGTTCTTACATTAAATGCGAGCGGAAATGCAGTATAAAAGTTTGGGAAATACGCTGGAAGAAGGAGGACATTCCATGAATACATATCGAACCTTTCGGCTGGTAGCCCTGGATTTAGACGGCACCTTGCTGAATTCAGAAGGAAAAATATCCACGAAAAATAAAATTGCCATTCAAAAAGCCGCACAGCAGGGCATTTCCTTTGCCATCGCCACCGGCCGTCCTTACTGCGGACTTCCTATTAAAGCTATGGAAGAACTGGGCATTCATTACGCCATCACCACAAACGGAGCCGGACTCTACAAAATCCCCGGCAAAGAATGCCTGTTTGAGCAATGTATGCCGGCTGCCCTGGTTCTTGATATTTTGGAAAAACTGCTGAAACTGGAAATCCACATGGACTTATTTATCCACGGGAACGCTTATACCCCCGCCCAATGTTATAAAACCCTGGAAAAAATCACTATTCTCCCTGAATCCTTAAAAGAATACATTACTTCCACCCGGGAAAGCCTGCCGGACGTCCTTGCTTTTCTCCGTGAAAATCAGCTGCCTGTCCAAAAACTGACTCTGAATTTTATGTCCAATCCGGACGGAACCTGCAAAGACCGGGAACAGGCTATACAGATTCTAAGCCAATATTCGGAAATCAGCTTTCTTTCCGGCGGTTACGAGAATCTGGAATTTACATGCGCTGGGATTACCAAAGCCAAAGGCCTGTCTCTCCTCTGCAAACGTCTGAATATTTCCATAGAACAGACCATTGCCTGCGGAGACAGTGAAAACGATCTTGATATGATAAAAGCAGCCGGGCTGGGCGTCGCCATGGCAAACGCTCCGGAAGATATCCGCCGCCAGGCTGATGCTGTTACTTTGAGCAATGATGACCACGGGGTTGCTGTTATGCTGGAAAAATTTTGCATCTAAACGGCTGAACTTTTTACTTTTGGAGACAAGCGAAAATTGGGAAAGGGCAATTCTGCATTTATTTCCTTAGTACTGAAACACGTCTCATTTTCTGCGGTACTAAGGAATCACTCTCATAATGTCTAGTATAACCCACGCTAAATACCCTTAACCTGAATTATTCACGGCGGTATGAGCAGGCATAAAATTTGCCGTAGTTACCGTTACAACCTCTTCCAATACCCCACTCTGCCACAAAACAGCCTAAAAATGGGCAGACTTC
>JAETSX010000137.1 GCA_021769425.1 Eubacterium sp.
CTCTTTGAGCCAGATCACCGCCTGGGAAAGCTGTTTTAAGTTGAACACCTTCGCCCAGCGTTCATACCCCGGCCCTTTGCCGGAACGGACCACCGCCTCAATGTCCACCAGCAGACCAACTTTGGAAACCGGCTTTTGGTGAGAGGTGCGGCGCGGCTTCACCGTCCGGGTGCCGGCGATCCGTTCTTTGATGGCCTGCTCAGTATAGTCGCCCTTTAGCGTGTCACACCGGGTATATCTATCTTCCGGTGAAAGGCGAAAACGAAGGTACTTTCGCTCCCGGTTGACCTCAACACCAGCCGCCTCCAGCTTTTTCAAAAGTTCTTCAAAGTCTTTCGGCTTTTCTTCCAGGGCAGCGTCAATAGCCCAACGTAGCTGCTCCTGGTGGGAAGGCTGTTTCTGACTTCCCATCCAGGTGCCGTAATGGTTCCGGCTGGGCTTCGGATTCTTCACAATGGAAAGCCCATGCTCCAGGCAGAGCTTGTCATTCATGCGCCGGATCGCCCAGGTGGAACCCCAGAAGTTGCGGAATTTTTTCTGACAGTCCAGCGTGGTAGAATTTATGATGATGTGGTTATGGACATGGTGTTTATCCACATGGGTGCAGACAACAAAAGCATGGTTTTCCTTCGTCAGTTTTAGTGCCAGCTCCCGCCCGATCTGGTTCGCTTCTTCTGGCGTGACCTCGCCGGGCTTGAACGCCTGCCGGAGATGGTAGGCAATCACATCATCCGCGCCCCGGTTACGTCCGGTCAGGTTCGCATACTGCCGTTTGGATAAAAGAAACTCCGCTTTATCACTATGCGCCGCCTGCTGCCCAGCGCTTTTGCTCATGTGAGATAAAGAAGAAAAAGAAGTGTAAAAAATTTTGCCGTTCCCTATCCGGCTGACTGCCGGACAGGGAACGGCTTTATGCGTCGGGCAATTCTACCTTGACGATGAAAGAACAATAAATTTCGATTTCCTGTCTGCGGAACTTCCTTACCCGGCGTTTCCCGTCCAGTGCTTCCGATTCGTAAATTACGATTTTCTCCACAAACTCCCGTAACAGGGTAGGGGTGAGTTCTTCAAAGCTGGTGTACTTGCATACCACTTTCATAAACTTTTCAGCGTTTACCGTGGCTTCCAGTGTCCGTGAAAGTTCGCCCTGCAGAACGGCGGCTTTCTCTTTCAGTTCCTTTTCACCGACCACTAATTTGATAGCGATTGTAGACTATTTTCCCAATTATCGAAAAGATAATAGCCATAGCAAAATACACAATCGGTGCTATTTGATAACTTAGCATAGCCCTCTCACCTAACAGAAACATGGAATAACGAAATGCTCCATTTAATGAAACAAGATTACTCGGAAGCATATACCATATTTCAGAAAGAATTTTGAGGTTTGCAGGCATTTCCATAATAAACATTGTTAAAATCAGAATACCTGCAATGATACCAATGGTGCCAACGCTATTTTTTGTAAGTTCTGATAATGCCATTGTAAATACACTGACTAATATAGCACCAGCAAAGGACAATCCAATTAAAATCATAACGGCTTGCCCAAGTGTCAGATTAAAAGGACGCATTAAAACAAACTGCAATATCGTATTGTAGCCGTCAAATCCATATAAAAAAGCTATGATTCCAAACATCAGCAAAGAAAGTATAAGAGTAAATGCAATGCCAACTGTCAATCCTGCCATAAGTTTTGCAAAATACAACCGTTTCTTTCCAAAGCGACTGCATAAAATTATCTGGTCTGTTTTTCTGGTATGCTCCACTGTGAATACTGTTGAAAGACATATTGCAATAAACATGATTTCCATACAAGCAAGCACTTTCATCATGCTCGCCATTTGCCGCCAACCATCAAAATATCCTTGATAAAAAAGCTGCTCATTATACGAAATATTTTCTTCCCGTCCTGCCAGTGCATTGGCTTCCAACTTTGTATTTAACATAGCGTAAAAAGTATCACTATCACAGTTTAATATTTCTGCACTGGCATTTGTTTCTAAAACAGTTCCAATAAAATTATAAATATCCAAATATGGAAGTGCTTTTTTATAATCGCCGTCTACGATAAATTCTTCATAAGCAGGCTGCATTTCGTCCAGTAGTTTTTGTTCGATTTTCCTGCCGGCAATTTGCTCGGCTGCTTCTCGTTCAGCTCTATTCATTTCCAATCCACTCAATGAAACTGTAGAATACTCCCTGCTTTGCGGGAGAACAGCACTTGCCAAACCCCAAAGGAGAAGTGCCATCAACAAAATACCACCAGTAATCCAGAGAATTTTTCTGTTTATGATTTTTCGCAACTCAAATTTGTATAGTGTAAACATACTCACTCCTCCTTAAATTCCTCAAGATAAAATTCCTCTAAATTATCAATTTCATCAGCAGAGCCATTATATATAATTTGCCCTGCTTTCATCATAAGCACTGTATCTGCAATATGCTCAATATCAGAAACAATATGAGTAGACAATAGTACAATGCTGTTTTTCCCCAAATTTTTAATCAAGTTCCGAAACCGAACACGCTCTTTGGGGTCTAACCCTGCGGTTGGCTCATCTAAGACAATAATTTTGGGATCATTCAAAAGTGCTTGTGCAATACCAAGCCTTTGTTTCATACCACCGGAGTAGGTGGAAATTTTCTTTTTTGCAGCATCAGATAAACTTACCAACTCCAAGAGTGCTTTGGATTTCCGTTTTGCTTCTGACTTTGTAAGTCCTTTCAGAGAAGCCATGTATAGCAAAAAATCCAGTCCACTAAATTCGGGGTAATATCCAAAATCCTGCGGAAGATAACCAAGTTCAGCTCGGTATTCCTCCGATGATACATCAAGATTATCAAAAGTGATTGTACCGCTTGTAGGCTTCAACACGCCACATAACATACGCATGAAAGTAGTTTTTCCTGCGCCATTTGCTCCAAGCAGACCATAGACACCATTTTTCAGTTGTAAACTTATCCTATCAACAGCAATCTTGTCCTGATACTGTTTTGTCAATCTGTCAATGCAAAGTTCCATATAAATCCCTCCGTTTTCCTAAAAGTTTGATATAGTTCCCGGATGATAGATCCAAGCAGAAGCAATGTTGCTATTACCCACCAAACCAGATAATTAGTCTGATAAAGGAAATCTGCCAGATAGCGGAGTGCTATATTTGTTCCACTGACCAGGACGGCTACCGCCATGCACCAAGAAACCGCTTCTTTGCTTTGGGAATGGCGCACAAGGTACAAGCTAATGTTAGTTGTCAGCAGATACGGAACAAATAAATAAACCCCTGTTTGCAGGAGTGAAGTCCCACTAACCAGATAGCAAACTACAATCAAGATAGCAAAGATGAAAAAATCAAGAATTCCCAAAATACTTAATTTTGCTAACATCACACTCTTTAGGGAAAAGCGAGATGACATCTCCAATTCGTTCATTCCATAAATTTTTGATTTTGTGCTTTCAGTTATAAGAAGTAAGGCTAAAAAGGGAATAAATGAAGATACAATCCATATCGTATCTTCGCCGACAAACCAAGCCCCACCTATTGCTGGCAACAGTATTAGCAAAGAAAGAAGCCATACACTTGTCTTAATAAACGAAATCTGCCTCAACACAAACGCTTTTGTGCTTATGCGCTGACGAGGTAACGAACGAAGAAACTGTGATTTATTACTTGGGACAGGAAACTCAAATACTTTTGCTATCTCGTTTTTCAGTTTTTTATTCATTTGAAAATCCTCCTTTCTGCAATTCTGACTTCAAAAATTTTAATATCCTTGCATTTTTACGATATACTGCAAATCTGGAAAGTCCAGTGATTTTGCATATAGAGGATATAGGTACTTCATTCGCATACCGCAACAGCAAAAATTCTTGTTCATCTTTTGGAAGCTGCTCTACAACCCCCCTCACTGTGATATTGTTTATCCAATCGTCTGACGGGTCATAACTTGTATGCTCGTCTATTTCAACTGTAGTTTCTCTCTCACTTCTTCGATACTCATCGATACATAAATTGCGGGCAATCGTATAGAGATATGGAAGTTCCTTGTCGCCATCAAGACTTAACTCTTTATTAAAAAAACGCAAAAATGCTTCTTGTGTTATATCTTCTGCTAT
>JAETSX010000138.1 GCA_021769425.1 Eubacterium sp.
TGGCTGATCGTATTGATATATTTAGCAATCCTGCTGATTGTGCAATTCACCTTGATTTCTTACACAACTGGAAATCTGAAAAAGCAATCTCTTGTTGAGCAAATCAGGACGATGGAGTAACCGTATGGGATCGGCGGGGCGGCGTGTGCTGCTCCGCTTTTTTCATCATATATTAAAAAATTTTTGAAATGTCCGAGCTTTGTAACAATTCAGCCTGTTTTTCTGTCGAAATCAAAGGCACCTCGGACATTTTTGTAACATTTGTAGTTTATGCTTGTGGTAAATCAATAAGAAACATTTGCCTCCACAGCGGGGAAAAGAAAAAAACGCTGACGGGCAGAGGGTTTCGTGCACTTTTCTGTATTGCTGACTGATACGGCGATTTTGCGTAAATGCAAGGCATTTTTAATTTTTCCCTGTTGCATCTCACATGATGTGAGGTCTTATACTGGCTTTACCAACAAAGCAAGGAGGAAAAATATGACCTATCAATTAAAAGCCATTGGCAAAGTAAAAAATGATGAAACCGGCACATTTATTCAGTTAAAGCCGGAGTACATTCCCGGACTGCAAGCCTTAGAGGGCTTCAGTCATATCAATGTCCTTTGGTGGTTCAGCGATTGCGACAACGACGCAGACCGAAATGAATTACAGACAGAACAGCCCTATAAAGGCGCACCCGAAGTCATGGGCGTATTTGCGACACGATCTCCTGCGCGTCCGAACCCTATCGCATTAACGACATCCGAGATCATCAACATTGATTTCACCAACGGCATGATTTGTGTTACATTCATTGACGCAAACGACAATACACCCGTACTTGACATCAAGCCCTACACGCCGAGTTTTGACAGGGTAGAAACGCCCGGTGTTCCCGTATGGTGCAGCAAATGGCCGAAAAGTACAGAAGCGTCCGGCTGTTTCGATTGGGGACAGGTGTTCAACTTTTAAGGGGGCGGCTTATGAAATTACAGGATTTTGTTCAGGATAAACCTATTCTTGAAACCTAAAATCCCGATAAATTATACACAGGTCACAATGTGACCTGGTATAATTCTATAATCTGACGCTGAAACTTGGTTGGAGTTGTTACAAGTTTTTTGCGTTTGCCTTCAACAGATATTTCCTTTAAAGATTTCATTTCACTCATGATCTCTTGAAGGTTATGGCTACGATCCCAACCTTGCTTTTCCATAATTCCCCTCAGATATGTGGTTAATATCAGCACAACAAACTGAATGAATATACGGCCCTCCATAGCGGTATTCGAATGAATTCTCAGGCGTTTCATATCCAGATCATTTTTGAGATCATCAAACCCTTTTTCAATCGCATCCTTTTGCCTGTATGAGCGCAATGCTTCGGTGGCATCTTTCGTCTTGTTGCTTATGATTACAAGCCATCCAATATGGTTTTGCTTATGCCTGCGGATCGCCTCTTCATTATACTGTACTTTCCGCTCCCGTTTCGGAAAGTCCCTGACAAAAAAATATTTATCATAAAATACCTGGTTTTCTGGTCTCTCATTATGGCTTGTCAGCTCATCATGGCATTGAAGCAGCTTGTGGGTAAATTTTTTGTTCTCCAACTCCGCTTTCAAACTGTCATAGTATGTATGGAGATAGCATCTGTGCCCCTTCCATTTTATACATTTTGTAACAGCGTATAGGTCATCTTCTCCGATATTGATAAAATGTTCATGGGAATCCATGCCCATCCGGTTTTCTTCTACAGCATCTGTGGCGATGGAGGCGGTAAAAGGAACGCCGACACTAAAACGGTAATGACTCCCATAAAGCGCATCGATGTTCGGCTCACTGTAAAACCCTTTATCCATGACCAGATGGACGGTTCTGGCTCCAAGGAATTTAAAGTTGGCAAGGCTTTCATTGATCGTAGTCACATCTTTGATACTCCCTGAAAGTATTCTGTAGTATATAGGCAGATGGGTCTCTTCGCTGGTGACCATCAGGAGATTGACCTGCGGAAGATTTTCACCGTCCCGGTTATAGCTCCAACGGATGTAGTCAATAAATTCACTATAGGATGAAATACTTGTAATATCGAGAGCAAAGTATCCTTTATTATGGTTGCAAGCCATCCAGTCCCCAAAGAATTTCTGCTGCGCTGAAGGTGTAATACGCCTTAAAAGTTCGCTTACGCGTTGGTCTGCAAGTTTGGAATGAAACGGATGTCGGTTACGGGCAGACCACTGCTCTACATGGCAAAGCGAAGTTCCCTCACTGGCAAGGTAATAGGCACAAGTAAGGATGCGGTCCCAGTCTTCTGGGAACGATGTCCGTAAGGTTTTATCTATCCCTGTTTCACGGACAGCTTTATCAAGAAGAAGCGCCGGACCAGTTGTGAGGACAGTACAATGTTCTGTTTTGGAATCGTTCGGGTCAGTTGTGATAGATTTTTTTCTGTTAGGGATGATTTCATTTGTTTCAGGATGAAGCTTTCCAATGCACTTACGGTGATGTTTTGTTTTTTGTTCTGCCTTGTCCCAATAAGATTCATTCTGGTATACATAAGTCGTTCCATTTGGATTTTTAACATATACGTATGATGCCATTTCTCTATTCACTTTCCTGTGTATAATTTATCGGGAGATTAGGATTGAAATCACCGATAAGGGGCTACCCCCTTATTGGCACTGCGAACGCTTTTTCCGAAAGAACTGAAACTATATAACCCCAATCTGCCGGACGACGGCAAAAGAAAAAAGCCGCTGTTCGGCAGCTTTTATCCCATGTTCTGATTTTTACGGCGGTTTTGAACAAATCAAGACCGCCGTAAAGTGAAAATAGCTATTGTCTGAATCGCATTAGCGGCACTTATATTATTGACATGAATAGAGCATATATCCACAAAGAGTTTTCTATAATCTCTGCAAAGGACTTGACAGGCGAACAAAAAGTAGCTAAAATAAAAAGAGAACAAACGGTAGCCAAACAGAAAGGAGTTTAAGACTATGCTAAAACTGTACTTTGGGAACAGCGTTGCAATTATCAGTACGCTTTTGCTGGGGGCAAATCTCGGCTATATAATATGGAGATATTTAAACCGAGCGGCAATCCAAAAATGGGGTATGATTATTCTACTCTTTATCCTGCTTCACGGTACGTTGTGGTATTTTACGAACGTCCGCGATCTGTATTCCAACTCTATTATCTATGCTACTGATGGCAGTGTAGGAATGGGGCTGTTTTCCGTTAGCAGCATTCAATCCATTGTCTTTTGGGTGGCAAGTGTGATTATATGGGTGCTTGGGATAATATCAATCTTCAAACCGGCATACAGGCAAAATATTTTTTTCATTATTGCTGTTGTGAGTATTGTTCAAATTGCATTTATTGAGGGTTCTCGTATATGGCTTTACAATTCTGTTCCTACTCGTTTTGATTATATGTAAGTGAGGTATTGGCATGGCGAAAAGAAATACGAAAGAAACCATTTTATTTGAATCACTAAAGCTGTTTGCTGATAAAGGCTATGACGGTGTAACAGTGCGTGACATTGCGGCAGAAGTCGGAATTAAGCAAAGCTCTTTATACAAGCATTACAAAAGCAAGCAAGAAATCTTTGATACGTTGGTAGACACAATGCAATCACGTTTTAGGGACTCACAGTTTCGTAAAATGCTTTCCATTGAGAAATACAAAAATGAGGAAATAGACCGCATCTATCGAGAAGTTTATATTGACACTGCTATTTCGTATCAAGCTAGACTATTTGAAGAAATGATAAAACAAGGCTTCATGCGGCAAGCCAGTCCCGAAGTCATGGCATTACAATTCTTTTCGCCGATTTTTCTTTTGCTAAATAAATATGACGGCATTGCTGAAAAGGAAAAAGAGGCAAAAGAAATATTGGGAAAACATATAGAACAGTTTGACATGATTTACCGTAAGGAGGCAATTTAATGAAAACTGCAATCGTGTACGCCACAAAATACGGCTGTACAAAAGAATGCGCAGAAATCCTAAAGACTTATCTTCATGGTGAAGTAAACATACTTTCAGCAAAAGCAGATAAAATCAATCTGTCTCAATATGACGCTGTTTTTATTGGCGGTTCTGTGTATATGGGTAAAATCCAAAAAGAAATTACGCAATTTTGTAAACGCAATCTAAAACAGCTATTACACATGAAGATTGGATTGTTCGTTTGTTGCTATACCCCGAAAGATACAGAGGGATTTTTTGAAACACTTTACCCAATAGAGCTAATAAACCATGCTTCCTATGTAACCTCTGTCGGCGGCAAGATGGACTACGAAAAAATGAATGTTCTATATAGAAAATTGTTTCATTCTTTGAAAAAGATTGACGGCTTTAATGAGGGATTTACTGAACCAGAAATAAACGAGAGTGAAATAAAAAAATTAGCAGAAACAGTTAATAACTCAAACTTCCCACACTGATTCAGGAAATAAAGCCTTAATAAATGCAGGCTGAGACACAAACCAGTTGATCAGTTGCGTTTTTACTGCATTTGTGATCTTAATCGCCTC
>JAETSX010000139.1 GCA_021769425.1 Eubacterium sp.
ACACGAGTCTTTCCGGTTTTCTTGTCGTAGTGTTGAACGATGGTTGGCATAGTGTTTTCTCCTTTTAATAGTGGTTGTAAATATAATATTACAACCACTGCAAAATGTCAAGCAATGGTGGTTATAAATAATTATAAATACAACCACCACATATCGTACACTATGCCAACAAAAAGAAGCCCCAACGGGGCCTCCTTAAAAATCAGATATTGATTAGCTGTGAATGGTAACGACAAAACCTTTAAGGACAGAGTGCAAAAGCTGATTATCAATGAGTGCCTTGAAAAAAATCAGAAATAATCCACATCAACACTTTACACCTCTTATCAGAAGATTCTCTGCTGTCAGCAATGGAACGTGCCGGAGCAGAGGACATGGGCGATGAAGTGGAGCGCAAGGGGCTTGGCACACCTGCGACAAGGGCGGACGTGATCGAGAAGTTAATCAAGGACGGTTTTGTGAAGCGGGAGAAAAAGCAGATGATACCTACAGAGGACGGAGTGAAGCTCATCACTGTACTTCCTGATGTGGTAAAATCCAAAAAACTTACTGCAAATTGGGAAAATGCCCTGACACTCGTTGAAAAGGGCGAATATTCCATGCAGGCATTTATGGACGGGATTGCCGATCTGGTAAACGGGCTTGTACAGACCTATCACAGTGTCAGCGATGAACAAAAATCCATGTTCGGAGGCGGTAATCAGGAATCTCTTGGGAAATGCCCGAAATGCGGCGGCGATGTGGTAAAAGGGAGATTCGGCGCTTACTGTAAAAATAAGTGCGGCATGAACGTATCACGGGCAATGGAGGGCTGAAAGTTGCGGCGGCAATGGCTGACAAACCTGTGCAGAGGGCATCGATAAAAGAGAAGTTGGAAGCGTTCAAAGTACGGGCGGCTGGCGCGGCTTTCTGGAAAGTCATGATTGATTTAGCAGGGATTTCGGGGGATAATGGCTTTGAGGTCATATACCTTTTGGGAATGGCTTTTGCATTTCCTGCAAATATACAACAGGAGGTTTATGGCTGTGGACACAGAAATAAAGAATGCGGCGAGTGCGGCGGGCAAAGATGCACAGTACGATGAAAAGGCAAAACGTCTGTTTGGAAATAAGAGCATTCTGGCGCATATTCTGGTAAAGACCGTTGATGAGTTCCGGGGAATGAACCCGAAAGATGTGGTGTCCTATATTGAGGGAGAGCCTTTCACCAGCGTAGTTCCGGTAGAGCCGGGACTGACCAACGTAGAAAAGGAAGAAGCAGGGCAGAGGGTAGTCGGCATTAATACTGAAAGTGCGGAGATTAACCAGGGGCTTGTAAGGTTTGACATTGTATTTTATGTGAGGCTAAAAGACGGGCTTTCTCAAATTATTGTAAATGTAGAAACTTAAAAGGATGCTCCGACAGAATATAATGTATTAAACAGGGCAATCTTTTATGTGAGCCGTTTAATTTCCTCACAGAAAGAAAGAGATTTTGTAAACACCAATTATGATGACATAAAGCAGGTATTCAGTATTTGGATTTGTATGAATATGAATATGAATCAGAACTGCATGAACTATGTGCATCTGACGAATGACAGGCTGCTAGGCTCGTATGAGTGGGAAGGAAAGATTGATCTGCTGGGCATTGTCCTGATTGGATTGTCAAAGGATCTTCCGGAACATGATGAGAAATATGAACTGCATCGTTTGTTTGGAGCGTTATTATCAAGGAATCTTTCTTCGGATGAGAAGCTAAGAATTATTGAAACAGAGTATGATATTCCGATAGAGGAGAGCATAAGAAAGGACGTGAGCATTATGTGTAATCTTAGCCAGGGAATTAGAGAAGACGCCAATGCTGAATTTATTATGAGTATGTATAAAAAAGGATACACGTTGGAACAGATTGCAGATGTGGCCGAGAAAAGCATTGAAGAAATCAAAGCTATCATCAAAAAAAGAGAGCCTGTACTGGCATAATCACAGTAACTTAACCTGTTGTGCTATTTTATTTGAGATCCTCGTACACAGTCCCTGAAAACTCCGGGCAAGCACCCTTTCTGCATTTAACTGCCCGCTTAACTGTGAAAATACAGTTTCCACACGGCGCCGCTGTTTGAATATCAGCTGGCGGACTTCCCTAGGCCAGTCCGTTTTGCGGTTGGAGCGTTTTAAGGCCATCAGGCAAACCCCCTGGCTGACAGATCCTGCGTGAGCGTTTCCCCCACATAGCCTTTATCGCCAAGCGCCACAAGCCCTTCCTTTCCTTTCACAAGGTCACGCAGGCCTTCCCGGTCGTCAACGGATGCTGCCGTAATTTCAAACGCAGTGATATATTCTTCCAGGGTAATCAGGGCGTGCACTTTGTAACCGAAATAGGTTTCTTTTTTGAAGGGCATTTCCCGCAATCCGCACCATAGCCGCGAAAAGAACGGCAATAACGCACCCTCCCAAACTTGCAGACGGCAAGCGGGAAACTGTCCACCACAAAATACCTGCTGGCAGGGATGGGGAATACGCGGGATAGTTTCTTCCTCAGCAGCTCCGTTGTCAGGAGGAGGGCCCGCCTTGTCCTATTAAAACGGCTGCGGTTGCAAAGCGTTGGGAACAGATGGTGCTAATTCCGTTTTATGAAGGAATACCATGCGTTTTCTGAATCAATGCCGGCTAATTCACCACAAATACTGATGGTGATGATTTCAGAATCAGACAGCCTGGCATCCAGGACATGGCGTCTTCCGGCAACTTCTGGAGGTGCAAAACGGCGGTATAAATCATCAATAATAACATAGGCTGTTAAAATAAAATCTTCAAAAGTAGTTATAAGTGTGGTATTATTATCGTGGAACTTCAACATGATAATGCCTCCTTTCAGATTTGTGTCAATACAAATAGGATAGCACATTTTGTTGAAGTTCTTTTATTTTTTTATCTAGCACAACAGGTTAAATTATGTAATCAATCAGGCAATAAAAGACTTTATTAAAAAATGCACCTAATACCACTATGTTAAAAGAATCAAACAACCAATCGCGCACAATCCAACTTATTCGGCAGGAAGAAAAAGAATAGTCATGGCTATAGCATCTCTATCTGCCCCATATCGCGCTTGTACTGCCTTACCTGATAGAAATACCGTCTATGCCGTTACAACACAAAATAGGGGCTTGTGGAGCGTCTCACAAGGTATCTCCATTTCGGGGATGACTTATTAAGTTCTTCGATTTCAAATCAGGATATTATCGCCGGATGCTTACCCGGAAATTTCAGGGTGGCGGCTCTGCTTTATTTGGTAACGGATATTCAGGTGAACGCCTGATAAGAAAATGAGAGGGTAGCAGGCAGACAGTTTTTACAATCACATTACAATAAACGTGTGTTTGGCTCTTGAATCCTGCTGTCAAATGTGCTATATTAAGCATAGAAAAAGGGAAAGCCATAGAAGCGGCTCTACCCCTTAGATGAATAAGCTATAACCTCTTATGAGGTCAGCCGTCACTATCGGAAGTAGTGGCGGCTATTTCTTTCCCTTAAAAATCTGATAAAGCAGACTGATAAGGGCAACAATGAACGTACAGAACAAAAAGAAATCCTGATATGTAATCATTGTATCGCCCTCCTT
>JAETSX010000045.1 GCA_021769425.1 Eubacterium sp.
CGGCCTTCAGCGCTGTCTGGTTCAGCGGCAGATCTTTTAACCCGTCCATCACTGTGTTCAGGTCTAAAAACACTCCATTGTAACTGCTTTTTATCATATCCGGCAACAGTTCGTTACTTTCGTCCAGAAGAAAAACATCCGGTCCCTTGCCTGCCATAACCTGCACCTGCATGTCCTTCACTGCCTTTTGGTTTTTCTCCGTTTTCTCCGAAGGGGTATTGTCAATATAGGGAACCACTTCAATTTCCACTTCCGTTTCCGGATGGAGCTTACAGTATTTTACAATTGCCTTCCTATAAAAATCTTCCTGCTGCTCTGAAATGGCGATCACCATCTTCGGCTGGTCTCCTGAGCCTTCTTCAGCCCCTTTTTCAGAAGAGGAATCGGAAGATGCACAGGACACAAGGTAAACTGCACACAATATCCCTGCAAGAATAAGCCTTAATTTTTTCTTCATGTACATTGCCTCCCTATTGGTTTTTAAAGTACAGCAGCCTGAATCAATCTGTTTGAAGGCATTGATTTAGGCTGCCGCAAATATATACCCGTGAGCGAAATCATTTGCCAGAAGATTGTTCATAGCTTTGAGGAAAAAGCAAATGATTTGGCAAATAAGTATGCTCGTGAGTATAAATTAAAATGTCAATATTAAAAACATCACACATAATACCAGAATAGAAGCTAATTTTTTCTTTATGCTGTTCCCCCTTTTCCAAACCGCTTGTCTACTTTCAGCATCTTATATATAGCGCTTTTTATTTATTGACTTTATTGTAGCAGATTACTAACGTGATGGCTAGTCTTTATACACAATTCCATCACTTTTTTCTTCCTCATTTTGTCACATTGCAGGGAGAGCTGCTTCTTGCATTGATGCGGTACTCTCCAGGCGTAATCCCATATTTTTTCTTGAAAACCTTATAAAAATGTGTCCGGTTGGTAAAGCCCAATTGCGTTGCTATAGAAGATATGGACTTATCAGTGTCTGTCAAAATACGCTCTGCTTTCTTTAATGTAAATGTTAACCCATAGTCATAAAGGCACATGCCGGCATATTTATTGACAATCGTATTCATATAATTCCCGCTGTAGCATAAGACATTCTCCAAGTCCGACCTGGACATGCGGCCGTCGGTGTCTTCCATAAGATGCCCAATGCGGGAAAACAGCAGCAAATCAGAACTGGAATTGAGTTCTACGTTACTGATGTGGTAAAATTCTTTGTTGTCAAGATACTGGAACAATTCACAGACCAATCCTTTTATAATGTAAGTGGAACCAAATTTAGGGAACATCATGGCTTTGAGCAACAGGTCAGAAAGCTTGTGCAAATCGGATATACTATTTTGATTCTGGAAAACCGGAAGGAAATCCAGATAATTCTTTCCCTTTTCCAATTGAATATTAGCGGCCATAAACTGAAAAATTGAATTTTCGGATGCCGCTTCTTCCCTTGGGAAGTAAGCAGTTAAATGTGATGACAGCAACTCCTTGATAAAATTTATGGACAGGCCGATAAATAGGATTTTTGCTTCCCCAGTAAATTTTTCTATATGGACAACATTTTGGTTAATCAGGCAGCAAGTGCCTGCCGGATAAAAATATTCCTTGTCCTCCAGCCTTTGTGTAATGTTTCCCTCTAACACAATCAAAAGTTCAAAAAAACTATGTTGGTGCGGGGAGCGGGCATTAAATTTGTGGAAATCTGAAACAATGGGGGAAGTGTAAAAAAAACTCGCATTTGGTGATATGGATAATACATTGAAAAAGTCTTCGTCGGAAAGACCGCTGCAATAACTCAGAGTAAATTGTATTGGGGCAAACATATCATAGTAGGAATTAATAGTGCTTTTTGAGTTATGTATCTCTAATATGTTGCTTGCATCTTTATAGGCTTCCGATTTTTCTTCCATAACACCTTCCCTTCCTTTCATCTGTTTTTTTGCTATAATATGAAGCGGCAATGCAAACATCCACGGATATGATACAGAAATTGCCAAAATATAGACGTTGGTGACATTGTAGATATTTGTTAAAATTGCTAAAATTTACTTGCATCAAGATAAAGTATATACATTATCAAGAAAATAGTAAAGGAAAAAGGTGGGTTTTTATGAATGAAAAAAAGTATTTAAAATGGTACCAAAAGGTTGCCTACGGCACTGGCGATATGGCGGCAAACTGCGGATATGCTCTGATTTCCAGCTTTGTGCTGCTATACCTTACGAGTGCAGTGGGCCTGAACAGCGCAGTTATCGGTACATTGATGATGATATCAAAATTATTGGATGGTGTATCAGATATATTCTTCGGAGGGCTGATGGACCGGACAAAAAGCAAAATGGGGCAGGCACGTCCCTGGATGCTATTTGGGCAGATTGGAGTTTCGCTGAGTCTCTTCCTGGTATTCTGTATTCCTGATATGGGTACAACTATGCAGTATGTATATTTCTTTGTATTCTATACCGCATATAATGCTGTCTTTTATACAGCAAACAGTATTGCTTATGCCGCATTGGCTGCAAAGATTACAAAAAATGGGCAGGAAAGGGTACAGCTTGGTTCTATCCGTTTTATTTTTGCAACCTTTACCACATTAGTGATATCTTACAATGTAATGGGATTAGTAGAAAAATTCGGCGGCGGCACAAAAGGCTGGCGTACAGTTGCCCTGATTTTTGCAGTTATAGCGCTTGTCGTCAATACATTCTGCGTACTTATGGTAAAGGAAGTGCCTGACGAAGATGTAAAGCCAGCAGGAGCAACAAACCAACCGCAAGCAGAAAAAGTTGGCTTTGGAGAGTCTTTAAAACTTTTGGTGAAAAATCCATTTTATATTCTCATTCTTGGATTGTATCTGGTAAACTATATTTACAGTGGCATTACACAGGGGTCAGCCATTTTCTTTATGACCTATTACTTAGGGGATCCTGCGCTTTTGGGAACATTTTCCTTATTCCAGCTCATTCCGGTTATGTTCATTCTGATACTGACGCCAATGCTGGTTAAAAAAATGGGAAGTATGTGGAAAGTAAATTTATATTCCAGAGTGATTACAATTATAATGGGAGTTATATTTATTTTCGGTGCATTAAACAAAAATCTCCCAATTATGTTGGTATCTACATTCCTGCGTAATATGGCAGGAGGCCCGCTTACAGGAACTTTGAATGCACTGGTTGCAGAAACAAGCGATTATACCTGGCGGACACAGAAGAAGAGGATTGATGGTATCATGTTCAGCTGCTCTTCCATCGGCGTAAAGCTCGGAGGCGGCATCGGAAGCGCAATCGTTGGATGGCTGCTGGAATTGGGCGGCTTTGACGGCCAGGCAGAGGTACAGACAGCAGGCGCAATAAAAATGATTTTCTCTATGTATGCAGTGACGCCGCTCGTACTCGGTATTGTAATGGCAATATTGATTTATTTCTTAAAAGTAGAAAAAGCAAATAGAGAATGGGATAAAACTCATTTGGAAGGAGAAAACGCATGATCCGAGAAAACTTTAATCAGGACTGGCAGTTCTTAAAAGGTGGAAGCGGCGCAAGCGCATCCGCTTTTATGGGAAACGATGAAGTACATATGGTGCATCTTCCGCATGATGCAATGATCCATGAAGAGCGGACGCCGGATGTGGAAAGCGGTGCACAGACTGGCTTTTACCCTGGGGGAGAGTATATTTACCAGAAATCCCTGCAAGCGCCAGAAGAATGGATAGAAAAAAAAGTATTCCTGGAATTCGAGGGAATTTATCAAACGGCAATGGTCTATATCAATGGAGCTCTGGCAGCAAAAAGCCTGTA
This sequence comes from Eubacterium sp., assembly GCA_021769425.1. Lineage (GTDB taxonomy): Bacteria > Bacillota > Clostridia > Lachnospirales > Lachnospiraceae > Petralouisia. The sequence continues at coordinate 3,804 of JAETSX010000045.1, forward strand.
TGGATATTCCAGTCTTTATGTGGAAATGAATCCATGGCTTCATTTCGGTACGGAAAACCGGATTAAGGTAATTGCTAATAACAGCACGGTACCGAACAGCCGCTGGTACACTGGAAGCGGCATCTATCGGAACGTAAAACTAATGATCGGGGACAGGATTCACGTCCCCGCAGATGGAGTTCGGATTACCACATTAAATGCAGATTCAGAATCTGCAATTGTAGAAACGGCAGTAAAGCTTCAGAGCATCAGCAGAATAAAAGAAAATGTGAATGTAAGGGTTTTTCTGGAAAAAGACGGACAAACGATTGCCCAGGATCAACAGACAGTCGTGATGTATCCAAACACCCAGGAAATGTCCAGGCACATCATCTGTGTGGAGAACCCGCAGCTTTGGGATTGCGATACGCCCAACTTATACCAATGCAGAGTACAGGTAGAATGCGCGGGAAAAATATTGGATGAGACAACGGAAACCTTTGGTATCCGGACACTGCTTTTGGACGCCGTACATGGGCTTCGCCTCAATGGAAAAGTGGTAAAACTGCGAGGAACCTGCATTCACCATGACAATGGTATTCTGGGCGCTGCTACTTTGGAACGGGCAGAAGACCGCCGCTGCAAACAGTTAAAGGAAGCCGGCTTTAACAGCATCAGGAGCTCACATCATCCTATGAGCAAAGCGATGCTGAATGCCTGTGACCGCTATGGGATGCTGGTTATGGATGAAATCAGTGATATGTGGACATATCATAAGAATCCTTATGATTTTGCACTGCATTTTGAAGAATGCTGGGAGCAAGTAGCAGAACAGATGGTGGAAAAAGATTATAACCATCCAGCGGTAATTCTGTATTCATCGGGAAACGAGATCACCGAAGCTGGCTCCGACGCAGGAGCGGCAATCAACCGGAAAATCTGCAATAAACTGCATGAACTTGATCATACCCGGTACACGACAATGGGCTTAAACGGCCTGATGACGGCTGGGGTACGGCTGAAAGATATCATGCGGGATACTATGGAGAAATTCGGTTCTGCTGAAACTAAGGGGCAGGGAAACCAGGAAGGCAGCAATGCATTTAACAGCCTGATGAGCCTGATGGAAGGGGAACGCGGAGAGTACTTTTCCACCCATCCGCTTCTGACAGAGGCATTGGAAGGCTGTTCTTCCGGAAGTGATATCATTGGCCTGAATTACCTGACAGGACGTCATGTTCTGGAGCATGAGCTGCATCCGAACAAAACAGTTCTGGGTACAGAGACCTATCCTGCAGATATCGTAAGGCTGTGGGGTATTGCAAAGAGATATCCGCATGTACTGGGAGATTTCACATGGACAGGATACGATTACCTTGGGGAAGCAGGATGCGGCATTTTCCATTATGACGGAAATGCAAACTTTTCCAGTATATATCCAGAAAGAACTGCCTATATCGGCGATTTGGATTTAATTGGATACCGGCGGCCCATCAGCTATCTGCGAGAAATTGTCTATGGGATCCGAAAGAAGCCCTATCTTGCAGTAGAAAGGCTGGACAAATATGGAATGCAATGCGCAAAGACTCCTTGGATGTATAAGGACAATATTGCAAGCTGGACATGGCCAGGATATGAAGGTAAACCTGCCATTGTGGATATCTATGCAGATGCAGAAGAAGTAGAACTCTTCTTAAACGGACGTTCTTTGGGGAAAAAGCCTGCAGGGGAACAGCACGCATTTACGGCAACTTACGAGTTGGCTTATGAGCCAGGTGAACTGACAGCAGTAAGCTATACAGGCGGAAAGGAGGATGGAAGATTTTCACTTTGCACAGCAGGGGATAAGATACAGCTTTGTGCGGTAGCTGACAGAACGGTATTACATGCGGATGGAGAAGACCTTTCCTTTATCACCATCAAACTGGTGGATGAAAAAGGAACCGAAAATCTCTTTGCATCAAAAAAAGTTACAGTTTCTCTGGAAGGATCCGGAAAGCTGGAAGCGTTCGGAAGCGCTGATCCGAAGTCGACTGCCAGTTATGATGACGCCGAATGGGTGACCTATGACGGTTATGTAATGGCCGTTATACGCTCAGGCAAAGAGGAAGGAATCATAAAAGCTGTTATTACGGCAGAAGGCTGCAAGGAACAGTGTGTGGAAATCGAAGTACAAAAGTAAAGATTTAGAAAGGGGATAATTAAATGAGGAAGGTACGTTGGGAAAAAAAGGTATTGTCATTTTTAGTAGCAGCGATTGCAATGCTTACAATGAACGTTTCAACGGTTTTTGCCAGTGATGACATCATATGCGGCGCCGATATCGGCTGGCTGAGCCAAATGGAAGCTGAAGGCGTTCAATGGGTCAATGATGAGGGAGTTGTTACAGATCCACTTATCTTATTGAAAGATAAAGGGGTTACTGCAGTGAGGCTTCGGGTGTTTGTAAAACCGTCATCGGATTTTGAATGGACGAAACCGGACGGGACAGTCTGCAAACTTGGTTATACGGATACAACTGGATTATTATATTCCGCACAAAGGGCCAAAGAACATGGAATGAAAATATTATTGGACCTCCATTACAGCGATTATTTTGCAGACCCTTCCATCCAGGACGTACCCAGTGAGTGGGCCGGTGCGTCACCAGAAGAACTGGAGCAGTATATCTATGACTATACCGTTTATATCATGACACGATTGGCAGAAATAAATATATATCCAGAATGGGTGCAGGTAGGAAATGAAGTAAGCCATGGTATGTTATTCCCAACAGGTTCAAACACAACCAATGATTTCACACAGCTTACCCGCTACTTAAATAGTGGTTATGACGGTGTGAAAGCAGTAAGCCCGGAGAGCAAAGTAGTGACACATTTAACCCATGGAGCCGGCATTGACCATTTCGAGTGGTTTTTCAGCAATTTCCTGACACTCCAGGGAGGAAAGACAGATGTGATCGGAATGTCTTATTATCCTTATTGGATGGGAGCAAATGACATAGAAAACTTGACTTACAACCTGAATGAAATGGCAGCAAAATATGGAAAAGAAGTCATGATTTGCGAAACAGGAGACTATGAAACCGACCCGACAGGCACTTATACTTTGCTCCGCGGAGAAATGAATGCCTTAAAAACGGTAGCGAATAACAAATCAATCGGTCTCTTTTATTGGGAGCCAGAAGCGAATTCTGCTTTGCTCCCAGATGAGTATCCTTTAGGGGCAACCAAGCTGGTAGGCGATAAAACGTTACAATTTACTTCTGCGTTAAATGCCTTTGAGACACAGCCTGAATTCTTGGATTCTGAATGCAGCTTTGAAATTCAGAACTATAACAGCGGGAAAGCGTTGAATGTTGCAGGCGGCTCACTTGAAAACTATGCTGATATTGAACAGTATAAATATGATAGGTGGGACAGCCAGAAGTGGATTTTTGAAAAGGTAGACGGAGATTATTATAAGATTACAAACAAAAACAGCGGAAAAGTCCTGGATATTGACGGCCTATCTACCGAACCAGGAGCTGCCTGCATCCAGTATGATTATAATGAAGGCTGGAATCAAATGTGGGAGATCATTCCTACGCCAGAAGGGCAATATAAAATCAAAAATAGATGGAGCGGATTGTATTTAGGAATTACCAATGCTTCTGCGAGCGACGGAGCAGCATGCATACAAATGGAAGATGATGGAAGCAACAATCTTCGCTGGTATTTCTTAGTAACAGAATAAAATATGCCTTATAGGAAAATACTCTGCTTGCGGCAGGCCGCTTCTTCTGTATCAATTAAATCTGCCGCAGCGCCATAAATATTTTGCAAAGGGGTTGTCAGGAAATAGGCAGTCCTAAACAGAGACAGGCGTGATTCATGCGAATCACGCCTGTCTCTGAAACTTTTCCATAAAAAGAAGAAAGATGGCTAACGACAGCCATCTTTCTCTCCGTTACATGTTATAATGTAACTATGCTAAACAATAAATATTATAACAATTTTTTGATTTAGGGCAACAGAAAATCAACTTTAATTTCTTCGAAGTGCATTTGCCTGACGACGATCCAGTCTATACCCTGAAAAGAGTGATGGAGGAATTACTCTGCAGAAAAGCTCCTTAATTGTCTGGAGGAACCGCCTGATTACGAAATTCTGATGGAGCCAGGCCAGTTTGTTTTTTAAAAAGCCGGCTGAAATACAAAGGGTTATCATAACCTACAATTGCCGATATCTCAGAAACGGAATAGGTGGTAGTCCGAAGGAGCGTTTTGGCGTTTGTAATGCGGAGGGTTAAGATATACTGCATGGGGGTAAGGCTGTTATATCGCTTAAAGCTCCGGATAAACCAGCAAGTGCTCATGTGCCTGGAAGCGGCATAATCTTCGATGCAGATATTTTCTGTAAAATGCTCGTTGAAAAACTGGGTTGCTGTTTCCATTTCTTTTTGCAGGAAGCGGTTTTGGGGTGACTTTTCCGGACATTGCCGGCTGATTAGAAGAAAGAGTTCCTGCAGCAGCAGAGATAAATATTCTTCGTAATGCGGCCTTGCAAGCTGAAGCTCCTGGATCATTTTTCGGAACAGGCGGTGGTAATCCGGAGAATTACCTGTCTGAATTGTTCTGCCTGATTCGAACAGATGGAGCTCTTTCAGAATATTTTTAACGTTATTGCCAGTAAAGTGAACCCAGTAAACTTCTGTTTGGTCTGTACCGTAATAAACATATCTTTGCATCTCTCTGGGCTTATATAAGAGCATATGTCCGGCTTCGATAATCTCCTCTTTCCCATCCAGAAAAAAATGTCCCTTACCGGCTGCGATATAAAGAAGCTGGTAGTCGATTCGTCCTTTCGGCCGGTAAGTCGGAAGTTTGGGCTGATGAATCAGCCGGTAAGTTCCGCAGCTCCCCACAACCAACGGCCTGCTCTTATCTTTAAAATCCAACAGTGAATGATGCAGATAGCCGGAATTGATATACATGGTTGGTCTCCTTTCAAAAATCGGATGTCTGCTATATGCAGTGTACCATTTCTTATGTGTTTTGTGCAATAGAGTTTATAGATGATTTGAAAAAGCGCAAATAAGCGGCACAGCAGGGAATTGATAAAAATGTATTATTTTGTGCATGTTTTGGATAATGGAGTTTATGGACGAAAGGTCTAAGAAAGGAGTAAAATAGCCATAAATCAAAGGAAAAATCAAAAAAATAAAGGAGGAGAGCATTATGATTGTTCCAAGACATTACGAAGACTTAAAAATAATGCATGAAAATGTCATGCCCTGCAGAGCCTATTATATGCCGGCTTCCCGATACATGGGGCCGCTGGTGGAGGATCGGTTTTCTTCGGACCGGGTTACCGAACTGAATGGGAGCTGGAAGTTCCAATATTTTAACAGTATCTACGATTTACAGGAAAAGTTTTACGAACGGGGGTATGATTGCAGCAGTTTTGCACAGGTGGAGGTGCCGGGGGTATGGCAGAACTATGGTTATGACAGCCATCAGTACACCAACGTGAGATATCCGATTCCCCTGGATCCGCCTTATGTGCCCCAGGAAAATCCATGCGGGGCTTACATAAAGAAATTTTATTATGAGAAGCCCAAAGAGGCTCCGAAAGCATACTTGAATTTTGAAGGAGTGGATTCCTGCTTTTATGTCTGGGTAAATGGAAAGTATATCGGTTACAGCCAGGTTTCTCACGCTGCAAGCGAATTTGATGTTACTGAAATCCTGGAAAACGGGGAAAATACCCTGGCAGTATTGGCGCTGAAATGGTGTGATGGAACCTACCTGGAAGACCAGGACAAATTTCGGATGAGCGGGATTTTCCGGGATGTTTATCTGTTAAACCGTCCGGAAAACGTTATTTATGATTATTTTACGACAGTGGAGTTACAGGAGAACCAGGCTGTGCTTACTGTGCGGGCCAGCTATCAGGGAAATGCGGTTCCGGCAAAGCTTACCCTGTATGATGCAGAGCATAAGGAGGTCGCGATCCAGCCCTTTCAGGAAGAAGCGGATGCTTCCCAGCCCCTTCAGGAGGTCGCTTCCCAGCTCCTTCAGGAAGAGGCGGATACTGTTTATACGCATAAAGCGGTATTCAATGTAAAAGAGCCAAACCTGTGGAATCCGGAACGGCCGTATTTGTATACCCTGGTTATGGAAACGGAAGGGGAAGTAATTACAGACCGGGTGGGCATCCGGGAAATCTGTGTAAGGGATGCAATCATCTATGTAAACGGAACTGCTGTAAAATTCAAAGGAGTGAACCGCCATGACTCTGATCCGGTAACCGGGTTTGTGATTGGGCTGGAACAGATGAAAAAGGATTTACAGATGATGGTGGAAAGCAATTTCAATGCCGTACGCAGCAGCCATTATCCCAATGCGCCTTATTTCTATCAGCTTTGTGATGAATATGGAATGTTTGTGATTGCAGAAGCGGATAATGAAAGCCATGGAACCCAATCCCAGTATTTAAAGGATTCCAGTTGGGAAAATGTAAGCAAAAGATGGAATGAACGGATTTCAGACAACCCGGAATTTATACCGGCGACCCTGGACCGCACAAAGCTTTGCGTACATCGGGAGAAGAACCGTCCCTGCATTGTTATCTGGTCTTTGGGAAATGAATGCGGTTATGGATGCACGTTTGAAGAAGCTTTAAAGTGGACAAAGCAGTTTGACCCCGCAAGGCTTACCTGCTATGAAAGTTCTTTTTACCGGAATGACAGAAGAAAATATGACTACAGTAATATTGACATTTTCAGCCGGATGTATCCTTCCCTGGAAGAGATTCAGGAATATATGGATCAAAAGCCGGATAAACCTTTTCTTTTGCTGGAATACTGCCATGCCATGGGAAACGGGCCGGGAGACTTAGAAGACTATTTTCAGATGATTTACAAGTATGATGCGCTCTGTGGAGGTTTCGTTTGGGAATGGTGCGATCATGCGGTATACCAGGGAAAGGCTGCAAATGGAAAGGAAATGTATTTTTATGGAGGAGATTTTGGCGAAGAAATCCATGATGGGAATTTCTGCATGGATGGACTTGTCTATCCGGATCGGACGCCGCATACAGGATTGCTGGAATTCCAGAATGTGTATCGTCCGGCAAGGGTGGTATCTTTCCAACAGGAAACGGGGGAACTGTGTCTTAAAAACTATATGGACTATACAGATTTAAAGGATTATATTTACCTGACCTGCGAAGTGAACTGTGACGGGAGGCTGGCAGAGAAACAGCAGCTGGAACTGCCGTATTCCATACTTCCCCGTCAAACGGAGAAGATTATGCTGGATATCACCGTTCCGGAATGCGGGAAATGTTACCTGAAGGTGGGTTACCGCTTAAAACAGGGGAACAGCCCCGTAAAGGGGACTATGCTGGGATTTGATGAAATCCTGTTAAAAAATAAAGACGAAAGAAATCAGAAGGCAGCAGCCCTGTTGGAAAGCCAAAGGGGCGAACGGACAGACATGCAGGTTTCTGAAACAGACCGGTTCCTTTCTATCCGGACGGAAAAGTTTTTCTATGTTTACAATAAGCTTTCAGGGTTATTTGAACAATTAACGATAGAAGGGGAGGAATTGCTGAACGCCCCAATGGAATTGAATATCTGGAGGGCTCCTACAGATAATGACCGGAAAATCAAGCTGGAATGGATGGCTGCCGGATATGACAGAAGCAAGGCCAGGGCTTATGATACTCAGTGGGAAACAGACGGGGAATGTGTCAGGATCCGCAGCGCTCTGTCTGTAGGGGCAGCGGCTCTCCAGAAGGTTCTGGAGATAGAAGCTATATGGGAAATCTCCAATGGAGGAGATATTTCTGTGAAGATGCAGGTGAAAAAGAATATGGAATTTCCCCAGCTTCCCCGTTTTGGGATCCGCCTGTTCTTAAAAGAGGACTATGAGAACTTGAAATTTTATGGGCTGGGGCCCCAGGAAAGCTACCGGGATAAATGCCGATCCTGCAGCCATGGCCTTTATGAGTCAACCGTAGCGGAGCAGCATGAGGATTATATCCGTCCGCAGGAAAATGGAAGCCATACAGACTGCGAGTATATGATGATAGAAAAGGAGAACCGGACATTTACAGCGGTATCTTCCAAGCCGTTTTCTTTTCATGCGTCCTATTATACACAAGAAGAGCTGACCAGAAAGGCGCATAATTTTGAGCTGGAAAAATCGGGAAGCGTCATAATCTGCCTGGACTATGCGCAGAATGGAATTGGATCCAACAGCTGTGGACCTGAACTTCGGAAAGAGTACCAATTGAATGAAGAAACTTTTATCTTTGATATGAAGCTTTTATTTGGGAAGGAATGGCAGGAATAAATGGGTGAGAGAAAATATTTAAAATGGTATAACAAAGTAGGGTATGGCTCTGGGGATATTGCAGGAAACGTGGTTTATGCGTTCCTGTCCTCCTTTGTCATGATTTATCTGACAAATACAGTGGGATTGAATTCCGGTATTGTCGGAACGCTGATTGCAGTATCCAAGCTGTTTGACGGCATCAGCGATGTTTTTTTCGGTTCCATGATTGATAAGACTAAGAGTAAGATGGGGAAGGCAAGGCCATGGATGCTTTATGGCTATATCGGCTGCGCTGTAACATTGGCTGCTATTTTTGCAATTCCTGCCGATCTGGGGGAGTCTGCACAGTACGCCTGGTTCTTTATTGCCTATACCCTGTTGAATTCAGTATTTTATACAGCAAACAACATTGCATATTCCGCACTGACAGCATTGGTGACCAAAAACAGCAAGGAACGAGTGCAGATGGGCTCCTATCGTTTCATTTTTGCTTTTTCTACCAGCCTGATCATTCAGTCTTTGACCCTTGGCTTTGTAGAATGGATGGGCGGCGGAGCGGCCGGATGGAAAACGGTTGCCATTATTTATGCAGTGATTGGACTGGCGGTAAATACAATTTCCGTTTTTTCTGTAAAGGAATTGCCGGAAGAAGAGCTGAATGATGGGAAAGAATCCGGAACGGATGAAAAGTATTCTCTGGTTGACGCCGGAAAGCTTCTATTTACAAACAAGTATTATGTTATGATTTGCGCAACCTATATTCTGCAGCAGATTTATACGGCGATGCTGAATATGGGCATCTATTACATGACTTATATCCTTTTGAATGAGAACTTGTACGGCGTGTTCTCCTGGGCTATTAATATTCCGTTAATTATTGCGCTGCTGATTACGCCGATGCTGGTGGAAAAGTGGAGAGGTATGTATAAACTGAATCTGACGGGATATGTAATTGGCACGATTGGAAGAGCCCTTGTAATAGTGGCCGGCTATCTGGGAAGTGTGCCGCTGATGCTTTTATTTACCGGTATTGCAGCCTTTGGCATGGGGCCATGGCAGGGAGACATGAATGCAGTGATTGCTTCCTGTTCTGAGTACACTTACCTGACAAAGCATGAAAGAGTGGACGGGACCATGTATTCCTGTACATCTCTTGGCATCAAGCTTGGCGGCGGAATCGGAATTGCCATTACCGGCTGGCTCTTGGATTTCAGCGGTTTTGACGGTACACTGGCGGTGCAGAGCGATTCTTGTATCCGGATGCTGCAGATTATGTACTTATGGATTCCGGTAGTGATTACCCTTATCATTACGCTCATCATGGCGAAAATGAATGTGGAGCAGGCCAATGAAAGACTCCTGCAGGAGCGGTCCGTGAAAGACGATGTGCGCGGTTAAGGCAAACAGCATAGAAGTTTGAGACTGTTATAATATCAGTTTGCTTCGCCAGGATGGATTCCAGGGCTTCTGCAGAGACAGAAAGCCGCCATAAAAGTGGAAAAAGGCGCTGAAATAAGCGTGTAGTGCTACTATTGAATCCGGAATCCGTATCGGAATTTGTTTATGTTCTTTATAATGGAATCATAGATGCAATTCATAAATTCTGCAGAATTAGGGGAAAGGAGAGCGGCGCAATGATATTTGATTCCATTAGGAACAAGGAAAACTATAAAGAGACAGAAATTTACCAGGCGTTATGTTATCTGGAAAAAATAAAAGAATGGGAGGAACTGCTGCCGGGTACGGTGATTCAGGAAGACTGCAGCTTTGCCAATCCGGTTTCTTTTGTCAGCAAAGAAGAAAAAGAGTGTGCTTACGAAGCTCATAAAAAGTACATGGATCTTCACTATATTATGGAAGGAGCGGAGAGAATTGCAACTGCAGATGTAAGCGGCCTTCAGGTCAAAACGCCCTTCAGTGAGGAGAAAGATATTGGATTCTACACAGGGCCTGAATCGGGAAGATATCTGCTGAGGCCGGGCGACTTCATGGTGTGTTATCCCAGCGACGCCCATAAAGTCGCCATGATGGATAAGGAACCTGAGACAGTCAAAAAAATAGTTGTTAAAATTAAAGTGAGAACAGCATAATAACAGAAAGCAGCGCAATAACAGAAAGCAGCGCAATAACAGAAAGCAGCTCAATGCATAATCAAACCAGATTGGTGGCTAGAGCTGCTTTCTTTAATATCGGCAGGTCGTACGGATGAAAAAGGAAAAATAAATAGAAAATGAGTGTCAAATGCTACTTTTGAGTGTTCTTTTAGTAGACATGCACAAAAATAAACAATAGAATGTAAACATAATAAACGATTTGATGTGGCCACATGAATCAGAAGTAACTAATTAATAGCATTATGTATAAGTGAGGACGACGTTATGAGAAAAAAATTAGCCATTTTACTGGCAGGAACTATGATTGCCACTACGATACTTTCTGGATGCGGGTCCAAGAACAATGGTTCAGCATCTCAGGAAGCATCCCAGGAGGCATCGGGAAAATTAGAAGGTGATATCACATTTTGGCATTCTTTTACACAGGGACCGAGACTGGAAGTGATTCAGGAAACGGCAGACCAGTTTATGAAGGATAATCCGGATGTGAACATTACCATTGAAACATTTTCCTGGGGAGATTTTTATACCAAGTGGACAACAGGGCTTGCTTCTGGAAATGTGCCGGATATGAGTACGGCTCTTCCGGGGCATGTGGTGGAAATGATGGATTCGGAGGCATTGGTGTCAGTGGATGATCTAATTGACGATATCGGAAGAGATAAGTTCACCGAGGCAGCCCTGTCCGAAGGCCAGAAGGATGGCGTATGTTATTCCCTGCCCCTGTATTCCCATGCGCAGGTAATGTGGTACAGGAAGGATTTGTTAGAGGCGGCGGGACTTTCCGTGCCGACCACATGGGCTGAATTTGCGGAAGCTGCAAAAACTCTCACCAAAGACGGCGTATATGGATGTTCTTTCCCATGCGGTTCCAATGACCTGATGGGAACGAGATTTCTGAACTTCTATGTAAGACGGGGCGGAGGAAGCCTTCTGACCGATGACCTGAAGGCAAATCTGACCAGCGATTTGGCAATTGATGGAATCAAGTACTGGCTGGACATTTATGAGAACTGTTCCCCGAAAGATTCTGTGAATTATGCGGTGTTGGATCAGGCAAACCTGTTCTATCAGGGTAAAACAGCATTTGACTTCAATTCAGGATTCCAGATTAGCGGAGTAGAGACAAACTCACCGGATTTAGTGGATCAGATAGACTGTGCGCCGCTGCCGAAAGTAAATGCAGACGACCCGGATTACGGAGCAGAAACTTCCAACATCCCAATGGTAGTTTGGAATAATTCCGAACATCAGGACATCTGCAAGGCGTTTATTAAAAAACTATATGAGAAAGATACCTATATCAAATTCCTGGAGGCGACTCCGGTAGGTATGCTTCCTTCCATCACTGGAATATCAGATACGCCGGAATATCAGCAGAATGAAACTGTTCAAAAATTCTCGAACGCAGTAGAAGTTATTACAGATGCAATGGAAAAAGGAACTGCAATCGGATACGAACACGGACCCAGCGTACAGGCAGGCTTCCTTACTTCACAGGGAATTATTGAGAGCATGTTCCAGGACATCATTACTAACGGAACGGATGTGGAACAGGCGGCAAAAGCTGCGGAAGACAAACTGAATGATTTGTTCCTTACCGTACAGTAGTTTATGGCAGAGCGGCGGCCGCATGAAAAGGGAAACAGGAAGGCGGATGCAGTATGAATGACTGCCGGGCATTTCCTGCGGCAGCCGCAGATTAAGAAAGGCATATGGTAATGAAATGAAAAGAAAAGTAAAATTTGATTATGCCCGATGGATTTTTGTCCTTCCTGCGCTGGTGATTGTAGGCGCATTGCTGATATATCCGATTTTTTCCAGTCTGTATTACAGCATGACAACGAAACATCTGATTAAGGCGTCGTATGATTTTATAGGGGTGGATAACTATAAGGCGGTACTTTCAGACTCGAATTTTTATAAAGCGTTTTTTACTTCTATTCTATGGACGGTAGGTTCTCTGTTCGGACAGTTGTTTATCGGTTTTACCGCAGCTCTTGCAATCAATCGTGTCAACATGGGCAAAGGAGTATACAGAACCCTGATGATCATTCCCTGGGCATTTCCTTCAATTGTTATTGCGCTTTCCTGGAAATGGATTTTAAACGGAGTTTCCGGCTTTGTTCCCAATCTGTTAGTGAAGCTGGGCATCTGCAGCGAACTGCCGCAGTTTCTCAGTGACAGCGGTCTGGTATTTTTAACTCTGATTTTTATCAACGTATGGTTTGGGGCGCCAATGATTATGGTAAATGTGCTGTCTGCCCTGCAGACGATCCCTCAGGAACAGTATGAGGCGGCGCAGATTGACGGGGCTTCCAAGGCGCAGCAGTTCTGGTATATTACAGTTCCCCATATTAAGATTGTGGTGGGCCTGTTGGTAGTGCTCCGTACCATTTGGGTATTTAATAACTTTGATATTATTTACCTGCTGACAGGAGGCGGACCTGCAAATGCAACGACAACCATGCCGATCTATGCTTATAACATGGGCTGGAATACGAAGCTCCTAGGTAGATCTTCTGCAGTCACAATGCTGCTGCTGGCATTCTTGTTGTTGATTTGCGTGGTATACTTTACGATTATCGGAAAATGGGAAAAGGAGGATAAGTGATGACGACGAGAAGAGATAAAATCGGAAATGTTTTCTGTCATATCTATCTGGTTATTTTAGCAGTGGTGGCCTTTTTCCCATTGGTGTGGGTGCTGTTATGCTCCGTAAAAACATCCGGGGATCTGACTTCGAACCCCACAAGAATTTTGCCGAAGCATTTTACCCTGGAAAATTTCCTGCATGTAATCAACGAGCTTGGATTTGCGGAAAACATTGCAAACAGTTTGCTTATAGCCGTTTCGACTACATGTATTGCCATTGTGATTTCATCCATGGCGGCATACGGCATTGTAAGGTTTTTCCCGAAAATTGGCTCAATTATGTCCAAAGTTCTTGTGACGACTTATATGTTTCCGCCGATTCTGCTTGCAATCCCGTATTCCATGGTGATGGCAAAGATGGGTCTGGTGAATACAAGAATCGGACTGGTCATTGTCTATCTGTCTTTCAGCGTGCCCTATGCGGTATGGATGCTGGTGGGCTTCTTTAAGACAGTGCCAATCGGAATTGAAGAGGCAGCAAGGGTGGACGGAGCCAACAAGCTTCAGACTTTTGTACAGATTGTGCTTCCCCTGGTAATGCCGGGAATTGTGGCAACGGCCATTTATACATTTATCAATGCCTGGAATGAATTTCTATACTCCTTGATTCTGATCAACAGTACAGAGAAGATGACGGTTTCAGTGGCGTTGAAATCATTGCAGGGAGCAGAAATTTTAAATTGGGGAGATATGATGGCAGCATCAGCTCTCGTGGTTGTCCCCTCCGTAGTATTCTTTATGTTTATACAGAATAAGATTGCAGGCGGGATGACGGAAGGTGCAGTAAAATAGTAAAAATTGGAGGTAACTGTAGAATGAAAACAGTAGGATATGCAATTGTAGGAACAGGATATTTTGGCGCAGAACTTGGCAGGATTATGAAGGAAGAGGAAGGGGCGAAAATCTCCGCAGTCCTTGATCCGGAAAATGCTCAGTCTGTGGCAGAGGAACTGGGCTGTGATGTGGAAACAGATCTGGATGCCCTGTACAGCCGGGAAGATGTGGATGCAGTTATTATAGCAACGCCCAATTATTTACATAAAGAACCGGTAATCAAAGCGGCGGAACATGGAGTAAACGTTTTTTGTGAAAAACCAATTGCCCTTTCCTTCCAGGACTGTGACGAGATGGTAAGAGCCTGCCAGGAGCATGGCGTTGTGTTTATGGCCGGCCATGTAATGAATTTCTTCCATGGAGTGCGCTATGCAAAGAAGCTGATTAACGACGGGGTGATAGGGAAAATTCTGTACTGCCATTCTGCGCGTAACGGCTGGGAAGAGGAACAGCCCACCATTTCCTGGAAAAAATTCCGGGATAAATCAGGCGGTCATCTGTACCACCATATTCATGAATTGGATTGTGTACAGTTTTTGATGGGAGGAATGCCCAACCAAGTTACTATGACAGGCGGAAATGTTGCCCATCAGGGCGACGCATTCGGGGACGAGGATGATATGCTGTTTGTAAACATGGAATTCTCGGATAACCGCTATGCTGTGCTGGAATGGGGCTCTGCGTTCCATTGGCCGGAGCATTATGTGTTGATTCAGGGAACGGAGGGAGCCATCCGGATTGATATGTGCAACTGCGGAGGAACTCTGAAAGTAAATGGAAAGGAGGAACATTTTTTAGTGCATGAATCCCAGGAAGAGGATGATGACCGTACCAGGATTTATCACGGCACAGAGATGGACGGCGCAATCATGTATGGAAAACCGGGGAAGAAACCGCCCATGTGGCTGCACAGCATTATGAAAAATGAAATGAAATACCTGAATGGAATTTTACATGGAAAAGAGGTGGATGATGAATTCCGGCCGCTGCTGACTGGTGAAGCAGCCAGAGCAGCAATCGCAACGGCGGATGCCTGCACGATATCAAGATTTGAGGATCGAAAAGTGAAGTTGAGTGAGATCATCGAAAAGTAAAATTGAGTGAGATCATCGGAAAGTAAAGTGAAGTAAGGTCATGAGATAGGAGGAGTATTATGTATAACTATAAGAAAGTCGTTTCTGTAGCGACAGCTGCTGCATTATGTATTATGCCAATGAGTGTATCTGCACAGGAACCGCAAACTGACGCGGTGGCAGGAATGAGCGAGCAAATCAGTGAAACTGCGGTAACTCCGGTTTTTCAGAAAGAAGGGATCGAAATTCAGGAGGGCGCTGGTTTCAGCTTAAACGGAGAGCCAGGCGCAGACGCATTAAAAACATTAGAACAGGGAACCATCCTTATTTCTTATAAAACTACAAGTGAAAATGGGATTCAGTCTTTGTTCAGCGTTGGAAATAGTACAAGCGGGAACCAAAACAGGCATTTCCATTTATATGTGACCAATACCGGCACAGTTGGAATGGAACTTCGGAATAACGATAATGAGTTTAAGTATACGTTGGCCCGGCCGGCAGCTGTACGCGGCAGTTACAAAGGGGAAAGAGTGCCGAATACCATTGCGTTTAAGGCAGATAGAGAAAATAGCCAGTATAAGTTGTTTGCGGATGGAGAGTTGATTGCCGCACTCGACCAGACGGCATTTAAGTTCATCAGTGATATTACCGGAGTAGACAATGCCATGTTGGGCGGAACCGTGCGTCAGGGCACAGTTGCGTATCCTTTTGGGGGAACAATCAATAGTATTAAGGTATATCAGGATGTGCTTTCCGATGAGGAACTCCTTGCAGTGACGGGAGAGACCACCTATGCAAAAGAAATCTTTTATGCAGGAGACGCCACAAAATCCAATTATTTCCGCATTCCGTCTCTTCTCACTTTGAAGTCCGGAACCGTGATTGCGGCAGCAGATGCAAGATATGGCGGAACTCATGATTCCAAGAGCAAGATTAATATTGCGTTTGCAAAAAGCACAGACGGAGGAGAGACCTGGGGACAGCCTACATTGCCTCTGAAATTTGATGATTATGTGGATAAAAACATTGACTGGCCGCGGGATGATGTTGGGAAGAACGTTCAGATTCAGGGAAGTGCGTCTTATATCGATCCGGTTCTTTTGGAAGATAAAGAGACAAACCGTATTTTCCTTTTTGCAGATTTGATGCCTGCCGGAATCGGAAGTTCTAATGCAGCAGTAGGCTCCGGATTCAAGGAAATTGATGGTAAGAAGTATTTGAAACTGCGTTGGAAAGACGATGCAGCAGGAACATACGGCTATACCATTCGGGAGAACGGCGTTATTTATAATGATGCGTCGAATACAGCAACAGAATACAGTGTTGATGCAGAGTATAATATCTATAAGAACGGAACAGCATTGACCTGTAAACAGTATGACTATAATTTTGAAGGAACCACTTTGCTGGAAACAAAAACAGATACCGATGTAACTATGAAAGTATTCTACAAAGATGCAGATTTTAAGGCATTCCCCACCAATTATCTGGCAATGAGATATTCTGATGATGAGGGAACTACCTGGTCTGATTTGCAGATTGTAAGTACCTTTAAGCCGGAAGTATCCAAGTTCCTGGTAGTAGGCCCTGGCGTAGGCCTTCAGATATCCAAGGGTGAGCATGCAGGACGGCTGCTTGTGCCTCTGTATTCCAAATCATCTGCAGAGTTAGGCTTTATGTACAGTGATGACCATGGAACTACCTGGAATTATGTGGAAGCAGATCATAACACAGGCGGAGCCACAGCGGAAGCGCAGATTGTGGAAATGCCGGATGGTTCATTAAAAACCTATCTGCGGACCGGTTCAGGATATATTGCGGAAGTCAGCAGTGTTGACGGCGGAGAAACCTGGAGCCAGCGCGTTCCCCTTCCGGGAATTGCCACAACTTCATACGGCACACAGTTGTCCGTGATCAACTATTCACAGCCGATAGATGGAAAGCCGGCAATTTTGCTGTCAGCTCCAAATGCAACGAATGGAAGAAAAAATGGTAAGATATGGATCGGACTGATCAACGAAACTGGAAATTCCGGTACAGATAAGTATTCTGTGGAATGGAAATACTGCTATTCCGTTGACACGCCGCAGATGGGATATTCCTATTCCTGCTTAACGGAACTTCCCAATGGTGAGATCGGATTATTGTATGAAAAGTATGATTCCTGGTCAAGAAATGAACTGCACTTAAAGAATATCCTGAAATATGAGACGTTCACCATAGATGAATTAAAAGTTCCATTTTAAGGCGGCGCAAAAAATCCTGGCAGTTTCGCAGAATGAGCGGTTACCTTTTGAGGGGTAACCGCTTTTTTAGGAAGCAATATGAAAGAAGCGCTGAGAAAGAAACAAAGTAAAAGAAGCGCTGAGAAAGAAACAAAGTAAAAGAAGCGCTGAGAAAGAAACAAAGTAAAAGAAGCGTTGAGAAAGAAGCAATAAAAAGAAGCACTGAGAAAGAAGCAATAAAAAGAAGCGCTGAGAAAGAAGCAATAAAAAGAAGCGCTGAGAGAGAAGCAATAAAAAGAAGCGCTGAGAAAGAAGCATATAAAAGAAGCATTGTTGAAAGAAAAGGAGAATGAAATTATGAGAGATCTTGAGAAATACAAGGGGATTATCCCGGCGTTTTACGCCTGCTATGACAAAGACGGAGCTATCAGCCCGGATGGAGTGGAAGCCCTGACAAAGTATTTTGTAGAGAAAGGCGTAAAAGGAGTATATGTAAACGGTTCTTCCGGAGAGTGCATTTATCAGAGCGTCCAGGAACGGCAGCTTGTGCTGGAAAGCGTCATGAAGGCTGCAGAAGGAAAACTTACCGTCATCGCCCACGTAGCATGCAACAACACGCAGGACAGCCAGACTCTTGCCAAACATGCGGAATCCGTGGGGGTGGATGCGATTGCGGCAATCCCGCCTATTTATTTTCATCTACCGGAACATGCAATGGCACAGTATTGGAATGACATCAGCGGGGCAGCGCCGAATACTGATTTTGTGATTTACAATATTCCCCAGCTTGCCGGAGTTGCGCTTACGCCGGGATTATTCGCAGAGATGCGGAAGAATCCCAACGTGATTGGCGTCAAAAATTCTTCTATGCCGGTGCAGGATATTCAGATGTTCAAACAGGAAGCAGGTTCGGATTACATTGTGTTCAATGGCCCGGATGAGCAGTTTATCAGCGGACGCGTCATTGGCGCGGAGGGAGCGATTGGCGGCACTTACGGCGTTATGCCGGAATTATTTCTTAAGATGGATGAGTGTGTGAAGGGAAATAACATGGAACTGGCAAAAGAGATTCAGTATGCCTGCAATGCAATCATTTACAAAATGTGCTCTGCCCATGGAAATCTGTATGCAGTGATGAAAGCCATACTGAAGCTGAATGAAGGCATTGACATTGGAAGCGTGAGGGCGCCCCTTCCGGCATTGGCTGAGAGCGATATGGAGATTGTAAAAGAAGCGGCGCAGATGATTTGCGAAGCGAAGAAGAGATATTTATAGGGCCTAAAATAATGGGGCTGTCGGAAAAGGTGGATTTCCACAATATATGGTTGTGATTTTTTGATATCACAGCCATATATTGTATGTAAATTCCATGTTCTGAAGCCCTATTATTGCTCCGGCGGTTTAAAATTGCAATCTCTGGGATTATCTGGAAATAGTGCAAAATCTTTGACTGCCAAAACGGGTTTATTCTGCTACAAAACCTTCCTCTATCAGCCAGCGCGCTTCATCCTGCAAGGTCTCGGCATATGGTCTGGTGTGATATCCAAGTTCCCGTTCTGCCTTAGAATAATCAAATTTGTTGTTTCTTGCCAGATTGTAGACGGCAAAATTCGTCATCAAAGGCTTTTCTCCTGTTTTCTGCGATTTCTTTTCCATCTGGGAGGCGAGAAGATAAGCTATCTTGATGGGGACATAGAAGCGCGGAGTTTTACATCCGCTGGCGTCATGGAGCATTTGGCACACTTCTCTTAAAGTCACTTCTTTATTTCCAAGGATGTAGCATTCCCCGATGCGTCCCCTATCGGCGGCGCCAATGCAGCCATGTGCCAAGTCACGCACATCACAGAGATTAAATGAGCCGCCCATCCCCACTGGCATTTGTCCATTCATAATCTTAATGATTGTGCCTGTGGTCTCGCTGACGGCATAATCCTTCGGTCCCAAAATGCCGCTTGGATGGACAACGCATGCTTTTAATCCTCTTTCCCTGCATGCATCCAGGACTTCCTGTGTTGCCATTGCCTTAGACTGACTGTAACAGCCTACCTGCGTTTTTTCATTCACTGGCGTAAACCGGGCCGCTTCGCGGATCACAGTTCCCTTTGGCTGCTCAGGAATTGCGCCTGTAGAACTTACATATATCATTTTACGGCATTCTGGATGTTCCAGACATTTTTCAATCATGTTTTTTGTGCCGCCCACATTTACATCAATTAATTTCTGGTTAAATTCCCCATTGGTCGTCACCATGCTTGCGCAATGGATGACTACAGATTCGTCGCCATCTGGAATTGTAAAAAAGGCCTCCAATGATCCTGTATCGCAGAGGTCCCCTTCCACAATTTCCACTGCAGACGGAACATATTTCACAGATTTATCTCCTGGAAGGACTAATGCCCTTACATTGTCGCCCCGCTCAAGCAGTTCGTCGCACACATGGCTTCCTAAAAATCCGGCGGCCCCGGTCACTAAATAAATTGTTTTTCCCATATCTTATACCTGCCTTTTTATGTTGTAATCTTCTTTTTGAATCCTTTCTTTCTAGGCTGTTTCATTTGTTGTGCCCATTGTTTTTTACGATAAGAGAATAACGCCCTATTGTTTAAAAAATGTTTTTATTTTGTTTCTGAAATGTTAAACGGAAAAATTTTTCTGGAAAAATATGGAGTTATTGAGTAAATTTTAGAAATTGCGCCGCTTTGACGCCAATTTGGGTAATGACGACAAGCCATGCAATGACGAATGGTGTCAGGCTGAGAATGCTTGCATACTCCAGACTGACTGCAGGCGGCATTATAGGGCGACAGCCCTCAACCGAACAAGCTTTGCTTGTGAGGGGTATGGTTCATTGCCTTCTGCTTCAAATTTGCTCATTTCAGATATGAGCGCCGTGGCGGTAATCGGGAACCTTCCGCACCCAACGGTCCAGAAATTTGCGGTCATTGCCGTTGCCGCTGTAGGAACAAGCCGGCGCTTTCTGGCACAGATCACCAGACACCAGAACGAGGTAAAATTTATGAGTGCGTCTTTACAGTACAGCAATTATGCGGGGCAGGCAGATTTTGCCGTACCCTATGAGATTCTGACCGCCCCGGCTGGGGTCCGGGAATTGTACTTAAAAAGCTGTCACGAAGGCATGGACTGTTACGAAAGGCTGTGCGCCGAGGGGATCGGCCATGACGCGGCGGGATATGCCACACCCCAGGGGCTTCGGAATGTGCTGATTATCAGCGCCACGCCCTATCAATGGAAACATATCATCGGTCAGCGGGTATGCCGGCGCAATACGGACGAAACCCGGATTGTGCTCCTGAAAATCTGGCGGGAGCTTTATATATTGAGCCCGGCGCTGTTTGCTCCGGTCTTACAGGCCCGTTCTGCCAGCGGGACAAATGCCTGGAGGGGAAAATGTCATGCGGCAGAAAAACAGGCGCGGATATCTACATGTCCTATGACTGTACCTTGCAGCCGGGCGAGATTGCAAAGGTTCCCCTTGGGTTTGGGATTGAGGTACTGGACGGATATGCAGGGTATGTGTTTCCACGCACCAGTATGGCGGTAAAAGGGCTGGTCTGTGATCTGCCGCCAGTGGATTCCGGCTACCGTGGGGAGATTCAAGCAATCATCAGTAATGAAGCAATCAGGCGCAGGAACTTTCAAAGGTTCCCGCGTAGGCCAGCTTGTGATTACCCCGGTTGTGATTGCAGACTTTGTTTCGGAGCTTGGCGGGCAGCGCGGCACAGGCGGATTTGGAGGTACAGGAAAATAAAAAAAGAGTATTTTGGGAGTAATTCTTGGATTATCGCCGGTAGTGGAAAAGGACATATCCGGGGCATTACAGGGTACAATAATAAAAGAAACATAACAAAAGGGGCTGTCGCTTTAACGATTGAAAAATCGTGAAGCGACAGCTTCATTTTTGCTGTTTTCACTTTATAGGAAATTCCGAGGTTTGAGGGGGCATAAAATAAGCAGAAATTTATCGAATATACGTTAGATGAATTTCTGCTGGTGCATAACAATAAGACGATATGGTTTCAGAAGATATAAAATCCTTTTTTGCCAAAATCGCCACCAAATGGTTCATCTTCATTTAGGAAATAATCCATATCGAGAAGGTCATCCTCGCTCATGCGGCGAATGTCCCCGGACGTCATTCCTTCCGGTGGGTTATCTATATATTTTTCGCGCAGTTTCTCTGTGTCTGGGTTCATTTGCACAGCCTCCTTTGAAAGGAGTATGCCATGGAATGGGGATTAAGAAAAGTCATGCGGATGACCTTCTTCCACGGGAACGGGACATGGCTTTCCCGTACATTTCTTCAAGGGAAACACGCTTATGGTTAAAGTGGAGTTCTAAAAAGAGCATGGTTGTGCCGCATTCGCATTTGAGCGGGTCATAGCCAAAAGAAGAAAGGATAGCGGCGCGCCACCGGTTAAAGCTCCTGTAGATGCGGTGTTTTTCGCGGGATATGGCTCTGTGGGGTTTTTTATCAATCTCCCGGTGTCTGGCATAGATGCCGCCGTAACGAATCATTTTGTAATGCTTTTCCAGGATATGTTTTATAAGACGCTGTATAAATTCCATAACGGGGATAGTTTCTTCCACGTATTTGTCATCTTCATGACGGTTGTAATGGAAAGTGACAAAGTCACCGTCATAATGGTCAATGCGGGAAGCGGCGATTACAGGCCGTCCAAGATAGCGCCCGATATGCTTCAAGAAGGTTTTGGGGTCACATTTATTGGGTTTGGCATAGACGTAAAAGCCGTCTTTACGTTCCCTGCAGCAATGGGATTTTACCTTTTTAAAGGACGCTCCAATTCTGGTTTCCATTTCGCTTGGCAGGGCAGCGCGAAAAGCATTGCGAAGATATGTATAGTTAAAGTGGTTGACATCCCGCCAGAAACCGTTATCACTGTAACCGCCTTCAGAAATGAGGCAGTGAATGTGAGGATTCCATTTCAAGTCTCTGCCAAAGGTGTGAAGAGCCATGATAAAGCCGGGAGTGAAATTCATGGATTTGTTCTGTTTGAAAAACATGCGGGAAACAACGCTGTTAACAGCATGAAAAAGGCAGTCAAGGAGAGAACGGTCATTCAAGAAAAAATCCCGAAGTTGCTCATCAATGGTAAAAACACAATGCCGGTGGGTAACATTAACCAGTTTAAAGGACATAGAGGCAGTGCGCCGCATGGCATAAAGGTTGCCGCAGGTGGGACAGAAGCGGCTGTGGCATCGGAAAGGGACGAATTTCAACTTTCCACAGTGAGGACAGCCGTACATGGCGCCGCCAAAGGCAGGGTCGCCACAGTTGATCATTTTATCAACGTTTTCAATCACAGAAGCGCGTGGATGTAATGTATAAATCATTTCTTCATAATGGTCATTGAAAATATTCTGTAGTATGTTCATGAGACTATTGTAAAGGAAAATGAAACAAAAAGCTCCCCCTAATTCCCCCATGAATGGGGGCTAGGGGGTTGAAGTGTCGAAGACACTTTGTTCTGGAGAGAATTAGAAAGGGGGATTTTTTTAGATGGCAGACATCAGTTAAAAGATTGCAAAAGCAGAGGAAGAAATTAGGCAACTGCAGAATAAAAAAAGGCGACTTTTCAACCAGCAGAAAAGCGAGGAAAGGAAAGCAAGGACACGCAGGCTCATTGGGCGGGGCGCAATACTTGACAGTCTTCTGGAACAGCCGGAGCAGTACGGAAACGAACAGATAAAAGGTTTGCTTGAGGTTTCGCTCCGTTCTATACAGGCGCACTCCAAAGAGCGGAGCGCACCTGCCTGCAAAGTTTAGATGTGCCACCCCGGAAGGAGGTTGACAGAATGGCTATTTACCATTGCAGTATAAAGATAATCAGCCGGGGGAAAGGAAAGTCGGCAGTTACCGCTTCTGCTTACAGAAGTGGAGAGTCCCTCACCAATGATTATGACGGGCTTACTCATGACTTCACGAGGAAAAGAGGAATTGTGCATACGGAAATCTTTCTGCCATCCCATGCCCATCCGAATTTTCAGACCGCTCTATTCTATGGAACAGCGTGGAAAAAATCGAGAGAGCGAGGAACTCACAGTTAGCAAGGGAAGTTGAGATTGCACTCCCGGTAGAGTTGGACAGGGAAAAGCAGATACAGCTTGTCAGGGATTATGTGACGGAGAATTTTGTGTCGGCTGGCATGTGCGCCGATATTGCAATCCACGATAAAGAGAACGGAAACCCACACGCACATATCATGCTTACCATGCGACCGCTTGCAGAATCCGGCGAATGGGGAGCAAAATCCCGAAAAGAATATATCTTAGATAAAAACGGTCAGCGTGTGAAGTCGAAAAATGGGACATTCAAAACCCGGAAAATCAACACTGTAGACTGGAATGACAAAGAGAAAGCGGAGGTTTGGAGAAAAGCGTGGGCAGACGTCACGAACCGTTACTTTGCGGAACAGAACCGCTTGTTGACAGAAATGCGCCATCAGATCTCCCGTCTTACTATATGGATAAGACAGATGACAGGACAGAGAACATCCTTCTATCAATCTTATCCAATCAAATCAGAATCAATCACTTACTTTGCTGGATTATCTGAACAGAGCCATGCAGGAAAGCAACGTTCCACAGAGCAACTATGGGAAAGCGAGGGATTTAAAGGCATATGCAAAAGCAGTCAGTTTCTTACATGGGAGAGGGATTGCAACGCTTGCACAGTTGCAAGATACTGTATCCGGGATAAAGAAGCATTACCGGGACACAAATAAGCGCATCAAGCAGGCGGAAAAACAACTCCATGAGAGGAAAGAACTGGTAGACCAGTCCGAAAAGTATCTGGAATACCGTCCTGTCTATGTAAAATATAAGCAGACGAAACCGAGAAAGCAAGAGGAATATTATAGTCAGCATACGGCCGAATTAATACTGTATCAGACGGCAGAACGGTATCTGAAGGAGCATTTGGGGAATAACAGGCAGTTAAATTTAAAGGGATGGAAAAAAGAGATTGCTATTCTTAATGCAGAGAAGAACCGTTTGTATGATAAAGTCTATGAAATGAAAGCAGAAGTGCAGGAAGCAGAAACGATTCAGAAATGCGTGGAACAGACAATGCAGACAGAACCGACAAAAGTGCAGATTAAGCGGAGAAATATGGAGTTGTGATTATAGAATTTAGATAAGGAGAGTATTGCAGGACGTTAAAGTGATGAAACAGAAAAAAACGGATACAGAGAAACTAATAAAACGGAAAATAGGCAAGACAACATTTATTGTATCGTTGCATTTCAATAGGAACAGCGCTGAAAATGTGCAGGATAAACTGCAGAGAATTATCATCAGCGACTGTATGAACGGAAAGAAAATGCCAGACTGATATTGCGACTGGAATTTAATCTGTAGAAAAACATAGATTTTTGTTGAATTGAGCATGAAAAAGTGATAATCTTTTTTTGCATGGATTACCATGCAGGAAAGTACCCAAGACAGGGTGGCAGTCTCCCGAACTTACATAGCCGGTCAGCCGGTGAGAAGAAGGGAGGTGCGTAACATGACAGTTTATGAAATCATTTCGATTTTCATTGGGATATTAGCATTGCTGATGTCCTTTGGTAGTTTGGTTGTTACGTTTCTTGCCTTTCTCGATAAGAGGAACAAGAAGAAATAAAAATGCCTATCCTGTCTGCCAACAGGATAGGCGGTGTCCGTAAGGACATTTAGCTCATTTTTGGGGGCATCCACTTTGGAGTGGGCACTTTCCTTGTTCTTAATATATCATTTCTTTCTGAAAAAATCAACAGTGATTTTCTAAAGCAGATACGGACAGGCAAGAGCAAAGAGTATTGTTCTTGTTTCATTTTATGCATAATTTCCTCAAATGATTAAAAAGTCCTTGACAAATAGCAACAGGAGCTGATTGCTGTCATTCCCTATCAAAAGCGCCTGAACAGCCTGATGGAAAAGGGCCAGACTTATGAAATGCTGGAGTCCTGTGCGGATGTTGTTGTTATGCAGGAGAAATACCACCCCAGCGTCTATTCCAAACGCAACCGCTACATGGTGGAACATGCAGCCGTGTAATCGCGGTATATGACGGACGGGAAAAAGGCGGTACAGTTAAGACCATCCGTTATGCGCACCAATTTCGGAAGGAACTGCGGGAAATACCCGTGGGGTTAATCTTGGACAAAAACAGGACAAATCTTTCACAAAACCGGATATGAAATAGTGGAGATACAGGCTGCTCTATGGTATAATAAACGTTCAACCGTGAAGGCCAGTGACAAATTCGGTTGGACTTACAGATAATGATAGATAACCTTTTGTGGAAATGGGAAACCACAGTTTGAAAGGAGTATTTGCATGAAGCATGTATGTATGCTTATATCGGTGGCCGACATTAACGCCGCGAGAAAATTTTATGAGGATTTGTTTGGATTAGAGGTGTTCCAGGATTATGGCAGAAGCATTGCTTTTACCTGCGGCCTGGCATTGCAGCAGGATTCTGACTGGCTTGTAGATATGCCAAAAGAAAAGGTATTAAAGAAATCCAACAATGCGGAAATTGTCTTTGAGGAACAGGACTTTGACGGTTTTCTGAACAAGTTGAAAGAATACCCGGATATTGAATATCTGGGAGAAGTGATCGAGCATAGTTGGGGCCAGCGGGTGATTCGGTTTTACGATTTGGACGGACACATCATTGAGGTTGGCGAGGATATGAAAATGGTGATAAAGCGTTTTCTTTCTACCGGTATGACAATGGAAGAAGTCTCTGTGAAAATGGACGCTTCTATTGAGGATTTGACAAAACTTCTAAACAGCTAATATATGATAGACGAATAAACAAATCGGAGATTGTAGGAATGAACATGAAAGTGATTATTAAGAAGAAAATGGAAGAATTATTATCAAAGGAATTTTATTGCAGTCCGGATGAACTAAATGGAAAATCAACGGTGTATACTGTTAACTTCAATGCAAAATCACCATATATTAAAATACTAGCCTATAGAAATTGTGTTGTGGTTTGTACATCAGAAAATCTGCATTATAAAGTTCAAGAACTTTTACAAAGCAAGAATAGAGATGAAATATTTGAACTTCCTTTGGTTTATGGGCAGACAATACATTATGTTCCTAATGATAACTATACAGAAGAGGCATTGATTTCATTGGATTGTAAGTGCGAGTGTCTTTTTGGCAGAGATATTTTATCCCTTACTGGATTGACTGGTTTTGAAAATTCCTTAGCATTTGATGAAAATGGTTCTACATCAACAAAAGGTGTTTATATTGCAAAGGACAATAATAAAATTATTGGAGTAGCAGGCGCCGCAGAATCATCAACAGATGGTGTATGGGAAATAGGTATAGATGTTATGGAAGAATATAGAAATGCCAGATTGGGAACGTATTTAGTGAGGGGATTGACAAAAGAATTACTGGCACGAAATATTATTCCATTCTATTCTGCTTCTATAACGAATATTGGTTCGCAGATGGTAGCAAGTAGGTGTGACTATATACCGTTATGGGTTGATACATTTGGAACTATTCTTGATGGGAGTTCAGTATACAATGATATGATTAAAGGTTTATCATTGTAATTTGCTGAATGAAAACTTCCAGTTTATAGAATTGAACAAATCGAGATTTGGAGGAATTAAGTATGGATAAAGACAAAAGAAAATTAACAGAAAAAGAATTGAAACGTAAAGATTGCTTTGAAAAATTCAATTCTGAAATGCAACATAAAGGATATAATAATGAAGAAAATAATTATCAATACACAACAAGCAAAGTCTTTATGTCTTTTAATTATGTTGCCATTTATGGCTTTAGCATTTTGGATATACTATCATGTGAATGGTTTTGATTTGGATTGTCTATCGTTGGGATTTGTTGTAGCATTGATTGTGCTTATTTTATGCCTAACCATTCTGCATGAGCTAATACATGGAATTACCTGGGGGCTTTTTGCAAAAAATAATTTTCATTCGATTGATTTTGGAATTATTTGGAGTAGTTTTTCTCCATACTGCGCTTGTTCAGAACCGTTGAAAAAATGGCAGTATCTCTTGGGGGGTGCTATGCCTACATTAGTTTTAGGAGACGGAGTTGCAGTAGTTACTGTAATGGCAAATCAATTACTGCTGTTTTTTCTGGCAGAATATATGATTCTATCGGGTGGAGGAGATTTTCTAATTATACTGAAAAGCATGTTATACCACACTGATAAGAAGGAAAGTGTGTATTGCGACCATCCTTACGAATGTGGTTTTGTAGTTTTTGAGAAATGAGAACTAATATTACAAATTCCAGTTTGTAGCATTGACGGTATTGTTGATTTTGCTGTAAACATATAATTTACTTAAATAATTGACTCAAACTTCCCACACTGATTCAGGAAATAAAGCCTTAATAAATGCAGGCTGAGACACAAACCAGTTGATCAGTTGCGTTTTTACTGCATTTGTGATCTTAATCGCCTCAGTTCT
>JAETSX010000046.1 GCA_021769425.1 Eubacterium sp.
TGAGCCATAGCATCCTGTGTCCAATCAGATGGATAGACAGAATCAGGATTGAGATATATGTCCATTATGAGGGGTACTAAAAACTTTCCGTGTCCACGCCTATGGGTACATTATAGTTTACCTAAAGGTTTCGCCTAAAGGCGAGGGTTTTAACCCCATTATACAGACAATAAGTCGTCTTCATTTAAGAAATAATCCATATCGAGAAGGTCATCTTCGCTCATACGGCGAATGTCCCCGGATGTCATTCCTTCCGGTGGATTATCCATATACTTTTTGCGTAGTTTCTCTGTTTTCGGGTTCATGTGCGCTTCCTCCTTTGAAAGGAGTATATCACAGAATTGAAATTTGAGGAAGTCATGCGGAGGACCTTCTTCCACGGGAACGGGACATTGCCTTCTCGTACAGTTCTTCCAGGGAAACACGCTTATGGTTGCAGTAAAGCTCTAAAAAGAGCATGGTTGTCCCGCATTCAGGGCATTTGAGTGGGTCATAACCGAAAGCGGAAAGGATGGCGGCGCGCCACTGGTTAAAACTTCTTATTGGCCGTCTTCGTGGCGATTGTAATGAAAAGTGACAAAATCGCCATCATACTTGTCAATCATGGAAGCAGCGATAACCGGGCGACCGAGATAACGGCCGATGTACTTTACAACTGTTTTCGGATCACATTTGTTTGGTTTGGCAAACACATAGAAGCCATTTTTATGCTCCCGGCAGCATTGGGATTTAATCTTTTTAAAGGAAGATCCGATTTTTGCTTCCATTTCATTGAGAAGCGCAGTCCGAAAGGCATTGCGAAGGAAGGTATAGTTAAAGTAATTGATATTCCGCCAGAAGCCATTATCGCTGTATCCGCCTTCAGAGATGAGACAGTGGATATGAGGATTCCATTTCAGATCCCTGCCAAAGGCGTGGAGAACCATGATAAAGCCGGGAGTGAAGTTCATGGACTTGTTCTGTTTAAAAAACATGTGGGAAACAACACTGATAACGGCATGAAAAAGGCAGTCAAGGAGAGTCCGGTCATTGAGGAAGAATTCCCGAAGGTTTTCATCAATAGTGAAAACACAATGCCGATGGACAACATTGACTAATTTAAAGGACATGGAGGTTGTGCGCTGCATGGCATAGAGATTCCCGCAGGTAGGGCAGAAACGGCTGTGGCAGCGGAAGGGAACAAATTTCCATTTTCCGCAGTGGGGACAGACGTACATGGCGCCGATTATCCGGAAAATTTTGTCGCAGTTAAAAGATGCAGGGTTGATCGAAGTAAAACGGGGACCAGGGGCGCAGCCATTGCAAAGCCTCTGAATGAGATCACTTTTTTTGATGTATATCAGTCTGTAGACTGTATAGCGGAAAATACATTATTTCATTTCCATGAAAATCCGAATCCAAACTGTCCGGTGGGGAAAAATATCCATCAGGTTTTGGATGATAAGCTGCGCCGGATTCAGGCAGCGATGGAACAAGAGTTAAAATCAATAACGCTGGACGATATGAATTCTGATTTAAAAAAATGTCTGAAAGAGAAAAGCTGATTGTTGTCATATCTAAGATCAATCCCTCTGTTGTAAGGCATAGAAAAGCCTGCAATGGAGGGCTTTTATTCTATTACTCCGACGGTTAAATATCGCAGAATTTTACGTAGGATAAATTTTCATCTGCAAGGCGGAAGAATGAGTTGTAGCGAGAGTTACAACGATTGATGAGAGTCTGCCCCGCTTTATCGGGCACAACGTGGCAGATGGAAATTTAGACAAGTAAAAACTGCGATATTTAACCGCCGGAGTAATATTATCATCAAGTGAAACACAACATTGAACAGAAGGAATACAATGGAAGCAACAATTCATGTTACAAATAAAAAGGCTGTAGAGTTTGTAGGGGCAGCATGTCTGGCGACAGAAGGGGCGCTTTTAGTGGGGTGGCTGCAAATAAACCAAACAAGACAGAATTTAATAAAACTCAAACAAAATATAAATAATACAAAAACAATCAGCAGGTATTATGACATTATCAATAACAAATAAAAAAGGAGCGCAAAGACATGGCAAAATCTAAGTTAGTGGAAGCGAATGAGAAAATTGCAGAGGGAGTAGTTGGCGGCTATAAGAAAATGGAAGAAGGCGTAGTGGTTGGTTACAAGAAAATTGAGGAAGGGGCAGTGGAAGGCTTTCAAAAGATTGCTGATAAGTTCGTGGATCATTTTCTGACAAAAGAGGGGGAGTCCGTAGAAGAAGCAAAGGAGAGGCTTTCGGCAGAGCAGAAGGTAAGAGAGGAAAAGAGCGCAGTAAAGCGGGAAGAACGCAAACAGAAGCAGAAGGCGGTTGAGGCAGACAGGCAGAAAGCAGTGGATGAGACAGACAGGCAGAAGGCAAAACCTGCCAGTTTAGAAGCAAAAAGAAAGGCAGGGCTTGAATAATGAAAAAAAGTACATTTGTGGCTATGATTTTGGGAACCATCGGAGGGATTTTGTTTGCATTAGGATGTGTATGGCACTCATACCGGAATGGGATGTGTTCCGGCCGGGAGTTATTATGGGAGTGATTGGGGCTGCCATCCTGCTGATTATGGTAATGGTATGGCGCAAGATGGAAAATAAAACCCCTGTCAAACTGTCCGGTAAAACAATTGGCGCAGTATTGATCGGAATTGCAGGCGCGTTGCTGCTGGGTGTTGGCATGTGCCTGACAATGGTATGGAGCAAAATGGTTGTGGGCATCACTGTAGGGATTGTAGGAATTGTAGTCCTTCTTTGTCTGATTCCTTTTGTAAAAGGCCTAAAATAAATAAAGCCCCAAAGTGCGTGAATTTTGTAAGCAAAATCAAAACGCATCATTTTTAAGGCGAAAATCAGATTTTCTCAGGCTGCATGTCCGGGCCTGGAAAACCTTTTCGCCTAATTCACAATTTAGACACAAAATACAAACAAAGCATAAACAAAACTATGGTACATTATTTCTGTTTCAGATACAAAACCATAAGGTAGCAGTATTATGTTACGGCTGTATGCAGGAGACGTTCCATGAATTCACAGAATATAAAGAGGATATTAAAAAAGCTGTTTTGCCTGCCGCTGATCCCCACCCTTTTGATTTCCGTTCCGTCTTACGCGCTTGTTATTTATGCGCTTGCAGCAGAAGTTGTAAATCCGGCAGTCTCTTATGCCGCGTACTTTTTATCTGCCTACGCATTTATAATTACGATTACAGGAATCACAGGCATTGTGCGTTTTGTGGGTCAGGGTATTGATAAACATCCCCTTGTAAGGAAGGCAATGGGAATTCCAGTGGTCAGCAGGTATTTTAAGGAAGATATGTTTCGGGCAGAGACTGCTCTGTATCCGGGCTTCATCATCAACCATCCTGCTGTTTATGAATGCTGCGCTGGCAGGCATTGTGATTCTTGCAGTCCATGAGAACAGCGGGTTTGAATACCCGGGGATGCTGATTTACGTTATGGCAATGTATGCATTTTATGCAGCGATTACAGCTGTCTGGAATGTGGTAAAATTCAGGAGATATGGAAGCCCTGTCAGGTCTGCGGCAAAGACCATTAACCTGACGGCGGCGCTTGTATCCATACTTTCTCTGGAAACGGCCATGCTGACACAGTTCGGGGAAGCCGACGATCCCATGTTCCGGCGGATCATGACTGCTTCCACAGGAGCCGCAATCAGCATCCTTGTGCTTGGGATGGCAGTTTTTATGATTGTACATTCCACAAAACAGCTGAAATATATCAATAAGAAAACTATATCAGGAGGCGGTAATAAATGATCCATATTCTTGTAGTGGAAGACGATACAAAATTAAACCAGATTGTCTGTACCTACCTGAAAGACTGCGGCTTCCATGCGAAAGGATGCCTGAACGCAGAGGAAGCCTATCACAAGGGAATTCAACATTATTTATAAACTGCTGTCCTATCGGTGCAGACGATAATCCCTATGATCTACTGGGGGATGGTAGCAGTGGGGCTTACCCTGTTTACAAGAAAGAAAATGAAAAACACCTATGAAGAACCCCTTCACAAAATGGCGGAAGCCGCCAGAAAGGTGTCAGGGGTAGTTCATTAAGATGGTGGAAGAACTGGGAAGCATTGAGACACTGAAAACAGATTTTATCTCCAATGTGTCCCATGAAATGAAAATGCCCATTGCCATTATTAAAAATTACGCACAGCTTCTGCGCACAGGTCAGGCATCAGAGGAAAGAATACGCTAAGAATATCGAACAGGCGGCGGCAAGGCTTTCCTCACTGATTGGCTATATCCTGAAACTGAACAGGTTGGAGCATCAAGGAAACGGGCTGGGCCTTGCGCTGGTAAAGCGGGTGCTGGAACTTTCGGACGGAGAAATACAGATTACCAGCGAAACAGGAAAAGGAAGCGCTTTTGTTGTAACGCTGCCTGCGGCGGCAGAACCCTGAATATGGAGGAATATGGAAATGACCGATACATTAAAAAAGCAGAAAAATTATGTGGGATATGAATATAAAGAGATTACGGCAGATGACCGTATAGTCTCACTGCTTTTGGACGGATATGAAAACTTCGGGTGGGAGCTGAATGAGAGCCTGCCAGAAAACAGATCGGGAAGAAAGGCGGGCAGCGCTTTAAAGACCGTTATCCGGATGAAGCGTGACCGTAAGATTGTAAATAAGGCTGAGCTTACCAGGCTGCAGAGAAATTTTGAAGCCTGTGTCACAGAGATACAGGCGCTGGAAAAAAGGAAAACATCTGCGGCAACAGTTTATGCTTTGGCGCTGGGAATCATCGGGACTGCATTTATGGCGGGCGCTACCTTTGCGGTAACGGCGCAGCCGCCTTACATTGTTTTGTGTATTATCCTTGCAGTTCCGGGATTCCTTGGATGGATGCTGCCTTATTTTCTTTACAGAAAGATTCAGCGGAGAGAAACGGAAAAGATTACGCCGCTGATCGATGCCAAATACGATGAGATTTATGAACTATGCGAGAAGGGTAATAAGCTGCTGTATTAGAGCGTGTTCGAAAATGCGCTAGACTTTAATTAACCTTATGTTTCGCGCCGGTTAATTAGAGTGAATCATACTAGTATAATCCGGTTAGAAATTGTACGTTTGCTTTGCATGATTCGTGCCAGTGTAAGGCAAAATTTCCTGAAAATCGTCTGGATATTAAAGTTTC
Source organism: Eubacterium sp. (assembly GCA_021769425.1). GTDB lineage: Bacteria > Bacillota > Clostridia > Lachnospirales > Lachnospiraceae > Petralouisia. The sequence goes on from JAETSX010000046.1 coordinate 5,177, forward strand.
GTATTACCGTTTTTTATATTTTGCCGATATAAACAGTAAGGAATACTATTATTATAACCTGACAGTTTATTTCAAGGAGGAAATGAATATGAACACTAACGGAATAGGCAATGCTTATGCAGCACAGGCCGCTGCGCAGACTGCAGCAGCCACCCAGACGAAAGACAGCGGGAAAGTGAATAAGGCCAACGGCCAGAAAGAAATCGGCAATCCCAAATTAAGCGAGAAAGCCCAGAAATATTATGATCAGTTGAAGAAGAAATTTTCCAATATGGATTTTATCTTAGTCAGCGCAGATAAGAAAGAAGAAGCCCAGGCAAACATGAGCAAATACGGCAACAGCAACCGCCTTGTGGTTCTGATTGACGATGAGAAGATTGAACGGATGGCAGAAGATTTGGCGTACCGTGAGAAATATGAGAAAGTGCTGAGGGGCGCAACCACCCAGTTCGCACAGATGAAGAGCGATCTTGGCAGCAATGCAAGCGTGGTAAAAACTTTCGGCATGAAGGTCAACGACAATGGCACCGCTTCGTTCTTTGCAGTTATAGACAAGTCCCTTGCAGCCCAGAAGAAGCGCATTGAGGAAAAAGCAGCCCAGCGCAAAGAAGATAAGAAGAAAGCGGAACAGCAGGAGGAGAAAAAGAAAGCGGAAGAGGAACGTTTAGACGGCATTTCCAAAGGCGATGAAAACTCCGATACCATTACAGTTACTGCTAATTCCTGGGAAGAGTTAATGAAAAAAATTAACAGTACCGTAGATTCCTTCTATGGCAGCAATGTACGTGCCGAAGAAGAAACCTGGGTAGGACAGAAGTTTGACTACACTATCTAATGCAGCGGCAAAGAAGCTGTTTTTTACCCCATCAAGGACACAGGGACTGCCGGAAAATGAATCCATCTACAATGTATTGCTGTAATATCAGGAAACACAGAATATATTGCGGGAACCAGTCATTTTCCGGCAGTCCCTGTTTTTGCACGGCGCTATCTTCAGAATGAATCCGTTTTGGCCTGCCCGCTCTTTTTCAACATATCAATTTCCACGGAATTGGGCTGTGCGTAAGCGCACTGGGGCAGGAAATTATAAACATCCAAATACGAATCCAGTTCCGCACTGTCCTGGGGCGGCCTTGGAACTACCCCGGTGCAATCCGTTGCAGAACTCGCTTTTAAATAATCATAGGCAGTATCATTGAAATCCGGCGCCGGATGCGTTTCTTTTTGGCTGCGGGCAGCTTCTGAATATACAGAGCTGCCCGCAGAGCTGCAGTCCGGGCGGGATGGGGAATTATTGTTATTTTCCATTGATAAAACACCTCTTTCTTTTCCATCATAATAACAGTATGACAGAAAAAAATTTTTTTATGCGGCAGTCAATTTGACTTTTCCAGGGTAAATCATTATAATAATTACAAAATCGGCAAAAATAAGAAAACGAGGAATAACATGAAAATTTCAGAATTATTACAGACAAAAGAAGTAACCATAAGCTGCGAACTTTTTCCTCCAAAGAAAGGTTCCGAACTGGAGAAATCCCACGAAATTGTAAAAGAAATGGCCAAAGTAAAACCATCTTTTATAAGTGTTACCTACGGCGCCAGCGGCGGCATCAGCGAACACACTGTTGATTTGGCAAATGAAGTGCAGAACGTCAACGGGGTGCTGGCCCTGGCTCATCTCACCTGCGCTTCCTCCGGCAGGGACAAGATTCATGAAGTGTTAAAGGAACTGCAGGAACATCAGATTGAGAACATTCTGGCATTGCGGGGAGATATCCCGGAACATGTGGAATTTCCTCTTCCCAACCAGTACCATCATGCCAGCGAATTAATCGAAGAAATCAAAAATTTCGGTGATTTCTGCATTGGAGGAGCCTGTTATCCGGAAGGGCATCCAGAAGCGGAATCTTTGGAAGCAGATATTGACAACCTGAAACGAAAGGTGGACGCAGGCTGTGAATTTTTAACCACGCAGATGTTTTTTGACAACAATATCCTCTACAATTTTCTGTACCGGACCCTGAAGCGGGGAATCAAAGTTCCTATTATTGCAGGAATTATGCCGGTCACCAATGTAAAACAGATCAAGAGGATTATCTCGCTGTCCGGAACCATTCTGCCTCAACGGTTCCGCGCCATCGTGGAGCGGTTTGCCGACCATCCGGCTGCGCTGAAACAGGCCGGCATTGCCTATGCCACCGATCAGATTATTGATTTAATTGCAAACGGCGTCAACCATGTGCATATTTATACCATGAACAAGCCGGACGTAGCAGGAGCGATTTTCCATAATCTTTCCGAAATATACAATCTGCCGGGATAACTTGCTTTTTGGCAGGTTCTGTTTCGGGATGCAACGGTCGACGGGAACATCAATAGTAAGGATGGCCCGCGGCCTGTCGCACGATTGGTTAAGTATGATGGGAGTTTATTATGAAAACAGACAGAAAAGAAACCCTGCGGTATTTAGGATACCGGGGTCAGAACATTGACAATCAGACCGAAAGGCTTTTAGAGGAAGTTTTTGCAGAACTGGAACGGGACAGTTCGCCCAAAAGCATTTACCGGAAATACCGCTGCCAGGCAGCCGAAGACGCCGTAATCCTGAAGCCTCTTCTGGACGAAATTGCCTGGTTTTATTCTGCCGATCCCCAATCAGCAGGCCCTTCCCAATGGGAGGTGATTTTAAAAAGCAGAAATCTGGCCAAAAACCTCAGAGGATGTGAGCAAGCCGTGCTTTTGGCTGCGACCATTGGGCGGGCAGCCGATTTGATGATTAAGAAATATTCCGTCACCAACCTCGCCAAGGCCGCCATTGTACAGGCGGCAGGAGCCGCTTATATTGAAAGCTATGTAGATGAAATCGAGGATCGGATCCGCACCAATGCCGACCGTCAGGGACTTTACCTCCGGCCCAGATTCAGTCCCGGATACGGGGATTTTTCTATTGATTATCAGAAAGATTTTTTTGATCTGTTAGAGTGCAGGCGGATTGGAATCACATTGACCGAAGGAAATCTGATGATGCCCTCAAAATCCGTAACTGCCGTTATCGGCCTGACTTCCGGAAAACAGGAATCATGCTGGAAAAAAAGCTGCAGCCAATGTGAGAAAACGGACTGTGAATTTCGAAAAGAAGAGAGTGGAGAGTGAACTGCATGAATTTTTTAGACCGATTAAATACGGAATTACTATTTTTTGACGGAGCCATGGGAACCATGCTTCAGCAACAGGGCATTCAGCCAGGGGAATTGCCGGAAGTCTGGAATATGACAAAAGGAGAGGTAATCCTTAATATTCACAAAAGTTATCTGGAAGCCGGATGCGATATCCTGAAATCCAATACCTTCGGCATCAATCCATTTAAAATGAAAAACTGCGGATACACCTGCGAAGAATTGACGGCAAAAGGAATACAGCTTGCAAAGCAGGCCATCGCCGAAGCTGGAAAAGAGGCATTCGTTGCCTTGGATATCGGTTCTTTGGGAAAACTGTTGGAGCCCTTAGGCGAACTGCCCTTTGAAGACGCCTGCAATGCTTTTGCTCCGGTCTGCACCGCCGGAGCAAAAGCCGGCGCAGACCTCTGCCTGATTGAAACCATGAATGACACCTATGAGATCAAAGCGGCTGTACTGGCGGCAAAAGAGCATACCAGCCTGCCGATTATTGTCACCATGGTATTCGATGAAAACGGAAAATTGCTGACAGGCGGGGATATGGAGGCTGCTGTGGCCCTGCTGGAAGGGCTGAGAGTGGACGCCATTGGCTTAAACTGCGGTTTCGGTCCGGATGTGATGAAGAAATTCCTTCCAAAGCTGCGGGAAATCAGTTCTCTTCCTATTGTAATAAATCCCAATGCAGGGCTTCCGGTGGTTGTGGACGGACAGACTTCTTATCTGGTAAAACCAGAAGAGTTTGCAGCTGTCATGAAGGAAATTGCAGCAGACGGAGCATCCATTTTGGGAGGTTGCTGCGGAACTACTCCCCAGCATATCCGTGCGCTGACAGAAGCATGCAGGGGAATGAAGCCCCTTCAGGTAACAGAAAAGAACCGCTCTGTGGTTTCCTCCTACACCCATGCAGTGTTATTTGACAGCCATCCCAAAATTATCGGAGAGCGAATTAACCCCACCGGAAAATCACGGTTTAAGCAGGCGCTGCGGGAAAACGATCTGGAATATATCTATAAGGAAGCCCTTATACAGCAGGACAAAGGAGCCCATATCCTGGATGTAAATGTGGGACTCCCTGAAATCAACGAGGCGGAAATGATGGAGAAAGTGATTTCCGGGCTCCAGGGAATCACCGGACTGCCGCTGCAAATTGATACTTCTGATATGACAGCCATGGAAACCGCCCTGCGGATTTACAATGGAAAACCTCTGATTAATTCTGTCAATGGCAAGCAGGAATCCATGGACGCCGTCTTTCCTTTGGCTGCAAAATACGGCGGCATGATTGTATGCCTGACTCTGGATGAAACCGGCATTCCGGATACGGTTCAGGGCCGCATTGAAATTGCAGAAAAAATCATAAGAGAAGCGGCAAAATACGGTATTTCCCAAAAAGATTTGCTGATTGACACCCTTACCATGACCATAAGCGCCGGACAGGAAAATGCAAAAATCACACTGGATGCCCTGCATTATGTGCGCCATACCTTAGGGGTACATACCACACTGGGAGTTTCCAATGTTTCCTTCGGCCTGCCCCAGCGGGAAAAAGTAAATACCGCTTTTTTCACCATTGCATTGTCGAAAGGGTTGAGCGCCGGAATTATCAATCCCAACAGCGCCGCCATGATGGACGCCTATTATGCCTGCTGTGCATTAAACGGAAGCGATGAGCAATGCGGCAGTTACATCCGTTATTTTTCCGCACAGCCTGCATTGTCTGCCGTCTCTGCCCCGGAAACTGCCGAACTGACTCTGTTTGACTCGGTTGTAAAAGGGCTGGCGGAAAGCGCTGGAAAAGCTGCTGAAAAAGAACTTAAATCCAAGGAACCTCTGGCTGTGATTGATGAAGATTTGATTCCCGCTTTAGATCAGGTAGGGCAGGGATTTGAAAAGAAAACGATTTTCCTTCCCCAGCTTCTGATGAGTGCAGAAGCTGCAAAAGCCGGGTTTGAGGCCATTAAAGAACATTTAAAAGCAAAGGGAACCGTCTCCGAATCCAAAGGAACCATCGTTATCGCAACGGTAAAAGGCGACATTCACGATATCGGCAAAAACATTGTGAAAGTGCTGCTGGAAAACTACGGATTCCAGGTAATTGACCTGGGCAAAGACGTAGCGCCGGAACATGTGGTGGAAACGGCCAGAGAACATCAGGTGCGGCTGGTGGGCTTAAGTGCATTGATGACCACTACTGTAGCCAATATGGAACTTACCATCCGTATGCTGAACCAGGAGTTGCCGGCGTGCAAAGTCATGGTGGGAGGCGCAGTCCTGACCCAGACATATGCGGGTATGATAGGCGCAGATTTTTATTCCAAAGACGCCATGGGTTCTGTGCGGTATGCCAATGAGCTTTTTTCACAGCCCAATCCTTCATGAGTGAGGGGATGGGAACTGATGTGGGCTTATTTTACAATCCAACACGGTACAAATATTTTCATCTAAAGTTTTTCCTACAACCATACTTAAGAACTCTCCACCCCTTTCTGAATATATTAGTAAAAAAGAAAGGAGTTGGAATGTTTTGAATTTTCATGAATTATTTTGGGGAATCCTTGCAATTCTTGCCGTATTGGCAGTAATCTTGTTCTGCTGCAGGGCTCATCAGCGCAGGAGAGCCAAATGCCTGGTCAAACAGAAATGTGAGCAGGAAAAATACCGAGAAATCAACCAGGCTCTGGAACCTTTCGGATTTGCCTACAGCCTGTCCAAAGACATTTTCTATTCTTTGGAAAACGCATGGCAGAGGAACTTCGGCTATGGAAAAATATATGATGAGATGGCCCCGACGATGAATATGATTATTGACTGCGAACCCATCTATTTTGAATATGGGGGCAAACGCCGGATGATTGAATTCTGGAAAGGGCAGTATGGAATTACCACCGGCGCCGAAGTAGGAATTTATATAGAAAAAGAAAGAGGCAGACAGCAGAATCCGGAAGATGTTTTTTATGACTGCGTATCTGAAGAAGATCAGCTTCCCATTCACATGAAACTGTACAAAAACGGCAAACTGCTGTTCCAGAGAATCGAAAGCCACTGGTGGCTGACAGGCTTTGTGCTGGGAAAATTTTCCTATCCGGGAGAACTGATCCTGGAAGCCTCCATTACCTTTGAAGACAGAAAAATGATGGAGGAATTCATCAAAGGCTGCTACCGGGCAGGATATCAGCCGGATGATCTGCGGATTTTCCGCAATCAGGTATCCCTGCGCATCTATCAGCCCAAACATCCTCAGACTTCCCTTTATGGGAAAATATTCCGGAAATTTATCCAGTGGCAGAACCGCCATAATTGCAAATTATATCATAGGATCACAAAAGACTTCCCCCGAACCATAGACAAATTATATTATCTGATGCTGGCATACCCCAGAATTTTTGCCGTCATCACCAAAACCGGACGAATCGCCTGGGAGAAAAAGCGGAAATGAACCGCACCGAAAAAAAACTGAATCAGGCTTACGAAAATGCGCTCTGCATTCCCATCCACATGGGAAGCCGCATTGTGCTGATGAGCGACTGCCACCGGGGAATCGGCAACTGGGGCGATAATTTTCAGTCAAACCAAAATCTGTTTTTTGCTGCGCTGCAGTACTATAACCGGAGAAATTTTACCTATATTGAACTGGGGGACGGCGATGAACTGTGGGAAAACCGGAACCTGCAGGAAATTGTGCGGATACACAGCAATCAATTCTGGATCATGGGAGAATTCTACAAGAATCAGCGGTTCTATATGTTATACGGCAACCACGATCGGAAAAAGCAGAAGCAAACATACTTTCAGACAAAATGCCAATCCTATTACTGTGCCGCCGAGGACAGTGAAAAAAGTCTTTTTCCGGATATGAAAGTATATGAAGCCATCCGGCTGATAGAAACCTGCAGCAAAACAGAAATTTTTCTGGTGCACGGACATCAGGGGGATCTCTGGAATGACACGCTCTGGAAATTCACCCGTTTTCTGGTGAGATATCTCTGGCGTCCTCTGGAACTGGCCGGATGCAATGATCCCACCAGTGCAGCCAAGAATTACCGGAAGAAGGAAAAGACAGAAAAGCGGCTGGCAGAATGGGCGAGCAAATATCAAAGGCTCCTGGTGGCCGGACACACCCACAGACCGGTATTTCCAAAACCTGGGGAAGGTTATTACTTTAATGACGGAAGCTGCGTCCATCCCCGATGCATTACCGCCCTGGAACTGGAGCGGGGAACCATTTCCCTGGTGAAATGGAGCGCGAAAGTACGGGAAGATAACGTGGTCTATATCGGCAGGGACTTGCTGGAAGGTCCGGAACCTCTCCTGGAATATGGAAAATCGGGGGCTGTCTGGAAATAACCGGTTTCCCCGCAGAATTACTATTACTCCGGCGGTTATACCCGTGAGCGAAATCATTTGCCAGAAGATCGTTCATAGCTTTGAGGAAAAAAGCAAATGATTTGGCAAATAAGTATGCTCATGAGTATAAATATCGCAGCAGAGATGCTGTGATATTAACCGCCGGAGTAATAGTATGCTGTGACACTTTTCACATCGCATATATTGTGAGAAACTTTCGGAGTAATAGTATGCTGTGACACTTTTCACATCGCATATATTGTGGGAAATTTTGTTTTCCGGAGTTTCCCCAATCTTTATACCTCTTTTGAAATTTCGCTCTGCATAAAATTCGCTGCGCTTTCACCGTCTAAGTAATAAGAAAAAATTAAGAATTAAAAGAAGAAATATGAAACATAATTATGATAATCTTAAGCTATCACAAAGACAGCATATTCAGGGAAACCGGAAAGACAGGTGTTTGATATGAAAATATGCAAAGAAAATTATGTCTCACAACTAAGGCTTCATAACGGAAAAGCGCTGGAGTTTTTCGTTATGGAACAGGGAGAACGTCTAATCTCTATTATCAGAAAACATTTATTTACCCTGCCCCATCTGCAGCAGGAATGTCTTCTGGATACCATCAGATCCATTTGGAATCATATTGACAGCTTTCATTATAAAAATGAATTTGATAACTGGATTGGAACTGTTGCCCGATACCGCTGCCTGAAATTTTTACAAACCCATCAGAAAGAGGCCACCATCGCCTGGCTGATTGAAAAGGAAATCGCAGAAGAGAAGGAAGTGATGGTGAGCTGCCTGAATCCCAAAGAACAGGAATTGTTTTACCGCTTTTATGTGGGAGAAACTTTTGTAACAGCCAATCAGAAGGGCTCTGATATCGTTTACCATAATATGTATGATTTGCTGAACCGGATTGACACCGATATCTTTGAATATGAGAGAGAGCAGCTGGCTGCGGAAGAAAAAGAGGAGCTTTGCCGTCAGCTGCAGTCTCTTCTGAAAGAGAAAAAGCGCAGATTTTCTTTGAAAAAATATTTTGGAGCTTATTTTCACAAGGTGGCTTTTATGGCGGTTCTTTGAAAAAAGATTCCTTCCTTTCTCCTCTGTCAGGCCGCAGCAGTTTTCTTCTTATCTTTGAATGCAGCCTTTAAGAGAATGGGGGTGATTACCGTGGTAATTACTACGGTTACCACAATAGGCGCATACAGTTTATCGCTAATCAGCCCCAGCGCTTCCCCTTTGTTTGCCACAATCAGCGCAACCTCTCCTCGGGAAATCATTCCGATTCCAATCTGAAAAGATTCTTTGGAGGTATACCCCATGACTTTTGCGCCCAGGCCGCAGCCCAGGATCTTGGTAACAATAGCCACTGCCAGAAGCAGCAGGGTAAATGTTACCAAACTCCCGGACATGGAGCTTAATTCCACCTTCAAGCCGATGCTTGCAAAAAATACCGGCGCCACCAACAGATACGATACGGTATCAAATTCCCGATAAATTACTTCACGCTTGGCGCTGTGGCTTAACACAAGCCCCGCCACATAAGCGCCGGTAATGTCTGCCACGCCAAAGAAATGCTCCGCACAAAAGGACATGATAAGACAGAAGGCAAATGTCATAATTACATGACGCCGGTTGGGCCTTGGATCCAGGGCAACCCATTTCTGGATGATATAGAAAAATACAATTCCAAACACAATGGCAAAGGCAAAAAAACCCACAATTTTCAGCAGCACGAGGACGATATTAGTGCTGGGATCCGCCATACTGGTAATGACAGTAAGGGCAACTATCCCCAGGATATCATCAATAATTGCCGCGCCCAGAATGGCTGTTCCCGCCTTGGTGGAAACCTTTCCCATTTCTTTTAAAGTCTCTACGGTAATGCTGACAGAAGTAGCTGTTAAGATAATACCGATAAATATATTCTGCATCAATTCGCTGGCTGACAGATCCGAGGAAGCCACATGACATATCATTGCAACGCCAAAACCGCCGGCCAACGGAACCAACACGCCAAATAGAGCGATTATAAAGGACGCCAGACCGGAACGCTTCAATTCTTCCGTATCTGTTTCCAGTCCTGCCATGAACATTAAAACAATGACGCCAATTTCCGATACCTGATTCAAAAACGTACTGCTGTGCAGCAGATTCAGACAGGCAGGCCCCAGAATCAATCCGGCAATCAACGCTCCCACTACCTGAGGCATATGAGCTTTTCTTGTCACAAGTCCCAGTAATTTTGTGCTCATAAGAATGACCGCTAAATATAACAGGTAATTATAGTTCATAATATTTCCTCCATCCCGCTAAATTAATTCTTAGGCATTATACATCTGTATCCCGAAAAAAACAAGTTGAAAAATTGCCAATAAAAAACAAAATCTAACCTGGTTTTGGTAAAAATTATACGATCTTTTAAATAAGAAAGAATTGCTTTTTCAAAGAAAATCTACTATGATAGAATCACTGTACTGATATAAAACATACAGAAAGGAAACAGAACATGAAAAAAAATATTCTGCTGATTGCCACAGGCGGAACCATCGCCTCCCAGAAATCGGAACACGGACTTGCCCCGCTGATTCAGGCAAAAGAAATTTTATCTTACATTCCGGACGCCTCTGAATTCTGCATTCCAGATGCTGTACAGCTGTGCAACATTGACAGCACCAACATGGAGCCCCGACACTGGAAAGAGATGGTAAGGGCCATCCGTGACAATTATGACAATTATGACGGATTTGTCCTTGCCCATGGAACGGACACTATGGCCTATACTGCGGCGGCGTTATCTTATATGATCCAGAATTCCCGCAAGCCCATTGTCATCACCGGCTCCCAGAAATCCATTGATCTGGAAATCACAGACGCCAAAACCAACCTGCTGGACAGCTTCTATTATGCCGCAGATGAAAATTCCCAGGGGGTTCAGATTGTATTCGGCGGAAAAGTAATTGCAGGCACCCGGGCCAAAAAAATCCGTTCCAAAAGCTACAATGCTTTTGACAGCATTGATTTTCCCTTTCTGGCCATGATACAGGACGGCCGGATTATGCGTTATATTCCTGCTCTGCCTTTCCAGGAAAAAGTGACCTTTTATGAAGAAATGAACAATAATATCTTTTTGATGAAGCTGATTCCGGGAATCTCCCCCAAAGGGCTGCGGTTCCTGTTTGAACAATATGACGCCATTATCGTGGAAAGCTTCGGGGTAGGAGGAATTCCCGCCTCCATCTCCGATATTTTTTATGAGCTCCATGAGACTTATCCGGAAAAGATTATTCTCATGGCAACCCAGGTGGCCCATGAGGGCAGCGATATGACAGTCTATGAGGTAGGAAATAAAATCAAAAAGGAATGCCGGTTTTTAGAATCCTATGACATGACCTTAGAGGCAGTCATTGCCAAAACCATGTGGATGCTGGCAAATAAGGAGTGCAGAAAAGATACGTTGGAACAAATATTTTACCAGAAAATAAATTATGACTTAATTTTTGACCCGCATGTCTGAACCGCTGCCAGCCCCAATTTCCTTCTGCGGAAGGATCAAATGCCGTCATACCGCCAAAGCAGCGGCCCTGCGCCTGATCTCCCGGCGCGTCAGCGGGTTTTCCGGTTGATAAATTCCGTTTTGTATTTGGAATATACAATTTTCTGGCTGTGATACAATCCATAATAACCGGAAAGCATATAGCCCAGGGCCACAGACAGCAGGAAATAGGGCATTCCCTGAAATCCAAAGAGTTCAAAGCAAATAAACAGGGATGTGATGGGGCAGTTGGTAACGCCGCAGAAAACAGCGCCCATTCCCGCAGCGGTGCACAATTCCGGCGCAAACCCGGCCAGATTTCCAAAAAGGCAGCCAAAGGCGCCTCCGATGAAGAAGGAAGGGACAATCTCGCCGCCTTTAAAGCCTGCCCCCAGCGTTACTGCAGTAAAGATTATCTTCAATGCAAAGGCATAAGGCAGTACCTGGCGTTCTTCAAAGCACCGGGCAATCACAGGCATGCCGGCTCCGTTGTAATCCTGATTTCCCACCAAAAGGGTCAAAACCACAAGCAGTATGCCGCCTGCAAAAATCCGAAGATAGGGATTGGGAAAGTATTTCTTATAAAGCGCTTCCCCCATATGGAGGGCGATGCAGAACAACGCACTGACAATGGCGCAGAGAATCGCAAGAACCGCTATTGTCACGCCGGAAGAAACCGTGAATTCCGGTACAGAATGCAGCAAAAACTGCTCCGGCTCAATGTGGCAGCGCTCTGCAATTCCCTGAGCCACCAGAGAGGAAACTACGCAGGGAACCAGAGCAGCATAATGCATAATCCCCACGCTGACCACTTCCATAGAGAACACGGCGGCAGCCAAAGGCGTGCCAAAAAGAGCGGAAAAAGCCGCGCTCATCCCGCACATAATCATAATATGCTGATCCTTTTCGTCAAATTTCAGCAGCCTGCCCAGAGAATTGCCGATACTGCCGCCAAGCTGCAGTGCAGCGCCTTCTCTGCCTGCGGAACCGCCGAATAAATGCGTCATCACAGTGGAAATGAAAATCAAAGGGGCCATCCTTAATGGGATATGTTCTCCGGAATGGATGGCAGACAGCACCAGATTGGTTCCGGTGTCCTTCTCATCATGCATCATATGATAAGCTCCCACGATAAAAAGCCCGGCGGCCGGCAGCAGAAAAATCACCCAGGGATATTCTTCCCTGATTTTCGTCGCGTAAAGGATGCAATAGTGGAAAACAGATCCAACACTGCCTACCAGAATGCCGCTTAAAACAGAAAACGCCAGCCATTTCAGGAAAATCAGAAACCGTTTGGCAAAATGTCTTACATAATGTTCCAGCTCTTTCAGAATCATAGCAAAGCTCCCGTCCTTTTTCGTTTGTCTTAATCTTATCATCCGGCAGGTAAAATAACAAGAGGATTTGTAAGGTTATTGTAAGGAAAAGTCATCTTTCCTTTAAGGCAAAACAGGTATGATATAATCAGTAAAACAAAATATATGGAGGATATTAATTATGTGGTCGAGAAAAGAACTAAAGGAAACAGCCAAACAGCAGATCAGCCAAAACCACTGGAAAGCGGTGCTGGTGGCGCTGGTTTTTACCATTTTATGCGGAGGCTTCGGCACATTCGGTCCCGCAGGAGGATTTGCAGGAAGGCTTTCCGATTCCGATTCTTCACAGGAAACAAAACGGGAATATTATGAAGAAAGCCTGGACGATGAAATAGATATGGTCCTGGAAGAAGGGGCATTAATGTTTTTTATCATACTGTTTATAATCCTGACAGTGATAGTTTTAGCGCTTCTTCTGATTGTGCTGCCGTTGGATATTCTGGTATTTAATCCCCTGGAAATAGGCGTTTCCCGATTTTTTACCAGAAATTTAAGAGAACAGGCCCAGGTAAAGGAAATGTGCTTTGCCTTTGACCGCAATTATAAGAACTGTGTCAGGGTAACCTTTTTCCGGGATCTCCATATTCTCTTGTGGGCCCTTCTTTTAATAATCCCCGGCATTATAAAGAGTTATGAATACCGTTTGGTTCCCTACATTCTGGGAGAATGCCCTGACATGGAACGAGAGGAAGTTCTGAATTTAAGCAAAACCATGATGCACGGAAATAAATGGAAAGCATTTGTGCTGGACTTATCTTTCTTGGGATGGTATCTTTTAAATGGAATGACTCTGGGAATTCTCGGCATCTTCTACCTGAATCCTTACATCTGCCAGACGAAAGCTGCGCTTTATGCGACCTTGAAGGAGCAGTATCTTCAAAGCGGGAAAATATCTGATTAGCAGGAGGAATACATCATGGCATATACGATTCTCGTGGCAGACGACGAAAAGGAAATCCGGGATTTACTGCGGCTGTATCTGGAAAAAGACGGTTATCAGGTATTGGAAGCGAAGGACGGACTTGCGGCTGTTTCCCTTCTGGAACAGGAAGAAATTGACATGGCCCTTTTAGACATTATGATGCCTAAACTGGACGGCTATAAGGTCTTAAAGCAAATACGGGAAAACAGCAATATTCCGGTAATGATACTTTCTGCCAAAAACCAGGATTCTGACAAAATTCTCGGACTGGATCTGGGCGCGGACGATTATCTCTCCAAACCCTTCAATCCCATGGAAGCAATGGCCAGAATCAACTCCAATATCCGGAGATTCTATTCTCTGGGCGCCAAAAGCAGGGAATTAAAACAATTAACAGTCAAAGATCTGCGCCTGGACACCGAATCCTGCCTGGTATATAAAAATAATGAACCCATTAACTTAACTTCTGTAGAGTATAAGCTGCTCAGGCTGTTTATGGAACATCCCGGAAAAGTGTACACTAAACAGCAGGTATATGAAAATGTATGGGGCGAAGCATATGCCATTGCAGACAACAATATTATGGTATGCATCAGCCGCCTCAGAGCAAAACTTTCAGAAGACAGCGGAGCTTATATCAAAACCATCCGGGGACTGGGCTACCGCATGGAGAAATAGCAATGAAGCACAGCACATGGAAATGGTTTTTAATCCGCCGGTTTTTACTGCTTTTAATTCTGGTATCCCTCAGCGAAAACCTGCTGAATCTCTTCTATGGCAGAATGTTCTATCCCTGGCTGAAAGAAGTATTTCACATCAATTTTTTTATGACGGAATGGGAGCAGGAGCAGACCCTTGGCCTGTTAATCCGGGGCGTCATTTATTTTTCCGTCACAAGTCTCGGCAGCCAATTTCCCGGCATTGCGGGTCTGGGCCTTCAGGGAGCGGCAGAACGTTTTGCGGGACAGCGGATGACTGATTATATCATAGACCAGACCAGATATATGTCCGGCCGTGAGATGCAGATTTATCTGATGGGAACTGCAGCTTTAACGATTCTCATTGCAATCACCCTGCTCCTTCCGTATTTGATCGCAGCTTTATATTTCAGCAGGATGGTGGAGCTTCATATCCGGCAGATAGAAGCCCAGGAACAGCAACAGCGGGAAGAATACGACAGGCGCAGGAACCTTCTGCTTTCGGACGTAGCCCACGATCTGAAAACTCCCATGACCACAGTGGCCGGCTATGCCAGGGCGCTGTTAGAGGAGGAAAATGCGCCGGCGGAAGAGTATCTGGAAGCCATTTACGGGAAATCCATGCAGATGAATGGCTTAATCAGCCTTCTGTTTGAATATGTAAAGCTGGACAGCGAAGGATATCAACTGAAAAAATCCCGGGAAAATCTATGGGAACTTCTGCGGGAATGCGTGGCTAATCTGTATCTGGATTTTGAAGAAAAGGAAATGGAAATCTCTGCGGACATTCCGGAAGAACCGCTTTGGTTTTTCGCAGACAAACTGCAGTTTCAGCGGGTGATCACAAATTTGCTGAACAATGCTATCCGGCACAATCCCAGAGGAACCCGGATCTGGGTAAGGGCGGCGGCAGAAGAAGATACGATTCTCATAAAGATCAGTGACAGCGGAGCCGCGATTCCCAAAGAAACTGCAGAATATATCTTCGATCCCTTTGTGTCGGGAGATGAATCCCGCCGCAGCAAAGGCGGCAGCGGACTGGGCCTATGCATCGCACATAAAATCATCGCCATGCACCAGGGAAGCCTCATCTTAGATCAGGAATCCTCCGAAACGGGAACAAAATCCTTTGTTATCCGGCTGCCGGCAGCAGAAGAAACACTTCGTTGACAAAAAAGAACAGACTGGGTATGATAAATACGGAAAAATTTTGAGGAAAGGAGTTTATCAGCCATGGCGTATTATACCATCGGCGAATTAATCCGTGATACCAGAGAACGTCTGCATTATTCCCAGGAGGAACTTTGTTACGGAATCTGTACCCCATCCACCCTGTCCAGAATTGAAAACGGCCTGCAAACGCCGGGAAAGAAAACATTAGAAGGCCTGATGCAGCGTCTTGGAATTGCAGATCGGATTTATAACATTTACCTGAACCGGGAAGAACGGGAACGGTATGAACTGGAACAGCAACTGACACGCTGCCTGGGAAACAGGGACTTTGAACAGGCCAGACAGCTTGCCGCCTCCATAGAAACCGGGATGCAGAACCAGACCGGCAATTCGGTTTATCTGAAAATGGAACGGCAGTATCTTGCTTTTGCCAGAACACTGATTGAAAAAGAAAAGGGAAGAAATGCCGAATGGGTTCTGAAAGAACTGCTGCAGGCCATCCATTTAACCATACCGGATTTTGACGGAATACATATCCATTCCAGGCTCTTAACTTACCATGAAATTACAATTCTGAATAACATCGGCTGCGCTTATCACAATCTTGGAAGAGTATTAGACGGAATCCGGCTGCTGTACGGCTTGAAAGAGTATGTGGAACAACACACCATGCATGGAGATGAAATATCCTCCAAATACCCCATGATTCTGCAGAATCTGTCCTCCTGGCTGGGGCAGGAGGGGATGCACAAAGACGCCCTGGAACTCTGCCAGGCAGGAATCGACTATTGTATTGAATATGGAAAACTGCATACGTTTCCCATGCTTCTGTGCAACAAAGCCTGTGCGCTGGCAGCGTTAGAGCAATATGATATGTCCAAAGAATGTTTTAATCAGAGTATCGCCGTTTTTCAGGCAATCAATCAGCAAGATTACGCTGAACAGGTGAGAAAATATGCCATGATACATTATGGCATCATTTTATAAAAGCGCTGCGCGGCTTTCAATATGTTTCTTCCACGTTTCCCAGGAAAAACCCTGCTTTTGCAGGATTTATTTTTTTTGTTTTTCCCATCCTCACACCTCCCCTCTGGCATTCAGTATAGCAGGAAGGATTTTTTGCCTCCATATGAAATGATGCAAATTTATCTTTGCGCCATTTCATATGGCAGAAAAGAAAAGAGTGTGATATAATATACGGAGGTTTTTCGGCGCCGGAAAACAACCATCCTGTTCCGGCGCTTAGCCGCAGGGAGGAAATTCAGAATCTGCCGGCATCTGCAGCCGCCAAAGGAAAGGGAGGAAGCATTATGGCAACATGGAATTCCCGGGGATTGCGGGGCTCTACCCTGGAAGAATTTATTAACCTTACTAATGAAAAATATGCAGAACACCGCCTTGCCCTGATTCAAAAAGTGCCCACGCCTATCACCCCGGTCCGCATTGACAAAGACAGCAGGCACATTACCCTGGCCTATTTCGATCAGAAGAGCACTGTGGATTATATTGGGGCAGTGCAGGGAATTCCTGTGTGTTTTGACGCCAAGGAATGCCACACGGATACCTTTCCGTTACAGAATATCCATTCCCACCAGATTGATTTTATGGAGCAGTTTGAAGCTCAGAATGGGATTTCATTTTTGATTATATTCTATTCCCACAGAAATGAATTTTATTATCTGCGCCATAAAAAGCTGATGGAATTCTGGAACCGCGCCGAAGAGGGCGGAAGGAAAAGCTTCCGCTATGAAGAATTGGAACCGGAATATTTTATCTCCTCCAAAGGCGGAATTCTGGTGCCTTATCTTGATATGATGCAGCAGGATTTGGCAAATCGCAGTTGACAAACAGATCGGCATTTCATATAATATGGGTGTTTTGTTATTGTAATACAGTAGTACGTTAAAGTGCCTTTAAATAAACTGCATAAACACGATACATCCATGGCTGCAGCACAGAAGATTTATATTGTAACTTATTGTATACGAAAGGAACAATTATGGAACGGAAATTACTACATACACCGGAAGGAGTCCGGGACATTTACAACAGGGAATGTGCGCAGAAGTTAATTCTGCAGGACAATCTGCATCACTTGCTGAAAAAATACGGCTATCACATGATTGAGACGCCTACCTTTGAATTCTTTGATATTTTCAGCAGGGAGATAGGAACCACTCCCTCCAAGGATCTCTATAAATTTTTTGACCGGGAAGGCAACACACTGGTTCTGCGGCCGGATATCACCCCCTCCATTGCAAGATGCGCCGCAAAGTATTACGGAGACGAGATATTTCCCGTCCGCCTGAGCTATATGGGTAACACTTTTATCAACAACAGCAGCTATCAGGGACGGTTAAAAGAGACTACTCAGTTAGGAGCGGAGTTAATCGGCGATACGTCTGTCAATGCAGACGGAGAGATTCTGGCCCTTGTAGTCCGGGCATTGCAGATTGCAGGGCTGCAGGAATTTCAAATCGGCGTAGGGCATGTGGACTTTTTCCGTGGCCTGGTGGAAGCAGCCAGGCTGGAAGAAGACACGAAACTGGAATTGATCGAACTGATTTCCAATAAAAATTTCTTCGGAGTGGAAGAACTGGTGGATTCCCTGCGCCTGCCGGAGGAACTGAGAGAACTGTTTTCCATACTGGGAAGCATCTGTATGACCGAGGAAATGACGGCAAATGCCAAAATGCTGGCTTGTGGGTATCCGGTTATTTTAAACGCACTGGAGCGTCTGGAAAAATTAATGAAAATCCTGCGTTTTTACGGTGTGGAAAAATATGTATCTATAGAGCCTGGTATGCTGAGCAGTTATCACTATTACACCGGAATCATATTTGCGGGCTATACTTTCGGAAGCGGAGAGCCCATTGTGAAAGGCGGGCGTTATGACAAGCTTTTAGGCCATTTCGGCAAAGATGCTCCTTCCATCGGATTTGCCGTGGTGATTGATCAGCTGATGGCTGCATTGTCCAGACAGAAAATCAAGATTCCGGTTCAAGACAACGGAACGTTGATTGTGTATCGGGAAGCGGCCAGAGAAACCGCCATCCGCCAGGCAGAACAGCTTCGGAATCAGGGGATCATTGTATCTCTTGTGATCTGGGATGAAACCAAAACCCGGGAAGAATATCAGTCCTATGCCAAACGGATGCATATCCCGGCCATTCGTTTTTTATAAACAAACGGAAAACGACATCGCAAACTGCCTGTATCCGTAACAGCGGGCCTTGAAATACACTAAATGGAGGAAACCATGAGATATTTAACATTTGCACTGGGAAAGGGAAGGCTGGCAAGCCAGACCCTTGGAGCCTTTGAGAAAATAGGGATTACCTGTGAGGAAATCAACGACAAGGATACCAGAAAACTGATTTTTGTCAACGAAGATCTGAAATTAAAATTTTTCCTTGCCAAAGGACCGGATGTCCCCACTTATGTGGAATATGGCGCCGCTGATATCGGAATTGTGGGCAAGGACACCATTTTAGAGGAAGCCAGAAATATTTACGAAGTGCTGGACTTAGGCTTCGGACGCTGCCGGATGTGTGTCTGCGGACCTCTGGAAGCGCAGGAATTGCTGCAGCACCATGAATTGATCCGCGTGGCCACCAAATACCCCCGGATTGCCAAGAATTATTTCTATAACAAGAAACATCAGACTGTGGAAATTATCAAGTTAAACGGTTCCATTGAGCTTGCTCCCATTGTAGGCCTGTCAGAAGTGATTGTAGACATTGTGGAGACAGGATCCACTCTTCGGGAAAACGGCCTTCACGTATTAGAAGAAGTCTGTCCGCTTTCCGCCAGAATGGTGGTGAATCAGGTCAGCATGAAAATGGAAAACGAGAGAATCACAAAATTAATACAGGATTTAAAAGAAGTTCTATAAAACAAAATAGAAAGAGCATTTAATTTTTATTTGATTTCATGGAGGCTGGAAATCCGCCGCTTTAAATCAGGGAGGAACTTATGAGAATATTGAAGTTAACGGAAGAGACAAAAAAGAACCTGCAGGAAGATTTATTAAAGCGAAGCCCTAACAGTTATCAGCAGTATGAGGAACAGGTGAATCATATTATAGAAGAAGTCCGTGAGAAAGGGGATGAAGCTCTCTTTTCCTTTACAAAACAGTTTGACGGCGCAGACCTTGACAGCAGCGCCCTAAAGGTAACGAAGGAAGAACTGGAAGAAGCTTACGCTCTGACAGACGATGACTTGCTTCACGTGATGAAGAAGTCTCTTCATAATATTAAAGCATATCATGAAAAGCAGAAACAGTACAGTTGGTTTGACAGTCGTCCGGACGGCGTAATGCTGGGACAGAAGGTAACTCCTTTAGCCCGGGTGGGCGTCTATGTGCCCGGCGGCAAAGCCGCCTATCCCTCCTCCGTTTTGATGAATGTGCTTCCGGCAAAAGTAGCGGGAGTGGAGAAAATAGTAATGACAACGCCCTGCAACCGGGAAGGCAAAGTGAATCCGGCCACATTAGCGGCGGCAGATCTGGCCGGAGTGGATGAAATCTATAAAGCAGGCGGCGCCCAGGCAATTGCCGCGCTGGCCTTCGGCACAGCCAGTATCCCGAAAGTGGACAAAATTGTAGGGCCCGGCAACATTTATGTGGCCCTTGCCAAAAAAGCTGTGTTCGGCCATGTCAGCATTGATTCCATTGCAGGCCCCAGTGAAATTCTGGCGCTTGCTGATGAAACTGCCAATCCCAGATATGTAGCAGCGGACTTACTGTCCCAGGCAGAACACGACGAACTTGCCAGCGCTATTTTAATCACAGACAGTGAAGTTCTGGCAGAACAGGTATCCCGGGAGGTGGACAGATTCACTGCAGAGCTTTCCAGAAAAGATATCATAGAAAAATCCCTGGAAAATTACGGTTATATTCTGATTGCAGAGAATATGGAGGAAGCGATTGCGGCTGCCAATGAAATTGCCTCCGAGCATTTGGAAATCCTCACTGCCAACCCCTTTGAGACTATGATGAAAGTGAAAAATGCCGGAGCCATTTTTCTGGGAGAGTATTCCAGCGAGCCTTTGGGAGATTATTTTGCGGGCCCCAATCATGTCCTGCCCACCAATGGAACCGCTAAATTTTTCTCTCCTTTGAGCGTAGATGATTTTATTAAGAAATCCAGCATTATTTCTTATTCAAAAGAAGCATTGGAACCGGTTTATCAGGATATTGTACAATTTGCTGTCTCTGAACGGTTGACGGCACATGCAAATTCGATTAAAGTAAGATTTGAAGAATAACGCGTATTTCATGTAAATCAGAAACGCCTGCGCGTATCTCACATATAAATAGAAAAGAGGAACGAACAATGCCAGCAGAAAGAACTGCCAAACAGCACCGGAAAACAAAAGAAACCGACATTAGCCTGACCCTGAACTTAGACGGCAGCGGAACCAGCCAGCTGAATACGGGAATTGGTTTTTTTGATCATATGCTGGACGGATTTTCCCGACACGGTTTTTTTGATTTAAAAGTACATGTGACAGGAGATTTGATAGTGGACACCCACCACACCATTGAAGACACCGGTATTGTGCTGGGAAATGCCATTCGAATTGCCCTGAGGGATAAGAGGGGGATCAAGCGTTACGGAAGCTGTATCCTGCCCATGGATGAAACTCTGGCGCTCTGCGCCATTGATTTAAGCGGAAGGCCCTATTTCTCCTTTGAAGGAGAGTTTACTGCAGAGCGGGTGGGATATATGGATACTGAGATGGTTAGGGAATTTTTCTATGCCATTTCCTACAGTGCGGGCATGAACCTGCATATGAAGATTCTGTCCGGTTCGAATAACCATCATATGATTGAGGCGCTGTTTAAAGCTTTCGGAAGAGCATTGGATGAAGCCACTATGAGAGATACGAGAATCAAAGATATTATGTCAACGAAAGGTAGTTTATAGGTGAGAATATGGAACATAAAAACCTGATTGCCACTATTTATCTAAAATGCGGCATGGCAGTAAAAGGAAAAAATAATCCGGAAATTGCCGGAGATCTGCGGGAACTGGCGAAACTATACAACGACAGCGGAGTGGATAAGCTTTATATCTTCGATCTGTCGGCCAATGAGACGGAACATGAAGTGAATCTTCATACAATGAAAGAATTAAGCAGGATTGTGGAGATTCCCATCTACGGAGCCGGCTGCATTTCCCGGTTAGAAGATATCAAGAAATTGATTTATGCCGGCTGCAAAGGCGTAATTTTAGACAGCGGAAAGCACGAGACTATTACCTTGGCCGAAGAAGGCGCCAAACGATTCGGACGGGACAAAATGCTGGTTTCCATGGAGAATGTGGACTTAATGTTTAAGCATAAAAAAGAAGTCGCCGAACATATCCACAAACTGGTTGTGCTTAATGAAGGCATCATCGAGTCACTAGAAAACATTACGGACCTTCCGTTCAGCGTTATCATCGAAGGATATGACAAAGACCGCTGGGTGGAGATCCTGAAAAAAGACTCCGTAACAGGAATCGGCGGTTCCTACATCAGCGATCCCAATACTGATGTCACCGAATTAAAGCAGACCCTTGCTGCAGAGGGCATTGAGACGAAGAAATTCGAATCCTCCATGGAATGGTCAGAATTCAAGCTGAATTCTGACGGCATGATACCGGTGATTGTACAGGATTATCAGACCTCAGAAGTGCTGATGATGGCATATATGAATGAAGAAGCCTTTTATACTACCTTATCCCTGGGGAAAATGACCTACTACAGCAGAAGCAGAAATGAACTCTGGATCAAAGGAGAGACTTCCGGACATTACCAATATGTAAAGTCCCTGACGGTGGACTGCGACAACGACACCCTTCTTGCCAGGGTTTCTCAGGTAGGCGCTGCCTGCCATACTGGAAATACCAGTTGTTTCTTCCAGGAAATTGTGAAAAAAGAATTTACCACCAAGAATCCGCTGAAAGTCTTTGAAAGCGTCTATGATGTCATCAAAGATCGGAAGGCCAATCCCAAAGAGGGTTCCTATACCAATTATCTCTTTGAAAAAGGAATTGACAAGATTCTGAAGAAATTGGGAGAAGAAGCCACCGAAATTGTCATTGCTTCCAAGAATCCGGAAAAAGAGGAGATTAAATACGAAATTTCTGATTTTCTGTACCACATGATGGTGTTGATGGTAGAAAAGGATGTCACCTGGGAGGATATTGTGGAAGAGTTAAGCCAGAGGTAAATCAGGATTGTTCTATTTGGTTTGTTTTGAATAATTATTTAAAAAAGCAAGTGGTTTACATAATATATCTATGTAAACCACTTGCCTTTATATGAATCTCATGACTTACATGGATTTCATGACCATATTACTTAACAGCCGTAAATTGATTTATTTCAATTAACTACACTTTATACTTCGATACACAGGAAAGTCAGGCTGCCAAAATTTTTGAAAAAAAATTACAAACAAAACCAAAGCATGTATTTTTTCAGCGGCAAGAGACTACAATATAACAAGAAGATTTTTCCAGGAGACATTATGACAAAACAAATGGAAGAAACCGTTGCCCAGAGAAGAGCTTATGTGGAGCAAATCCGCTCTTCCTTTTACCCCGAGGCTCAAAAGAAAGATAAGCAGGGAAGAGAACCCTATTGGAGAAATTCCTCATTTTCCAGACAACAGGGGCAGGAAGGGGAATTGAGATATTCCAGCCTGGGGCTCCGAACGGTAATCGCAATGCTGATTTTCGCAGCTTTTGTGTACTGTGACCAGAAGCAGATTGCTTTTCATCAATACAAGGCGCAGGATCTTATCAAGCAGATCGAATGGAACCCGCTGCCCACCGAAGAACTGGAAGACATGATTAAAATTTCATTGAAATCAAAGGGGAAGTAGTCTATAATGATTTGAGTGATACATGTGAAAACTCGGAAAAGGAATGGAAAAACATGAGACAATTAGCGTTAAGCGATGAAATACTTCTTCACATTGACAAGCCCGCCCGCTATATCGGCAATGAAGTCAATATGGTGAGAAAAGATCCCAAAGCCGCGGCAATCCGTTTTGCCCTGTGCTTTCCGGACGTCTATGAAATCGGCATGTCCCATCTGGGCATCCAGATTCTGTATGATATGTTTAACCAACGGGAAGATGTCTGCTGCGAACGGGTATATTCTCCCTGGAGCGATCTGCATCAGATTCTGAAAGAACAGCAAATCCCGCTGTTTACCCTAGAAAACCAGTCCCCGGTGAAAGACATGGATTTTCTGGGCATAACTATACAATATGAAATGTGCTATACAAATATTCTGCAGATTCTGGATTTAAGTCAGATTCCTCTGATGGCGGAGAAACGCACCTGGGAACACCCCCTGGTCATCGGCGGCGGCCCCTGCACTTACAATCCGGAACCCCTGGCAGAATTTTTCGACCTGTTCTATATCGGAGAAGGAGAGACGCGTTACGATGAATTGTTTGATTTATACAAATCCTCCCGGCAAAAAGGCTGCTCCAGAGAGGAATTTCTGCGCCAGGCATGCAGACTGCCCGGCATCTATGTGCCCTCGCTTTATGAAGTAGCTTATCAGGAGGATGGAACCATTGCCTCCTTTCATCCAAAATACGAAGATGTTCCAACCATTGTAAAAAAAGAAATCGAGATGGATCTCAGCAATGCCTCCTATCCCCGCCGTCCATTGGTTCCCTTTCTCAAAGCAACTCAGGACAGAGTGGTTCTTGAAATCCAGCGGGGCTGTATCCGGGGCTGCCGGTTCTGTCAGGCCGGCATGATTTACCGGCCCACCAGAGAACGGAGCCTTCAGATGCTGAAGGAATGCGCCGGTGAGATGCTTCACAGCACCGGACATGAAGAAATTTCTTTAAGTTCTTTAAGCTCCAGCGATTACGGCAGCCTTCCGGAACTTTTGAATTTCCTGATAGAATCTAAGGAGAAAGGGGTAAATATTTCCCTTCCCTCCCTCAGAATTGACGCTTTTTCCTTAGAAGCCATGAAAAAAGTTCAGGATATCCGCAAAAGCAGCCTGACCTTTGCACCGGAGGCAGGCTCCCAGCGTCTTCGGGATGTCATTAACAAAGGTCTGACAGAAGAGGCGATTTTAAACGGAGCGGGACTGGCCTTTGAAGGCGGCTGGCAGAAGGTAAAGCTTTACTTTATGCTGGGGCTTCCCACCGAAACCGAAGAGGACCGGAAGGAAATCCCAAGGCTGGCAGACAAAATCGCCCGCCGATACTATGAGATTCCCAAGGACAGGCGTAACGGCAAATGCCAAATCACCATCAGCGCCTCCTTTTTCGTGCCCAAGCCCTTTACTCCCTTTCAATGGGCTTCCATGTACCCGAAGGAAGAATATCTGAAAAAGGCCAGAACCGTCAATGAAGAGATGAAGGAACAGTTAAACCGGAAGAGCTTAAAGTTTAACTGGCATGAAGCTGACGTTACGGTTTTAGAAGGAGTGTTTGCCAGAGGGGACAGAAGAGTGGGACAGGTTATATTAAAAGCATACCGGAAAGGTTGCCTGTTTGACGCCTGGACAGAATCTTTTGACAATCAAAAATGGATGGAGGCCTTTGAAGAATGCGGAATCTCCATTGATTTTTATAATCTGCGCCAAAGAAGCACAGAAGAAATCCTGCCCTGGGACTTTATTGATTGCGGTGTTTCCAGAGAATTTCTCATCCGGGAATGGGAACGGGCTCAAAAAGGGAAGGTTACCTTAAACTGCAGGCAGCAGTGCAACGGCTGCGGCGCCGGATCATATGGAGGAGGTGTTTGTTATGAACATCAGGATTAAATTTCAGAAATACGGCGTGATGAAATTTATCGGGCATTTGGACATGATGCGGTATTTCCAGAAAGCAATCCGCCGGGCAGAGATTGACATCGCCTATTCCGGCGGCTACAGCCCCCATCAGATTATGTCCTTTGCCGCGCCTCTGGGAGTAGGCGTCACCAGTGACGGCGAATACTTTGATATTGAAGTAAACTCTGCGAAATCCAGCCGGGAATCCATAGACGCCCTAAACCGAGTGATGGTGGAAGGCGTCTCCATACTGGAATACCGCAGGCTGCCAGACACCGCCAAACCTTCCATGTCGCTGGTAGCGGCCGCTGATTATCTTGTATATGTGAAACCGAGGTATGAACCTGATTTTCCTTCCTTACAGGAACTTTCCGGGCAGGTTTCCCGCTATTATGAAATGCAGCCGGAGATTCTAATCACAAAACAGACCAAAAAAAGTCAGTTGGAAATGAACTTAAAAAACCTCATCTATGAGATGAAAGGTCTGACCTTAAAGGACTTCACCTTAAAGGACGGCCCCCTGCCGGAATACGGCCTGTTCTTAAAAGTTTCCACCGGAAGCAGTGATAATGTGAAACCAGAACTTGTACTGGAAGATTTCTGCAGATTCTGCGGCATAGAATATAATCCGCTGAAATATCAGGTGCACCGTCTGGAGGTTTATGCCAAATCAGAAGAAATTCCGGTAAAAGGGGAACAGGAACGGAGTGACTACCAAAAGCAGTTAAAGCAGTTAAAAAAATCATTTGCGGCTCAGGGAAAATCATTTCCAAAATTTCTGCCCCTGGGACACTTAGGAGAAGATATCTCCTGATTGCGCCACTATCCCCGCTGCAGACACCGGGCAGGAAGCCTTTCCCAAATATTCTCTTTTCAAACTGCAAAAGGGCAATGGGATATACAGCCTGTGAAAAATAACCGGAAGGAAACGAGTGATTTTCGTGAAAAATACTTTATTAATAACCAAATTGAAACAAAACAACAAAGAATACATTGCCACTGCCCTTTATCAGGATAAAAAAATGCTGGAAGTGACGTTAGAACCGGTAGAACAGCAGAGCATCCTGGGAAATATTTATGTGGGAAGAGTAAAAAATATCGTCAAAAACCTAAATGCCGCTTTTATCGAAATTGCTCCGGGAATGCCCTGCTATTATCCTTTGGATGAAATGAAACAGCCCCTGTTTGTAAAAAAAATCAACAGCCCGAATATGGTTCAGGGAGATGAAGTAGTGGTTCAGGTGGCTCAGGAGAGCAGCAAATCCAAGCCCCCAAAGGTCACAACCAACTTAAACCTGTCGGGAAAATACCTGGTACTGACCAGCGAAAACAAACGGATCGGAATTTCCAGAAAAATAGCCGAAGAAAAGAGAGAAGAGTTAAAGGAACATTTGAGTTTTGACACGCTTGAGGACTTTGGAATCATCGTTCGCACCAATGCAGCTTCCGCCTCAAAAGAGGAAATTATGGAAGAATATCAGAAATTAAAACAGGAATATAGAAATCTTCAAAAAACTGCCCCTTACCGCACGGTATTTTCCTGCTTAAAGGAAAGTACGCCGGAATACCTTCATATGCTTCAGAATGTCAACCAGTTATGGCTAACCTCCATCCTCACTGACGATCCGGAACTTTTCGAAAAAGCCCGGGAATATCTGAAAACGGCTCAGCCGGAGGATCTGAAGAAGCTTACTCTATATGAAGATCCGGGAATAACTTTAAGCAGCCTTTACCGGCTTGAGCATCATCTTAAAGAGGCCCTTCAGGAGAAAATATGGCTGAAGTCTGGAGGCTATCTGGTCATACAGCCCACGGAAGCGCTGACGGTCATTGACGTCAATTCCGGAAAAAGCATTTCCAAAAAACAGGTACAGGAACATTATCTTAAGATTAACTTGGAAGCGGCAGAAGAAATTGCCCGGCAGCTTCGGCTTCGGAATCTTTCCGGCATTATTATTGTTGATTTTATCGATATGAAATCAGACGATTCCAGAGAACTGCTGATGCAGGCGCTGAGCAGAGCCGTTTGTACCGATCCGGTTCCGGTCCGGGTGGTAGACATGACAAAGCTGTACCTGGTGGAACTCACCCGCAAAAAGGTGAGAAAATCTTTGGCCGAGCAGGTAAAATCATGAGAATTCCCCAGAGATTTAGCTTTTAGTTTTGGAATAATTAAAAAAGACAGGAACCAAATGGATTCCTGAAATTGATAGATTTTGATAATAATTCTTTTTTATTGTGTGAAAATATACAAAA
>JAETSX010000047.1 GCA_021769425.1 Eubacterium sp.
CGCTGCCCATTCTTAACCCCAATCAGGTATAAAAAATAGGACTAAATTAGGCTTAACCCCTTGATTTTACTGGGTTTCTTCTAACTTGGTCCTATTATAACACGGGCATCAAAATAATCCATGCCCCTTTTCCTCACGACAAGAATCCTGGTCAAGATACCCCCGGCGAGCGGGATCACTACAAAAAGCACCACGCTCAAAAAAAGCGTGTCTGTGGGAACTGATACATTGGAAACGCCGAGCAGAAACTTTACAATTGGCACAAATGCAATCAGGATGATCAGGTCATTCGTAGCCACTTGGACCACGGTATAAGCCGGATTTCCTTTTGTCAGCGTACTCCAAACGAACACCATTGCGGTACAGGGCGCGGCACCCAAAAGGACGGCACCGGCAAGATATTCTGTTGCCAGCCCCGGCGCGATAAATGCCTTGAAAACCGTAAAGAAGAACAGGGATGCAATCCCATACATGGTAAACGGCTTAATGAGCCAGTTCACAACCCATGTCACAAAAAGCCCCTTCGGATTTTTTCCAACATTCCGCACACTTTGGAAGTCCACCTTCAGCATCATGGGATAGATCATCACCCAGATCAGCACCGCCATGGGAATGGATACCCTTGCATATTCAAACCGGTTCAGAAATGATGGTAATGCAGGGATAAAATGCCCCAAAAGGACACCGACAACCATGCAAAGGAATACCCAAACGGTCAGATACCGCTGAAAAAAGCTGATACCCGGATTGTTTTCTTTTTTCATTGCCACATCCTCCTCTCAAATTGATTATTATCAATCTATTCAGTTTTGAAAAAGCCGAAACAGGCATTGCCGGCATCGGCTTCTCTTTTTTAACTCAGCTTCATCTTTAACTGAATCACTTTCTCTTCAATCTGGTGGATGGTATCTAAGAACACTTCATCCGATTGACCGCTTGGATCATCCAGCTCCCAATTCTCCGCGTACTGGCCTGCAAGGTTCGGGCAGCTCACATTGCATCCCATGAAAACCACTACATCCGGTGCGGGGATTTCAGAAATCAGTTTGTTATGCTGCGTCTGCTCCATATCAATGCCATAAACCTGTTTCATCAGCCGCACGGCATCAGGGTTAATATGGTCTTTCAGTTCCGTGCCGGCAGAATAGCTTTCAAACACATCCGATGCCAGCTTTCTGCCCAGCGCTTCCGCAATTTGGCTGCGGCATGAATTATGGACACATACAAAAGCCACTTTCGGTTTTCCGGCACACCGGATTTCCGGCTTGCAATTTTTATAGTCATAACTGATACCCAAAACACCCTCCTCAGAAACCTAATTTGCGGAGAAGTTTCTCCACCTCTGCAGCCTTCAGTACTTTTCCCATGGAAGCCACCTTCTCGTTGACCACAAGGGCAGGCATACTCATCACGCCATATTTTGTGATTTCCTGCATATCAGTCACATACCCGACCTCTATGTCAAGCCCCATTGCCTTGACTGCCTCCTTCGTGCTTTCCAACAGGGCATGGCAGTTTTTGCAGCCGGAACCGAGGACTTTGATACAGCAGAGACCGTCTTTTGCTTCTGGGCAGCATTCGCCCGCAGCTTCTTCTGCACCTTCCACGTTACAGCCGCAGGAACAGCCACATTCGGAAGCCTGCCCGTCTTTTACTTCTGTACCGGTTTCCTCGACAATTTCCATGTTGCAGCAGCCCTCGGACTTATTGCCTCCGAACAGCCCCGATAAAAAACCTTTTTTCTCGCTCATTTTGATTACCTCCAAATTTAATTTGATTTATGAAAAGCGGCAGGATGTGCCAGCTTCTTCCGGATTGAATTAAAGAATAAAATTAAACACATATCCCGTGATTACCGCAACAGCAAAGATACAAAGTACAAATGCAATCACCATCTTCTTTTTGAATATGGAACCCAGCAGGGATACTTCCGGTATGCTCGCCCCTGCCCCACCCAAGATTAGTGCGATCATTACGCCAGGCGCCACGCCTTTTGAAATCAGGATACTTGCAATCGGTATCATAGTTTCCGTTCGGATATACATAGGAATGCCGACAACCGCCGCAAGGGGGACTGCCCACAAGTTGGATGCACCTGCAAAATTCGCCAGAAGGTCAGTCGGCACAAATTCATAAATGAATGCGCCAATCCCGGCACCCAGCAGCAGGAAAAGAACAACGCTCCGGAACAGCGTGAAAGCCTCCTTAAATGAAACCTTAAACGCCTGCCACTGTTTCTGCCAGAAAGTCCCCTGCAGTTTTTCCCAGCATACGCCGTCCTGATGCCCGCCCTTGACGCTGACATTCTTGATCTCTTTCTCGAACCCGGCTTTATCCAGGACCAAGCCCATCACAACAGCAAATGCAAAAGTAAACACTGAATATACAACCGTTGCCTTAACCCCAAAGAATGCCAGCATCAGTGTGATGATAGCCGGGTTTAAAATAGGGGAAGTCAGCAAAAAGGAGATTGCTCCGCAAAACGGGGCTCCGCTTTTAAACAAGCCGACCAGCACCGGGATTGTTGAACAGGAGCAGAACGGGGTAACTGCTCCCAGCAAGGCGCCGAGGACGCTGTTCAGTCCTTTCCTTGGGGTTGTCAGGATGCGTTTGATCCGCTCCTGTGAAATATAAACCTGCAGCAGGGCGACCACAAAGCTGATCCCGATAAACAGCCCGAACAATTCCCCAAACAGCATCAGGAATGTTCTGCCCGCATTAATAAGTGTTTCCATGTTAAATGTCATATTCAAATACCTCACCTTTCTGAAATTTAGATTGTTGCAATTCCATAGAAGTGAGCTGCCTATCGGGAACGGCAGTGCAGCCTGCAGCCGCATACACACATATCATTCACCTCATAACTTGATTCATTTTATTAAAACGCAATCCAGAACATATACAGACCGATGAGCAGGATTGCCGCACCCATCATAATTTTCAAAACGGCAGCAGCCTTTTTATATTTTTCACTGCCGTTGATCTTCTGCACAAATCCTACCGAAGTGCCTGCAGCCATGACAAGGGCACTGTGTCCTATGGAATAACAGAGCATCAGCACAATGCCCCATGCCAGGTTTCCTCCGCCCGCCAGAATCCCAAGCAGGACAATCAGCACAGGCGTTGCACAAGGGGATGAAAAAATGCCTCCCAAAATGCCAGCCGCAAAAGCCCCAACGAAACCACGGCGTGTATTTTTCGACAGCAGATTAGTGCTTGGGATAAAATCGAATATCTCCCAGGTCTGCAAAGCCATAAGAACCATCAGCACCCCAAGCAGGATATTCCACCAGCCTGCAGAAGTCCCCATCAGTTTTCCGGCTGCCGAAGCCACCACCCCAAGCACTGTAAATGTCACTGCGGTACCAGCCGAAAAAGTCAGGGACAACCAAAATGCCCTCCGTGTATCCTTCTGGCCGGTTCCTCCTACATATCCAATAACCAGCGGCACATTGGATAATGCACATGGCGTTATGGAAGTTAGCACCCCCGCAAGCAAAGCCAGGAGGGGTGCCAGCCACGGATTCTGTCCTATCATGGACGATAGGGTGTCAAGCCAGCTTTCTATCATTCACCCACCCCCATTTCTGCAAGGATCAGCCGCATCTGTTCTTCGGTCATCCCACCCTGGTGTACCGTAAAGACGTGTTCGCCCGTATCCCGTGACGTATATTGGATAAATTCAATCTGCCCTGCCAGCTCATCACTGGGTACAAACGGCGTGCCGTCCGCATTTACAAGCACCTGCGTTGGGATCACCTGCACCGGTACATTATTTGCCGCTTCCGTATATTTCCACACATCCACAAACTTAATAAATGCCTTGTTTTCCATTTCCTTATTCATCGTTTCCAGCACAGGGGCCATCTGCTTGCACGGGATACAGGAATCTGAACCATAGTCAATGATCATGGGCAGGCCATAAGAGGACATTTCTTCAAAATCAACCGCCTCTGTAACAGCCAGTGAAAAATCTGCCCCGCCTTCCAATGTTGCCGCCTCCTCAGTATTCCTATTTTCTGGTTCGGAAACCGGGGGATTCTTTATCAGATAAAGCCCCACAATGGCTGCCAAAATAATACATGGCACCAGTATTTGAAGAACACGCTTTTTTCCCATGGCACCCTCCTTATATCAGCAAATACTGGAATACATTGAACAGATACCCGACAATGATAATCCCAAGGGAACAGATCCCAATAAACAGTCCCAGCAGTTTCGGTTTGACTGCTTTACGCAGCATGATGATGGAAGGCAGACTCAGTGTGGTAACAGCCATCATGAAGCTGAGGATTGTTCCGAGCTGCGCGCCCTTTGCCAGCAGCGCTTCCGCAACAGGAATCGTGCCGAAAATATCCGCATACATAGGCACACCTACCAAGACCGCCAGAATCACGCCGAACGGATTATTGCTGCCAAGAACCGTCTGTATCCAGCTTTCAGGAATCCAGTTATGGATGACAGCCCCAATTCCCACGCCGATCAGAATATATGGGAACACTTTCTTAAACGTTTGAACGACCTGCTCCTTTGCAAATACCAGACGGTCTTTTACGGTCAGTTCTTCCGATTCAATATCCACGCTGCTTGCGTTGCGGATGAATTCTTCCACATATTTTTCCATGTGCATCTTTTCAATGATCGTGCCACCAACAACTGCAATCACTAAACCAACAACCACATACACGATAGCAATCTTCGCACCGAATATGCTCATCAGCAATACCAGGCTGCCGAGGTCAACCATCGGAGAGGAAATCAAAAAGGAAAATGTCACGCCAAGTGGCAGGCCGGCGCTCGTAAATCCAATGAACAGCGGGATTGACGAGCAGGAACAGAACGGCGTTACCGTGCCAAGCAGGGCTGCGATAATATTTGCCCCAATCCCGTGAAATCTCCCCAGGATTTTCTTGCTCCGTTCCGGCGGGAAGTAACTTTGGATATAAGAAATCATAAAGATCAGGAAACACAGCAGCACCGTGATCTTAATTACATCGTAAAGGAAAAACTGGATGCTACCTCCCCACCTTGTTGATGTGTCCAGCCCTACAGCCGAAAGGCCGTTTCCTATAACTGCATTGAGCCATTTCATTCCAAGCACCTGATCCTGGATGAAAAGCCAGATTGAATGTAATGCTTCCATAAATCAATATCTCCTTTCAAATTGACATATTCAAAACTATCGAAGTGTTGTCCTAAAGATTAGCCATCCCAAGCGATGGCCTCTTTATCTATTACAACAACTTCTATTTTCTCCGTTGGAGGCTTCTAACGACAACTGCTGCTCCAGTAATTTCCTTGCATGGTCCGCACCTTTCGGATCGATTGAATAGTATACCCATTTTCCATCTTTGCGCCCCTGCACTATGCCCGCATCACACAGTATCTTCATATGATGGGAAAGGGTTGACTGAGTAATCTGCAGGTCATCCAGTAACTTGCAGGCACACTTTTCGCCTGTGCGGAGCATCTCCAGAATCCGAAGCCTGTTTTCATCGCAGAATGCCTTAAACACTTTCACAGTATCATTATATGCAGATGCCATTTTTTTCTCACCTCACATTCAAGTTTTTCAATCTATACTCTTATTATATTCACACATTCAAAATTGTCAATATGTTTTTCGGTTTTTTTTCAAAATTTTTTACACTTACCAATCTCCAACTTTGTCCCACCAACCTACCACACTCAAAACTATTGTCGGAGAGGGATTCAATGTATCGCGCCGTTTCCCTTATGATAGTGAAGTCCCCTTCCCCAACCAACTTTTTCTCTTTCTTTGTGGACATAAATTCTCCCATTCATACCTTTTAACGATTGCTGCTATCGTTAAAAGGAGGTGCAAAATCAGAAAACGGAGCAGTCCCCGCAACAGAAAAAAGACCTAAAAAGCAAAAAAAATAAAACCGCAAAATCCGTGGAAAGGCTTATTTCCACGCATTTCTGCGGTTTTCCATTGTATCAATTTCGGTGTTGCGATGTTCCTCTGCAACTGCGGATATAATCCCGATGACAGCCATTTTATATTTTTGGATTCCCCCTCTGAACCGAGAAGAACAAACGGCAAGATATAACATAAGTTATAAAAACGACTTAACATTTCCCATTTCATTTTTCTTTTTCCTCTGTACACTCATAAATGTACTTCACTTAAATTACAGAACGTCATCTTCTTTTATTAAAATGCAATGATCCACAACAACTTTCTTTGTATCCGAAATCCGAAGCATTAGGTTATTTCCTCCTGGGCAATTGCGATAGCAATCATTCAAATAGAAAAGTGCTTTTTTTATAAAGAATCCCGCTCTTTCTTCTTTAGTAAATAGTCCATCTATGCCATCATATATGATTTCGAGCATAGGCACTTTAAAAACAATACCATAATATTTAGATTGTTTTTTGTAATCTCTCCATAAATCTTTTCCTATAAATCTGCCTAAATTTTCAAGGATTTCTGGTCCTCTTTGCAAATCCTGAAAATACCCTTCTGATGTTTTATCTATATTAGGCCAAAAAGAAAAACCATTAACACAGTAATCTGCCTCACCTAAATATCCCAATCTTTTTGCCAATAAATGAAAATGCCCACTTTGTAATATTTGTTCAGGTGAAATCAATCTATTATCATAGTAAAACTCCAAATTATCCTCCCGCAGCATGAAATGGATCTTATTTTTCTTCAAAAAATCGGAAAACTCATTTTCTGTGATTAGCAACTCCCTTAAAGGCCACAGTTCTTTAGGTTGAACGATATGTCTGCTTAAATGATAAACATATATTTCATCTATAATATCTAAATCCGCATATTCAGTTATAAAATCATCTATTAAACTTTCATATTTATCCCAATCAGAATGAAAGCCACATAAACATTTTTCGCTGATATCATGCATTGTTTCATAAAGAAACATTTCATCCACATCCATTAATGTGGCAATGTCTTCTTCCATATCTTTATAAGTTTCAGTCCGAACAATCATACAACAACATCTCCTTTCCCACTTTTTCAAATATTCTTTCTAATAATTTACCTCTTTTGTATACGGAATCAGCTCCAATATGTTTTCTTTTGGAACATCAGATTCTGTCATACTCGTAAATTGAATATCATATTTAAAATCAAAAAAATATTTAGCCGCATAATGTGACACAAACTGGTAAAGAATTGTTTCTTTATCAAAATCTACTACATCGGCAAATGGCATCCTAAATTTCACGACAAAAGATTCCCCCTTATTCTTTAAGGGAGCATACAATTCTGGGTGACTATCTTTTAATGCCCATCTCGCAATCTCCCCACCAATGTTCTCGCAAAACTGTTCACAACCAGCACTGCCTTCCTGATCTATTTGTCCCATATCAGAAAAGAAACACAATTGAGCCTTTCTACTCGCTACAGAATATTTCCTCTTATATTCTTTTTCTACAAGTCTCATTATTTCACCCATGCCTTGTACATCAAAGCCAATACCATCCAATGATTCAATAAGAAGGGAACTATAGGCTTCCCATTCATTAGTTTTTAACCCTTGTTCAAGAACCTGTGATTTACTTAACATGATGTTGGGGTCAAAAGAGTTTTTAGAAACTCTCTGACTTCCTATATAGTACCTTGAAAATTTTACACAATCCTTTTGAGGATAAGATTTTGCATATTTATCTGTGATATTGGATAGTCGGCTTCTGCTTTATCATGCCAATACCGGGTTTTCGGCATAGTGTCCCAGGCCCTTCCGATATGTGAAGAGCTTTTTAAAGTTCAATGCCCCGATTTTGCAGCCAAAGAAAAATCTTCCGCGTATCAGTCCTCTGACTGGCATCCTGTCAGTATGGTAGATTCTTCTCAAAATGGAGGGTACTGTTTCTACTCCATTTCGGATTTTAAAAAGATTGCGGAATTCTTCCGTTCCCATGTACCGTTGTTGCTTTGCACGTTCATGGGCTTTTACCGATACCGTTACTGAACTGACCCGTTTATGAATCTTCGCTTTGCACCGCCCTTTGTTCGGGCATCCTGCACACTGCTCTCTTTTAAACGATATATGGAACTGCTGGGATTTACTTCCTGTATATCCACAGGATTTTGGCTCATATCCTGCCGGACATCTCAGGACCTTTGTTCCTGTTTCGTTAAAGACGAAATCTGCAAGGATATCATCGACAGGCTTTCCGGATAAATCGGTATTAACCAGACGGATGTTCTTTTCTTTGGCGAGATCATGGTTTGCTTTCCCTGAATAAGCACCGTCTGTAACAAGGATCGTTTCTTCTTCCTGTACTTCCTTGCGTCCCAGGCTGTCTTTCAAAAACTGGCTGTCGCTGCAGTTGTTCTGCTCGTACTGATAATCCGTGATGACAGAGCCGTTTTTACCGACCGTCTCTTCCAGATTGGCAGCATACCCCCGATGTTCTTTCCCGGCTTTTTCCCTGAAAGTTGCATCTGGGTCAGAAGGATTCTGAAGTATTCCGGAATGAAGCCCACCGTCTTCTTTTGTGCGGAGACGGCGAACAGCTTCTTTTACAACGGTTTGTTCCGAAAGGCAGCGGGCCAGAAGCTGATATTCCGTAACGTCATCATAGTCGGAACCGCATATAGACAGTAGTTTATCTGCGTCTTCGAGGATGTTCTTTAATCGGTTATCCGTTTCCGAATCATTATTGTAGTAAAAGGTTCTGTTGTAATCATTCAGGTCACAATAATGTCCAAAGTCTTCCGGCAGGACATCCGGATCATTTTTATGGAGATAAACAGCCAGCTTTGCCACGCAGGTATAAAGCAGCTCTGTACGGCTGAGTTTTTTGATATTTGCAGCAATCATCATAGAATCCATCCGCTTGATTCGGGGATTAAGATCCATCATTTTTGCGATTTTCTCACTCAAGCTTGTAATGCAGTTATGGAGTAAATCTATTCCGTAAGCAGACTCATAATCATAGCAGCGTTTGCGGAAGCGTGAAAGTGTTTTGTCACTCAGAGGCTGTTCTTCACAGCTTGTAGTATGAAGAGCATACTGATACCGGGGATCCAGCATTAAATTTTCAACGATTTCATCATCCGAAATGCCGAAAACTTCTTTAATGATCAATGCACCAATACAGACATTTACTGGTGTATTTGGTCTTGAGGCATTAGAAGAATATAGAACTTCAAATGGTTCTTCATTTATGAAGGGGAAAATATCCTCTGCAAATGATTTTGCCCATGAGTGTTCTAATGCCTTTTGCTCCCGGAAAGTCAGCCCGGAAAAACTGTCTGTAAGAGATAACTGCTGATAAGAATTCGTTCTGAATGACATATGTATTTACCACCTTCACTTGATAGATACAGTATATCACAGTGGGAGGAAAATAGTGTGTTTGTGTAAAATTTTCAAGGTACTATAGGGACTTTTGACCCCAACATCTTAACATTTTTGTAGCATGATATAAGACCAATTCATGACTTTCCATACCAAAAACCAATCTTTTATAAAACTGCTTTGACAAATATGAAAAAGGGCCATAATAATCTTCAATGGCACACCGTACATCATTCTTATAGCATATATTATTATTTTTGATTTTATTAACTATCTCCTTCGGTAATTTAGAAAAGTCCGCCAAAATAATACTTTCTATCTCGTTTGGTATTGTCCTCAAGTCAGCTACATCTATCAGCATCCGTAATCTCCCCTATCTTTTCGTAATCAGTTTTTTGCCGATATCCATTATAGGTTTTCGGAACTTTATAACCCCTACCACTGCTGCTACTGATGTAAGAATTTGCAAAGTATAATTTTTATGATTATTCTGCTGTTTTTCATAAAATTCTTTGTTTTCAGTATCCTTCTGATACCGTTCTTTCTTCATTTCAGCCATTCTATCTCTAATAGCCTGTCTTTCCACTTCCGTTTCCGCCTTCGCCATATTCTCCCTTAATATTTCATACTCAATTGAATCGGCTTCCTTTAATGTTTCCAAATACCTATCATTCGAATTTATTATTTTGCTATCGAACTCTGTTACTTCTTTTAACGCATTCATTGTGGCATCTTTATATAAGTTTGCTTTACGAAATGAACTCTCACTTTTACTTATTCTCGTATCTGCCATGTTCAAGCCTCCTATTTATCATTTGGTTCAACCTTAATATCATACAATTATGTTTTCAATTGGCAATTGAGATAACATTGCTGTAATTAAGGAATTTTTAAATGTTGGATTATTTTCCACATCCTTATGTACTAATAAATCATCTATTGTCATTTTACCAGTTACTAAAGCCATGACTAAATCTTCATAGAAGCAAACTTCCTCATACCCTCTATAATCGATTGCACTTGCTCTTACAAAGTTTTCTTCTAAAATAATATTTGAGTTAGAAATTCCACGTGAATATTGTTCTAATAATAATTCTCTAGCAACAACATCATAATCATGAGCTATATCAAAATACACAACGGGAACTTCATACCGCAAATTGCATAAATCTTGAAAAAAATACCCCATACCATTTCGGCTAACTTTTAATTGTAAACCAGCTTCTAAACCTGAAATCGAAGATGTCTTAATCATTGCTCTCATCCCTTCATCATCCACCCAAATAACATCTCTTTGAGTATCAAAAGGATTGTATAAATTGGGATATAAATTTCGTGTTGATTTTAATCCTGTTCCTACAGCTTTAAATTTGGCCACTGTCTTATATTTTGCTTTCTTTCTTCTGGCAATTGATAACCATTTTCTATTAATTTCTTCATCCT
The DNA here is from genome assembly GCA_021769425.1 of Eubacterium sp. GTDB lineage: Bacteria > Bacillota > Clostridia > Lachnospirales > Lachnospiraceae > Petralouisia. The sequence continues at coordinate 10,743 of JAETSX010000047.1, forward strand.
CATGACATCTTCGAACAATCACAGCCTCTGCAATTTTTCCTAGCAAAGACATTGTAGTCTGAACAGGATTCATCTGATAAACAATTTTAATTGCCAGTTTATTATTTTCGTACCCCACAATATCCAAATCATCATATAAAATATCAAACAGTTTCTCTCCCGTATAGTAATTGAGTATTTCCAGATTTTTCCTTCCATTTAAAAACTCATAATAAGGTTGCGATGCAATAATTTTTCCATTTCCATCTGTCGCAGCAATTATCAGTTGACTTTCAAACATTATTCTCTCCTCTCTGTTCGAAAAAGTTTATAGCAATAAAATTTAATCTTCCATTTATTATACTTTATATCGACAAAATCTCATATCTTTTTTATGTCATATTTCTGCAATACAAAAGCCAGATTCGTTAAACCTAGACAGCCGCTGACAGCTCCGACTTTTGATAATTCATTTCTTGAATTTTTTCTTCTAATATATCTTACTCCTGCCATGGCAAATGAATATTTTTAATCATAAACCATTTTATTGCAAACAATAAATCATTAAAATTCCTATCGTTAAAAATTGCACCCAAACTCATGCTTGGGTGCATTGTATCAAATTGTGGTACGCAAGCCAGATCGGATACCCGATATAAACAACGTCCGCTTTCTTCACTGCTTTCTTAATGGCTTTCAGGTTAGCGATTTCCGGGCGCACTGTGCTCTGGGCAGGGGACGCTGCCGATTCATGTTCTTTCACCACCCGGCTGTTTTCATCCCCATAATCCAAATCTGCATCTGTATAAGGATTTTTTGCCTTAATTTCAATTACTTTGCCCGCCGTTTTCTTCCCAATTCTTTTGGCCGTTGCCTTTGTAGTTCCCGTACCTGAGAAATAAAGCACTACAATGTTTTTCTTAGTCGCTGCTTTTGTTTTCGCCTCAGCAGTTCCTACATCTGCCAATGATATTACCATTACAAGGGCAAGGATAAAAGATACTGCCCGCAAAACATTTTTTCCTCTTTTTTTCATCATTTCTACTATTCCTCTTTTTTCTCTTTTTGATTTTCTTCTAATCCTCTTTCAGAACTTTCCGCTCTATGCCAGGCTGCTTGGATGTTACCGCTTCTTCCACATATCTGCTGATAGAAGCGTTGTCCCTCAAAAATACTGGCTCTAGCAGCATACAAAATTGTGTTCCTTTTTCAGTCTTTTGAATAACTCCTTTGCCAGTTCTTCCTAATTTTTATTCTACTATCTGTCATCCCCTTTCGCAAATACCTATGTTGAATAGTCCTATATGCCTAAAAAGCATGAAATCTGCAGGAATCTTTCTTTTATTATTATAATATTCCCACCTCAAAACGGAAGTCTTAAAAAGTTATCAAGTGTGAACTGAAAGGTTATAACTATAAAGAATTAGCAAGGATTTTTTCCTGCCCGCTTCCGTCCCAGAATGAAGAGAGGGCTTCGGTATCCTCGAGTCTGTCCTCATAGTCGCTGTCTGGATTGTTTTGCTTATTTGTATTGTTTTTAGGCTGAAAAATAGCCGCCCTATTAGGCCAAAACCTATAGGACAGCTATTTCAAGTTCGATATTCAGAGTTGGGGGAATCGTTATGCCTCTTTTTCAGGCCGTTTACATAGTTTGATTTCCGAACTTTTCAAGATACTCTTTGGCGGCTTCAAATGTGATATTTAATTTATCCTGCAACCTGCTCAAAAGTTCGTCCTCGGAAAGTCCGAAGTCAAGCCCTGTTTCAATAATGCCTTCTGCCTTGCCAATTTCCTTATTTTCTTGGTCGCGCATTAACAATGTCATATATTCATGCCTCCATTCCCTGTTTTTCCGGGCATTTTTCACTGCCTCTTCCAGTTCGTCCACGAATGGGTCTGCCGGCTTCTTCCCGGCTACATAATCCAAAAACGCTTTCAGGTCAGGGCTGACGTCGTCCATAGTCCCTTTCGCGTTCAAGAATATTTTAGTTGTTCCGTCCTTCAGGAAGATGCTGTTATCTTCCTTGCAGGTGTTTTCAAACGTATAAATATGTCTGCCCATGCCGAACTGGTCGAACGGGCAGATAAAGATGATATAGCTTGGCTTCAGCTTCTTATAGGGTTCGCCTTTGTCAATCATCTGCATATCCAGTAAACTTTGGTAATACCGTGTCCGTTTTGGCAGTTCCTTTGACGTGCCGACCTGCATTTCAATGTCGTAAACAGTGCCTCTGCCGTCTTTCACATATGCATCGAACCGGACGCTTTTTGCGTCTATGTCGGGGCGTATCGCCTTCTGCGCTTCCGGGTATTCTATACGGTCTATCTTTAAATCCGGCAGTATCCTTTGTAAAAGTCCTTTGCACAGCTTGGGGTCCTGCATGATTTTCCCGAAGATGAAGTCATTTGATATCTGCAATTCTTCCCATGCCGTATTGTCAATCATATGGTTTTCCATTATGTTTTCGCCTTTCTTTGGTTTGATTATATCATACGGCAGACTATGTCCGCAACCTAACTAAAAAATCAAAACCACTCTTTCTCTGAAAATGTAGTATAATGACTACGAACAATAATCGGTAACTACTAGCCTCTAAGGCGTTCTCACCCGTTTAAATAAGGAGTGGTTTTGATATGGATATTTTAAAGCAGTTTGAAGGAAAAATCAATGGCACTTTCACGCCAGTGCTTATTACGCCATACTCTGCGGTGATGCTTTTGTAGATTCGACCTTCTTCCTCATAGAGACGGACAATCTTCTTTTTAAATTTGGGTGTGTAGTTTGAAACATAATGAGTACCTCTTTTCTTATGAAAATGTATGAAATACTTTTTCTTCTGAACCGCCGCCTGAACCGACATACACTGTCCCAGAATAAACGACGCCGCAAGTATAAAAATCAGCAGCTTTCTTTGTATTTTCCTCATTTTCCGCGCTTTCAAATCTTTCTTCCTAATTCATCTGCTTCTCTTTGATTCGTTGCCATTCCGGCATACTCCATCCCATAAAGCTTTGCAAAACGGCTCATGGTATATTCCCCGGCTTCTATCATCCACTTCTCAGGCGCAGCCCCCTGGAACAGAAAACAAAGTGTCCTTCCAGAAAACTCCCCATTTTTCACCAAACCATAAAATCGATCCAACAGGTTACGTACAGAACCGCAAATATTATGCCAGTACAGAGGCGAACCCATTACAATTACTTCAGCTTCCTTCATCCTGGCGACCACTTCCTCAAGCTGATCATCTTCCAGCTTCTGTCCATAACTGCCAATCCGGTAATCTGTCAAATTCAAAACCTCATACGCTTTCCCTTTCAAAAGCGCTTCTGCCAGTGCAGCGGTATTTCCATGTTTGTTTGGGCTCCCATTAATAAATAAAATCTTCATCTCTGTTTCCCTCCGTGATTTTTATTTTAATTATTCCAAATCCAGATTAATCCGTTATAAATATACTGCATGGCGGCATCCCCATCATGGGAATTCCCCTCTTGCACCCGGTATGCCAGATTTCCATCCTTTTCATTGTCAACATCTTTAAAAATTCCCTGGGGTCCTTCCAGCATTCCCTCAATCTGGCCGGAAAATGACCCATAAGCAAAATCCTCTGTTCCAGACATGGCATAAATAAAGAAATCTTCTGCCCCATATCCGGCATCAGTGACCAGATTCTCCATATATGCCCCGTCAGAGGTCAGGTTGCCGCTGGAAGGCAGAAAATAGCGGAAATAATCCATACAATACTGAAAGGTATGCCATGTGGTCACAGATCCCATGGAAAATCCGGCAAATGCACGGTGATCACGGCTTTCTTTCAATTCTTTCGGAGAAGTTCCTTCTGCATACGTGCGGTAATTACCTTCCACCGCAGGAATCAGGTCATTGACAAGTTCATTATGGTAATTGTCGGTCAGCCGCAGGGCAAGGCCATAATCACCGCTGTCATCCGGGCTTTCGTTGTTGTAAGTGGGACAAACTACAATCATAGGCTCCATTTTTCCCTCCTGTATGGCATGGTCAATGACATTTTTTAACACGTTCGGATGCTCCGGCGTCCCAAGATAGGTGGTCTCATTGCTCCATCCCCCATGCATCAGGTAAAACACATGATACTGCTTCTCTTCGGTATATCCGTAAGGCAGATAGACATAAGCCGTCTTCTCCAGTTGTTTGGTCCGGTTTTCATAGCTCATGGATTCATAGGTCTGATAATTAAGCCTTTCTATGGTTCCCTGTTCTCCTGCGGGAGTGAAATATTCTTCCGGAACCCTGGCAAGTTCCGGGGGAATCCGGGCTGCATCTGATTTTCCTTCCATATCTGAAACCCCTCCTGAATCGGATAATTCATTTTCTCCGTTGTTTGTCTCTTCCTGCCCTGACCTTTCATCAACAGCCGCCTGCGTTTCATTGTCCGTTTCTCCTTTTTGTCCGGAACAGGCTGTACAAGACGCCATTAAGATAATTGCCAGGCTTATTCCCGGGGTGAACCCAGATACGTTTCCATGCTGTGGCTCAAAGTATCAAAGGCTCCTGAAATCACCTGCTGTGGAGGAAGAGACATAGTATAGGCTACATCCAGCACCGCGAAATCTGCATAAGCTCCCAATACTCCCGCTTTCTCCTGCGTTTCCTCATTGGTGATCACAGCGCCGTTATTCATTTCCGCACCAGTCCCGGAAGCGGTAACAATTGCTCCCATAGGAAGAAATTCCGTAGGATAGACATGCTCCTTAAATTCCATTTCCCAGATATCTTTTTCAGCCGCTGCCTGGGCCGCTATGATTTTACAGCAATCTATCACGGAACCGCCGCCTACTGCAAGGATAAAATCTACGCTCTTTTCTTTTGCAAGGGCTGCTCCTTCCTGCACCTTTTTATAAGTGGGATTTGGCATAATCCCCGGAAAATCAATAATCTCTTTGCCTGCCTCCTTCAGATAACCGCATATTTCATCATAAACGCCGCTTTTCTTTATGGAGCCTTTCCCGTATGCCAGCATAACGGTTTTCCCTGTTTTTGCAAGTTCCGCCGGAAGCATTTTAGCTGCCGCTTTGTCACCAAAATATACCTTTGTAGGGTAAGAATAAATAAAATCCTTCATTGTTTTCTCCTTTCACTGTTCCTTCTTTTCTATCATTGCTTACGGAAGCTGCAGCCCATTTACCCATGCCTTCACATCATCCCCCGAAGCCCTTGATTGGAACCTCTCGCCTTCCTGCCAGTCCCCGCTTCCTGCCAGTTCAGACAGCAGCTCCCCGCTTTCCCCTAACCCGGAAGTGGATGAGGTGCAGAAGGGAATCACCGTTTTCCCTGTAAAATCATTTGCTTCCACAAAGCCATTCACCGGCCATGCGGCAATTCCCCACCAGATGGGATATCCGATAAATACCGTGTCGTAAGAATCCCAGTCAGACACTTCTGTTGACTTTAATTCCACAACTCTTTCTTCTTCATTGTCATGCTCCCTGGATACCCTGCTGTTTTCATTTGTCCAATCCAGATCCGCATCGGAATATGGCTCTGCAGGCTCCAGTTCAAAAAGCTCTCCGCCTGTTGCTGCTGCAATGTAATTTGCAATATTTTCTGTGTTTCCGGATGCCGAATAGTAAACCACTAGCGTTTTCCCAGCTGTGCCGTCCCCATTCCCCTCACCACTTTTTCCTTCCCCTCCGGAAACTTCCGAGGGCTCTGTCTCATCTCCGTTTGAAGCTCCCGTGGGCTCTGCCTCATCTCCGTTTGAAGCTCCCGGGAGCTCTGTCTCATCCTCGTTTGAAGCTCCCGTGGGCTCTGCCTCATCTCCGTTTGAAGCTCCCGGGAGCTCTGTCTCATCCTCGTTTGAATCAGAAACCATCTCTTTCTCCGGTTCAGGCTCTTTCTCCCGGGCAGTATTCTGCTGCCGGCTGCTGCAGGCAGTAAGACTGAATACAAATGCCATACTGATCATGATCGCAACAATTCTTTTCATGATAGATTTCTCCTCATTTCTGAAATAAATCTTTCCAACGCATCTATTCCGGCAAAAGCAATTTCTTCCTGCATTGGGTATCTATACATTTCCCTAATCGGATGAGCCCGTTTTTGGCCACCGCCCCATTCCACATCAGGTTGCTTCTGGCCCTGTAATCCTCCGGATTCAAAACTGCCGCTCTGAGATTGCGTATCACGCTGCCCATAAGAGCTTCTGCAATATTGTCCGATACATTATCTTCATCCGGCCCGCTGAAATATATTTCCATAATGTTAAAAAAGATGCCTAAACCGCCGGATATCATCTGATTATTTGGCACACTGTAGGTATATTCCGGATCCATCAGCGCAAACCTGGGGCTGCATTTGGGGTAATCCCGCCCGATTGTAAGCTGCAGCCTCTCATTGGTGAGAACCGCCCTGCCGTTCATTTCGCTTCCTGAGCCTGCTGCCGTTACAATGACTCCAATGGGCAGCAGCTCACATTCAATAATGCCGGGACGCTCCCAGAAGTTCTCCCAAATATCTCCCTCATAGACAGCCGCCAGGGAAATTGCCTTGCAGCAATCCATCACAGAACCTCCGCCCACGCCCAGAATCATATCTGCCTGGTTTGCTCTGGCCAGCTTCCGTCCTTCCAACACTTTTTCATAAGTTGGATTCGGCGTGATACCGGAAAATTCAATGATATTTTTCCCGGCTTCCCTCAGAATGGAAACTACTTCATCGTAAATTCCATTTTTCCTGACGGAGCCTTCTCCATAGCAGAGCATAACCGTATCTCCATAATGTTTCGTCAGACAAGCCAGGTATTCTTTGACACAGCCTTTGCCAAAATAGACTTTTGTTGTATTTTCAAATATAAAATTATTCATCCATCTTCACCTCACTTACCCATCTGCTTCTCCCAGAAATCCACGGCCTCATCCAGCCAGCCCTCTGCCGCTGTGTTTGTTCCCAGCCCAAAGCCGTGTCCAAGACCGAGATAACTGTGGAATTCTGTGTCAATCCCAAAACCTTTTAAGGCGTTTATTCTGTTTTCCATTGTCCGCCAGTTTGCAATTCCATCATTCCTGCCAACACAGGCATAAGTGGGCGGATCATTTTCTGTATAATCGGAATGTCCTGTATACTGCATGACCACTGTGCCGGGACGGGGCAGGGAATCCCCGCCGAACGCTTCAGGGCCGTAAGATCCAAGCCATGCCGCCATTCTTGCCCCCGCAGAGCCGCCCCACAGAGAATAGCATTCTGTATCCACTTCCAGGTCTTTGGCATGGGCAAAGATAAAGCTGATTGCCCGGGCCAAATCTTCACATGCCGTCTGTGCCCCAGGACGGTAAATTAATGCAAAGGCGTTATATCCCTTTTTGGATAATTCCAATGCATGGGGAAAACTGTCCTGCATTGCCCCCACATAGGCAAACCCTCCGCCTGCATTGCACAAAGCAAACTTTTCTCCCTCATTTCCCCGAAAGAAAAACAGGCCGGTGTCTTCTTTTGCCGGATCCGCCTTTTTTTCCTCCTGGGTATAAATGTCATAAAAAATCCTTTCTCCGGCTTCTGCCTGATCCTTCATATAATTTACAATCTCCACGGTCTTATCCGGATCCATATTGCTGTACCAGGTCAGGCTGAGATTTCCCAGCGTATCTCCGCTGTAATATCCGCTGTCTGCCGGAACAATCAATCTGCCATAGGTTCCAAAGTCCGGATTGGATATAACTTCTGCTATGGGAGTCTCTGCCGTATATGGTTCTTTGCCTTCTTTCGCTTCACCCACGGATTGTTCCTGCCTTTCTCCCTGCTGTGCAAAATCTTCCTCTGTTTCTTCCTGCTGTCCATAGCTTTCCTCTGTTTCTTCCTGCTGTCCATAGCTTTCCTCTGTTTCTTTCTGCTGTCCAATGCTTTCCGTGGTCTCCTCCCTTGCAGACCCCGGATTTTTTACATCCTCCTGTGAATTTCCGGCGCCGCACCCGGGCAGGGAAACCAGGAAAAAAATCAGGAAAATTGCTGCCGCAATATTTTTCAATGATTCCGCCCCCATTCTTCTGTCCAACCATTTTAAAATCCGGCCTGCAGACTCTTTCTCAGTTCTTGCAGGCAATCCGGAGAACTTTTCCGCTTTCCTATAATATAAACAAAACGAGGCTTCGGGAGAAGTCTCGTTTTGTTTATCAGTTTATACCTAAAAGTTATAGCTTATCATGACATTCATTTTTCCTGTAACGCCTTCTGCACCGCCCCCAAGAAATTCTTTCACAGTTTCCGAAGGTTGGAGAGAATACAAAAGCCCATAGGGAATGCTGTGCTCCCACTCCACCGGAATAACTTTTAACAGGGGATGCACAATTGCCCAGCCTGAAATGGCCAGCAGCACATCCTCACTGTTTTCACAGCGGTTAAAGGCTTCCATACTGTAGAAATCAAAATCCACAATATGGATCTGGCTGTGATTCTGCCAGATATCATCCCGAAGCCTGTCCACATAATTGCTCCAGTTCCGGCGCATCAGCATCAGGTTCTCTCCGTACAGATCCTCTATCTTTAATTGATCCTTTGCGGCAAGCGGATGATGAATGGAAACTGCGCAGCAAAAGGGTTCCCGGGATAATTCAAGTCCTGCGCAGCGGCGCAGGCTGAGCATGGTTTCATCAAAAATCCCGCCTATCACATCAATATTTTTGCCAAGGTTTCCAAGGATTTCTCTGGCGTTTTCCGGCGTATTCTCAAAGGGAATAATCTGAAACTTCATATCCGGGCAATACACCTGTATTTTAGTCCAAAGCCCCATCAAAAGCTGTGCCGGAGTCATAGGAGAACTTCCGATGCGGATGACCTTTGTGTCTTCTTGCATAGCGTTTTTTGCCCGTGTAACGGAATCTCTGCAATACTGAATAATATATTTTGCATCCTGATACAAAGACTTTCCGGCATTTGTCAAGGTCAGCCCCCTGTGGGTCCGCTCAAATATTTTAATGCCCAGAGAGGCTTCCAAAAGATTGATCTGCTTAATCACTGCTGTAGGAGTAATATAAGCTTCCTCGGCCGCCTTGTTAAAACTGCCTGCATCAGCCACACGGATAAATGTTTCAAGCTGCGGATTATACATTATCATCACCTTCTCTTTCTCTATTCTGCGCATCTTACCTCTATACGCTTCAGACGGACTATAGACAATCCATACAGTGTGTGCCGCAGCAGCGCCTTTTGCCTCTGCATGACCCAGACGGCTCCAGGTTACTGCACAAACCAGGCAACTACCATCCCTTGGGCATTTCTGTCATAATAAACATCCTGGTACTCCGTCCCCTTTTGACTGATTCTGATTCCGAGAAAAAGCCCTGCTTCTTTTCCTTTTTCCGTAACAGTCTTACAGCGCAGCCCATCCTCAAGCTTTTCTTCTGATAATCCCATCGCCTGGGATCTCCGGATAATTTCAGCCCCTGATGTTTTCTTTACAGCATCCGGATCCCGCAGTTCATTCAACTTCACTGCCAGCTCAGGCGCAAGATATTTTTCTGCATAGGGAAACTGCTCCGCCTGCTTTGCGCTGATGAAAAAATCTGCTTTTCCTTTCTTCATTCTTGTATATTTCAGCGGATTCCCTGCCTTTGATTCAGCTTCCTCCATCTCCCCGAAAAACATTTTTTCTCTTTTTTCTCCGGTGTACGCTCTGAGTTCTTCTAAAAACGGCTCCCCATACTTATTAAACTTATGTTCGCCTACGCCGTTTACTTCCAGCATTTCTTCCCGGGTAAAGGGAAGCCGGACGCACATATCCACCAGCGTTTTATCTGAAAAAATAATATAGGGCGGCATTCCTTCCCGCTTTGCAATTTCACTGCGCAGTCCCCGCAGCCTGTCAAACAGCTCCAACCCCCTGGAATTCAGAATATCGGATTTGCGCCTGGAAACGGAAGAAGCTGGCTTTTGCAGATAGGAGGATGTTTCCCCTTTCACTTCTCTTATCACAACTTTCCCTGCTCCCTGTATGATTTCATCGGATTTGTCTGTCAGCTTTAACAATGCATATTTGTCCGGCGTAACGGTCAGATAGCCTTCCACCAGCATCTGGTTGATCACCCGCTTAATCCTCTGCTCCCCCATCTCGGCCAGGCTTCCGAAGGAAGAATAACCATTCATTCCATATTCCCTAAGCTTCGCCCTGCCGTCCCCTGCCAGCGTGCCTGCCGCCACATTAATTCCATACCTGCCCCGCAGCTCTTTCACGCAGGAAATAATTTTTTCCGCCTGGGCCGTCACATCGGTTTCTTCAAATTCCTTCCTGCAGTTGCTGCAGTTTTGGCAGTCTCCCCTGTTGTGCTCTCCGAAATAATTTAAGATATAGGCGCGCAGGCAGCTTGTGGACAGGCAGTAATAATTCATTATGCGCAGACGTTCGGCGTCCTTCTCCCGGACGGCCGCAAGCTCTTCTTCCGTGAATTCCGGATTCTGCTCCTTGTTTTCAATTAAAAACTGATTAATCATCACATCCTGGGGCGAATACAAAAGAATGCATTCTGCCGCATCCCCATCACGGCCGGCCCTGCCCGCCTCCTGATAATAATTTTCCAGGCTCTGGGGCATATTGTAGTGAATCACATAGCGGACATTGGACTTATCAATCCCCATGCCGAATGCATTGGTGGCAGCCATGACAGGGCGTCTGTCATAAACAAAATCTTCCTGGCTCTGCCTGCGCTCCTCCTGGCCCATTCCGGCATGGTATCTTGCGGAGGGAATGGCCAGATCCTGCATTTTTTCAAAAAGGGCGTCCACATTTTTCCTGGTGGAGCAGTAAATAATGCCGCTTTCTTCCGGATGGGACTTTATGTAATCCAGCACAAATCTGTCTTTCTGCTTTACCGTCTCCACTGCGAAATACAGGTTTCTCCGGTCAAAGCCTGTCACCAGAAGTTTGGGCTGCTCCAATCCAAGGACGCAGACAATATCCTCCCTGACACGCTCTGTGGCCGTTGCAGTAAACGCGCTGACAATGGGGCGGCGCTTTAGCTGCTGCAGAAACCGGACAATTTTCAGATAGCTGGGCCTGAAATCCTGGCCCCACTGGGAAATGCAGTGAGCCTCGTCCACCGTAAGCATAGAGATTTCCGCCTGCTTTGCAAATTCCAGAAACCCATAGGTTTCCAACCGCTCCGGCGCAGCGTAAATGATCTTATATGTCCCTTTCGCCGCAAGCTGCAGGGCTTTCGCTATTTGATTTTCTGTTAAGGAACTGTTGATATATGCAGCATGGATTCCTGCCTGATTCAGTGTTTGAACCTGATCTTTCATAAGAGAGATGAGCGGTGAAATGACAATTGTAATTCCGGGCAAAAGCAGCGCCGGTATCTGATAGCACAGGGATTTGCCTGCGCCGGTGGGCATAATGCCCAGTGCGTCCCTTCCGGATAGGATGGCGTCTATCAGCGCCTCCTGCCCATCCCGGAACTGGCTGTAGCCGAAATATTTTTTTAAAATTTCATATTTATTCATATTGATATTTGGTTTCCTTCCTTAAGCGCTTATTGCATCCAATATATACCCGTGAGCGAAATGATTTGCCAACAAGTTTTCGCTACTTCAAGAAAACAAGCAAATCATTTGGCAAATAAGTATGCTCTTGAGTATAACCATGAATAATCTCGTTAATTTTATCAGCCATACCACTGTCATGCAATATCTATTACTATACCACACAGCTTTCAAACCTGTAAAGCCCTCCCTAACGAACTGTTACCGGAATTTTCCTGATTGGAGCCTGGCTTGCCGCAGCCGGCAAAGGCATGACGGCTGGAACATTGATTGCTTTTGTAAACCTCTTAGGCCAGATGGCAAATCCCATCAGCTGCCTGCCAAAGCTGGCAGAACTGAGCAGGCGCAAAGGCAGCGGTTGCCTCTGCGGAGAAATGGGGGGGGGGCTGTAAGCTCTCCGGAGGAGAGAAACAGACTCCCCCTAATGAGCATGTATGTTCTGCTAACCATCAGGGCTCCTCCCGGCAGGCTTTGGTATCTTGAATTCTGGTTTTTGGGCCGGGATTACTCCCCATATAATGTGTATAAATGTTCTGCTAACCATCAGGGCTCCTCCCGGCGGGCTTTAGTATCTTGAATTCTGATTTTTGGGCCGGGATTACTCCCCCATATAATGTGTATAAATGTTCTGCTAACCATCAGGGCTCCTCCCGGCGGGCTTTGGTATCTTGAATTCTGGTTTTTGGGCCGGGTCCCTCCTCATGGTAAATCCCAAAATTCCTTCAGGGTTTTTTTTACTTGGGGGAGGGTTAGTTGGCGGCAGTCTGACCATTCCCGGGGGAAGAGGCGCTGATAGCCTTCTTCCAGAAAGCGTTCGTCCAGTAATAGAATCACGCCTTTGTCTTCTCTGGTGCGGATGACCCGTCCTGCGGCCTGCAGCACTTTGTTCATGCCCGGATAGCGGAAGGCGTACTCGAACCCGGCCCCTTCTGACTCATCGTAAAACTGTTTCAGGATTTCCCGTTCATTGCTGATTTGCGGCAGCCCTGTCCCCACTACCAGAACGCCGATCAGGGCTTCTCCCTTCAAATCAATGCCTTCTGCAAAAATCCCTCCCATTACGCAAAACCCAATCAGGGTTTTCTCCCGGCGCTCAGAAAAATGAGACAAAAACAGTTCCCTCTCCTGTTCTGTCATGCCGCTTTCCTGGCAGATGCAGTCCATTTCTTCTAAGATCCCTTCTTGTTCCAGGAATTCTTCCCATACCTGATTCATCATCTTATAGGAAGGAAAGAAAACAATATAATTCCCCGTTTTCGCTTTCGCCGTCTCATAGATGTAGGCGGCAATCCGCTGAAATTCCCGCTTGTTCCGTCTGGTGTACTTACTGCTTACGTCCGTCCCCACTGCTAAAAGCCTCTGACTCTGTCCAAACGCCGTTGCCGCATACACCGCATAATTGTCTTCTTCGGCGCTGAGAAGTTTTTTATAATATTGGATCGGCAGCAGCGTGGCGGAAAAGTAGACGGCGCTGCGTCCCTTTTCCAGACATTGCTGCAGGTTGGCCGCCGGATTGACGCAAAACAATTTCAGCTTAAACCTTTTATCCTTCTCCTGTTCCGTATAAACCACATAATTTTCATCCGCCCGGTCATACATGTTCAGAAAATGCCGCACTTGCAGATAAAACTCCTGCAAATCTTTTTTCTCAGGTAAATTACTGTCTTTCTGAAAAAATTCTTCCAGGGCGGCGCCAAGCTGCATCAGGGAAAATACCAGATCCCCGATGCCGTCTAACACCTGATAATTCTTACACTGGCGTTTCAGCTCCAACAATCGTTTATTGCACCGCTCCAACGCCTGGGCGCATTTTTTGCTGTGTGTTTTCATGATCTTTTTAAACTGCAGAAAATCTTCTTTGTACAGCGCTGCGCTGTACATCTCCCGGGCCCGGTCCACCAGATTGTGGGCCTCGTCCACCAAAAACAGATATTCTCCCTTTGTCCCCTCCGAAAAGAAACGTTTCAGATATACATTGGGATCAAACAGGTAATTGTAGTCGCAGATAATCACATCCGCCCAAAGAGAAACATCTAGGCACAGCTCAAAAGGACAGACCTGAAACCGCTCCGCCTGTGCAAGCAAAACCTCCCTTGTATAATCACGTTCCTTTAAGAGCAGATCAAAGACTGCGTCATTGACCCGATCGTAATGTCCTTTTGCATAGACGCAATGTACTGGATTACAGTCCATTTCCTGACAGAAACACAGCTTTTCCTTGGCAGTAATGGTAATGACGCGTCCCTGATACCCCTGGCTGCGCAGCAAATCAAAGGCCTCTTTTGCCACCGTGCGGGTGATGGTTTTGGCGGTCAGATAGAAAATCTTTTCCGCCAGTTCCTCTCCCACCGCTTTCACTGCCGGAAACACTGTGGTGATGGTTTTTCCGGTCCCCGTAGGCGCCTGAATAAACAATATTTTCTTCCGATTAATCGTGCGGTACACATCCCCCGCCAATTTTTTCTGCCCTTCCCGGTAAGGGAAAGGAAATTCCAGTTTTGCAATGGAAGCATTTCGCTCCACCTTTGCCTCATATTGAAAATCCGCCCATTTCTCATAGGCTGCAATCAATTCCTCAAACCACTCTTTCAGCTCTGTAAAAGAATACTGCTCTCTGAATCTTCGGATCTCTTCCGTATCCAGACTGCAGTAAGTCATCTGGACGGAAATTTCAGAAAGCTGCCGCTGCTGCGCCACGATGTAGGCATAGCATTTTGCCTGGGCCAGATGCACCCCCACCGGCTGTTCCAATACATTCACATCCTGAAAAACGCCTTTGATCTCATCCACAGTCACCTGATCTTCCTCTGTAATTATGCCGTCTGCCCTGCCTTCGATCAGCAAAAGATACTTCTGCCGTTTCAGTTCTATTTTCAGAGGAACTTCCGGCTGATAGGAAGCCCCCATCCTTCTTTGGATTTTCCGGTGTATTTTGCTGCCCTCCTGCATGGCTTCCTTTTGAGCCGCCCTGCCGTGGCGGTTATCAATATCGCCGGAGCGCAAAATAAATTCTACAAGATTTCTCACGGAAATTTTTATCTGTTCCATGCTGTTCTATTTCCCTTCGCTTGTTGATTGGGCAGGAACTCATTCCTGGCCGCTGCAGAACAAAGTGCGCATCCCCGCGGAGCGTTTTTATTTCATTGGAAAGCCATACTCTTTGGTGCTTCACAGCAACAAGATCTTTCCTATGAAATAAAAAAAGATGCATAACTTATTATGCATCTTTTTCTGACTTTTGTCTATTCTATTGTGTCAATTTTCTGGCTGCCGTGACTCTGCAATGCAAAGCCTGACACCAACTGTAATCCAATTTACGCTACTGCATATTTATTTAACACATTTTCAAAAGTGAGATTCTCTCCGCCGTATTTCACGGTCAGTTCTTTTCTTATGCCCAGTCCCATCACTCCTAATATGGATTTGGCATCAATTACCATGCGCTGGTCTGAAATATCTATATCAAAATCACACATGCCAGCAGCACGAACAAAATCACATACTTCTTCAACATCTGCTAATTTAATAATTTTCTCATTCATCATTTTTACCATCCTTTCTTAAGCATTGGATTACGGTTAAGTTCTCATCTGAACTTGTGGCAAATTATGCCACCATTTTTCCATTTTGTCAACTCTCTGTTTTTTCTTTCCAGTTAGTAAAAAACACAAAAAACAACCAGTTTTTCCAGGCAAAACAAACTTTTTTCTCTGTAAAAACCACAAATTTCAAGTACTTTTCTCCCGCCGGCCTTTTTTCTTAATGGTGTAATCTTCCAAGTTTTTCTTTTATTTTTCCAGATTTTTGTGTATTCTTCCAGATTTGTAAAAAATTTAGTTTTCCCCATAACAAACATTTTTCTCGAAATCATGTGTCAATATCCAGAAAACAAAAGAATTTTAAGAATTTTTTGCATTTATACTCATGAGCATACTTATTTGCCAAATCATTTGCTTTTTCCTCAAAGCTGTGAAAGATCTGTCGGCAAATGATTTCACTCACGGGTATAAAAATGCTTCCTTGACTATTTTGTGATAAAATTCTATAATTATTCGTAACTATTCAGAACTTCATAACATAAAAATGCGAAAAGGAGGATGCCATGGAATCAAAACACATGTTATCCATTTTACAGCAGGTACAGGACGGCGCCCTTGACATCCATACCGCTTATGAGAAATTAAAAATCAGCCCTTTTGAAGATCTGGGATATGCCAAAATAGACCACCACAGGCAAATTCGCCAGGGTGCGCCGGAAGTTATTTACGGCGCTGGGAAAACAGCGGAACAAATGGAAGGCATTCTTCACTCTCTTCTGTGCCACTGCCCGGAAAATATTCTGATTACCCGGCTGTCCGAAGAATCCGCCGATTATCTCTCCCAGCGTTTCTCTCTTACGTATGAGAAACTTTCCCATACAGGAATCGTAAACCGCAGGGAGCGTCTGACTGCTTCCGGCGCCATTCTGGTTGCCACCGGAGGCACCAGCGATATTCCCGTTGCAGAAGAAGCGGCTCTCACTGCTGAAGTGCTGGGCAACCGGGTGACCCGGCTCTATGATGTGGGCGTGGCCGGCATCCACAGGCTTCTCTCTCATGTGGACATCATCTCCAAAGCGACCGTGATTGTGGCGGTTGCAGGCATGGAAGGCGCCCTTGCCAGCGTTATCGGAGGCTTAAGCGACTGTCCGGTAATTGCAGTTCCCACCAGTGTGGGATACGGTGCGAATTTCCAGGGTTTATCCGCTCTGCTCTCCATGCTGAATTCCTGTGCCAGCGGGGTCAGCGTGGTAAATATTGACAATGGATTTGGAGC
This sequence comes from Eubacterium sp., assembly GCA_021769425.1. Classification (GTDB taxonomy): domain Bacteria; phylum Bacillota; class Clostridia; order Lachnospirales; family Lachnospiraceae; genus Petralouisia. The sequence continues at coordinate 27,040 of JAETSX010000047.1, forward strand.
CGGCTATCTGGCCAGCATGATTAATCATATAGGAGGTAATGAATCATGAAAACACTATTTATTGAATGCAACATGGGCGCATCCGGAGATATGCTGATGGGCGCCCTCTATGAACTTTTAACGGAATCGGAACAAAATCAGTTCTTGGAAACCATGAACAGTCTGTTTCCGGACAAACTCATGATAAATGCCGTACCTTCCGAAAAATGCGGCATCTGGGGAACGAAAATGAACGTTGTCATCTTAGGGCAGGACGGCGCCTCCAGTTCTCCGGAAAATGATCATATCCATGCCCCTGCACCTTCTCAAGAAGGACGCCATACCGGAAACTTAGAAGGACATCCCCATACACACTGTGCAGACAACCCTGAGGGACATCCCCATGCACATCATGCAGACAGCCCTGGAGGACATCCCCATGCACATCATGCAGACAGCCCTGAGGGGCATCCCCATATGCACTGCCGCACGCTTCACACAAGCTACCCGGAAATGCTTGCGCAAATTGACAGCCTTCCGGTTTCCGTTTCTGTCAGGGAACACGCAAAAGCAGTCTACACTCTCATCGGCGAAGCCGAAAGCTTTGCCCACCACACAGACATTTCCCAGATTCACTTTCATGAAGTGGGAACCCTGGATGCACTGATGGATGTGGTAGGATGCTGTACGCTTCTGGAAATTCTGAATCCGGAACAGATTCTGGCGTCCCCGGTTCATGTGGGAAGCGGCAGCGTCCGCTGCGCTCACGGAATTCTGCCGGTTCCTGCTCCCGCCACGGCGGAAATCTTAAAAGAAGTCCCCATTTACGGCGGAACCATTGAAGGAGAACTCTGCACGCCTACCGGAGCTGCACTGCTGAAACATTTTGTCAGCCAGTTTACCACAATGCCCCCTATGTCTGTGGAAAAAACAGGTTATGGCATGGGAACCAGAGATTTTCCTTCCGCTAACTGCCTGCGGGCTTTCCAGGGCAGCATGAGCATTCTGCCGGTTCCCTCTCCCAGACAGCTTCCGGATTCTTATTCTGAAAGGCCTCTTGCCCGGGTAACAGAAGAAGAGACACATCCCGACTTCTATACAGAACAGTTCCACAGCCTGGATCAAATTCTGGAGCTTTCCTGCAATCTGGACGATATGACGCCGGAAGCTGTTTCCTATGCAGTAAACCTTCTGATGGAAGCAGGCGCATTGGATGTATTTACCGCCTCCATCCACATGAAAAAAAACCGCACCGGCCTTCTTCTCACCTGTCTGTGCAATTTAGAGGAGGAAAGCCGCTTCAGCAGATTGATTCTGACCCACACCACCACCCGCGGCATCCGCATCCAGCCCTGCTACCGTAGAACCCTGGATGCCCAGTTCCGGAAAGTCCGCACCCCCTATGGTGAAATCACTGTAAAAATCAGTACCGGCTACGGCATCCACAAATACAAACCGGAATACGAAGATGTAGCCGCCGCTGCAAGACAGTGCAAAGTTCCTTTCGCTAAAGTGCAGGAAGCGGTTCTGGAAGCCTGCCGCCGGCTGCAGAGATAATGCCCAATGCAGATTTGAGAAATCATTTCCGCCATCTGCAGAGATAATGCCCAGGGCAGATTTGAGAAATCATTTCCGTCATCTGCAGAAAAAGAGCCTTTATCCTATGGATAAAGGCTCTTTATGTAATCTTTCACTGTAAACTTCCGGCTTGCTCAGTCTGCTGTCAAAAAGCCGGCTTATCAGAATCGTACGATTGACAAAAAACGGCTTACTGAGGCAATGTAGATGCTGCTTCTGTATCAAACAGGCTCTCCTGCAGTTTCACAATATCGTCTTCATTGGGAGTCCAAACCTTATCTTTCAGCTCTACACGAACGATAACGCTCTGCTCATCTTCATAAGATACATTTGCCAGCGCATCCTTAAATGCGTCTCTCAGCATAATCACAATCTGTTCATTCAATGCATCTTCATCGGAAGTATCTCCGTCATATGCCTCTACTGCCGCATAGAAGCTTTCCATAGTAGGCGCAAAAATGTCCATCTTCTGGCATTTTACTTCTACTTCGTAAACATCGTCTTTCTTTGTTGCATCCCCAACGGTATACTTCACATTCTTGTATACATCCTGCACTACCTGTCTGAACTCTGCTTCCAAATCTTCAGAAATCGTGATACCGGTAGTCATGGTTGACATTTCAGTATCAATGCCTTCTTCATACAATTTCTCGGCTTCCTCTTTCGTGCCAACCTTCTGCTCTACAAATTCTGCGGAATCACCCTTGTAAGAATTATCCAACAAAGCTTTCACATAACCGCTGGCGTCAAAAGAACTGCCGCACCCTCCTAACATTGCTACTGCCAAAACTGCAACCAGCAGTAAGGCTACTTTTCTCATTCTCTTCATAACGTTACTCCTTTTCGTAAATTTAGCTACAGTATTATAGTAATCTCTTTTGCCTGTCCCGTCAATCTTTTTTTCAAGAAAATTTCAGTCAGTTTGAATAAAATGCCGAATATCCGGCATACTATCTGTGAAAACTTCCGCTTTTGCCGGGACAGTCCGTGCAGAAAACGGCAGGTTTCAGAAACCCCATGCATTCTGCTTCCGGCAGGGAGCGCTTACAGTAAAAGGAGGCTGCAATGACAAAGAATTTTCTCCTGTGCGGATTTACCGGATGGTGTCTGGAAATACTGTTCACCGCATTCGATTCCTTCCGCAGACGCGAGCTGCAGCTTATGGGAAGAACCTCCCTTTGGATGTTTCCCATCTACGGCATGGCTGCTTTTCTCAAACCTTTCTGCCATATGATAAAACGCCTCCCCACTCTGCTGCGGGCGCTTTTCTATTCCTGCTTTATTTTTCTGGGGGAATATGTAAGCGGCAGCATACTGAAAAAGCTCCAGATGTGCCCCTGGGACTACAGCAGTTCCCCGACAAATATCAAAGGCATCATTCGGCTGGACTATACCCCGTTCTGGATGATGGCCGGCCTTATCTTTGAGAAATTGCTGACAAAACCTTCCGGCAGGACAAACACGCTTTAAAGTTCCTCTGCATCCTCCGCTCCGATATCCAGGGTATTCATGGTTCTTCTCCTCTGTCTGGCTTCTTCCGCCGCCTCCAGAATAAAATCCTTAATCTCCCTTGCGTGTTTGATATGGAGCAAAACAAGCTGGGGATGGGTCACATCTCCGGTATAGCAGGTAATGGTAGACAGGCCGAAAATACGCTCCATGAAAGTAGTTGTCATTTTCACATCCTGTATTTTGTACAAATAACAGTAATTTTCTTCTGTTTTTAAAAGTCCTGTATTGACGGTAAGGATTTCCTGCCCTACAGTGTATTTTGTAAATGTCCAGGGAAGCCCGAAAAACAAAATCCTCTTCTTTTCCTGATATTCTCTTTCGCTGTTCATAAAAGCACCTCTTCATTCCTTAATTTGAATTCCATTCTACTATACTTTTGCCTTTCTTGCAATGGGCGAATCCTGAAACGGAAATACCGTAAGGCATACGTAACAGTTCAGCCAGGACTTTGCACTTGCTGCAAAGTCCGTAAGAATGCGTAGATTGAGATAGGAATCCAGCCTTTTGCTGAAAGCAAACTTTCAATGGGCTGGATTCAGTAACAGTGAAGCCAAAGGCTGAACTGTTACAGGCATACACATCTTCCTGCGGGAAATGCTTGCAATTTACCCCCTTCTGTTATATGATAATCAAAACCCATGATTCATACTATTAAATTTCAGGAGGAAAAATATGCAACATTTAATGAGTCCGCTGGATTTGTCTGTGGAAGAGCTGGACAAACTGCTTACCCTGGCAAATGATATTGAAAAAAATCCTCAAAAATATGCCAAAGCATGCGAGGGGAAAAAACTTGCAACCTGTTTCTATGAACCCAGTACCAGGACAAGGCTCAGCTTTGAAGCCGCCATGTTAAACCTTGGCGGAAGCGTCCTTGGATTCTCCAGTGCAGACAGCAGTTCCGCAGCCAAAGGGGAAAGCGTTTCCGACACCATCCGTGTAATTTCCTGTTATGCAGATATCTGTGCCATGCGCCATCCCAAAGAAGGGGCTCCCCTGGTGGCATCACAGAGATCTACAATTCCTGTCATCAACGCCGGAGACGGCGGACATCAGCATCCCACCCAGACCTTAACCGATTTGCTTACCATCCGTTCCCTGAAAGGACGCCTGGACAATCTTACCATCGGTCTCTGCGGTGATCTGAAATTCGGGCGTACCGTCCATTCTCTGATTCACGCTTTAATTCGTTATCCCCATATCAAATTTGTCCTGATTTCCCCGGAGGAGCTTCGGGTTCCAAGCTATATCCGGGAAGACGTACTGGTGAAAAACCATATTTCTTTCCGTGAAGTGGAACGTCTGGAAGACGCTATGGGCGATTTGGACATCCTGTACATGACCAGAGTGCAGCGGGAGCGCTTCTTCAACGAAGATGATTACGTGAGAATGAAGGATTTCTACATTCTGGACCGGAAGAAAATGACCCTGGCCAAAGATGACATGATTGTAATGCATCCTCTTCCAAGGGTAAATGAAATTTCTGTGGACGTGGACGACGATCCAAGAGCCGCTTATTTCAAACAGGCACAGTACGGCGTCTATGTCCGGATGGCGCTGATTCTCACATTACTGGAGGTGGAAGTATGTTAAATGTAGGCTTAATTACGGAAGGTTTTGTATTAGACCATATTCAGGCAGGCACCAGTCTGTCCATCTATCATGATTTGAAGCTGGATCAGCTGGACTGCTGCGTTGCCATCATCAAAAACGCCCGCAGCAATAAAATGGGGAAAAAAGATATCTTAAAAGTAGAGTGCGATATTGACAATCTGGATCTGGATGTACTGGGCTTTATCGACCACAATATCACGGTAAACATCATCAAAGGGGAAAAAATCGTGGAAAAGCGGGAGCTTCACCTTCCCAAAGAAGTGAAGAACATTGTCCGATGCAAGAATCCCCGCTGCATCACTTCCATTGAACAGGAGTTGGATCAGATTTTCCTGCTGACGGATCCTGCCACAGCCACTTACCGCTGCAAATACTGTGAGGAAAAGTACAAGGGACATAAAAAATTAAGATAACTGCAGAAACCGCTTTCTACAAATACTCTCGCCTTTGAACCGAAGAGCTGCAAAAAGGCGAAAGTTATAAATAATATATGGTTGTGACCCAAAAGAATCACAACCATATATTAGAAAACCTGTTACAAAAACTTTCATTTCCCCACATTTTTCTGAAACAACGCCGTTGATGCCGGATTCCGTCCGCCATACTGTATTGGCCTATGACCGTGCAGTATGGCGGACGGCCCAGGATTGAACAGTAACTCCGTCCCGGCAGTCCTATCAGAAGCCGTCTCAGCTCTTTTTGATAAATTCCGTCTTACATTTTGGACAGGTAATGCAGATTTTCCCTTTTCCCTTAGGAACACGCACCTTTTGTTTGCAGGAAGGGCATTTATAGAAATGATAGATCTTCTTCTGCTCCATGTGTTCCTTTCTCCGGTTCTTCTTCACTGCCAGCTGATAGCGCCAGTTCAAAAACTTCTGATTCTCCTGATACCGCTTCTCCACCTGTCTGGACAGCATGCGGTAATATTCATAGCCCATCAGCCCCAACGCCAGCACATAGAATATGTTCCAGCGGGAAAAAAGAGAGACCAGCAGCAGCGCCATGGAAATCCCCAGATAAATCTGCCCTAACTGGTCTGCGCCGTACCTTCCTGTCATAAAACGCTGTATCTTCTGTTTCATACGATCAACTCCTGTATTATATATTATTTTCTGCCAAAGACCTGCCTGCCGCATCTATGGCATTGTTCTCCCAAAAGCAGACTGCTGCATCCGCGCATTGTCTTTCCTCCAAAGGCCTGCCTGTTATAGTTATGGTAGCGCAGAACCTGCTGGAAGTCAACGGAGTTATTTTCTTTTAAGAATATTTTATACTTTGTTTATTCCCGATACCTAAATTTATCGCCAACTTGTCAACTTCTTCATTGACAGTTCCTTCCCCTTTGCAATTTCTTCATGAAATAACCCCATGAATAATTCCTCATGAATAATTTCTCATAAACAATTCCTCATGAATAATTCCTCATGAATAATCCCTCATGAATAATTTCTCATAAATAATCCCTCATGAATAATTTCTCATAAATAATCCCTCATAAACAATTCCCCATAAAATCAAACTTCCCCGCAGCAGAAAGCTGCGGGGATTACAAGCAGGGCTGTAAGCCGGGTTATGTCTTGGATAATCATCTGTCTAGCCTGACTGTTGCCAGTCAGATCCTGCGACCAACCTGAAGCTGGCGGGCCGCGTCAACGCTTCTGTTCGGTCTTGCTTCGGATGGGGTTTACATGTGCCCCGGCTGTTGCCAGCCGGGCGGTAGTCTCTTACACTGCCCTTCCACCCTTACTATTATTGCTAATAGCGGTTCATTTCTGTTGCACTGTCCTTAGAGTCGCCTCCACCGGCCGTTAACCGGCATCCTGCCCTGTGAAGCCCGGACTTTCCTCACCTGCTGCCTTTCGGCGCCTGCAGCCGCGATTATCCGCCCTGCTTGGCTGCTATTACTCCGGTGATTATTACTCCGGCGGTTAAATGTCGGAGTAATCAATGCCGGGGCGCTATAACCGCAATACATATTCATCATACAATACCCGGGATATTTTTTCAATACAAAAATAATTTCTTTTCATATGAAACACCGCCGTCCGGGATGCCTTCTGTCAGACGTTAAAACAGCTTCCTCCGATGAACTCCCTTAAAATCGAGTTTTTCTCAATATCCTCACTGGGCACCGGAAGAAAATAATCCAAAAATTTCAAAAGCCGTTTCGCCTCCGTATATTCCGGAGAATTCTTATCAATCTGAAACAGCAGAGGCTCCGCATACTGTTTCAGCACTGCAAGTTCGTAAATCAAAGCTGAATTAAACATAATATCCGCTTCTTCCTGGAAGGGGAAAATATACTGTTCCTCTCCCCGTCGCACGGAATCCCACATGGCGATGGTTTCTTTGGCAGAAATATTTCTGGTTCTGGCGTCCCTTACCATCCGCCGTATCATTCTTCCATCCGTGGTAGGCAGATTATTATGTTCATCAATACTTAACTGAGTTAACGGACTGATATAAATCTTCAGCTTGCTGGATTCCGGAAGGGAATAGGACAATTTGCCGTTTAATCCGTGAATTCCCTCTAGCACCAGAATATCATTTTTGCCAAGCTGCTTGACAATTCCTTTATATTCCCGCTTTCCGGTGCGGAAATTATAAGTGGGAAGCTCCACCCGCTTTCCATCCAAAAGGGCCGACATATCATGGTTAAATAATTCAATGTCCAATGCCTCTAAACACTCAAAATTATAATTTCCATTCTCATCCTTAGGGGTATCCACCCGATTCACATAATAATCATCCAACGCAATGGGATGAGGCTTTAATCCTTGGGCCATCATCTGAATGGAAAGACGATGGGAAAATGTCGTTTTCCCGGAGGAAGAAGGACCCGCAATCATCACAAATTTCTTATCGGGCAAAGATGCAATCTGTTCTGCCAAAGTTCCGATTTTGCGTTCCATCAATGCCTCTGCAACCAGAATCACATCCCGGATTCTTCCCTGAGCCACCGCGTCATTGAGGGCGCCGATGGTCCCAATTTCCATTTTCTCGCCCCATTCTGCAGATTCTCTCAGCACATGGAACAATTTGTGAGACGGGGAAAAATCTGCCGGCGCCCTTGTATTCTTATCCGGGAACATGACCACAAAACCATCTTCATAAGGCTCCAGTCCAAAATATTTCAGATAACCGGTGCTTGGCGCCATATATCCATAGAAATAATCAATATAGTGGCCGATACTGTAAATATTTACCTTGGAGCTTCTTCGGTAGGAAAATAACCGCTCCTTGTCATGCATGCCGGCATTTCGGAACAGTTCCACCGCATCATCTGTGGAAATGCTTTTCTTCTGTATCGGAATGTTTTCCTCCGCCATGCGCATCATTTCAGCTTTCAGCCTGGCAAGATATTCCGCATTCGGGGTATCACCTTTTAATTTGCAGTAATATCCCTGACTGATGGAATGGGCCACTTTCACAGTCACCTGTTTTCCATCATCTTTGGCTAAATTATGTACGGCACGCTGCATCAGAAACGTTACGCTTCTGCGGTATGCCTTCCTGCCAGCCTTATCCCGGGCAGTTACAAAAACCAGTTCACCGTCTCCTTTCACTGTCTTTCTCAGCTCACGAAGACGGTTATTAAACAGCGCCAATATAATATCATCTTCATACTGAGACTGATATTCTTCTGCAATTTCCTGATAAAGCGTGCCCTTTAAATATTTTTTCTCCTCCCCGTTTATCCGAATGCTATATACGGTTTCTTCCATATCCTTTCCCTTCTTCTTATGATTTATACCAAATACCTTTCTGCCATCCCTTACTGATATACAAACGGCTGCCGGGGAGGCTCCGGAATGATTTGAATCCCCGAAGTGCGGGCTTCTAAATATTCTTGCATGTAGGAAACAAACATCTTCTCCACTCCGTAATGCCCTGCATCAATAATAGCAAGCCCCTGAGCCGCACTGTCAATGCCCTCGTGATGATCAATGTCTCCGGTAATAAGCGCCTGGGCTCCTGCGGCAATTGCTTTCCCAATCACGCTTTTCCCGGAACCGGGGCAAATGGCCGCCCGTTTGATTTTTTGATCCGGCCTGCCGTAAATTTTTACCAGCTCCACGCCAAAGGCTTCTTTTACTTTCCCGGCACAGTCCGCCACTGTCATTTCACAGGGCAGTTCCCCCACCGTTCCGATTCCCGCCGGTTCCTGCTCGTGCCAGCAGGTAACATCCAGAACCTGGCATTGCTCAAGTTCCATTCTCTGTGCCCCAAGCTCTGCCATGCCTTTGACATCAAAGTTCGTATGCATGGCATAATAAGATATGTCATTTTTGATTAATGCAATCACTCTCCTGCCAATAAAATCTTCAGAATTGACTTTTTTCAGGCCCTTAAATATCATAGGGTGATGGGTCAGCAATAGATCCGCCCCGGCCCCGGCTGCCTGCTGAATGGTCTCGTCTGTGGCGTCCAATGCAATGTAAATTGTCTCTACTTCTTTCTCATAATCCCCTACCAGCAGCCCCACATTATCCCAACTGCAGGCATAATGCTCCGGCGACTGTTCCTGTAATATTTCTATGATTCTCCGGCAATTCATAGACCTGGCTCCTTTCCGGTAAAATAAATCTCCAAAGCCGTTTCAATATCTGCAAGCTCCTGTGACAGTTCTTCTGTCCGCGCCGCCACATCCTGCCTGGCATTGGCTTTCATGTTTTCTAAAATCTTCTGTTTCTGCTTCTGCTGACGCAGCAAATACTGCCTTAACACAGGGTGGCGCTGCTCTAACAACCGCGGGCCGAACTTACAGGCAAGCCTGCTTTGGAGCAAATCAGCTCCTTCCCGCTTTTTTCCGCTTACAGACACATTTTGTTCACTTTCTGCCCCATGGCATCCGCCCTTTTCCTGAGTTCGCGTCCCGCATTCGCCTGCGTTTTGTTCCTTTCCTGCCTTATGGCATCCGCCTTTTTCCTGAATCCGCGTCCCGCATTCAGCTGCGTTTTGTCCCTTTCCTGCATCCCTCATGGCAGCATACGCTTCCTTTTTCACAGGCTCTGCAGCCATCATAGGGTAATATTTGCCGTCTTCCAACACCATATCTTCCGCAACAATCCGATACCCCTGCCGCAAAAGAAATTCCCGGAAAGCCGCAATTTCAGACTGGGGCTGCAAAACCAGCTTTCGGGCTGTCCCTGCAGATTTTCCCCCCTGCGTCAGAATCCGCTGCATCAGGGCGCCACCCATACCTGCTATAACGATAACGTCTGCTTCTTTCGGTTTCAGCGCCAGACATCCATCCGATAATCTGGTTTCTATCTTCTGTTCCAGCCCATATTGTAAGATATGCTCTTTTGCACGGCTTAAGGGGCCTTCATTAATATCCATGGCAATGGCCCTTCGGGCTTTCCCAACCGCCACCAGATAGACAGGTATGTATCCGTGGTCTGTCCCCACGTCCGCTATCGTACTGCATTCCCCCACAAGTTCTGCCACTGCCTGCAGCCTTTTTGATAACTGTAACATATGTTAAAACGAACTCCTGTTAATTCTTTTTGCAACTTAATCCAGATAATCTTTCAGTTTCCGGCTCCTGCTGGGATGGCGGAGCTTACGCAGCGCCTTTGCTTCAATCTGACGAATCCGCTCTCTGGTTACATTAAATTCTTTTCCCACTTCTTCCAGGGTCCTGGCACGGCCGTCATCTAATCCAAACCGCAGGCGAAGCACTTTCTGCTCCCGCTCTGTCAGCGTGCCCAGCACCTCCACAAGCTGTTCTTTTAACAGCGTAAATGCCGCTGCATCTGCCGGAACCGGCACATTGTCATCCTGAATAAAGTCGCCCAGATGACTGTCTTCCTCTTCGCCGATAGGGGTTTCCAAAGACACCGGCTCCTGAGAAATCTTCAGAATTTCACGCACACGGTCCACTGGCATGTTCATTTCTTCTGCAATTTCTTCCGGGGAAGGTTCCCGGCCCAATTCCTGCAGTAACTGCCTGGACACACGGATTAATTTATTGATGGTCTCTACCATATGCACGGGAATCCGGATAGTTCTGGCCTGATCTGCAATGGCCCTGGTAATGGCCTGACGAATCCACCAGGTTGCATAGGTGGAAAACTTATAGCCTTTACGGTAATCAAATTTCTCCACAGCCTTAATAAGCCCCAGATTTCCCTCCTGAATTAAATCTAAAAACAGCATCCCGCGCCCCACATAACGCTTTGCAATAGACACCACCAGACGTAAGTTCGCTTCTGCAAGCTGCTTTTTCGCTTCCTGGTCCCCCAGTTCCATCCGTTTGGCCAGTTCAATCTCCTCTTCCGCGCTCAGCAGAGGAACCTTACCGATTTCCTTTAAATACATACGAACAGGATCTTCGATGGAAATTCCATCCGGAACGGAAAGGTCAATGTTTTCAACTTCTACTTCTTCCTCCTCGTCTATGAGGATATCGTCATCGTCATCATCAGAAATCCGCAGTACATCAATGTTATTGGATTCCAGAAAGTCCAGAATTTTCTCAAACTGTTCTGCATCCAATTCCATGTCATGAAAAAAGTCGTTGATTTCCTGATATTCCAGGACGTTTTTTTTCTTTTTGGCTATGGCTAACAATTCCTGCAGCTTTTCGATAAACTTCACACTCTTTTCTTCCATTTCGTTTCATCCTTCCATTCGTTGTTTATATTTTATCCCTAATTGGTGGAAATATACAGTTTACCATGAGGAGGGACCCAACAGCCCTCAGCCCTTCCTACCCTTATCCTCCTACCCCGCTGTTGGGAGGAGTCCTGATGGTTTTTACCATGAAGAGCCCCCCTCAACAGCTCTCAGCTAAACTTCACCTTCCGCAGCAGCTGCAGATTCTTCTTATCCGCAACCAGCTTCTGCAACCCTTCCAAATCTGCAGGCTCCAAATGTCTGGACCTCTCATTGATACTGTTTTCTTTCAGCCGAATGACTGTATCCTTCAATGCCTTCTCTTTCTCCGCCTGCGTCTCAATCTGCAGAATCCTTGCATTAAACAGACCCGCAATCTCCCTCTGCTGTTCCTCTTCCGTAAACATACTGATAATCCTGGCCGGATTCAGTTCTCCTGCCCGATGCTGGGCAAACACCTCTTCTGCCGCCTGCCGGTACAGTTCTTCCGTAAAATCTTCCGGTCCGATATAAGGCTCAATCACTTCAAACAACTCCGGTTTTTCAATCAGCCAGGTAAGCATCAGCTTCTGGGATTGTTTGATGCCGTCCTCTTTCTGCCGTTTTTTCTTATCCTGGATGCCGGATTTGAGCGGCCGGCTTTCCCTGCCGAACCCCGCTTTGGTTCCAAGATGCATCACCAGCTTCCGCAGATTTTCAAATCCCGTCTGATACTTTTCCGCCACTGCCTCAATGTAATTCTCCCGCTCCAGTTCCTCCTCAAATTCCAGGATCTTCCTGGCCACAGAATTATAAAATTCCGTTTTGCTCTCCGGATCTTTCAGATCGTAATCCCGCTCCATGGTTTCTATTTCAAACATAAAACTGTTCTGGGACTGTTCAATTCGCTTCTGGTACTCTTCGGCTCCCTCTGCCCGTATAAATTCATCCGGATCTTTATAAGGCTTCATATTGACTATTTTCACGCTGATCCCGGCGTCCTTCAGCATGGGAATTGCCCGCAGCGCCGCTTTGATCCCTGCGCCGTCGCTGTCAAAGGTGCAGAACACATCTTTCGTGTACCGCTTTAGCAGCGCCGCATGCCCCTGGGTAAACGAAGTTCCCAGAGCCGCCACTGCGTTGTCAAATCCCGCCTGATGCAGCGCAATCACATCCATATATCCTTCGCACAGCAGAATTCCCTGCCTTCTGGAAGATCTTGCAATATTTAATCCATAAAGATTGCGGCTTTTGTCAAAAATCATGGTTTCCGGCGAATTCACATACTTAGGTTCCCCATCTCCCAAAACCCGGCCGCCGAATCCGATGACGCGGTGATTCACGTCCATAATGGGGAACATCACACGATTCCAGAACTTATCCCGGCCGCCTCTGCTCTCATCCAGCGTCACCAGACCGGAATCCTTTAAAATCTCATCCTCATATCCCTGTTTGCGGAGATATTGATAGAGATCATCGCTGAACTTATTGGAATAGCCCAGCCCGAATTTCTTCATGGTCTCCCCGCTGAGGCCGCGGTTTACAAAATAATTCATGGCTGTCTGCCCCTGCTCCATCCGAAGCTGCGCATAGAAATACTTGGCGGCTGCCTTATTGATCTCCAAAAGCCTTGCCTTTCTATCTGCCTCCTGCCTTGCCCGGCCTGACAGTTCCTGTTTGGGAAGCTCAATCCCGGCCTTCTGGGCAAGGGTCTCTAATGCCTCCGGAAATGTGGCATTCTCATACTGCATCAGAAATGTGATGGCATTTCCCCCGGCCCCGCAGCCGAAACAGTAATACATCTGTTTTCCCTGGGACACTGAAAAAGAGGGCGTCTTCTCATTGTGAAACGGACAAAGGCCAAAATATGTGCTGCCCTTTTTCTGCAGACGCACATAACCGGAAATCACATCCACAATATCATTGGCGGAACGAACCTCTTCAATTAATTCATCTGAATAATAAGGCATCTATGTCTCCTTTCTATTACTCCGGCAGTTAAATGTTCATCCATCTGCCGCATTTCAGGCATAAAATATTCAGAACATGAACATTTTCAGATTAATTGATCTGCCATGCCTTCGGCATAAAATACTCTTCAAACTTCGCTATAGCATAGCGGTCTGTCATTCCTGCGATATAATCGCAGACCACCCGCTCCCGTTCCTCGCCCTGGTCCAACATCGCAAGATACTGCGCAGGAAGACAGTCGATATGTTTGTTATAGTAGTAAAACAACCGATTCAGCAAATCCTTGGCCCGCTCTTCCTCTCCCTTTGCCATTGGATTCCGGTATACATGCTCGAACATAAACTTCCGCAGCCCTTTCATGGCCTGCTCCACATCCTCTGACATGCAGATGTCATTCTTCCCCAAACTGTTTGTTATTATATTATGTATCAGGGTATTCAAACGTTTCCGAGTGGTATTGCCCAAAATCTCCCGGTACTCTGCCGGTATATCCTCCTCGGACAGCACTTTTCCCCGGATCGCGTCATCAATATCATGATTAATATATGCAATTTTATCAGAAAGGCGGACGATTTTCCCCTCCATGGTGGAAGGCATTAACCTGGTCTGGTGGTTTAAAATCCCGTCCCGCACCTCCCAGGTCAGGTTCAGCCCTTTTCCATTCTTTTCCAGAGTTTCAACAATCCGCACGCTTTGCTCATTGTGTTTAAAACCGCCCTCATAGATGGAATTCAGCATATATTCCCCTGCATGTCCAAAAGGAGTATGCCCCAGATCATGTCCCAGGGCAATGGCCTCCACCAAATCCTCATTCAGACGCAGCGCCTTTGCAATGGTCCTTGCGTTCTGGGACACTTCCAGCGTATGCGTCAGCCTGGTGCGGTAATGATCGCCCCGGGGCGTCAGAAAAACCTGTGTCTTATGCTTCAGACGCCGAAAAGATTTGCAGTGAAGAATTCTGTCCCTGTCCCTTTGGAACACCGGCCTGATATCACATTGGGGTTCCTCTCTGTCACGTCCTTTCGAATTCTCGCTGAGAGTGGCGAAAGGGCTTAAATAGGTTCGTTCCAACAACTCTATATTCTCTCTAATGAGCATTCCCATCACCTCTATAATGATATATTCCGCATAAATTCTTCTTTTCCTTTATTTTTTCGCAAAAAAACGCAGAATTTTACAAATCCGCCCTGAAAAGTTCTGAAAAATAAACAAATGAATCTTTTGATAGCGATATGCTTTCATTAACGAGAGAGTTCTGCCTGCGCACTGGAAATTTTTAAAACAGGAAAAGAGCTATTGCTATTTGCAACAGCTCTTTCTTTGCGTGCAGGAGATGGGACTTGAACCCACACGATATTGCTACCACAGGCACCTGAAGCCTGCGCGTCTGCCAATTCCGCCACTCCTGCGCAACACTGACAATAGCTATTATATATACTATAAAGAGATTTGTCAACACTTTTTTTACATTTTTTTCAGCTTTTTTTCATTTACATTTTTTCTACATTTTTTCTGCTGATTTCTTACTGTTCCGACGGCCCTTTGACAGGAATGATTGGCATCAGTCCCGCTCTCGCCTTCACTGTTATACTCAAGAGCATACTTATTTGCCAAATGATTTGCTTGTATTCTTGAAATAGCGAAAACTTGTTGGCAAATCATTTCGCTCACGGGTATAAAGAGCCGCCGAAGCATTATTATAAGCTTTGTATCCCCCAAAACAATTTCACATTATTCAAAGGGATACGTCATTCCCCATTGGCTGCGTACGGCAGTCAGCGTCTCCATCACGTCACGGACCATCTGAAGATTATCCTCTCCGCTCCCGTTTCTTATATATTCCTGCATATCCTGCACCTCGTACTGCAGCGCCAGCTCTGATTTACCTTCTTCAACGTTTTCCTTTCGGCCGTCTTCCGTATAGGTAATGACTGCTTTTTGGGCTCTTGGATAATCGTCAATTTCAATAAATCCTTTCTCTCCTGCTATTACGCCCCGCTTCGGCTGCTTGGCACGCATGGTAAGCGCCATAACCGCCAGTTCCCCATCTGGATTCTTCAATAAAATTCCGCTGCTTTCATCTACACCGGTTTCAAAATAATTGGCGGTTGTAAGAACCGTATTTGGCTTGCTTTTCATAAAAAACCTTGCAAATGAGGCCGCATAGACGCCAATGTCAAGCAGCGCCCCGCCTGCCAGCTCTTTGGAAAAGAAACGGCTGTTTTTGTCATACTCTTTGCAGCTTCCAAAGTTCACCTGAATCATTTTGACCTGGCCGATAACGCCATCTGCAATCATCCTGTTCAGTTTTTTATACAGCGGCATATGCAAAAGAGTTGTGCCGTCACAGATCACCAGCCCTTTTTCCTTTGCAATTGCAGCGCATTCTTCCAGCTGCCTGCTGTTCACCGTAATCGACTTTTCGCAGAATACATGCTTTCCCGCCTCCAGGGACCGCTTAAGCCACTGGTAATGGGAATTATGGGGCGTTGCAATGTATACAATGTCTATGTTTTCATCCGCCAACATCTCATCTGCGCTGCCGTATGCATGAATTGCGCCCAGTTCCCCGGCATATTTTTCCGCCTTTTCCAGGCTTGTGCCGCATACTGCATAAATCTCTCCATTGACTGTCTGCAAGGCCTCTCCCATGTCATGGGCGATCCAGCCGGTTCCTAAAATTCCCCAGTTCAATTTTTCCATTGTTATCCTCCTGACGTTTTCAAATCCGAATTCCGTTTTTCTGATTTATTGCTTCGGTTTTACAATCATTTCTTCAATTTTACAATCATTTCTTCGGTTTTACAATCTATCGCTGTTCTATTTTTCTGCCACCACGATTCCGTCTGCGCCTGCTATAATAGCCTTTGACGCAATCCGGTAAAACAGGGAATGCCCTATAAGCCCCGGTATCCCATCCAGTTCCAGTGACAGTTTCCCTATATTTTCCACAGAAGAGAATTTGGCTTCCAGCAAGTCATTTCCGTAATCGCTGACCAACAAGCCGGCCTTCTTTGCAGACCGCCGTTCCGTCACTTCCGCACCCATCTCTTTCAGCCGCTTTTTTACATAGGAACATGCCGGCGGAAGAACCTCCAGGGTAACCGGATAGGAGAAGGCCAGTGTCTCATGGTATTTTCCCTCATCGGCCAGCAATACATATTCCTTTGCCATGCAGGCGGCTATTTTCTCCTGGGTGTGGATTCCGCCGCAGCTTTTCAGTGCATTCAGCTCTGCGTCCAGCTCGTCGCATCCGTCGAAAGCCAGATCAATCATTTCTGTCATTTCCAAAGGCAGTACGGGGATATGATGCTGAATGCATAGTTTTAAGGTATCCTTAGAAGGCGTTACCGCCTGAATGCTCTTGTGATGTTTCTCAATTTCTTCCATTAAAAGGGCTACCGTACTGCCGCCTCCCAATCCGACAGTCATGCCGTCTTCGATCATTTCAAGCGCTTTTTGCGCACATTTTCGTTTCATAAGAACCTCCTTATCACACCGAATTAAGCTTCCTCTTTTATAGGTTTTTTCAGAAATGCCAGAATCAGGCAGCCAACCACAGAACCCGCCAGTATGGCCAGCGCATACAGCAGAGGATTTCCGATGGTGGGCAGTACGAAAATTCCTCCATGGGGCGCACGGAGCGTACAGCCAAACAGCATGGACAATCCCCCTGCTGTGGCAGATCCTATGATGCAGGACGGAAGAACGCGGATTGGGTCATTTGCCGCAAAGGGTATTGCGCCTTCTGAAATAAAGGACAGCCCCAGCAGATAATTCACCAGGCCGGATTCCCTTTCCTTCTGCGTAAAACGGTTCTTGAAAAATGTGGTGCACAAAGCGATTGCCAAGGGCGGGATCATACCTCCTGCCATAACTGCCGCCATAATTTCAAAGTTGCCCTCTGCAAGCTGGGAGGTTCCAAATACATAAGAGGTCTTATTCACCGGGCCGCCCATGTCAACGGACTGCATGCCGGCCACCACTACGCCAAGCAGCACTTTGCTGGTTCCGCTCATGCTGTTCAATGCATTGGTCAGCGCATCATTGATCATTCCCATCAGCGGATTAATCAGAGTCGTTACCACGGAACCGGATAAAATGCCGAATACAGGATAGATAATCATCGGACGTATGCTGTTCAGCGACTGGGGCAGCTTTGAAGTCATCTTCTTAAGCAAAAGCACCAGATATCCTGCCGCAAAGCCTGCAAACAGCGCTCCCAGAAAGCCTGCATTTACCTCTCCGCCGGCCGGATTCAGAAAAGTTGAGCCGCTTTTTGCCACCAGCCCTGCCACGAAACCTACAGCAAGCCCCGGCCGGTCTGCGATGCTCATTGCAATGTAGCCGGACAATACCGGAAGCATCATGCCGAAGGAAAATTCGCCTATGGTTTTCAGATACGCCGCAAGGGGCGTATTTTTCCCAAAATTCGCCGGATCGATGCTGTAATCGTCAAACAAAAACGCCAGCGCAATCAGGATGCCGCCGCCAATGACAAAGGGAAGCATGTGGGATACGCCGTTCATCAGATTTTTATAAATCTGCCGTCCAACGCTTTCCGATTCTCCGGCGTCGCTTTCTGCCTGAGCAGCGCCGGTATGGCGGTAAATGGGAACGCTGCCGCTGACTGCCTGTGATATCAGTTCCTCCGCCTTATGTATGCCGTCCGCAACTTTTGTAATAAGAACCGGCTTTCCGTCAAACCTTGCCAGGTCTACTTTCTTATCGGCTGCTATAATGATACATTCCGCATGTGCGATGTCTTCCGGCGTCAGCACGTTTTTGGCTCCGTCCGCTCCCTGTGTTTCAACCTTGATGGAGATATTCATCTGCTTTCCTTTCATCTCCAGGCTTTCCGCCGCCATAAAGGTATGAGCAATGCCTGTGGGACATGCAGTGATTGCCAATACCCGGTATCCCTCCTCTGGCTGCTCCAGAGCTTTCTTTGCTTTCTTTCCGTCCAGCTCGTCTTCTTTCTCGTCAATCATTTCCAAAAATTGCTCCGGCGTCTCTGCTTTTACCAGAGAATCCTTGAACTCCGTGTCCATCAGAATCGTTGAGAGCTTCGCGAGAGCCTCTAAGTGCACGTTTGCCCCGGTTTCCGGCGCGGCAATCATAAAAATCAAATCTGTCGGCTCTCCATCCAGGGATTCATAATCTACCCCGTCCCTGATTACTGCAGCCGCCAGCCCTGCACGCTTTACTGCGGCGCATTTGGAGTGGGGAATTGCGATTCCTTCTCCGATTCCTGTGGTTCCTTCTTCTTCTCTTGCCAGAACCCCCTCTTTGTATGCTTCTCTGTCATTTAAATTCCCTGACTTCTCCATCAGCCGTGTCATGTAATCAATGGCTTCTGCTTTCGATGCAGCACTGGCATTTACGTCAATGGCATCCGGGCTGAGTAATTCACTGATCCTCATACTTATTTCCTCCTCAATCCACATCATTTTCTGCAGCTTTCAGGTCCGATTATCCGATGCGTAAATTATTTTTGTCATTATCAATATCGCGATATTTATTTTTGTATACTTAGTATAGCACGTAAAAAAATATTGTCAATTCTATTTTACGCGAAAATTATTTTTCTACAAATTTGATAATTGTGTGGATTATATTTCAAAATTTAAGAGGATTTTTACAGCATATTGCACAAAGTCTAGGAAGTTATGCCAAGCGTCGAAAAAACTGACGCTTAGTATAACATATGCACACAGCCGCACAAAGGAAAATTGCCGCTTTGCGGCATGCAACTGGCGCAACTGCACGGTAAATCTTTTTGCCGTGCAGTATAAACAAAAAGGGGCTGCCGGAAAATAATATTTTCATACAATCTCCGATAGCCCCAAACTCTGACAACTTAAAGCTTTTCATCCGCAATCAGGTTTTCGCAATAATTGATACAGTCATAGCTCCGTTTCTCCCCTACTGTCAGAAACAGATACAGCGCCTCAATCACCGTCATGGCTGATACCCGGGAAAAACAGATTTCATTTAAAAACAGCTTTTCCCTGGTTGCAGTCTGAATATGGTAATCCGCACTGTTTGCAACAGAGGAATTGGGATTGTTAGTAATGCCAACGATTATGACTCCGCGTTTCTTTGCCTCCCGCACCATTTTTACCACCTGTCTGGATTCTCCTGAATTGGATATGGCAATCATCATGTCATTTTTGCCCAGCGACAGAGAAAACGCCAGCTGCGTTTCCCAAATTGTCCCCGCTACGGCTCTGATACCGATTTCATTAAATTTAAAGCAGCCGTCCAGGGCAACCGGTATGGTATTGCCCACTGCCACAAACTGGACAACTCCCGCCTTTTTGATATGATCCAGAATTGTGTTCAGCTGCGCTTCATCAATCAGGGATATGGTCTGGCGGATTTCGTCTATTTTATTCGCAAGGATATTCTGCAGCGACTGCCCAATATCCTCTCTTGAAATATGATTGGAAACAGGCGTCTCCAGCCCGCTATCCACAATTTCCTTTGCAAGCTGGATTTTTAGCTGGTGAAACCCTTCCACGTCGCATTTATGGCAGAAGCGTGAAACGGTGGCAACGCTTGTCCCGCAGGATTTTGCCAGTTCTCCGATGGTCATGTTGACGGCTTCTGTATGGTTCTGGATGATAAAGTTTGCGATTTTTTTTTCCTGTTCAAAGAAGTTGTCATATAAAATATGGATGGTGTCCAGTACGGACTTTTGCTTTTCCATGTTGTTCCTCCTTCACGAAAATAATTTTCACAACTTTATCATATAAGAAATCAGGGATTTGTCAAGGGTTCCTCCGTACTTCCTGATGCTAGAGCATCTTTAAAAAATCCACATTTGCCATTTCCCCCAATCTGTTATAAAATCAACTTGTACGATTCTAACCAGAAAAGGAGAACTCAAATGAACAATTGTATTGCAGCTCAGTCCGGCGGACCAACCGCCGCTATCAATGCCAGCCTTGCCGGAGTCATCCAGGGCGTCCTTGACTGCCCCGAATACGATCATATTTACGGCTCACTTAACGGAATTACCGGAATTTTGGAGGAGCGTTTTCTGGATTTAACCGGGACTTTTCAGGAAAAAGAAAACCTGGAGCTTTTAAAAGTAACCCCTGCCATGTATCTGGGCTCCTGCCGCTACAAACTGCCCAAACCAAAAGAAGATCCTGACGTTTACGAAACCATCTTCCGTTTTTTTGATAAAATGGAAATCACTGCGTTTTTCTATATCGGCGGAAATGATTCCATGGACACTGTGGACAAACTGTCCGCATACGCGGCCAGGGTACAAAGCAAGATCCGTATCATTGGCATTCCCAAAACCATTGACAATGATTTATGCGCCACAGACCACACCCCTGGATTTGGCTCTGCCGCAAAATATGTAGCCTCATCCCTTCTGGAGATTTTTCACGATACTGCAATTTACACCCCTAAAAGCGTAACTATTGTGGAAATTATGGGACGGGACGCCGGATGGCTCACTGCAGCCTCTGCACTGGCCCGGAATGAATACTGTACTGCGCCTCATCTGATTTATCTGCCGGAAGCGGTTTTTGACAAAGAGACTTTTCTGAAAGACGTCAGCGGCCTTCTTAAAACGCAAAACAACGTAATTGTCGCTGTCTGGAGCGGCTGAATGTAAAGGTGCGTTCCATTGAGCTGAACATTCTTCAGCGGTGCGGCGCCCATATGGCTTCCCTTACTGATCTGGAAGAATCTTTCCTCCAGGGACAGCACGGAGTTTCTCTGGCCGCACAGGGAATTACCGGCAGGATGGTAACCATTCAGCGCACAGGCAATGAGCCCTATCAGGTTTCCTATGGCTCCTCCCCGGTATCTGAAATCGCCAACCAGGTAAAATCTGTTCCCAGGGAATTCATCAATGCTGCCGGAAATGACGTGACCCCGGAAATTCTTTCCTATCTGCGTCCGCTGATTCAGGGCCAGCCAAACCTTGCGTTCGACCAGGGAATTCCCCGTTATCTTCCGACGACGCATTTATAATAAATCCTGTCAGGCGTCCTTATCCACTGCAGTCTTACCTCCTAACAGATACTGCAGTGGATAAGGACGCCATCATTATGGGGCTTGCTGCATTTCCTGCAATATGATATTCAAATGTCCTGAAAACAATTATCCCAATGCCACATCCAAGATCATCATAACCAGAAATCCCACCATAACCCCAATGGTTCCCACTTTGGATGTTTCATCCGGCTGAGCCTGAGGAATCAGTTCATCCGCCACCACATAAATCATCGCCCCTCCGGCAAAGGCCAGAAGCCAGGGCATCAAAGGAACCGCAGAGGCCGCAGTGAAAAATACAGCTATTCCAGCCAGAGGCTCTACAATCCCGGACAAACACCCTGTCAGAAACGCCTTTCCTACGCTGGCCCCGGACTGGCGGACCGGTAGGGAAATGGCTGCTCCCTCCGGAAAATTCTGAATGCCGATTCCCGCCGCCAGACCAATGGCGGAAGCCAGATATGCCGGGTCTTCGGGATGCTGCCCGGCCAGAACGAAAGCCAGACCCACGGCCATTCCCTCCGGGATGTTGTGGGCAGTGACCGCCAATATCAGAAGCTTCGCCCCTGCTCCTCTTTTCGTCAGACCGCAGCCTGCCATTGCCGGCTGTCCTAAGGCCCCCGCGCTTTCGCAGGAATGGAGATCCCCGACAGAACTGTCTATCCTGCAGTTATCTCCCATTGAACCGCATCCGTGCAGCCAGGAAAGCATCTTATCCGCCAGATACAAAAACAGGCCCCCAAATACAAACCCCAGAGCCGGGGGAAACCAGGGCGCCATGCCCAGTTCCCCGCTCTGTTCGATGGAAGGAATCAAAAGGGACCAGACAGAAGCCGCCATCATCACCCCGGAAGCAAAGCCCAGAAAAGCCCGGTTCATTGTATCACTGACGGCTCCCCGGAAGCAAAAGACCACCGCCGCCCCTAAGGATGTCATAAGAAATGTAAAACCGGCGCCTAAAAGCGTCTGTAAAAATGTATTTAAATTAATCATAAAAACTCCAGAACTGCATTTCATAATTACAGTATGCAGTATCGGAGTTTCTGTGTATTCAAATAAAAGGTATGCGTTTTGGAAAACAGTTTGGCTGCGGAGAGCAATTCAGAACCGTTTTTCCTCACGCAAACCGGCCACTGCCTCAAAATACCTGCCGATTTCCCGCCAGGCTTTCCTGGATTCCGGCATCATCATCATGCCCATCTGAAATACATGGAACATTCCCTCATAAATGCTCAGGCGTACTTTTGCCCCCTGCTGTTTAGCCTTATAGGCCACTCCCACGGAATCGCTTAAGAGCATTTCCACAGAGCCTGCCTGAATCAACATAGGCGGAAACCCCCAGTAATCCCCGAACATAGGGGAAATATACGGATCCTTTGGATTATGCCAGCCGATATACTCCCGATTATAAATCAGGCTGTCCCTGGTATTTCCAAAGAGAGGATCCCTCTCATAATTGTCCTCATAGGAAGGGCCACTGGCCGTCAAATCAGCCCAGGGGGACATGAGAATCAACCCGCCGGGCAACCGGCGGTTGTGATCCTTCAGATACATGCAGAGAGCCAGCGCAAGCCCGCCTCCTGCGGAATCCCCGGCTACAATAATCTGCCTGCTGTGCCAGCCGGCCCCCTTCAGCCAGTCAAAGGCTTCCACCGCATCCTCCAAAGCCGCCGGATATGGATCCTCCGGCGCCACCCGGTAATCAATGGTCAATACACTCATGCCTCTGCTGACTTCACAATACAGGCCCGCAAAGGAACGGTAAGCATTGCGCATGGCGCCGATATAACCGCCGCCGTGAAGCTGCAGAATCACATAGTCATTTCTGGAGGCTTCACGGCTGCCCAGATACTCCATTTTAAACCGGGGCAGCTCAATCTCTTCCATATAGAAACAGCCGGGGCACCGCCACTTTGGCTCTACCAGCTTTTTCCGCAGTTCTCCGGTTTTAATCTTTCTCCCAATCAGGTTGTCATTGGTCACATGGGCAATCATATCCCGAATCACCCTGCCCATTACACTGACTTCTTCCATAGCCTGTCCTTTCTTATGCCTGTAATCCAAAAATCTGCAGGCTGCTTCTTACTTTTGCAATACGAGCCGGATATTGCTCACCTTCAAAATATAAACCGCCTATCATCCGGCAAATAAATATTCTACACATGGAACCTCCGCTTCAATTCCGCTTTCGCTTTCCGATCGCCGAAAATCAGCGTACCCAAAAGCAGGCACAGAGACACTGCCAAAGCCGCCAGCGCAGACAGCGGTTTGGTTATCACGCCGAATCTCCACAAAATCATGCATACCACAGAAGCCACCACTGTAAGAATCTGCATCAGAATATAACTCTGCCAATTAGAGGCATTGACAATCATCAATGTGACGATAGTTCCATTCAGCAGCAAAATCGCTCCGGGCAGGACATAATTCACAGACCAGCCCCGATATCCCACAATATAATCCGCCGCAATTACCAGAAGCACGGCGCCAATTACCTGTATCACTATCACTGTCTGATATCCCCGGTTCTTCTGAAGGGAATACTTCAAAGTAATATAAAAATACAAAATACAGATTCCCGTAACTGCAGACCACCAGACCCCGTGAAAATACAGATAATTAATCACAATCAGGGCCGCTTCTGACACAATGGCCAGAAAACTGTACAGACGCACAATAAAACTAAGTTTTTTGGAAACAGATTTCACATCAGGATACCTGGCGCCCTGCTCCTCTTCTCCGGATATTTCCAAAACACTGCTGCACAGCGGGCAGACTGCCGTGTCATCTAAAATTTCCACCCTGCATTTCTTGCACTCTCTCATTCCTCATAAACTCCATTCGTCTCTATTTTCACCGGTATCCCATCTTCCGAAAGCCTCCGGAAAAATCCCCTCTGTACAGACACATCCGCCAGATTACTGGTAATAGTAAAAACCAGCGTATCCTGGTAGGAGCAGATAGTCCCCTTAATATTCTGTCCTTCAGACATGGACAAAAAAGCGCGGAAGCCTTCGACATAGTCCTGATATTCTTCTCTCACCTGAATGTTCCCGATATTTGTCACTGTGGTGGTATTAGCCAGGGCGCTGTTGTGATATACATACCGCATGGCAATATTTTTAATAAACAGCGGCACTGCCCGCAAAATAAAATTTTTCTCATTTGAAACATTATAGGCAAAAAGGTTCTCCAGGTTTTCCCTGTTGATCTGGCTCCGCAGGCTTTCCGCTACAATCTCCGCCACTTCCTCAAAGGTGTAACTATCCTTTTCGGGATGAAACACTGCCGACACAATCACGAAAAAATTCTTCATGGTGATGGAGTCAAAATAAGGCCGCAGATTCACCGGAACACAGGAACTGATGGGCCGCTTTCCAGGCATCCCATGCAGGCATTCCTGATAAATGCTCCACAGAAAAGCTGCCACCAGATACTCGTTGATAGACACCTGATAATGACTGCATGCTTTTTTTAACTCTTTGATGGGCATGAGTCCATGCATCACCCCAAGCTCCGAGGGCCTTAACTTTTCCCCTTTCACATGATAGGCCCGCTCGGTTTTATAGCCTTTTTTATGGCTCTTTTTGTAATTTTTTAGATAACTGTCTTCCCGGTTCAGGGAAGTGTCGCTGCAAAGCCCGTCTCCCATTTTCTCCTGAAGCGCAGGATGGGCCAGGCGAAGATACTGGTACGTCAGCTCCTTCAGAAAGGTAATTCCGCCCATGCCGTCTGTCAGCACATGAAAGACTTCCAGATTAATTCTGTTCTTATAGAAATTAACCCGAAACAGATAATTTCGGTTCCGGTTGGGAGAGATATACTGGCAGGGATAACGATACTCCTCCTTTACCTCCGGCGCCGGCTTTTGATTGGTCTCAAAATAATACCAGAAAACCCCGTAACGCATCCGCACCCGAAAAACGTCAAACCAAGGCAGGACCTTCTCCAGCGCCTGCTGCAAAAGCTCCTTTTGAATCTCCTCTTTCAGGACAACGGAAATACGGTATACATTGCTCATGCCTTCTCCTGCAATCACCGGAAACAAATGCGCCGTATTATCCAGCTTATCCCATTTAATTTCTCTTTCTTCTGCCATTTTGCCAAACTCCTGATCCGCTGTTTTAAGACAGCCTTTTTGCCAAACTCCTGATTTGCTGCACTAAGACAGCCTTTTTGCCAAACTCCTGATTTGCTGCACTAAGACAGCCTTTTTACTAACCACATAATCTGCCGCTCCTGCATTTTCGTCCGTATTCAAATATAAAATATTGAACTGCTAAGACAGCCATTTCGTCAAAACCTTAACCAGAAGCTGAATGTCAATGGGCTTTGCCAGATGATCATTCATCCCTGTATGTATTGCTTTCTGTACGTCCTCAGAAAAAGCATTGGCTGTCATTGCCACAATCGGGATACTCCCGGCATCTTTTCGGCCGCTGTCACGGATCTCCTTTGCCGCTGTATAGCCGTCCATCACCGGCATCTGAATATCCATAAAAACAATATCAAACCAGCCTGCCTCCCGGCTCTGGTAAATCTCAACCGCTTCTTTTCCATTAGAAGCAAGTATCACTTCCAAACCAAACATTTTCAGGATTTCCATTGCAATTTCTATATTTAATTCATTATCCTCCACCAGCAGAACCCGTTTGCCGGGAAAAGAAGCCATTTCCTCTTTTTCCTCTCCGCTTTCTCCCTTATTTTGTTCTTCTTCACTCTGCAGGGGCAGAAACAGCGTAATGATAAATTTAGTTCCCTTATTCAGTTGGCTTTCCACCTGAATATCCCCCTGCATCAACTGAATCAGATTGTAGGCGATGGGCATGCCAAGGCCAGTGCCTTCTATGCTCTCCACCCTTGGATCCGCGGAACGTTCAAAAGGTTTAAACAGCTTTTGCTGAAATTCCTCTGTCATGCCGAATCCATTATCTTCAATGGTAAACCGGTAATACCCATAATTCTGATGCAGCGATGAAAGCTCCTCCACATGAAACTGAATCCAGCCGCCCTTTTGAGTATATTTTACCGCATTCCCTAAAATGTTGTTAAATACTTTCTGAAGACTCAGATTGTCCCCCATTACTTTCCGGTTCTTTACCTCTATGCTTAAGGTGAGCTTCTGCTGTTTTTCCTCCGCTTTTGTCTGGGAAATGGCCATTACCTCTTCCACCAGTTCCGCCAAATCAAAATCCTCAATAGCAAGATTCATCTTGCCGCTTTCAATCCTGCTCATATCCAGCACTTCATTTACCAGATTCGTCAGATGATGGCTGGCAATCTTTATTTTATTCAGGCAGTCTGAAACCCGTTCTTTGTCGTCAATATTGGCTTCCGCAATGGCTGACATTCCCACAATGGCATTCATCGGGGTGCGGATGTCATGGCTCATTTTGCTTAAAAATTCACTTTTGGCCCGGTTGGCCTGTTCGGCCGATTCAAAAGCCTTCTGCAATGCCGCCTTATTGTCTGCTTCTGTCTGAGTCTGCTGTTCAATATCCCGGACACAGACGAACAATTTGGTATGCTTTTCATCAAAATAGCGGATCGTCACCAATTTATGCCGGTTTCCATATTCCTCATTGCCTGTAAAATAATACTGCACTGCCTCCTGGGTCTGTTCCAGACGTTCTAAAATCCCCTGCAGCGTAACCCGGTTCTGGAAAAAATCTTTATCCCTCTCGCAGATAAATAGATCGGTAAACCGCGTCTTAATCTCTTCAAAATCCCCCTGACTGATGGTCCTTCTGGAATTGATATGCTTCGCAATCTTAACTTCCGTATTGCCGCTGTTCACATCAATAATGCCGATCCCGTCATATTCTGAATCCACGGTAAACTTATATAAAGACTGATACCGCTCATTCTCCAGCTCCATTTCCCGCTGTCTGGTTAAATCTTCAATAATTCCTACAGCAAATACCGTATTCCCCCATTCGTCAAATCTTACGCTGGAAATACTGCACTTACACCAGAATTTCCCCTTCCTGGCACTGTAATAAAAATAATCATTCTTCCCACCGTTTCGGATAAATTCATGTACGCGGCAGAACAGCTCATAATATTCCTGATCCACCAAATCCTTTGCAAAGTCATGTTTCACATCCAGATATTCTTCCCTGCATCCGTAATAGCGCGCCGTTTTCTCCGGCAGCAGGATCTTTTCTTCTTTGGGATAGTAAAAATATTCAAAAATATTTGTATTTTTCAAAGACATCCGAAGGATTTCCATATTTCCTTCGTGACGGTTCTCTAAATATTTCTGATATTCCTTTTCCTGTTTTTTTTGCTCGTCAATATCCTGAACCGCAATCAATACCCTGCGATCCTGCGGGGTTTTTGCAATAAAATAACAGGTAAAGCTGACCCACCGGTATTCTCCTTCTATCTTTCTGCGATACTCCCGAATAAATTTTACCTTTCCTCGTTCCAACTGCTTTTGCAGATTTTCCAGACAAATCTCCTTTTGGAGCCGTTCCCAATCCTGAGGATGGTAATGCAGCGCCATATTCCATACAGCATCATCCATGACAGTTCCGTCTGATAAAATAGTTTCTGCCTCTTTCGCTAAATAAAGAGGATAAACTTTGCTCTTGTCTATGTCCAGCATCATAACGGAAAAATACAAGTCTTTCAAAGAAGCCAGCATGGACTCGTTAAAACTGCGCAATTGCTCTGTCTCTTTTTTCAGGGAAACCATCTCCGAAATATCCTGATGGTATCCCCAGAACCGAAGGCCCCGGGTGCATTCCTGATCCAGCGTTCCGCCGCAGCGCACATACATTTTCCCCGTATCAGGATGGCGCCAGCCGTAACTGACTTCTCCATGCTGTCCCTGGGCCATGGTTTCTACCGCTTTCTGCACCAACCCCAGAGCGGATTCTTCGATCCTGCTGTGCCAGTGAGCGTAACATTCTTCCGGCGTCGGAATTTCCTTCAGTCCCAGCAGTTCCAGCATTGCCCGATCTGCATACATCCGTTCTGGTTTGCCTTCTTCTATTTCGATAGACCACAACCCCACTTTTGCATCAAAAAGGATATGGTTCATTCTGATATTTTCATCAAACATTCCATTTTCCATATTCGTTCCTCATACCGAATTTTTATTCTATTTCCACATGCAGTTCCTTCACATGAACCGGATTCTCAAATACCCGTGAGCGAAATCATTTGCCGGAAGATCATTCATAGCTTTGAGGAAAAAAGCAAATGATTCGGCAAATAAGTATGCTCGTGAGTATAACAACGGAATCAGCCGGAACCGTCAAATCTGAGTCACCACAAAAATATTGTAAATAGCCCGGATTGCCTCTTCAAAATCACTGTTCTGCACGCCGATAATAATATTCAGCTCACTGGAGCCCTGATCAATCATTTTGACATTCACGTTCACATGGGCAAGGGCGGAAAAGATTCTCCCTGCCGTTCCTCTGGTGGATCTCATTCCCCGTCCCACCACGGCAATCAATGCCAGATTTCCCTCCAAATCAATGCTGTCCGGCTGTGCCAGACGGTGAATGGCCGACAATACCTGCTGTTCCTTTCCCTCAAACTCCTCCTGATGGACAAACACCGTCATGGTGTCAATGCCGGAAGGCACATGTTCAAAGGAAATTCCATGCTCTTCAAAAGCTGAAAGCACCTTTCTGCCGAACCCAACCTCCGCATTCATCATGTCCTTATCAATATTGACCGCCACAAATCCTTTCTTTCCCGCAATTCCGGTGATGGTATAATCCGGCTGCCTGCAGGTGCTTTCCACAATCAGCGTTCCCTCGTCCTCCGGCGCATTGGTATTGCGGATATTGATGGGAATTCCCTCTTTGCGCACCGGAAATACCGCATCCTCGTGAAGTACGGTAGCCCCCATATAAGAAAGCTCCCTGAGTTCCCGGTAAGTAATCACTTTTATCACTTCCGGATTCTCAATAATTCTGGGGTCCGCAATCAGAAATCCTGAAACATCCGTCCAGTTTTCATAGATATCCGCCCGCACTGCCTTTGCCACAATGGAACCTGTAATATCGGAACCGCCTCTGGAAAAGGTCTTTACCGTACCGTCTTCTTTGGCCCCGTAGAACCCGGGAATCACTGCATATGCGCACTCTTTCAGACGCCGGGATAAAATCTCGTCGGTCTTATCTGCATCAAACTCGCCGTTTTCTTTAAATACAATCACTTCTGCAGCGTCGATAAACTCAAAGCCCAGGTAATTTGCCATAATGATTCCGTTTAAATATTCACCCCGGGAAGCCGCATAATCCACCCCTGCTTTGTTCCTGAAGTTATCCGCAATTCCTTCAAATTCTTTATTCAGGGACAGACTCATATTCAGCCCATTGATAATAGCGTCATACCGTTCCTGGATTTTCTTCAGCAGCGGCATAAATTTTCCTTCCGCTTCTGCCAGCTCATAACACTGATACAGCATATCCGTCACTTTCGTATCTTTGGCATTGCGTTTGCCCGGTGCGCTGGGCACCACATATCTGCGGCTCTCATCAGAACGGATAATTTTTCCAACTTTAGCAAACTGGCCCGCGCTTGCCAGAGAACTTCCGCCGAATTTAACTACTTTTGTCATATTTTCCTTCCACAAAATAAGGGAAACCTTATCTTCCTTTCTTTTAATTCTTCTCTTAATTCTTCTCTTCAAACACAGTATTGCAATCAGAGTGTATTTTACCACAAAATCAGCGGAATGAAAACTTATTTTTTTGTTTTTTCATGATTACAGGTTGCTAAGTGAACATTTACTACAGACTTGCTTTTTGTTGAAACCTGTATTATAATATCGACAAATTGATTTTTTTGAGGAAAAGTACATGAAAATTACAATCTGCGATGACAACATGAAGGATCTGGCAAAAATAGAGCAGTTGATCACCAGTTATAAAACTCTTTATCCGGGAAATGATTTTGAACTGGAGACTTATACGGATCCCTCTCTCCTTTTAAAAAAAATACAGGGAAACCATCTGTCTGACATTTATGTCCTGGATATTATCATGGCCGGAACCACCGGCATTGATATTGGAAAACTTTTAAGGCTCTCTGACAGCCAGACTGCCATTATTTACACCACTTCCTCCGACGAGTTTGCACTGGACGCTTACAGCGTCTATGCCCTTAGATATCTCTTGAAACCGATACAGGAGGAACCTTTTTTTGAAGCCTTAAGCTATGTGCTGAACCACCGGCAGAATACAGAAGATCCTATTTTTCCGGTGAAAACCAAAGACGGGCTGGTGTCTGTTCCTTATTCCAAAATTGAATATATTGAGAATGCCTCAAGGATGCTTCAGATCCATTTGACAGACAACACCGTTGTAACCAGCATTTTTATCCGGAAATCTTTTGATGACGAAATCAAAGATCTGGTTCAGGACAAATACTTTATGCAGGTCCACAAATCCTTTCTTATTAACTTCAATCATGTGAGAAAGCTGGACGGCAGCAGCATTATCATGAACAGCGGCGCGGACATTCCCATCAGCAAAAAGAACACGGCAAATGTAAAGAGGCAGTATCTCCTATTTATTTCATCACATTACAGGTAGGGGGAAACATGGACTATTTTAATAATTTATCTTATCTGCTCAGCCATATATTTTTAATGTTGTTTATCTATCTGTTTATTCCCCACCGTTACTCTAAAACAGTGTCCCGGTTGATCTGCCTGACTTCTTTCCTGCTTCTTTGCAGCGCTGACATCCTGAAATTAAATATTGTTCCGGACAATGATCTCTGCTACCTGCTCGTCACGATTTTTCAAATCATTGTGACCCAGTCCACAGGCCTCTTCCTGGCTCCCGAAATCAACAGTAAAACTCTTTTTATGGGCTTAAGCGCTTCCAACTATACCATTATCGGAAGCGTTGCCGCTTCGATCCTTTATATCTATACAGACAATATCCCTATCTCTCTGGTGGGAAATTTCGCAGTCCATGCTGCGGTTTTGTTTATACTGTACAAGAGCATACATAATATCTGGCTCAGGCAGTATGAACGCGCCGACTCCAAAGGCTGGTGGGAATTGTGTTTGATCCCCTCCTTTTTCTACTGTGTAGTCTCGGAAACTCACAGCCCTTTATTTTACTGACTTTTTCCGTCTCCCAAATCTCAACTTCACCTCTGGTTTCCTGTAACATTTTCCTTTTTTGCATGCCCGCGAACCTC
>JAETSX010000140.1 GCA_021769425.1 Eubacterium sp.
GCCGCCAATGAGAACAGCTACCACCCTGTCCGGGATTATTTAAACGGCCTGACATGGGACGGAACCGAACGGATACGCTCCTGCCTGCGGCATTTTTTAGGAGCCGGTGAGGACGATTATACTTTCCAATCCCTGCGCCTGTTTTTGTTGGGAGCCATCCACCGGGCATTTTCCCCCGGCTGCAAGTTTGAGGTTATGCTTTGTCTGGTGGGCGGGCAGGGAGCCGGGAAGTCCACCTTCTTCCGTCTGCTGGCAATCAAAGATGAGTGGTTCTCCGATGATTTGCGGAAGCTGGACGATGATAACGTATACCGCAAACTCCAAGGTCACTGGATTATCGAAATGTCGGAAATGATTGCCACGGCAAACGCAAAGAGCATTGAGGAAATCAAGTCATTTTTGAGCCGCCAGAAGGAAGTCTACAAGATACCTTACGAAACCCACCCGGCAGACCGCCCAAGGCAGTGCGTGTTCGGCGGTACGTCCAATGCCCTTGACTTCCTGCCCCTTGACCGTTCCGGCAACCGCCGCTTCATCCCCATACAGATATGCCCGGAACAGGCGGAAACACACATCCTAGAGGACGAGGCCGCTTCCAGAGCATATCTGAACCAGGTATGGGCGGAAGCGATGGAGATTTACCGGAGCGGCAGATGGAAGCTGACATTCAGCCCGGAAATGGTGCGCCATCTAAAGGAACACCAGCGGGACTTCATGCCGGAGGACACCAAGGCCGGCATGATACAGGCTTTCCTTGACAACTACCCCGGCGATACCGTCTGCTCCAAGCAGCTTTACAAAGAAGCCCTGAACCATGACTTTGACGAGCCGAAACAATGGGAGATACGGGAAATCAACGAGATAATGAACCAGTGCGTCACCGGCTGGAATTATTTCTCCAACCCCCGGATGTTCGCCGGGTACGGCAGGCAGAAGGGATGGGAACGGGAACAGGCGGCAACGGACAACGGCAACGGTACGGAAAAAATCCCGGAGGGATTTACGCCGGTGCCGGAGCAGATGGAGCTTCCATTCTGAAAAATCCGGGCAAGGACAGCCCGTTGCACACTCCGTTGCTATCCCGTTGCCGACCCAGTTGCCGGGGAAAATCCCATAACTGCGGGCTTTTCTTCTCTTTAACAACCAAAGCAACAGAAAAATAAAAGAAAAAGTATAAAATAACCCAACCGCCAGACAAGGATTGTTTGCAAGGTTTTTTGAAGCCCGTTGCCGGACTTCGTTGCCGACCCTCCCTGTCTGGCCTTTTCATGTATGGAGGACAACTGCCTATGGCAAATAAAAAATTGAATGTTGATGGAAAAAATTATTCAAATATTCCGGTCTGGCGTAGATATACGCTGACTATTGAAGAAGCAGCCGGATATTATCATATCGGAGAAGGAAAGCTGCGAATGCTCATTGACACACATCCCAATGAAGATTTTTATGTGATGAATGGTAACAGAGCTTTGATTAAACGTGAGAAATTTGAACGGTATCTGGACAGGGCAACCGCTGTATAAAAAATCCTGAAAAAGAACGGCAGATTGCCTGAATCCTATGATAAAGCTATACGGAGAGTCAGATTTGTGGTATGATAATTCTGCAAGTCTGACTCTCCTTCTTTGAAAGGAGAGATTCGATGAGTGAGAAAAGAAGAGATAACCGTAATCGTATTTTGCGTGAGGGCGAATATCAACGCTCAGATGGGAGGTATCGGTTCCGTTATATTGACGAGGACGGAAAAGAGAAAAATGTTTACAGTTGGCGTTTGGATAAGAATGACCCAATGCCGAAAGGCAAGAAGCGGGAGCCTTCATTGAGAGAGAAAGAAAAGCAGATTGAAGCGGATTTGTTTGACCAAATCGTAACCAATGGCGGCAATTACACGGTGCTGGAGTTGGTGGAGAAGTATGTGTCACTGAAAACAGGGGTTCGCCACAACACGGTTGCCGGATATAAGACAGTCATTAACGTCTTGAAAAAGGAAGCATTTGGCAGGCAGCGTATTGATAAAGTGCGCTTGTTAGATGCAAAGGCGTGGCTCATTAAGCTTCAGCAGATGGATGGCAGAGGATATAGTTCCATTCACTCTATCCGTGGTGTTCTCAGACCGGCTTTTCAGATGGCTGTAGATGATGACCTGATTCGCAAAAATCCATTTGGATTTGAACTGGCATCGGTGATTGTCAATGATTCTGTTACCAGAGAAGCGATTACCCGAAAACAGGAGAGGGATTTGCTGAAATTTATCAAAGAAGATAGCCATTTCAGCAGATACTATGACGCAATCTATATCCTTTTCCATACGGGACTTCGTATTTCGGAGTTTTGCGGACTGACAATACCTGATATTGAGTTCGGAGAAATGCGCATTAAGGTAGACCATCAGCTACAGCGCACATCACAAATGGAATATGTGATTCAGGAACCGAAAACGGAAAGCGGCGTCCGTTATGTGCCTATGACAGAAGAAGTTGCAGCGTGTTTCCGCAGGATAATTGCAAATCGGGAAACCCCGAAAGTTGAGCCTATGGTTGATGGCTATATTCGTTTTCTGTGCCTGGATAAGAATGATATGCCAATGGTTGCCCTTCACTGGGAAAAATATCTGGAGCATATCATTGAGAAATACAACAAGATTTACCGCATCCAGATGCCAAAAGTAACCCCTCATGTATGCAGACATACCTTTTGCTCAAATATGGCGAAGTCGGGAATGAATCCGAAGACCTTACAGTATATCATGGGTCATTCGGATATCAGCGTAACCCTGAATACCTACACCCATGTGAATTTTGATGATGCGAAAGAGGAACTGCACCGAGTAGCGAACTCTTAAAAAAGCCCATTGGTAAAGCCGCTTACTTTACCAACGTATTTACCAATTTTGCAGGGACAAATATGAGAAAGCATGAAACGATTTGAGAAAATACTTTTGAAACACAAAACTTCGGAACAGTCCGAAAACCTTGTAAAATCAAGCATTTGAGAAGAAATACAGGATATATAAGGAGTTATGGAAAAATGATAAAAATACTTTTTATTTGCCACGGCAACATTTGAACCTGCTAAATAAAATGCAGTAAATAAAGGGCTTGCAGTATCTGCCAGCAGGAATTTGCACCTTGTTTGCACCCATTTTTTATCATGGCAAAAAGGGCGTTCGATGTGGTTTTTAAAGTGAAATTATAATGGACGGCAGATGAAAAGGGCAGTTGTGTTTCAGGGGATTTCAGATTATAATAGTAAAAAGGGCAGTGGAAAAATCAAGAGAGATTATGTAGCTATGAGGAAATTTTTAGTTGCTTGTTTTGCCCCAATTTAAGAAATAGTTTGTCAATAGGAGTGATGGTTATGGCAACAGTAAGTATGGAATTACCAGACGAAGGTGAGGAAATGATAGTTGTATCGAAACTACCCCGCTGATATTTCTGATGAAAATAGGATATTTAGCCTGAATTATTCACGGCGGTATGAGCAGGCATAAAATTTGCCGTAGTTACCGTTACAACCTCTTCCAATACCCCACTCTGCCACAAAACAGCCTAAAAATGGGCAGACTTC
>JAETSX010000048.1 GCA_021769425.1 Eubacterium sp.
AAAAGGTACAGCTTTTCGATGGGCTTCATTCTGTATGCAAAAATACGTTTGCGGCAGATAAAGGCAGCGTAACTGCGGCATGATAAGTTGGCAAATCTTTTTGCTCGCCAGTATAAGTCCTTTACTCCAATCAATGTTTTCTGATTACACTTCGGACAGTAGCGGGGATAGTTTTTCAAAACAGTATCTTCTCTAATTCTATCATGGGTTTTATTTCCGCAGACAGGACAGCGTATCCATTTTTCCTTAAATAATTTCGTGTGATTATCTATCATTTTTGTTATCCTTATCAAGCTCAGAAATAATACCGCAATCAATGAAAGAGATATTTCCGATTTCAAATTTCTCTGTTGTAATTTTCTCTCTAAGCTGCCTGCTTTCAATAAATTCATCCGTTACGATCACAAACAATTGCTTATCTGCTTGATTTACCAGATAGAACTCTTTATCTACATTTTTAATTCCATTAATAAAATCTGGTATTCCAAACGGGGCAGTAGTTAACCATCCTATTGCATTATCTGTAACTTTTTCTTCTCTGGAAAGTATTTGCTTACCTACAAGACAATGTATTACTACGGCTATTAAAAACCGACATTTTAATGGCCGTAGTAATACATATAATGCCGAAAAAGACGCAGAGACAAATAAGGTCATGAAAGTCAATGAACGTTGGGATGAGTTAAAGGAAGAATCCCACGCCAATATACAGGGCGGGAAGGGGATACTGAACCGCCAGATCCGCTCCATACAGACAGAAGGCCATTTTGGGGACATAAAAGAGAACGAAAAATTTCGCCGGTTTCATTGCCGTTCTACAGAAAAGGCATACAAAGAATTTATGCTGTATGCGATTGGACGGAATATCAATAAATACCACCGTTTTCTGCAGGATAAAATACATAAATTCGAAAGGAAAACTGAGGAGAAAGCTGCATAGGAAAAAGAGAGCTTCCGAAATAAGCGGCAAAGGGTTTTTGCGCCCTAAAATAAGGCAGCCAACAAGAAAAAAGAGAACTCCCGCAGAAGAGTCCATGCCAAAAAGCACGGAATTCTGCGGGAGTTCTCTTTTTGGGGAATCAGGTCTAAAAAATGCCATTTCCCGACAGCCCCTTGTCAGATAATTACTCAGAAATTTTATCTACACCCCCGGCGGCCAGCCCTGACGTTTCAAATTAATGCTCCTGTTCATGCCTATGGCGCTCATAGTAACAAATCTGGGAAACAGCGGTAAAATCCTTTGAACCTGCCTCCTGCAAAAGAAAATTATATTCAAAAAACTAACGCCTCCGGACAAATCTATTTCCTGTCTAAAATCCACTGTGCCCAATCAGCATAATATTTTCCCAGTATATGGGAACCATCCGTAGAATATTCTTTTAACAGATTTCCTTGTTCATCATCAAAGACTTCATTCACATTTATATAATGACAATTTAGTTCATCCCCGATTTTTTGTATCTCTAAATTGAGCTCATTTATTCTCTGGTTATTATAAATTGAACTTTTTGCAGAATTCTCCGCGGTCACATGGAGATTTGCGCCTAAAACCACTTTAGCCTCCGGCTGCATGTCCTGTATTTCTTTCACCGTCTCTCTATACTTTTCAACGATCTGTTCCATTGAATATCCCAATTCGTTGATCCCAAGCATAAAGTGGATTACCTGGTAATGATTTTCCGCTAAAACCTGTTCCAGAGTTTTCTTTCCTTTATTATTCAAAGATATTCCGCTATCCCATAGGTTAAATACCGTCATTCCGCTGTCTGCAAATACGTCTGCTTCTCCCATCTGCCCATATTCATATAATCCTACCGTTCTGGAATCCCCGACAAACAGGACTTCCTGAAAATTATCCGGAAATAACGGTCTGCTTTCAGGTTTTGAAGGCTGCGCATTATTTTCTTTTATATCCATTTCCAAAAGCTGTTTAGACTTTGATTTTGCCGGTTCCACTACCAGGAATTCAGGCTCTTTTACATTTTCCGGCGTTTTCCTTTGTTCCTGCATGCCCGCTGCCTGTTCTGTCCGTATATCAGCTTCCTTTTGCTGCTCCCTGTCATCTTCTATCCGGCCTGTCCCTATTACAGAAACTCCCAGACTGATAAACAAAAAAATTGTATACCAATATCGACGCCGACGCATATTTTATAACCATCCTTTCATCAAAAACGAAAATACAGAAACGGATCGTCCATCCCTTTTTTTATGCAATAAATGCACCCCCAGAAAACTGCCAGCAGGACGGCTGCCGAAACAGGCGAGTTTTTCCAGCGATTATATAAATTTCTTGGTATGTATGTAGCAAAGACCAGACCCGTACATATAGATACCGCATAGAGCCTGCCATACTTTAAATAGTCGCCCGCATAGTATATAAAGTCGTCCGGCTTACCCAAAAAAGGAAACAGGCGATGGATATAGACCGCTATTTGCGGCAGATCCGTTATGGCAAACAGCATCCATGTCAATGGAATTGAAAATAACATATAAATATGCCCGGCCATCGGATGACGCTCTAAAATCTTTCCCATTCCGGTCTTTTCTATAAAAATCAGGAAAAACAGGCTAAACCCCCATAGAATAAAATTCCAGCTCGCCCCATGCCAGAGCCCTGTCAAAAGCCATACCGTTAAAAGATTCCACAACGTCCTGCAAAAACCTTTCCGGTTTCCTCCCAGCGGAATATAAACATATTCGCGGAACCAGCTTCCCAGCGTTATATGCCATCTCCTCCAGAACTCTGTCATTGAAGTCGACATATACGGATGGGCAAAATTACATGGCAGTTTAAATCCAAGGATATACCCCAGCCCTTTTGCCATCAATGAATAGCCGTAAAAATCAAAGTAAATCTGCAGGCTGAATGCGATAAGCCCCAGCCATGCAAGCGGCGTCGAGACGCTTTCAAAGCCGATCGTCTCTATGTCCTTCCACAGACCACCGACCTGGTTTGCTATCAATACTTTCATTCCCAGTCCGATCGTGAATTCCCGGAGGCCTTCTTCAATCATTGAAAATGAAATTCTCCGCTTTTTAATCTGATCCCTCATTGCGGAGTAAGTCACAATTGGCCCGGCTATCAACTGCGGAAACATGCTTATATACATGCCAAATCCGGATAAAGAACTCTCATACGGAACCTTTCTTCTGTAAACGTCTATCAGATAGGAGATCGCCTGAAACGTGTAAAAACTGATGCCTACCGGCAGGACCGGCTGATACGGCGGAATATTTACAGAAATCCCGAATGCATTTAATATCTGGTTTAAAATCTGCATTAGAAAGCCTAAATATTTAAACAAAACCAGCCACGAAAAGTTATAAGCAATCCCCATTGCCAGCATTTTCTTGCTTTTTCTCCTGCTTCTGCCAATCAGCCCGCCAATAAGATAGTTTATCACAATTGAAAAAAGAAACAGAACCAGATAAAAAGGATTATCCCTCACGCCGTAAAAATAAAAAATCAGGCTTCCGATAAAAAGACAGGCATTTTTCCATTTGAACGGACAAATACCATACAGCAACAAAAATAGTGGTAAAAACTTAGAAATAAAAACAATACTGCTAAAAACCATAGCTGTCTCTCTCTTTCATTTCAATACGCCATATTTTTTCACAAAAATAACTGCTGTAAAATATAACAATCCCCATTGCACACTTTTACAGCAGTTATTCCTCTGCCACTGATCAATAATTAATTGCGTTGACCGCCAGCGCTCCGTCTACCACGCCAAAGTTTATGCTTGCTATCCTTCCGTCTGAAATAGGAAATCCCGCCATACTAGGCTGAAAATTTTCGATATCAGCCTTCTCTATGGATTCCAACAGTTCCTCCGTAAACACGGTTTCTGCGCCAAGCTTCAGGAAGTTCTCTTTGGTCTCTACCAGACCAACATCCGGCAATCCCACATAAACCGGAAATGCAGACATCTCTGCCAACGCCTCCAGGTCTTTTTGGGCAGTTGCATCCTTAACTTTCTCTGCAAATTCCTTTGCCGCCTTACTGTCAACCGCAAAGTTATCCTCATATTTTTCTGATGTCTGTGCCGCTTTTTCTGTCTCGTCTGCCCCTGCTTTTTCTAAAGCAGAGTCCTGTCCGGTTTCCTTCGATGCACTCGCGGAGATACCCTGCTGTGTATCCTGGCAGGACTGCCGGCTTTCGCCGCATCCCGTCAGAACCACTCCTGTCAGAGCAATACCCAAAAACATAACAGCCACATTCTTCATTCTCTTTCTCATCTCAATTTCTCCTTGTAATTTCAAATTCTATCTCCCCTGATGAACCAGGCGCGATTTCATATTTTTCAAAAACGATGACCGGGCGGTTATTCTCATTGATATAGAACTTCGCGTCTTCCGAAATCCCTGCAAAACCTCCCTCTTCTGCCGTAAAGAATTCTTCTCCTGCTTTTTGCCGTTCATCAATCTGTTCGCTGACGCTTTCATTTACCAATTCTACATAATTACTGCCCAGCATATCCTCTAATGTGACCAGCTCTCCTGTTCTCAAATCCATGTTGTAATATCTTGATTCACTATAAGCAGCTGTCCAGCTTTCAGTCCCCCTCACAACAAAAGAAAGGTAATCGTTGCTCTGCTGCTTTATTTCATAACCCACAATAATCTTTATATTGTGTTCTGCCCATTCTTCCTGTGTTCCTCCCGTTTCCAAAAAAGCAGTTCTGTATTCTTCCGCACGCAGAACCGCATCATCTGCATACTGGCTGCAGCGGTCAAAGATTTCCTGATTGATTTCATCCACCGTTATCCCGGTATCCTCTGCGATCATCTCAATCGATGGAATTTCCACAGACACCGCAATATCGTCCTTTTCTGTTTCATAAGAGCGGAATGTCAGTATCTGAGCCAGTCCTCCGATCACCGGAAGCTGTCCTGCTTCTTTTGCAAATGCCGGACTCGTATTCAAAGCCGCTGTAAAAAGAATGCATACGGCTGCGGCCGCAGCTTCCACACTGCGTATTACCCTCTTGAATCTGCAGCTCCTGTCAGCCCCTCTTTTTTCTTCCTGCCGCTTCTTTGACTTTTGTATCTCCTGCTGTATCCGGATGTTAAGTTCCTCCGGAATAGTGATCTGGTCATATCTTTCTTTCATTGTATCTAATTTACCCATATATCTGCCTCCTGAATATTTTCTTTTAATTGTTTTAAGCCGCGATAGAGTTTCGTTTTAACCGTATTCAGATTTAATCCTGTGATGGAAGAAATTTCTTTCAAAGATAACTCCTCAAAAAACCGGAGTTTTATAATTCCCTGCACATCCAGCTCTAATCTGTCTAATTCTCTTTCAAGGTCATCATCCTGCTCATAACCCTTTTCGTAATACACCTCCTCCCGTTCCATGCCATCGCCGGTCAGCAAAAACCTCTTCCGCTTTTTTAGCGCCGTCAGGCATTCATTAATTAATATCCTATAAAACCAAGTTCTGATCGCGTCTTCATTTTTTATGTTTTTATGCGCCTCAAGCGCCTTGCAGACTGCACTTTGGACAACATCAAGAGCATCCTCCTGATGCCTGGTATAACTATAAGCCACTCGGTAAAACCGGTCTTGATTTTCAAGGATATACTGAATCAACCTTTCATATAATATTTGTTTCATAACAGGTGCACGCCTTTCTTTTGTTCTTTTACTATATAGATTTTTCAATCATCTGAAAAGTTTCAAAAAAGAAAAATAAATTTCCGCCCTGCACCAATGAGCAATAATATCCCAATGTCTTATGCTCCGGAACAAACTTTTTATCTTTGAATACGAACGGAACAGGCAAACTGCAGGGAACGGTTCAAGAAGATTTTTTTGTATAATAGAAAAGATATAGAAAAACGAATACTATAAAAGGCTCCAGGCCTGAGCCACTCCCCGCACGACAAACATCGCAGCGGTCAGTTCAGACCGGTGTGATAGGCAGCCAGTACCCATCCGGTTTTGGAGCCGGTGAAGGAAAAGTTCTTTTCCAAATAAGAGTAATATCAGAAAAACACCATGCCCAATAAAAAATAATGGGTATGGACAACTGAAAGCGCGGTTTTGGCGGTAAAATTGTTAAATTTGGTAAGCTCCCGGTAAAACACTCCGCTAGCCATCGCAAGAACAGCATACAGCAGAGCCATCATTCAGCCACCTCAATATAAACGATGTTCATTATATTACTCCGGCGGTTAAATCTCGCAGAATTTTACGTGGGATAAATTTTCATCTGCAAGGCAGAAAAATGAGTTGCAGCGAGGGTTACAACGATTGATGAGGGTCTGCCCCGCTTTATCGGGCACAACGCGGCAGATGGAAATTTAGACAAGTAAAAACTGCGATATTTAACCGCCGGAGTAATAATTTCTTCAATAAAAGCTGAAATCCTGTTTGAAAGGCGAAAAAAGAGTGTTTCGATTATTTCTGAAACGCTCTTTAGGAATCTGTTGATTTACACTGATTTTGTTGGACCTCCGGTACCTTTGCTGTACCCAAAATCCGCATCATACTCAACAATTTTAGTCCGAATTCTGAATTGCTAATCTTCTAATAACACACGTTTTCTTTCTATCATTTCCTCGATTCTAGCGATATACTGGGCAACATCCTTCACATTCTCACACCGTTTGATTGTCCCGTCCGAATACACCCTTTTTGTAATCGAACCTGCGCCCAACGCCATAATTGTCTGTTTCTCCTCCATCATCAAAATATTATAAAGCCCTGCCTTCCCGGATCCTGCATATCCCACGTTCTCAAAATTCCCTGCCATATTCTTCTGACGGTAGAGATAATAAGGATCCAGCCCCATCTCTTTGGCATACCTGGCCGCCATATCAATGATTTCCCAGCTGTTTGTCATCTCCATGCCCTGATAATCCTCCGGAAACATTTTAAGCCTTGCCGCCCGTTTCAGGGCAAGGGAGTGAACCGTCAGATTATCCGGCGACAATGCCTGAATCTGCTCCATAGTATTCTTCACATCCTCTATGGTTTCTCCCGGAAGTCCCACGATCAAATCCATATTGATATTGTCAAATCCCAGTTCTCTTGCCAGCAGAAAACTCTCCACCGTCTGTTCCGCAGTATGGCGTCGGCCGATAAGATCCAATGTTTCCTGCTTCATGGTCTGGGGATTGATGGAAATTCTGGATATTCCATGCTCCCGCAGCGCCTTCAGCTTCTCTCTGGTAATACTGTCCGGCCGCCCTGCTTCCACGGTATATTCCAGCAAATCTGAAAAATCAAATGCACTTTCTATTTTTGTCAGCAGCCTGTCCAACTGCAGAGAAGATAATGTAGTGGGCGTCCCGCCGCCGATATACACGGTATTTAATTTTTTCCCGCTGCAGACAGAGGCCGTAAAATCAATTTCTTTTTCCAGCGCGTCCAGATAAACATCCGTCTGTTCTTTCCAGATTCCAATGGGAAAGGAGGAAAATGAACAGTAAGAACAGATGCTGGGGCAAAAGGGGATGCCAACATAAAGGCTATAGCCATCCTGATAATCAATCCGGCTCAGAAGTTCCAGCTCCCGTTTTGCAATTTCTATACTCAGCCTTATTTTCTGAGGGGATGCTAAATAAGTGTCTGCCATATAATCCCGGATCCCGGATTCCTGTTTTCCCTGTTCCAGCATAGACATTGGAATCTTGGTAGGGCGGATACCGGTCAGGGTCCCCCAGGGAAGTGTCCGTCCGGTGTATTCCGACAGCATTCTATACAATATCTGCTTCAGGCGGTTCTTCGATCCTTTCCGATCTGAAAAATCCATCTCTGCCGTCCGGTTCCTGTGCCGAATGTATTCTCCCGGCAGCGGCGGAACCATTCCGTCTTCTTTTTTCTTTGCCGGAAGACACAAAAACAGCTCAACGCTTCCCGGTTCCTGTTTCCGGTAATACACTTCCAGTCGAAACAGCGGCGTACCTTCCCGTTCCAGCTTAAGAACTTTTTCCTTATCTGCAAACACTTTTACCTCTTCCTCCGGATAAAAGGCCTTCACCAAAGAATGGATGTCATATTCAAAATCTGCTTCGCTTAACCAAACCGTTATCATCTTTTCCCTTCCCTATTTTCCAAAATAGCATACCCTGTAAGGACGCTGCACCCATCAAAGCGCTTTGCGTCTTAAAAACCCCTGCAGCTCAAATATCTATAAAAGGGCTGTCAGTGCGTTGGCCGATGGTAATTGCAAATATCTATAAAAATGGGTTGCCGGTGCGTTCCCTGCCGATGGTAGTCAAATCCATATGCCCCGGATACACTCTCACATCATCCGGCAGCGTCAGAAGCTTCTCCTTGATAGACCGCACAATTCCTGACATGCTTCCTCCCGGGAAATCCGTTCTGCCCACAGACTGGTTAAACAGAGTATCCCCGCTGAATAGAACTTTCTCTTTCTCCAGGTAATAACAGCATCCGCCCTGGGTATGCCCGGGTGTATGCAGAACCTTAAATTCCATCCCTGCCAGTTCCAAAATCTCCCCGTTTTCTGCAAATACATCTGCATGGTAGACTTCACTTCTTCCAATCATGCCGGACACATTCTTGGCAGGATTCTCCAAAGTCTCTTTCTCCGCTTTATGGGCATAAATTTTAATGCCAAACATTTCCGCCAATTTTCCGGCCGCCATGGCATGATCGAAATGCCCATGGGTCAAAAGCGCTGCTTTCGGCGTTAACTCTTCCTGCCGGATTTTCTCTGCCAGCATTTGTGCTGAATCACCCGGATCTAGGATTACCATTTCCTTTGTCTCTTCATTAATGGCAAAATAAC
Source organism: Eubacterium sp. (assembly GCA_021769425.1). Taxonomy (GTDB): domain Bacteria; phylum Bacillota; class Clostridia; order Lachnospirales; family Lachnospiraceae; genus Petralouisia. The sequence goes on from JAETSX010000048.1 coordinate 8,768, forward strand.
AATTAGTCGCCACCTGGCCCACGCAATACTGTTCTATCTTCATGTTCCATTTACTCCTTCCTGTTTTACACTCTATGGTCTGTCTTCTTCCCGCCGCCCGGCTTTTTTCATCCAGTTCTTTCCTTTCCTGCACTTCACTGATTGTCTGTTTCTTCCTTCTTCCCGCCGCCCGGCTTTTTTTCATCCAGTTCTTTCCTTTCCCGCACTTCACTAATTGTCTGTTTCTTCCTTCTTCCCGCCGCCCGGCTTTTTTTCAGACTGCTCTTTCCTGCTCTGCACCAACTTGTCCAACTGCTCCCCCACCACACGGAAATGCTTATCAAATGCCCGGATTGCCATTTCCAGATCCTTGTCTGCCAGTGCATGATAGATTGCCCAGTGAGAACGTCTCAGCATTTCTGCGCGCATTTTATTCATCAGTATCTTTGTGCGGAAATTCTCAATAAACTGATCCATTAAATTGTCCAGCATGGAATTATATAATATCAGCATACGGTTATGGGAAGCGCTTACCAGCTTGTGGTGGAATTCTACGTCCAGCCTGGCACTTTCCTTGGAACTCATAGGCTGATCCATTTTCTTAAGAATCTCCCGCATCTCATCTAATTCCTCCGGTTCTGCCACTTCAATTGCCAGACGGATTGCGGCGTATTCATAACCGATCCTAATATGAAAAATCTCAGAATAATCAATCTGCATCAGTTTCATTACCATATTGACCGATTTCATCATATATTCCATGGGATCACATCTGACATAATTGCCGCTGCCCTGCTGGCACTCAATCAGCCCGGTAATCTCCAGCATGTGCATCACTTCCCGGACGGAATTGCGGCTGACCCCTATCTCCTCTGCCAGTTCCCGTTCCGTAGGAATTTTGTCATTCAGCTTCAGCTCTCCGGACAGTATCTTTTCTGAACAATAGTCAAATACATATTCATATGTTTTCTTTCCACCTAATCTGGAATGTTCCATTCTGTACCTCTTTTCTGCACGATTACATCATAACGTTTATTTTAGTATAACACTGGGAAATTTGCAAGAAAAAGAAAAACAGGCAAACCGGAACCCCCGTTCTGCCTGCTTTCCCTGAAAATGTTGTTGTATGTATAGGTACAGTTATACCCGTGAGCCAAATAATTTGCCAGCAGATTTTCATTCTTTTCCCACTACAGCCAATCATTTGGAAAAAATATTCTCATGAGTATAATCCGACTGTCAGCAAACTGCCATCCATACGAATTTTGCATTCTATATGACTTTTACCATTACAGACACCCCGTCCGGAATTACTGCGATATGGGCGTCTTTTCCCTTTTCTTCCAATGCCCGCCGCAACGCTTCATTCACATCGGAGGCTGTCTCAAATCCCATCTCCTCTGCCATGTCGCGGTATTGTCCGCACATCACATAAATTACCTTGTGATGAATCAAAATCCGGCTTTGGATCTGATATTCCCACTGATCCGGCTTTGTCTCATCCTGAGGAACCTTTAATATCTCTTCCATCAGAGCCGCCGGGCTTTCACAGTTCTTTAACGCCTGATAAAAACCTTCGCCCCCGTGGCCGTCTCCGCAGTTGGAAACCATAATGATAATGCCGTCCTCTTTCGACGCCGCTTCCGCTGCCGTCATGCCTTTCACGGACTGATACATATTCTGATCCAACGGATAACCGCCATTTGTGGAAATCGCAATATCTGCAGGTTTTTTCGGTATTATCTGGCAATACTGTTGGAGGAATCGGCAGCCGGCTGCATGTGCTTCCATGGCATCACCGGCTACCGCATGCACTATTTTTTTGTCAGCGTCAATAATCACGTTGACAATGTACTTCTGGTTCGCCATTTTACTTGCGGCAACCATGTCTCTATGGATAGGGTTATTTTCCAATACGCCGGTACGGCTGTATGGAGAATCTATAAATGCGGAACAGTGGTTTCCCAATACTGTAACCGCACTGGATACACCGGGCAGAACGCTTTTGCGTCCGCCGGAAAATCCTGCGAAAAAGTGTGTTTCAATAAATCCTTCGCTTACCAGAAGATCGGCTTCTGCCGCTATTTTATTAATTAGCAGCGGTGCGCCGGAGGGAAGCGTTCCCAGATTTACCATATCATCTATATTCTGGCTGTCATGGACTGCAATCTTTTCCTGATTTACAATTTCTTCCCCGAATTTGCCGATCAGCTCCTCTCTGGAAGTAGCCCGGTGAAACCCTGTTGCAATCAATAAGGTTATGTCCGCCTTGGGATTCCCTTCCCGGATCTCTTTCAGCATAAATGGAATGATATGTTTGCTCGGCACCGGCCTGGTATGGTCGGAGCAGATGATGACTATCTTCTGTTTTCCCCTGGAAAGTTCAGAAAGCTTCGGCGATCCAATGGGATGTTCCATGGCTTCCAGCACAAGCTCATCCTCTGTCTTTCCTGTTTTCGGCATAGATTCGATGGAAGATTCCAGAATCTCATAATCTAAATTGTCATCCAGATGCAGCATCATGCCCTCTCTGGAAAATGGAAGTTTCATATCCATAAAAATTCACCTCATTTCTTCTATGAAAGTCTTCGACTTCCATAGCATGGATGGCCATGCAGCCCGTCGCACGACAGGCTAAGCATGATGGGGTTTACTATGAAATGTTATTTTACGCCCATCCATCCTGCAATTACCATCATCTGCACTTCAGAGGTTCCTTCATATATCTCAGTAATTTTGGCGTCGCGCATCATACGCTCAATGGGATAATCTTTCGTATATCCGTATCCGCCGTACAGCTGCAGGCAGCGGCGCGTTACGTCAGAGGCATTTCTGGAAGCCACTAATTTCGCCATAGCCGCTTTATGGGAGAAGGGCTCATGGTCATCTTTGGCGCATGCGGCCTGGTAAACCAGAAGTTTAGCAGCCTCCGTATTGGCCTGCATCTGAGCCAGTTCGAACTGGGTATTCTGGAACTGGGAAATTCTGCGGCCAAACTGTGTTCTTTCCTGTACGTATTTTACGGTTTCTTCAATAGCGCCTTCTGCAATGCCCAGCGCCTGGGCTGCAATGCCCACACGTCCGCCGTCTAAGGTCATCATGGCATATTTAAATCCTTTGCCCAATTCCCCAACCAGGTTTTCCTTGGGAACGATGCAGTCTTCAAAAACTAACTCACAGGTGGAAGACGCCCGGATACCCATTTTATCTTCCAGTTTGCCGATGGAGAATCCCGGGAAGCCTTTTTCTACAATAAATGCGGAAATTCCTTTGGTGCCCAAAGATTTATCTGTCATAGCCAGTACGAAAAATACATCTGCCACTCCTGCATTGGTAATGAAAATCTTAGAACCGTTCAATACCCAGTGGTCCCCTTTGTCTACCGCAACGGTTTTCTGTCCGGACGCGTCTGTTCCTGCGTTAGCTTCCGTTAATGCAAATGCGCCGATCCATTCCCCGGAGCATAATTTGGGCAGGTATTTCTGTTTCTGCTCTTCGGTGCCGAACTGATAAATGGGCGTACAGCAAAGAGAAGTATGAGCTGACACGATAACCCCTGTGGTTCCGCAGTATTTGCTCAGTTCCTCTACCGTCTGGATGTAAGCCAGGGTGTCCATGCCGGCTCCGCCGTACTCTTCCGGGAACGGAATTCCCATCAACCCCATTTCTGCCATCTTCTTAACGTTCTCCATGGGGAATTCTTCTGTCTTGTCAATCTCCGCTGCCAAGGGCTTTACTTCATTTACTGCAAAATCATGTACCATATCCAGAATGTCCTGATGTAATTCGTCTCTTTTAAAATCCATAACATTTCCTCCATATTATAATCAACCGACATTATGCCTTCCGTGCCTTAAATGCTGCCGTCAGCGCCGGCACCACTTCGTTTAAGTTTCCTACAATTCCGTAATCCGCCACATCAAAAATCGGCGCATCCTCATCTTTGTTCACTGCAATTACCGTATCGGAACCGGAAATGCCTGCCAAATGCTGTATTGCTCCGGAAATGCCGATGGCAAAGTAAAGCTTCGGCGCTACGGTCTTGCCGGACTGCCCTACCTGATGTGCGTGAGGCATCCAGCCTGCGTCAACCACAGCCCTGCTGCAGCCAACCGTTGCCCCCAGCTCTGCTGCCAGATCTTCCAGAAGCTTAAAGTTTTCTGCGCTTCCAACGCCCCGGCCGCCGGATACGATGATCTCTGCTTCCTCCAGATTTACTGCCTCTGCCACTTCATTGACGCGCTCCACCAGATTGGTGCGGATTTCTTCGGGGGCCACATGAATCTCTTCTTTTACAATTTCTCCGCTGCGGCCTTCATCATACGCGCCTTTTTTGAATACGCCCGGCCTTACGGTTCCCATCTGGGGACGGTGCTCCGGACACATAATGGTGGCCATTAAGTTGCCGCCGAAGGTGGGACGGGTCCATGCGATATTTCCGGTTTCTTCATCAATGTCAATGCCGGTGCAGTCTGCCGTCAAGCCTGTTTTCAGACGGCAGGACACCCTGGGCCCCATGTCCCGGCCATTGTTGGTAGCCCCGATCATCAAGGTTTCCGGTTTATATTTCTCTACCAGAGTTACCATTGCCTTGGTAAACGCATCTGTGGTGTAATATTCATATTCCGGCCCGTCTACGATAATAGCGGAATCTGCGCCATAGCAGATGGCGTCCTTTGCCACGCCCTCAATATCCTTGCCGATTACCACTGCTACCAGAGGACATCCTTTCTGGTCTGCCAGCGGCCTTGCCACATGTAAAAGTTCATATCCGACATTTTTTGCTTTTCCGCATTCAGTCTCTATAAACACCCATATATTTTTATAATCATTCAGATTGCCCATGCTAAGCCCCTCCTTATAAAAGTTTTGCTTCTTCCAGCAATTTCACTACTTCGTTTGCTGCGTCTTTCGGTTCCATGCCTGCCAGCTTCACGCCGGATTTTTCCCTGACCGGCGTATAAGTCTTTTTCACCCTTGTGGGGGATCCGTTTAATCCGCACAGTTCCAATTGAATGGATGGGATATCCTCTTCAGTCAAAACAGGAATTTCTTTTTTCTTGGCAGCCATTTTGCTCTTAATGGTGGGATAACGGGGCTCATAAGGAAGTTTCACAACAGTCACCACTGCCGGAAGCTTAGTGGAAATCATATCGTAACCTGCATCATGTTCCCGTTTTACCTGAATCTCTCCGTCCTTTTCCACAATATCCAGCGCATAGGTAATCTGGGGCAAGTCAAGATGCTCCGCAATTTCCGGCCCTACCTGGGCAGTGTCTCCGTCTGTGGCCTGCTTTCCGCAGAGGATTAAGTCAAATTTCAGTCCCTCTTTTTCTTCTACCGCTTTAATTGCCTCGGACAAAATATAGCTGGTGGCAAGGGTGTCGGAACCGCCGAAGCTCCTGCTGGAAATCAGATAGCCGTTGTCTGCGCCTACTGCGAGACAGGATTTGATGGCTTCCTTGGCCTGCTCCGGCCCCATGGAAATTACAATCAGCTTGCCGCCCAACTGCTCTTTCAGTCTTACGCCTACTTCCTGGGCATAGGTGTCAAAAGGATTCACAATACTTGGAACGCCTTTGCGGATTAGGGTGTGAGTTTCAGGATCTACCTTGATTTCGTTGGTATCAGGTACCTGTTTCATGCAAACACAAATATTCATAATGCTTCCTCCTCATAAATTTTATAAACGATAACAAACTTTTCCCGGATTTAAAATCATCTTGGGATCAAATACCCGTTTGATGCCTTCCATAATTGCCATATTGGTTTCCCCAACGGAATCCAAAAGATATTTCACCTTGCCGGAGCCAATGCCGTGCTCACCGGAAACAAGTCCGCCGCAGTCTGTCGCTTCTTTATAGATAATGTCAAAGAATTTATCTACCCGTTTCTTGAACTCCTCTTCCTCCAAATCATTAGAACACTGATAAATATGAAGATTTCCGTCTCCGGCATGACCAAAGGATTTAATGGTCAGCCCGCAGTCTTCCCCTGTCTTGTTGACAAATTCCAGATAATCCGCAATCTTATTCACCGGAACTACTACGTCGCATTCATCCAGCAGCTTTGTCTCTTCCATAATCGCTTCCAGGAAGGAAGAACGCGCCGCCCATGCGTCTTTCATCTTAGTGGGGGTGTCTGCCACCAATACGTCAATGGCTCCTTCCTCCAATACCAGTTCAGCCGCCTGCTCCACCAATGCGTCCACTTCTTCCTCTGAATTTCCATCCAGTGTAATCAGCAGATATGCGCCGATTTCTGTTCCCTCCAGTTCCTGCGGAAATACGGATTTGCCGATATAGCGTTCTGATGCCAGCACAATCTCCCTCTCCATAAATTCAATGGCCTGCGGGTCCATATGAGCCATTTTAAACTTGGGAACTGTAGCCAATGCAGTATGCAGGTCTTCAAAGGGGATAATCAGAGAAGCCGCTGCCTTGGGCGCAGGTATAATCTTTAACGTCAGCTCTGTGATAATTCCAAGTGTTCCTTCTGAGCCAATCATCAGGTTCAGCAGGGAATATCCGGAAGATGTCTTAGACACAGTGGCGCCCAAATGGGTAATTTCCCCGGTAGGCAGCACAACGGTCATTGCCCTTACATAGTCACGGGTCGCTCCGTATTTCACCGCGCGCATGCCCCCTGCGTTGGTTGCCACGTTTCCTCCTACACAGGCAAATTTCTCACCTGGATCCGGCGGATACAGCATTCCTTTTCCCTGGCAGTCCTCTGCCAGATCATTTAACAATACGCCGGCTTCGATTTCCACGACGAAATTTTCCATGTCATAAGATTTAATCTTATTCATTTTGGAAATGTCAATGAGCACACCGCCGTACAGAGGCACTGCCCCTCCTGCCAGGCCGGTGCCTGCTCCTCTGGGAGTCACCGGGATATTGTTTTCATAACAGATTTTCATAATCCCTGCCACTTCCTCCGTTGAACGGGGCTGAACTGCCACATCCGGCATATGGGTTCCGTAAATAGGCATTTCATCCTTGGCATAGTCCGGGTTAATGTCCTCTCCCTGGAAAACATAACTTGTGACTGCTTTCAGTTGTTCTACAATTTCTGGCGTCAATTGGTTGTACATGTTGTTACCTCCTTGAAAAATTTATTCTTCGCAACAGTTCAGATGCCCGACTGTCACTATTTTCCTGCTGTATTCAGGAACCGAATCTTCTTAATTCTTTTGTCTCTTTTACAATCCCAGCAAAGCTCCCGCATAGCAGATAATGCCTGACAATATGACAAATAGCAGAAAATATTTAAACACTTTGCTTAAAATCTTACTTTCGGAACCTACCTGGTTAATTGCCCCTGCCCCGATGGCAATTCCCTGTGGGCAAATCATCTTGCCGATTCCGGCGCCCATCACATTTGCCGCCGCCATCCAGGTTGGATTCAAATCAAGGGCTGCCGCCGTCTCGCTCTGAAGGCCGCCGAACAGCACGCAGGTGGAAGTTCCCGAGCCCGTAACAAATGCTCCAAGGGCCCCGATAACCGGAGCAAAAAATGGATAAAAGGAACCGGTAACAGCTACTAAGAACTTTGCAATATCAGAAATCATTCCGCTGTAACTCATAATTTTTGCAGTTGCCATAACGGAACAGATGGTGAGTATGGTTTTCCAGTATTTTTTCAATGTCTCTAAAAAAACCTCCGCCATATCTCCAAAAGCAGCTCCCTGAATCAATCCTCCAATGATTGCCGCAAGGAATATCATAACCCCCGGCGTATTGATCCAGCTGAATCCAAGAGCGTTTCCGCCTTCTCCTGCATACACGGTAACTGTGCTCTTTATGCCTGCGATTGCATTATGTATGGGCGGACATAAGGTAGATGTCAGCATCAGGAACAGGAATATCAGAATAAAGGAACTCCAGGCTTTCAGGCCCTCTGCCGCCCCTATGGCTTTTTCTTTGCCTGCTTCTCCGGAAATCTCAATGGTATATTCCTGCTCCGGATCCTTATTAAAAATCCTTGCTGCTGCAATCATACATCCCATAGAACAGATAGAGCCGATGATATCCGGCAGCTCCGGCCCAATGAAATGTGCCGTGATGAACCAGGGAATTGTAAAAGACGCCGCTGCCACCAAAGTAGTGGGCATCATTCCTTTTAATGCCCGAATCCCTTTCCCGCAGATGCAGACCATCAAAAAAGGAGAGAGAAACGTCAGAATACATTGAATACTTACAATACTTCCCGCCAGAGGAACCAGCTCTGTTCCGGTCACGGATGCAAGTGTCACGGTGGGAACTCCTACAGAACCAAACGCCGTAGGGGTGGAATTTACCACCAAGCACCCCAGTACTGCACTCATAGGGTCAAGTCCGATTGCTGCCAGCATAGACGCCGGAATTGCAACTGCCGTTCCGAAGCCGGCCATGCCTTCCATGAAGTTTCCGAACCCCCATCCGATAATCAAAGCCAGAACACGCTTGTCTCTGGAAACTCCCGCCAACATCCTTTTCACGTTTTCCATGGCGCCGGTTTTCAGAGTCAGATTGTAAGTGAACAATGCCGCTACAATCACAAGGCAGATGGGCCACAAAGCATTTAAAACCCCTTCCAGGGCCGCTGTCGCAATGCACAGGGCGCTTAATCCCCAATACCCCGCCGCTAATGCCGCTGTGACGGCCAATGCGATAACACAAGCTTTGTGTCCGGCCATCTTCAGACCGCTGAGCGCTGCAATCAGCCAGATAATCGGCAGCATCGCAAGCAAAAATTCCAATAGTAACAATTGTTTTCCCACCTTTCTTAATTGGATTATCCAATTTATTGATTTAATTTATTTTTCTCTTATATTCACGTTATTCTTCTACAATTAGTACTTTATTCTTATTTATTGGGTCACCCAATTTCTAATTATTATTATAGCACGCTTTTTCAATTCTTCAAGCGCTTTTTATAATTCTGTTACATTTTAACATTTTCTCTTTCTTTTTTTGTGTAATTTCACGAAGATTGGGTCACCCTTTTTTCCCATTTCTGATATGCTGCATGACAGCAAAGACTTTTTTGCAGCTTACTCTGCACTTTGCACCATATTATTCCGGCGGTTAAATATCTATTAAAATGCAAAGGAAGCAGTAACGCTTATAGGTTACTGCCTCCATGTAAATCTAAAAAGAAACCTGCACCGGAACGTGTCTGAAACATTCTTCAAACACGCTGTTCTAGCCTCTGGTCCTCTCAATATCAATCACGCTTTCCACCTGCCGAATCTTATCAATCAGGCTGATCAGTTCTTCCTTTCCTTTCGTTCCGAATGCAAGAGTAATGGTGGCCACTCCCTGCTTACTGGTATTGGAATGAATGGAACTGATATCAATCTGGCGTTCTGTCAGTATCTTTGTAATATCCACAATCAGACCGGTACGGTTATTCCCATAAATTTTGATTTCCGCCATATACCGTCCGGCTTCCCCTTCGCTCTCCTGCCATTCTGCGTCCAGCAGGCGGGCCCTCTCAATTTCCGAGAGGTTGATAATATTGATACAGTCTGTCCGGTGGATGGAAATTCCTCTTCCCCGGGTGACAAACCCTACGATTTCATCCCCCGGAACCGGCGCACAGCAGCGGGAAAACCGCACGGCCACATCATCAATGCCTTTCACTACGATACCGCTTCTGGAACGGGTGTGAGTCTCCTTTTCCTTATTTCCGGAGGACGCTGCATTTCCCATTCCATCATTCGCCATACGCTTTAAGATTTCCTCATCTGTGATGGCCGCCTTGTGTTCTTTCTTGTAGTACTCCTGCATCTTGTTGATGATCTGGCCTTCTTTTAAACCGCCGTGGCCCACTGCCGCCAGCACGGATTCCCAGTCCCGGAACCCATATTTGCGCATAATGCGCTCCTGATAAGACGCCTGGTTCAAATCCGGCCAGTTAATGGCTTTTGCCTTGCAATACTGGGCAATCAGTTCTTTTCCCCTGGAAATATTCTCTTCCTTAAATTCACTGCGGAACCATTGATTAATTTTATTTTTGGCCTGGGTGCTCTTGACAATATTCAGCCAGTCCCGGCTGGGGCCCCTGGAGTTCTGGGAAGTCAGCACTTCAATCCGGTCCCCGTTTTGAATCACATAGTCAATATTTACCAGCTTGCCGTTTACTTTCGCGCCGATCATCCGGTTGCCCACTGCGGAATGGATACTGTAAGCAAAATCAATGGGCGTGGAGCCGTTGGGCAGATTCTTCACATCTCCGGAAGGAGTGAAACAGAAAACCGTATCGGAAAACAGATCCAAATCGCTTTTCAGCAGGCTCATAAATTCCCGGTTATCAGACATATCCTTCTGCCATTCCAGAATCTGGCGAAGCCAGCTTAACTTCTCCTCTTCCTGGCTTTTTTCCGCCACTTTGCTGCCGTTGGAAGCCTCTTTATACTTCCAGTGGGCCGCAATTCCGAACTCCGCCGTCCGATGCATCTCGAAAGTGCGGATCTGGATCTCAAAGGGCTGTCCGGTAGGCCCGATTAAAGTAGTGTGCAAAGACTGGTACATATTGGGCTTGGGCATGGCAATGTAATCTTTAAAACGTCCGGGAATCGGCTTATACATCTCATGGATTACCCCAAGAGCCGCATAGCAGTCCTTGACAGAGTTCACGATAATGCGGATGGCAAACAGATCATAAATCTGATCCAGCGTCTTATCCTGATTTACCATCTTCTTATAAATGCTGAAAAAATGCTTGGCCCGGCCGTCAATGGACGCTTCAATCCCTGCGCCCTTCACATGCTCCTTCACCTCTTCCACCAGCTTGAAAATATACTCTTCCCGGACGCTTTTGCGAAGGGCTATCTTCTCCACCAAATCGTAATAAGCATCCGGCTCTAAATATTTCAAAGACAAATCATCCAATTCTATCTTAATTCTGGAAATTCCAAGACGCTGGGCAATGGGGGCATAGATATCCATGGTCTCCCTTGCCTTTTCCTTCTGTTTTTCCGGCTTCATATATTTCAGGGTCCGCATATTGTGCAGACGGTCCGCCAGCTTAATCAGAATCACCCTGATATCCTTCGCCATGGCCAGAAACATTTTGCGAAGATTCTCTGCCTGCACTTCCACTTTATCCGCGTCATAGGACAACTGGCCCAGTTTGGTGACGCCGTCCACCAAAAGCGCAACTTCCTCGCTGAATTCCTGAGCAATCTCTTCCTCTGTCATCACGGTATCTTCCACTACGTCATGAAGAATTCCTGCAACGATGGTTTCTTTATCCAATTCCAGTTCAGCAAGAATAATAGCGACACAAAGGGGATGGATAATATACGCCTCTCCTGATTTGCGCACCTGTCCCGTATGCGCCTCATCTGCAATCTTATACGCTTTTTCAATCAAAGAAATATCCGTAGAGGGATGATACCGCCTCACGCTTGCAATCAGCTCATCATACAGACTCTGAGGGCTCACAAACTCCTTGGTGGCCTTAATATGCTCATCCGCTATAATCGCTTCTTTCTGTTCACTTAATCGAATCTTCTTATCTTCCATATGCATTTCTCCATCCCGCAGCTCTCTTCTTCCTTCTTGTATTGCCTGCAGTGCATCCAGTCTGCAATCATGCGTACAATACACCAGATTCATACTTCTTTCATCATTTTTGCATGAACTATATTATAATTAATTTTTTCTAAAAATGCAACGATTTCGTGTACCTTTGCATGGTCTTTCCCTGAATTTTTATTTCCTCCTGCCATTGAAATCCAAGCTTTTCGGCCAGATGCACGGATATTTCATTGCCTTTTTCTATCAGGCAGTTCAGTTCCTCAAATTCTGTTCCCTTTGCGGCAAACTGAAGGATTCCCTCACATAATTCTGTGGCATACCCCTGGTTCTGAAATTCTTTTCCAATGAGATAGCCCAGTTCCAGCACGGGTTTTCCATGAATTTCCCTGAGATTCAGTCCCGCCCTTCCTATCATATTCCCAGCGGCGCGCTCAATTGCTATCCACATGCCGAACCCGTAAAAGGAATACATATTCCGGATGTACGCTCTGGTATATTCTTCCTCTTTTTTCCTGTCTTCATACAATCCCTCAATAAAATCTGTGATTCCCTCTCCCTGATACAGTTCATAGAGCCCGTCCAGATCCTCCGGCGTCATCTCCCGCAGATAACACCGTTTCGTCTCTATCACAGTCCAGGGCAGGCCGTGTTCCCGCTGGTACATCCGTTCCAGAAAATAAAAATCCACCTCGTCAAAACCTTCCACTTCCAGAAGGGCGTCCTCTAACTTCTGCCCCAGCAGCCTGGGATTGCGGTACGCCACCGCTGCAATTCTCATGTCTCCCCGTAAGGATAACGTCTGATCCGCCGCTCCGATTAGCAGGCATTCTTCCGGCTTAAGCCGGTGCAGCTCCAGGATCAGCCGCAGCTTATCCGGACTGTCAGCCTGAAACATATCCAGATTAATAATCTGCACATTGTATTGATAAATGCCATCCAACAGCTCTGTCAGCCCGTCTTCCATTACAAAACGCTCCGGATCTTCAGGCTTTGCCGTATTCATTTCCTTCAAAGACAGAATTAATCCACGTAATGCCATTGCAAACCCTCATTTCCACTCTAAAATGCAGTAAGGAACTGCTAAGAAAAATCCTGGACGCTATTCACAGGCTATTTCTTAACAGTTTCTTATTACTATATCACATTCGGGATTTCCTGACAAATCCGACGGAAATTTTTCTGCAAAACAGTTGCGTCTTTTATCTTTTGTGAACTATAATTTACAGATAAAGCGCTTATGCGGACACTCTGACTTCACTCATGAACGGCATTTTTGAACTTCTGCCGGCATCTGGAACGGACAGTCCGCTGCGTCAGCAAAACCTATTTTAAACCGCTTTGAGAAAGGACAGAACACATGAACCCATCCCGAATTATTTTTATCAAAGGCTCCGTGGAAACGCTGGAATTTTTCTCCCTGCAAATCGCAAAAGCTCTCCGTTCACAGGGAATAGACACATGGTTCTGGGATATGAAAGCCCCCTTAAGCAGCAGGGAACGTTTCCTGGAATTAAAACCCTGCGAAGATACGGTTCTGGTTACATTTAACTTTATCGGATTATCAGGGGAATCCCAGTTTCAGGCAGAAAATATTTCCCTCTGGGAGCTGCAAAACATCCCTGTTTTCTGTATTATGGTGGATCATCCCATGTATTATTACAACAGACTCCGCGCCGGAATAAAAAACCTGACTCTGATCTGCATTGACAGGGATCATCAGTCTTTTGTCAGCCAGTATTATCCGGAATACGGCAGGGTGCATTTTCTTCCATTGGCCGGCACAATGCTCCCTGGAAAACCTCTGCCCTTAGAGGAGCGGAGCATTGATGTGATTTTCACTGGAAATTATATTCCTCCCAAACATTTGACGCCCCATATTCAACATATGGACGCTGAGAGCCGTGACTTTTATTTTGACATCATAAAGGAACTGATCCGCCATCCTAACCGTCCCATGGAGCAGGAATTAATTGCCCGCCTGACCGGAGAATTTTCGCAGATTACCAGAGAAGAAATCCTTTCCTGCCTTTACAGCATGATTTTTATTGATCTGTATGTGCGTTCCTGGTTCCGCCGGGAAATTGTCTGCGCCCTGGCAGAAGACGGCATCCCGGTCACTATCATCGGCAAAGACTGGGAACAGGCCGGCTGCAAATGTCCAAAAAATCTGATTCTCACCGGCCAGAAAAACTCCCTTGCCTGCCTGGAATCCATGAGGCAGGCAAAAATTTCTGTCAACGTAATGCCCTGGTTTAAAAACGGAGCCCATGACCGGATTTTCAACGGAATGCTGCAGGGGTGCGCTGTGATAACAGATTCCTCCGCCTATCTGGACGAAATCCTCAGCGACGGAAAAGACTGCGCCTTCTTCCGGCTGGACTGCTGGAACGAAATCAGTCAGAAAGTACGGCGCCTTCTGGAGCATCCCGGCGAAGCCAACTGCATTGCGTCAGCTGGATACAGAACAGCATCCGAATCCCATACCTGGGCAGACCGGGCGCAGGCTTTACTGAAGATTATCTCAGCATAGCCTGCAGATCCAATCTTTTTCATATCTCTCCCTCCTATCATAACATCTGATTATTTTCCATTGAATCCCAAATTGAATTTTCTTAAATATAGGAACAATTTCCTATATTGTCGAAAAATAAGAGAATTTGTCGATTAATTTTTCTTGAATTCTAACAAATTTCAACTTATAATGAGAAAAATTAACAAAATTTTACAATTTAATTTTTTACAAAGGAGGAGCTGTAACTTATGAGTAAGAACAAGAAAAGGGCGCTGACAATCATCGCCGTGATCCTGCTGATCCTGATCACCATTGCGGTCTGCTATTTTCTCTTTACCAAAAAAAATACCAACGACCTGCAATACGATGACAATGCCACCACCGGTATTCTGCCAGGGGTTGACGTGGATGAGAGAAGAAAGGAACTGCAAAATCAGTTAGACCGAAGCATGATTGCATTTTCCATTAACACCTCTCCCGTTTTCCTGAACGGAACCTCAGAGGGGAACCTGCTGGTTGAAAATCCCGGAAATAACGCCAAGCTGCTGCGGGTCAGCATCGTGGTGGATAAAACAGACGAGGAAGTCTATGCTTCCAAATATCTGAAACCGGGAACTTATATTGAAAATGTCAAACTGGACAAAGTCCTGGAGAAAGGAACTTACAATGCCACCGCTTATTTCAAGGCTTATGAAGAAGAAAGCGGCGAATACATCGGACAGACCGGAGCACAGATTACCATTACGGTACAGAATTAACCTGCTGTATTCGTACTGTGACAGATGCGCCATGGAGGAATACTTATGAAGAAAAAAAATATGTTTTTACAACTTGCATTAACAGCAGCTTTGCTTGCTTCCACATTTTCCACAACAGTTCACGCTTCAGATGTAACAACCACCAGGGATATTCCGGTGGGCGGTTCCGGACAGGTGGAAATGGTAGGTACGATTGAACCCACCATTCTCTCCGTTACCATGCCGACCTTTGTTCCCTTTAACATCAGCAACAGCCTTTCCACCCAGAACAAGGTTATTTCTCCGAGGATCAATGTGAAAAATAACTCCAATGTTCCGGTACAGGTAGATGTATCCTATACCAGCGTGGACATCAGCAAACTGAAAAACACCACCTGGAGCAACACCGGCGCTGTCACTGCCAACCAGATTGCCATTGGATTGAAGCAGGAAGAGACACCCGGCGAAATGCCCACGGATCTGGCAAATGCCAGATGGCTGGAAGCCAATAAACGCCAGGATATGAACGTTCTGGTTCTGAATTCCAACCAGGAAGGCGCGCTGTATGTGGTAGGCACACTGGGACAGGATGTTTCTGAAAGCGCAACCTTTAATGTTACGCCTACCTTCGTAGTAAGCAAAACATCCATCACCAATTAACAAAACTGAATTTTCGTTACGGGAAATCCGCAAAAATACAGGAACTTGAAACAAAAGATTAAATAATGCGCATCTGGCACAGTACTTTCCCTTATGGGATATCAGAAATTCCATAAGAACAGAATATAGAACACGCAGCCGCTTTCCCATTTATACGGAAGCGGCTGCATTAAAACTGTAAGCAACATAAAAATTCTGCAAACGCCGCTTCCCATCCTGTTATAGAAAGGAGCCCCATTATGGCTGTTTATTACGTTACAATATCCCTGCTCACAGGGTTTGGATATTTTATTCCCGGCAAAAAACAAGGGCAGAAACAGAATGCCGGTTACCTTGCCTTTGCATTTTTGCTGTTTTCTTTTCTGACTTCCTTTCGGTATGCCATCGGTTTTGATTATTTTTCCTACCGAAATATTTATCATATGGTAATCCCCTGGTCTTTTCAGGATATTTTCCTGTACCACAGAAGCGAGCCATGTTACTATCTGGTCTGCAAACTGTTTTCGCTGACTGGCTGTCCCTTCCCTGTTTTTCTGACGTTTATTAACCTTTTTCTGATGGCTGCCGCCATGCATTTTATTTCCCGCAATTCCAAAATCCCCTGGGTCAGCGTCTATCTTTATCTCACGCTGCAGTTTTTGGCTTATAATATGAATTTAATCCGACAGTCCATCGCCGCTGCCTTTTTTCTGATGGCGTACCCTTACCTGAAAGCCAGGAAGCTTCTGCCCTATACGGTTCTCATTGTTTTTGGCGGGCTGTTTCACAATTCCCTGTGGTTTGTCTGGCCCCTGTATTTTGTTCTGCCTAAAAAACACAGCAGACTATGCCTGGGATTCCTCCTTGGCGCCGCCTGCCTGATATATGTTTTCTTTGATCCGATTTTCCATTTTGTGGCGCCGGTTCTTCCGGTAAGATATGCCAGTTATCAGGGCAGCTATTTCTGGAATGCCAATGGGTTTGAATACGTGCTGCCGCCTGCGGTTTACTGTCTGTTGATTTATCTGTTCCGAAACCGTATCGCAGACAAACGGCGCACCATTTACTTAAACAGCGCTCTTTACCAGCTTCTCATCAATCTGTTTATCACCAGGCACTTTATTCTGGAACGGTTTGCAATCTACCCCTTTGTATTTTCTCTGCTGGCAATTCCGGAAATTATTGATTCCTACCGACAGGAAACCAGAGCGTGTTCTTCCAACATGCCACACAAAAAAACAGGAACGCTGACTTACCGCCGTGTCCTGTTTCTGTTTCTGCTGTTTGGTTTGGCCTGGTTCCTGTTTGCTGCAGCCGAAGGCTTCCATCGGGTCTACCCCTATGTCAGCTTACTGGACAAAAGCCTGTCCCAGCCGGATGCGCCGCCTTCTATTTATTAGACAATGGCTAAACCTCTTCTTTATTAGACAATAGCCAAACCTCTTTTTTATTAGACAATAGCTAAACCTCTTCTTTATTAGACAATAGCCAAACCTCTTTTTTATTAGACAATAGCCAAACCTCTTCCTAGTTATAAGCGTTCATAGAGCGCCACGCCATCTGACCGCGTCCTATCGTCTTTCTTTTATTGCCAGGGCAGTGACGCCTGCCGCCACTGCCCCTGTCCCATATCTCCTATTTAATCTCCGCTTTCCACAATCCATGCAGATTGCAGTATTCATAAGCTGCCACCGGTTTCTCATTTGCCGGCACAAGAAACTCCGCTTCCGGTTTCTCACCGGCAGAAAGCTTCCTCAGCATTCCGCCATGTTCTGTTTCCAGATATATCCACATAATATGATGCTCTTCCAACATAGGATGCTCCAGCTCTCCCACTTTTACCAAAATAGCGTCACCCTTCTTCTCCACCACCGGCACATGTTTCTCCCCGGAAGCATCTGTGGTATTGGCCTTTAACTCCTGAAAAACTTTTGCGCTGTCATGTTCTCCTTCCACGATCTCCATTGCCAGGCTGCCGCATTCCCTACACTTAAAAAAATTCATAAGATTCTCTCCTTTTCTCAGCCTTAGGAACTGTTCAAAAATAACTTTTAAACAGTGTGCATGATTTAAAAATTATTTTTGAACAGTTCCTTACTTTCAGGCTTTTCTTTTATTATATCCCTTTTAGAAATTTTAATTCTTAAAGAATGCGCCCGGAAAATTCTTTTTCCTTCCGCCTGAAATTCCGGCGCTTTGGAGTTGCCAAATATTTTCATTCCAAAGCTTATCAGGCTGCAATTTTCCCATTATCCATAACCGTTATTGTTCTACGGTAATCTGGTAAGAGCGTTCAAACACGCCCCCGGGCACAAGCATATTGCCCCACTCACGATTCTTTAACGTACCCGAAAAAGCCTCCCTGTCACATCTTCCATACCATGGCTCAATGCAGACAAACGGCGCATTTTTCTTCTCCGGAGACCAGATTCCCACCAAGGGCGACTGGAAACTCACGGTGAGATAAGGCTCATTTTCCGGGTTGATCAGCGAGATTTTCTGTACCTGATAATCCTCCAGAATATATGCCCCCTCATCGAAAAATCCTTCTTCCAGCATCCGCCTGCCCTTAGGAAGGGCCAGAAGATTCTTATAGCTGCGCATCAGTCCTGTCTCCAGGTTTATCTGGGAAAACAGCACTTCTTCCTGATCCATCCAGATACTGTATTCGCTCTGGGATTCTCCTTCTTTCAGGGGACACAAAAATGCCGGGTGGCCCCCAATGGAAAAATACATCTCCCGCTTCGGCTCCTGGTTGGTCACTTTCCAAATCACGGCAACCGTTTTCCCAGTCAGCCGATAACCGATTTCCAGCCGGAAATCAAAAGGATAATTCTCCCTGGTTACCGGAGTCGCTTCCAGCCCAAACCAGATTTCCTCTTTATTTTCTGAAATGCATTCAAACTCCATATCCCTGGCAAATCCATGCTGGGACATAGGGTATTCCTTCTCCTCATACACATACCGGTCCTTGATCAGCCTTCCCACCACAGGAAAAAGCACCGGGGACCGGCGTCCCCAATATCTGGAATCGCCCTGCCACAGATATTCCTGCCCGGTTTTATTGTCTTTCAGGGACATCATCTCTGCGCCCTGATCTGAAAACTGAACTGTCAGCTTCTCATTTTTCAACTCATACACCATTGCTTTACACTCCTTTATTTCTCATATTACTGGTATTTCTCCACATTGGAACTGTCTACTTTTTCGAAAGGCACCCAGACGTATTTTCCATCCTCAGAAAGTCCCTCCTGCCCCTTTACAGAACCGCCGGCGCCCAGGGCAATGGCCGCTTTCACCGCTGCCTCTCCCTGACCGGTGGCCGACTGATAAACGGTAAATGCCATATCTCCCGCAATAATTGCCGCGCATCCGTCCGCTGTTGCGTCAATTCCAAGGATTACAGGATCCGCAACCCCATTCTTTTTACAGGCGTCAATTACGCCTAAGGCCATGGAGTCATTATTGCACACTGCCACATCAAATTCTCTCCCTGTACTGAGGAATATATCAAAATATTTCTCTGCTTTCCCCTGATCCCAATCCGCCTGATCCTGAAATACATAGTTGATTTTCTTTCCGGAATCGTTCAGTGTATTTTTCAGCTGGCCGGTTCTCCCCTCGGTGGCGGAATGGTTGACAGGGCCTGTTAAAATCGCCACATTAATCTCATCTTTTCCCGACATTTTGTCCAGAATATACTCTGCCTGATATTGGCCGGCAACTCCTTCGTCAGATCCCACATACATATACTTGTCCGCTTCCAGATAGGAGTCATCCGGACAGCTGTTGAAAAATATAATGGGAACATCTCCCGCAATTGCTTCCAGTTCCAGGGTAGTGTCGGTATCCACCGGAGAACACATAATCACATTAAATCCTTCCTCCACGGCTTTTTTGATCTGAGCCACCTGCGCCTCAATGGAATCCTCCGCTTCATGAATCTCCAAAGACGCCCCCATTTCTTCTGCTGTTTTCTTTGCCTGATTCACCAGCACGGTACGGAAGGTATCTGCCGAGGACAGGGACAAATAAATCTTCACATTGCCTCCGCCGGCAGAAGCGCCGCCCTGTCCGGCACATCCCCACAGACTGAGCATCATTGCAATTACCAATAGTAAGCCTGTTATCCTTTTCATCGCAGTTCCTCCTTAAATCCGGAATAATTTCACCTGTTCTGCCAGTTCTTCTGATGAGGCTGTCAGGCTTCTTGATTCATCTGCCACATGCGCGCTGTTTTCTGCAATTCCTTTGGCCTGCTCCAGCATATTCTCCGAAGTAGCCAGAATCTCATCAGAGCTTGCTGCCTGTTCCTGTGAGATGGCCGCCACATTTGCCGCAACCTCGTCCACCTCATTGACTTTGCTTACCATATGCTCTATCATTTGGCTGGTTTCCTGAATATTTACATAAATCTTCTCAAAAGTATCGATGGCCTGATGTATCATCACACTGCTCCTGTTGATATCTTCTGCACTCTCGCCGGTCTGACGCACCGCATCTTTTACAAGCGCATTGACCTGTTCGATTAATGTTGAAATATGATCCACGGAGTCCGCGCTGTTTTTGGCCAGAGTTCCTATTTCAGATGCCACTACGGCAAATCCCCTGCCTGCTTCTCCCGCCCTTGCCGCTTCAATAGAAGCATTCAGAGACAGCAGGTTTGTCTCTTCTGCAATATTTCCAATCAGCTGGATAATCGCCACAATTTCACCGGAAGCTGTCCCAACTTTGCCTACGGCTGTTTCCAGGTTATGGATGGAAACCATGATATTTTCCAGTTCTTTTCCCACTTGTTCCATATCCTGCCTGCCCTTTTGAGACACTTCTACGGTCTCCTGCATTTTACGTTCCACATTGTCGCTGTCCTCCTTGGTATCTGCCACCACGCCGGCCAGCTTCGTTGCGTTTTCTGCAATCTCATATACCGAAAGCGATAATTGATCTACAGTGGAATTCAATTCTCCCATAGATTCTGACTGAATGGAAGCCGCCGACTGCATCTGCCTGGACATATTGTCGCTGGTATCTGCCTGGGTTCCCAGCCTTCCGGAAATATCCCCCATGGAAGCGATCATCTTCTTCATGGAACCGATAAACTTCTCCACACTGCGGCTCATCACTGCAATTTCATCGTTGCCTTTACTGGTTACTTCCACCGTAAAGTCCCCGTCTGTCATAGCGGCGATCACCTCTGTCAGCTTCTTCACCGGATTGATGACAATATGCGTTACACGCTCAATCACCACACACAGAATCAGAATGGAGACAACGCTGATAATAATCATAATGGTGCGCAGCTTTACCAAATCTGCCATAACCACTTGTTTGGGAACATAGGAGATCAGAATCCAGTCTGTCCCGGCCACCTTTTCAAATACCGTCATGTTCCCGTCCAAAACGCTGAACTCATAATCCCGATTGGCAATTTTCTCTCCCACCTGTTTCTGGAAATCATTGCCGGAGTCACTGCCGATTCTGGTGGAAATCAGTGTATTGTCACGGTTTGCCAGAATCGTTCCGTCCCTGCCGTCCACCAGAAATGATTCCGCATTCTTCATCTCTATAAAGCCATTGACGATAATCGAAATGCGATCCAGCGTCATGTCTGCGGAAATTACCTTAGTCTTGCCGGACCCGTCACTTAAAATCCCGGAAGCGCTGATTACATTTTCCCCCTGCGCGTTGACATACGCAGAACCTACTGCCATATTTACTCTGGTAAGCCCCTCCTGATACCATGTGCTGTTCAGAGGATCCGGTTCGTTCAGAGAGGACTCTCCCGCCTTATACACTTTCCCATCTTCATCGGCAATATACAGGCCCTGGGGATAATTGGAATTATAATTGTAATATGTATCCAGAATGCTCTGGAGCTGTTCTCCCTCCGGCCTGATGCTTTCCAATGCTGTTTTTACGGCCTGGAGCGCTTCAATATTTTCATTCAGCCATCCTTCAATATGGGACGACTGGTTTCCCACCGAAGATTCCAGAAGATTTTTGGAATAATTCTCAATAATTCCTGCTGATGTGTTATAAGCCACCAGAACCATTGCCACCATCAGGAGTATTACAATGGGCACAATAATCGCCAGAAGCTTCATTCGAATGGAAATGATTCCCCGTTTTTCCTTGATTTGTGTTTTCTTTTCCATAAACACCTTCCTTTTCCTGCTGTTATAAATGCAGGAGTATATTTAATCTTCTTCTATTTTAGTACGTTTCGGCAGATTATACAAGAAAAGATTCAAAAAAGGGTTGTTTTTTTACAGAATTAGGGGACGGACGGCAATCCAGGCCTTTGTTTCCTTGCGCAAATTTTTTCTATTTGGAAACGGACGGAAAGCCCTGAATTGCCTAAAACAATTACACAGCAAGGAGATTTATGCCATGTCAAGTATGCCACAGATCGCAGATGGCGGAAACAGTGTTTCGGATTTTGCCACAAAATTTATGAAAAAGCTCCACATCGGCCGTCTGCTTTTCAAATGTAATGCCGGAAAGGAAAAAGGCATCCCGGTCATAGATATCTTCCGGTATCTCTTCTGCATGATGTTTTCCGACAGGAGCATCTATATGCAGATGAAGACCGGCACATTTGAAAGGGCATTCTCAGGCTTTTATCTGTTCATCATTGTCCCCGCTGCATTTTTCCAAACGTTTTAATTCCTCATGGATTTCTGCCATCTGGTTGCGGAGTGCCTTATACACCCTTGGGTTGCCCTGCACCACTACATTCCGGCACTGCAAACGCCGGCGATATAATCCTGCCTGGTAAGACCTGACAGGCTCACACAGCGGTCAATCAGCTTTCCTTCCTCCTCTGAGACATGGAATGCCACCGTTTTATTCCTCCATCTTCCCTTGTAATCAAGCCTTTTTTCCATAAACTTAACCCCCTTCCTCCGTTCGGTAGTGTCAACTTTATACGTCCAAAATCGGCTCAACCTCAGTAAAATCAAGGGTTTCAGGGTCTATGAGCCTTTACCTCCCCTTTCTTTGGCTTGGGCGACCCAAATTTTACGTCGGGAACCCAGTCAAGGCCGGGCTGAAAGCCCGTTAAATTCAGCCTTGAAGCAATCGTGTACAATTATTTCCATACTTCTTGAAAGGAAATGATTGTTATGTCAGATATGGAAAATGAATTCTCACTTGTCGGATGTATGCGGGAGGTTCCAGATCCGAGAGCCCCATATAACCAAAAACACAAATTTCTTGATATCATCATAATTGCTGTCACCGCAATCCTTTGCGGTATGGACACTTGGAATGAAATAGAGGACTGGGCATGTTCCAAAGAAGACTGGCTCAGGACATTCCTGGAATTTCCTGGCGGGATTCCTTCCCATGATACGATAAACAGGGTATTTCAGATGATGGAACCGGATAAGTTCCATGACGCCTTCTTTCGGTGGACCGGGGCTGTTGCGGGGCAGATAGAGGGTGTTGTCGCTATCGACGGGAAAACCATCAGACGCAGCAGGGACGAGGCAAAAGGGAACCGGCCGGCCCATGCAGTAAGCGCATGGGCTTCCGAGGCGTCCCTTGTCCTTGGCCAGACGCGGGTGGAAGAAAAGACAAATGAAATCAAAGCGATTCCTGAATTGTTGGAGATTCTCTGTCTGAAAGACTGTATAGTGACAATAGATGCCATGGGAACTCAGAAAGAGATCGCGGAAACGATCATAGATAAAGGGGCGGATTATATCCTGCAGGTAAAAGGGAACCAGGAAACCCTGCTGGAAGACATTTCGCTGTATTTTGAAAAAGATGTTTTCCCGCGGAAGAAAAAAGAACTTGAGAAAGAAGGAAGATACAGCAGAGAAATGGATTTTGACCATGGAAGGCAGGAAATAAGGGAATATTATGTGGAAAATGATATCGAGTGGCTGAAGGGAAGCCACCCCGGCTGGAAAGGCCTGAATGGAATCGGGGCCTGTATATCAACAATCACAGAGCGCGGAGTCACCACAACAGCAGTATCTTATTCCATATACAGCCAAGAAGGACTGGGAGCGAAAGCATATGGGAAAGAAAGACGGCCGCACTGGGGAATAGAGAACAGCCTGCACTGGGTATTGGACATAAGGTTTCGCGAAGATGAAAGCAGGATGAGGGCGGGGAATGCCGCAGAAAATGTGAATGTACTGCGGCATATAGGAACCAACCTTCTGAAACAGGAAAAGAGCTGCCGAATGGGAATAGCGAGCAAAAGGAAGAAATGCGGTTATGATCCAGAGTATCTGTATAAAGTTCTTAGAGGACTGAACACAGGCATCAAATCATAGTGTTCGAATTGGATCATACATTTTCCCATAAAAGCTTGCGTTTGCCGTGGATAACCGCTAAAAAATGCTTGCGGCACTTTGGAGATTGTGGTATATTGAACATAAAGAAGGACATCTGCGTCAACAGATGCCCACCAGGAGCTACCGATAGACGGTTAGCCCGATTATTTAGTCACAAAATAGCCGTAACCTTTGGTCGGGTGGGCGGCTATTTTTGTGTCTTGTTATTATCTTTGCTACCGATGGCGTATCCGAGACCGAAACAGGTCAGACATAAGCCAAGCACTGAAATCAACCCTTCTATCGTCAACATTCGCATCAGCCCTCCTTTCTCAGATTCCCTTGCGGGTTTCTATGTATCGAAGATACATTGTAATCGGAGGGTCACATCCCTCCGCAGAGGGCTAACCGCCTACCATCTTGGTATTCCCAAAGAAATACTACCATAATTCGACAGGATATTCAATCTGATTTTTCCCTAAGAAGCACCCAAATCCCAAAAGGAAGGGACAGGAAATTCAGCTGGTGACAGAGCTGGGCCCATTATGGGAAAGCGATGAGCCGGAAAAAGATGTCCCCATAAATGCCTGTGTTGTGCATGATAAAAAAACAGATAACTATTTTGTATTTATGACGACAGACACAAGTAAGACGGCCCGGCAGATCATAAATACCTACGAACTACGTCCGGAAATCGAAGAGGATTTCCGCCAGATGAAAGATTTCTGGAAACTGGAAGACTTCAAAAGTACAAAATACAACTATATCACTTATCATATCATAATGACACTGGTGGGCTACCTTTATTTCCAAATATACAAGAATCTGGACGAAGGCAAAAGATATTCAGGGAAATC
>JAETSX010000141.1 GCA_021769425.1 Eubacterium sp.
GGTCATGTCCAAAAAGAACTGGCTGAAAGACAGGCTGGACGAAGGGCTTGTATTCTTGAAAGGCAATGTCCGGGGGAAATGCTTCATTGAGTATATCCCTGCGGAATACGCATGGGCGCCCATCAAGGCGGAGGACTATATGTATATTGACTGCCTGTGGGTATCCGGGCAGTTCAAGGGGCATGGATATTCGAACCTGTTGCTGGATGCATGTATCAAGGACAGTAAAGAGAAAGGGAAAAAGGGTCTTGTGATCCTGTCCTCCAAAAAGAAAATGGGGTTCCTTTCTGACCCAAAGTATATGGGGTATAAAGGCTTTCGGACAGCGGATACGGCGGAGCCTTATTTTGAGCTGATGTATCTGCCCTTTGAGAAGGACTCTTCCCTTCCCCGTTTCCGGGACAGCGTGGGCAGGCGTAAAAGTATGCCGGAAGGATTTGTATTGTATTACACAAACCAATGCCCCTTTACGGCAAAGTATGTACCGATACTGGAGGAGATGGCAAAGGCCAGGAACGCTGTGTTCCAGTCCGTACATATTCAGACCAGAGAGGATGCACAAAGGTGTCCCTCGCCCTTTACAACCTTTTCCCTTTTCTATGACGGGCAGTTTGTGACACATGAAATCCTGTCGGAGAAGAAATTTGATAAAATTTTAACAGATAAAGGAGTGTGAAAAATGATTCGATTAGTCAGACCAACAGAAGCGATGAAAGAACAGGCCATAGAGTTCAGACAGGAATTTTTTGAACATGGAGAATTTGTCATCAACGGAAGTGAATTATTTGATAAAACGGATGATTACACAGAATGGTGCAGATCCATAGACGCAAATACGAAAGAAGAGACCGTTAATCCGAATTGGGTCATAACAGACACATTCTTTGCCGTTGATGATCAGGATAGAATTGTGGGAATCATTGATTTAAGGCATACGCTGAACGATTTTCTGAAGGATCTCGGCCATTGCGGTTACAGCGTCCGACCGTCAGAAAGAAGAAAAGGCTTCGCTACGGAAATGCTGCGGCAGTTATTGGAGGCTGCCAAAAAGGCCGGTATGAACGAACTGTATCTTTCTGTGGAAAGGAAGAATGAGCCTTCGGTTAAAACAATCACCCGGAATGGCGGAGTCTATGAGCGCAGCTTTGAAATTGATGGAGAACAGGCGGATATTTACAGGATCGCCCTGTCGGAATAGCCATACTGGTACAACGGATACGGCAGAGCTGCAAGCTGCCTGGGGGGAAGAATGATAGGATTAAAAAGAGGAAGCGTAGAGCTTTCATCCCATCAGGAGGAATGGGATAAAAATGCCGAAAATGTAATTTTGGAATTGAAGAAACTTTTCGGAAATGCCGCTGTTGATATCCAGCATGTGGGAAGCACTGCGATTCATTCCATTTATGCAAAACCAATTATTGACATTGTGATTGGCCTCCGTGATTTGAATGATATTTCTTCGGGATTACCTGAATTGCAATCCTGATAAAGCCATGCGATATGATGCCTGTAAGAAAAAACTGGCATTACAATTTCCAGATGACCGAAGAAGCTATACGGAAGGCAAGCAGGAATGCATAGAATGCCTGCTGAAAGAAGCATATGTATGGAGACAGCGGCAGGATACATAGAGAACACAAAGAGACGATGAAGGAGGTAAAAAACAATGCGTCATATTTATATTCGAGGAATCATTGGACTAATCTGGCTGGTTGCAGCCATTGTATGTGGGATATCGGGGAACTTCCCGATGATGGGGCTTTACATAGTTTTAGCAGGTGCCTGTGAAAAGCTTAAGTGCATGGTACAGCAACGAGAAAATGATACTTTCGGATTTTTCTTTTGCGCTGGCTGAGCATGAAGTGGCAGGATTGATCGGGCTGAACGGGGCCGGAAAGACCACATTTCTGAAGGTACTTTCCGGACTGCTCCCTACCTTCCGTTCAGAGGGTATCTGCTTTTGCGGCTCCCCTGTGGACTTCCGGGATCGGGATTTTAAGCTCTGCCGCTATACGGTGTTTGCCGAGGACAATTCTTTCTCGTATTTTACTTTCCGGGAATACCTGGCCTATGTATGCGCCGCCTATGGGAAAGAGGTGCCGGATGTGTCGGAGCTGATACAGGGCTTCCATTTTGAAGGGTATACAGATACCCTGTTAAGAGAGCTGTCAACCGGAAACCGGAAAAAGGCATTCCTGATCACGGCGTTTGCCCTAAAACCCAGACTGCTCCTTCTGGATGAGCCGGTCAACGGGCTGGACTTCCAGAGCACGGAATACCTATATGAGCAGATTTCGGGGTATAAGGAGCATGGAACCGTGCTGTTTTCCTCCCACATCCTGGAGAGCATCACGCTGACTTCTGACCGGGTATTTGTCCTGGAGGACGGCAGGATCCGGCAGACGTTTGAACGCGGGCAGATCAATGCCGAAGATATCCGGGAGGCTCTGCATGATGAAAATGACAGGTAAAGCCTTTGCCAAAAAGCTGTTTGGGGCAAAATATGAGCGGTTGCCGCGGACTCTTTTCATGGATGTAATTGTATTTTGGGGACTGTACATTGCCGGTTTTCAGGTGCAGATTGCATCGTTTGTCCGGGTTCTGATGATCAGCGCCTTTACTGCAGGTGTGATGTGGCAGGCCCTTTCTTCTAAGGATAACGCGGTGGAGCTTACGGCTATGCTGATGCTGCCGCATCAACGCCGGGAGTTTGTTTTCTCCTATGTGGGGATGCTGGGCGCCTATACGGTTCTCACAAAGACAGGGCTGCTTTTCGCGGTCCTGCTGGCCGTTTCTGCCTGGAAGCCGGTAGAACTCGTGGGAATGATTCTCTGCATGATCCATGCGGTCCTTATGGCTGCCGCGGTTTATTCCGTGAGAAAATACTGGTATGTGGGTGGACTCTGGGCGGCTGTCATTGTGGTTGCCATTCTGCTTTTGGGAAGCAGGACATGGTTTTATCTGTTGATACTTGTGAATGGTCTGTTTGCTGTTTTGATTTTATGGAGAGCAGATGGGTACGTTTTTTATCAGAAGGAGAGTAAGAAACACCATGCGGTCCGGCAGAGGAAGCGGGCTTCCCTGTGGCGGTATTTTTTCCGGTATCTGAGCTGCCATAAGAATTATCTGCTCAATACCGCTGTGATGTGGTGCGTAGCCCTTGTACTGCCCTGTTTCTTAAGGGAAATGGCCGGTCTGTCCGTGATTCCGGTGGGTTTTGCGATTCTATCCTTAAATACGCCCATCTGTATCCTGCTGTCCTGTGACCCTGATCTGGAGCAGGCAGTCCGTTTCCTGCCCGGACAGAAACAGCGCTTTTGCATCCCATACTGCCTGTTTATCTTCCTTTGTAATATGGCTGCAGATGTGATATTCCTCTTAAGCTGGCAGATACAAAACGGCGGTATTACTGTCCTGATGATTGCTGGGGCTGTTTTCTTTGCTATGCAGAGTGCGGTGCTGTCTGTGCTGCTGGAGTGGTTTTATCCCATCCGGGGCTGGAAGATTGAAAGCGACCTGTGGCACCATCCACGAAAATACGTGGTTCCAGTGGTAATGCTCCTGCTTGCGGGAGCTGCCTCGGCTTGGCCGGTACTGTTATATGTCCTATTGGTTTTGCTGGTTGTGGAAATTGCAATTTTACTTTTTATATGTCGGAGGCATCCGAAGTGATGGATAAAAAATGAGTGAAAAAAAGATATTATATGTTGAAGATGATTTAAGCCTGATTGAAGGCCTGAAATATACATTGGAGAAGAATGGTTTTCTGGTAGATAACGCCCGCACCGTAAAGGAGGCGTATCAATTCTTCCAGGCAGGCCGATATGACCTTTTACTGCTGGATGTCACGCTGCCGGATGGGACAGGCTTTGATATTTGTAAAGAAGTACGGAAGACTTCTGCTGTCCCGATTATTTACCTGACCGCTTCGGATGAAGAGATCAGTATTATAAGAGGGCTGGACATGGGTGGGGATGACTACGTTACCAAACCTTTTAAACTGGGAGAGGTCCTTTCGAGGATCAACGCATTGCTGCGCCGCTTTGCACAATTTAATAAGAGCGATATGATTCTGGAATCCAATGGAATCAGGATTGATATGTCGGAGCGGGTCTGTTGGAAGGGAGAAACAGAACTGCCACTGACATTGGTGGAATATAAGCTGCTCTGCCTGTTTCTGAAGAATCCAGGGCGCATTCTGCCAAGGGAGATGATCTTAGACCGCCTTTGGGATGGGAACGGCAGTTATGTGGATGACAATACCCTTTCTGTCTATATCCGCAGGCTGCGGCGGAAAATCGAAGATGACCCTAATGTCCCCACAAAGCTCCTGACAGAAATCGGGTTTGGATATAAATGGGCTGGAGAGTAAGGCGATATGAAAAGAATGGGAAAAGAAACAAGGAGGATGCTGTGTTGGCTGTTTGCCATCTGCATGGCTGCGGCGGTAGGCATGGCCATCCTTTTATTTTATATGACAAATGATTTCCAGAAAACAATGGTGGAACATGATTATGGGATGGCAGGGTATTTGGTAAACCACCCGGACTCAAATGTAGCAGCCGCATTTACAAAAGACAAAACGGACTCTGACCTGAAGGCCGGGAAGCAGGTTCTTAAGGAAGCAGGCTACCATGAAAATACAGATCCCAGGATGGTTCCTGCTGTCGCCGCTTACCAGAAGCGTACCGCCGTTATGCTCGGTGGTATGCTTTTTAGCGTTTTTGCGGCCGTTTTTTTGACAGTCTGGATTTATATCCGGAGACAAAGGAAGGCGCTTGCAAAGGCAGATACCGTGATTACCCGGTTCCTGGAGGGGGATACGGGCCAGAGGATTGACAGTGAGGAAACAGGGGACTGGTACAGCTTGTTCCACAGGATCAATGAGCTTGCCGCCATCCTCTCTGCCCAGGCAGAGCATGAAAAACAGATACGAGAATTTTTGCAGGATATGATCTCGGATGTTTCCCATCAGTTAAAGACACCCCTGGCAGCGCTTAAGATGTATGATGAGATTATGGCGCAGGAGGGTACGGACAGCGAAACAATCCATGCATTCAGCCAGAAATCCCTGCGGGAAATACGCCGGGTGGAGGATGTAGTCTATACGCTCTTAAAAATAGCCAGGCTGGACGCAGGCGT
>JAETSX010000049.1 GCA_021769425.1 Eubacterium sp.
TCGTTTGAATCTTTCAAGGTTATTCCACTGTTCAGTTGTCAAGGTCGTCTGTCATCTCTCTTGCGCGACAACTTCTATATCTTATCACAGTCTCTCGCGTTTGTCAATAACTTTTTTCAAAAAAATAACAATTTTATTTCTGAAAATCTGGAACGGAGAAAGAGGGATTCGAACCCTCGCGCCGGTCACCCGACCTATACCCTTAGCAGGGGCACCTCTTCGGCCTCTTGAGTATTTCTCCGAACTGACATTTTCTCTTATAAAATTGTCCCTTGCATCGTAATGCATTAGTTATTTTACTAAATAAACCTTATTTTGTCAATAGACTTTTTAAACTTTTTTATATTTCTTGTAACAGTTCAGCCTTTCGGCTGACCTAACGGGGTATTGCACCGGCTAAAAAATAGCCGGTGTCCCCATAAATAACTTTTTTACATTTTCTATTAACCCCATATATCTTCTTTTCAGGGTTTCTATGATTGTCAGGATTGCACAGTGCATTTCATGTCCACTGTCTTTGCGAAATCCTCCTGCCATCTTCTGCCGGTCCTTGACTTTTCTCAGGTCACGCTCACTCATGTTATCGTCAAACGGCACACTGAAATCATGCAGGAACAAAAGATGATTATGCATGTATTTTTCCAGACGGTTCAACAGCGCTTTTTCATCCTTCTTTGCATCTCTATGCCCCAGCTGTTTGTTTTCCTTACGTCCTGAAGCAATGAAATCCATATATTTTTTCTCATAGTCACACAGGATTTCTTCCGGAAAGGATTTTTCCTCCAGATCCATGCGCTTTTTCCTCTCCCGGTTCATCTCATAGAGCAGGGCTTTCATCCCCACTGACCATTTATGCCCGTCTCCTCAGTGTTCTTACGCAGATAACGGATGATATGGACATTGCATTCACCGTGGCCTGTTCCAAAATGGTATAATGCCGTTTCGTGGCCATGTACTAAGACGCCCGAAAATTTCTCCAGAAAATCTATTTTTTTAAGGGCGTCTATTGCCTTGCTTTTCATGGCACGATAGACAACAGCCTTTTCAATGCTGAAATTTCGGACATAATTCTGTTCTCCATTGACCGTTACTGTGGTTGCGTCCGTTAATACTACTTCATGGTTCAGCAGTTCCCCTTCTAAATTCCGGATACTGTTTTCAGCATTCCCGGCAAGTTTTTTGCAGAATCCATAAATGCTCCCGGCTGAAAGGCCGAGTTCGTCGTTGCTTGCGGTATTTAAGAATGCAGCTATCCTGTCGTCTGACATGACGCCCTCGCTGTAGAGGACTGCCGCAAGTGTTTTTACATTTGCTCCATAAACCACATCACTCCGGTATTCCTCCGGAATGTTGAATTTTCCATTTTCATCCGCATAAATGTGGATTTCCGTCACAAGAGGCGCAACATCAAGGTCTACGACATATTTTGTGACATATTTCCGGCTGGCGGAATCTCCAATCTCCCTGATTTCATGTTTGCATTTTCCAGATTTGATTTTTTCTTCCACTTCTGATTTCGTCAGGGTTGCGCCCTTATGCACCTTCTGCCCTCCGGCTTTACGTCCTGTATGTTCACAGCTGTTATAGGTATTGGCAGGCTTTCCGCCTTTCCGGTCAGTAGATGGCGGAAGGGAAGTGTTAGCGCTGTCATTATTGATAATGCTTCTCAAGCGGGCGTTGCCGTCTTTAAGAAGCTGATTTTCATGTTCAAGGGAATCTATCTTGGCATTCAGACGGTCAACATCATTTTTATGTTCGATCTTTTCAGTATAGAGATCCTGTTCCACGGCGTCAAGACGCGCCATGACTTCCATAATCTGGTTGTACATGCTTTTTTCATAATTACCGCCCATCTGTGAACACCTCCTTTCAATTTCCGATAATCTGATTTTATCAGAAACGCGAAGAAAAAGCGAATTTCAGCAGTGCTCCATACGTCAAAATGACGGTGGATAACATCCGGCGTCTGCAAGAGATTGTGGACAGCTTAAAAAACGCAAAAAAAACGGGAATTACAGAAAAGTTATACACATAGGATACCATGGTCGCGCTGTAATCCCCAATTGAATGTAAAAATGAAATTTATTGTGAAAAAGCCGTTACAAAGCGGCTGAAAAATTTCGGCACTTTTTTCTATTATTTTTTATAGGTTTAATTCTGAAGGCGGAACTGGACGAAGGCACATCTTTCAAAGAGATCGGCCTTATCCTTGGCAAAGACTGCGCCACCATCTCCAAAGAAGCGCGCAGACATATCCGCAAAGAAAAAACAGGCGCCATGGGCAAAGCCTTCAATGACTGTCTGATCAATGTCAGACGTGAATGCCCCGTCCATTCCATTTCTTCCAAATGCTCCGCTTTATCAAACAGACCCTGCTGGTCTTGCGGCAGGTGTGCCGCAGCCTGTATCTCTTATGTTCCCTATTCCTGCCCAAAACTAAAAAACCGCCTTATATCTGCAATGCCTGCAAAGACCGTTCAAAGTGCGCTCTGGAAAAATCCTTCTACCGTGCGGTCCATGCACAAAAAGAATACGATGGATTGAAATCAAAATCCCGCCGCGGTTTTGCCATTTCTGAGGAGGAACTTTCCCATCTCGACAGCGTTGTCTCCCCACTTATCCGAAATGGACAGTCACTTCACCATATCGCAGCCCATCACGAAAATGAGACGATGGGTCGGAACGAACTTATAGCGCAAGCCCCCATCTTCCTGTCAGACAGCTTGATTCTGTGGAAGGCGTAAAAGGCGGCGCCGTTCTTCTCACAGTGTATTTTGTCCAGCAGGAACTCCAGCTTGCCTACTTACGGCCGGCAAATGATTCCCGGTCTGTCATTGATGTGTTTGAGAAGCTGCGCCTTGAACTCAGGCCGGATATCTTCATTGATTTATTTCCCATACTGCTGGCTGACAACAGCAGCGAATTTTCAAATCCGAAAGCAATCGAATTTGACAGACAGGGAAACAGGCGGACTCATCTGTTCTATTGCGATCCATGCGCTCCCCATCAGAAAGGGAACTGCGAAAACAACCACGAAATGATACGCTGCTGTGTCCCGAAAGGCGTGGATTTTGGTCAGTGCACACAAGGGCAGATAAATCTCATGATGAGCCACATCAACTCCTATGCAAGGCCAAAACTTGGCAATAAAAGCCCTTATGAGGTCTTTGCCTTCCAGTGCGGAGAAGAGATTTTAAAAACCTTTGGTTTAAGGAGAATTCCAGCAGATGAAATCATCCTGACACCAAAGGTTTTTGAAAAATAGCAACTAATAAAAAAACAACCGGAAATTCGTAGTTTCACACAGTCATCACAGCCTTTCACAGGGGTGGAATTTACAACTTCCGAAAAAAGAGCCGTAAATTCGACTTTTGGTCAGAATACGCAAAACACTGCCAATCCAACTGTTTTTCATTATTATAACTGAATTTACCCTATATTTGCACTACTTTTTTTATTTTTACATATGAAAATCCAATCTGAAGTGCCAAAGGTGGAATTTAATCCTGCAAAGCGGAATTTACTTTTTCAATTCACCTTTTTTACTATTTTTATACGTTAAATTTATCCATCAGCCCTACCATTGTCTCAACCTGTGCTTTCTGTTCCTCACTGACTGCTGCGGTCTCCTGAGAAGCTGCCGAATTACTGTCCACGATCTCTGCAATACGCATAATATTTTCATTTAAATGATGCATATTCTGCACATCATTTGTAAGGATCCCTGACATTTTTCCCATTCTTCCTGTGGCTTCTTTTGCACCCAGCATAACTTCATCCATATTTGCCGCTGTTTCATCTGCAATTAATATACCTTTATCCACTGCCATGACGGTTCTTTCAATCAGCTTGTCTGTTTCCCCTGCTGCCTTTGCAGATTCATCTGCCAGGCTTTTAACCTGATCCGCCACAATGGCAAACCCTTTTCCTGCCTCTCCTGCGCGAGCGGCCTCAATTGCGGCATTTAATGACAAAAGATTTGTCTGAGAAGCAATATCTTCAATGGTACTCATAATATTTCCTATTTCTTCAGAACAGCTGCTAATCTCACTGATTGCTTCTTTTAATTCTTGCATCTTCGCATTGCCTGCTTCCAGTACATAGCCCGCTTTGGTGGAAATCTCAACTGTCTCTCTTGCCTCTTTCGCACTGTGCTCCATACTTTTGTACATTTCATTCATCAAGTTGACCAAATCAGATATCTTTCCTGCCTGCTCCTGACTTCCTTCTGCTAAATCAACTGCAGCGCAGGATAATTGTTCAGATCCGCTGTCAATCTGTAATGAAACTTCCCGGATCGTGCCCAGCGCCTCCCTCATTTTATCACTAATTTTCATAAATGATTCTTTAATCTGCCCATATTCTCCTACGTATTCTTGATTTATTTCAAAATTATAATCTCCATTGCCCATTTTCTCTAAAATTTCTGAGATTTCTCCTATCATTGCTGTAGTGCTCTGCTTCATATGAATAATGGCCCCTGCCATTTTCCCTACTTCACTGCTGTCCTCTTCCAGTTCACACTCACCATGAAAATCTCCTGCTGCCAGTTCTAACATCTGTTTTGACACTTTAACAATCGGCGACAAAAGCTCTTTTCTGGAAAATCTAACCATCTTAACAATTTGTAAAACTACATATAAAAAAGAAAACACATAAAGCACTTCAACAATTGCCTGAAAAAATCTCAATTTAATCTTAGAATCATTGACTCTTTTCTGAATCTTAACAATTACTTCATCTGTCAGGGAATTAATCTGCTGTGCAGTATCCCTGTACTCTTCGCCAAATACAAGTTTTTTTGCCCCTTCCGTGTCACCTTTTCCTGCGAGTTCCATTGCTTCTTCTTCTATGGGAACCAAGCCATTGGAAAAATCTGCAATCTGATCCATGCTGTCCCATTCTGCATTGGTTATGTTATTCTTTTTCAAACCTGTCAGAGCAATATCACGGTTCTTATCTTCATTCAGTTCCCTCATATAATCATCATAATACTGCTGATCCCCGGTAGCCGCATAAGCCTGAACCGCATATGTCAATGTTTTAGAACCCAACCGATACTGATTCAGATATGTAGTAGTTTCCAATTCTTCATCGGATACCCAGCTCATAAAAATACTTGTCCCAATTGAGAGTAAAAGCAAAACAGCTCCCACTATCACTGCAATAATTGACTGGCTGACAATTTTTTTCAATTGATATGACTGACTGTTCTTTTCCATAATTTCTCCCTCTTATTTCTCTGAAATTTGTTCAAACTGCCTGACAATATCTTACTTTATATTCTCTGTTTCGTCAAGTTTATCTGCAATCTAAAATCAACACAGCGAATTTTCAGCAACATTTCAGTCAAGTTGGCGCAGAGTCTGCTCCAACGAAGCGAGGATAAAAACTGTTCTAATATTTGAACCGACATCCTGCCTGTTCTAAATCAGATTGTTCTTGCATATTTTCTGGCAGCTGTCTCATAGAGATTCGTTCCATCTTTATCAATTACCACAATTACAGGAAAATTTTCTACTTCCAGCTTCAAAACAGCTTCCGCCCCTAACTCTTCATAACAGATCAGTTCTGATTTTTTAATGCATTTAGAAAGCAATGCCCCTGCTCCTCCCACCGCTGCAAAATATACAGCATGGTTATGGACAATCCCTTCTATTACTTCTTTTGTTCGTTTTCCTTTTCCTATCATTGCTTTTTGCCCCAAATCCAGCAAACGGGGCGCATATTTATCCATGCGGCTTGCCGTAGTGGGGCCTGCAGAACCAATAGGACGCCCTTCTCTGGCCGGCGAAGGCCCCATATAGTATACAACAGAATCCTCTACAGGAAACGGCAATGCCGCTTGAAGCCTCCGTTTAAGCTCTTCTTTTTCAGACTGCTGCAAATTTTTCCTTTTATTACTGGAAAACTCTGCATAGAATTCCTGCTCTGTCTGTTCCAGGGCCTCCGCCATCCGTTTATGCGCCGCATCTCTGGCTACATATACCGTTCCGGTAATATAAACATAATCTCCCGCATGGAGATCTTCTGTCACTTCTACAGTAACAGGCGTTTTGATATATTTATCCATAATTCAAACCTTTCTGACTATTCACGACAAAAATACACAACAGATACGATACATGAAATTATATTTCCCGCACCACATGGCGGTTTACATGGCAGCAGATATTAATCGCAACCGGCAGCCCGGCAATATGAGTGGGATAAGTGTTGATATTTACTGCAAGGGCTGTAACTGTGCCTCCCAGCCCGCCGGGGCCGATTCCAAGGCAGTTAATTTTTTCTAGCATTTCCTGTTCCAATTCTTTTACATAGAGAACGGAAGAATGTTTGTTGACCGGCCTTGTCAGGGCTTCTTTTGCCAAAAGGGCGCATTTTTCAAAAGTCCCTCCTATTCCGACCCCTACTACCATGGGGGGACAGGCATTGGGGCCTGCGTCTTTCACTGCAGTTAAAATTGCATTTTTTACCCCCTCTATGCCATCGGCAGGCTTTAGCATAAAAATCCGGCTCATATTTTCACTGCCAAATCCCTTCGGAGCCAGCGTCAGCCTCACTTTATCCCCGGCTGTGATGGTATAGTGAATCACGGCCGGCGTATTATCTCTGGTATTTTTCCGAAGAATCGGATCTCCCACCACAGATTTTCTCAGGAATCCTTCTTCATATCCCTGCCGCACTCCTTCGTGAATGGCATCTTCCAGCAGACCTCCCTCAAAATGAACCTCCTGGCCCACCTCCGCAAAAACTACTGCCATTCCCGTATCCTGGCAAATGGGAATCTGTTCTTTCTCTGCAATCTGCAGATTTTCCTGGAGCTGATGCAGAATTTTCCGGCCCAGCGAAGATGTTTCCTGAGATGCCGCTTCCTGCAATGCATGCTCCATATCCCCGGAAAGACTGTGATTGGCTTCTATGCACATTTCTCTGATTATATCCGTTATTATCTCTGTTGAAACATTGCGAATCATGACCCTTCTCCTTTATTCTTTAAACTTCTGTTTCTGTTCATCCTGCCGCAGAGCGGACTGCATATTCATCTCATTTAATAATAATGGATAAATATTCATCTGTAAATATTCATCTGAAATATTTTTCAGCTGCTTTTGCTGCCCAATATCTGGAAAAGTGAAATGTCCGCCAATTCATGCCTTCTGCTTTTTCTAAAACCTGCCGGTATTTTTGTTCTAATTTGCACTGCCTGCAGCCGGAAACATACCCATCCCTGTTTCCTTCCGATTTTAATCCGATAACTGTTCCATATACATCTTCTGTATATCCTCCATACTTGTATATATTTTCTGCAGAATGTTCATGCGCAAATTCATACCGGCTCAGGGCAGGCACTGCATCTGCAGAAAGGCTTGTCAAATATGCCACATCTTCATAACCTATCTCTGTTCCCACTTGCGCCATATTGTATGAAGCAATGATATAATCTGCCCTCCCGAAGGAAAATAGAAGATAAAATACTGTGACAACCGCCGTACAATAGCGGAACAAATCAAATTTTTCTTTTATGACATGGAGCACTGCCCCCGCCATTAAAACCACCAGCATACTCAAAAACCACAGCACCAATATTCGGAGGAAGCTCAGATGATAGACTGAAATATACAGAATCATCCGAAACGCACTGGAAGCAATCATAATATAAGTACATCCGGAAAATACCAGCAGCAAAACATTCAGCATCCTGTTTTTCTGAAAAACAGCCAGGCAAAGCACCACCAGTATCAAATTAAATATGCACAAAACCAACAACTGAAAAAATCCCTGGTGTGCATATTCAGAATAAGTATAACCCTCAGGAAGCAATCTGCCGCCGGTAAATAAAAATACCGCCTGAATCCCACAAAAAATCAAATAAACAGCTGTAATCATGGAGAGAAAGGTGATGGCAGTAACGGGATTTTTCCTGTTTCCTTTCTTCTTCCATTCCGGCATATTATTCTGGGTCAATGCGGACAGAAAACTGTATATCCCAAAAAATCCCATCAGCATCAGAGAAATAATCAGAAAAAGATTTGGAGAAAATACAATCTGTTTCTGAAAATTATGAAATACACTGCCTACAAATCTGGAAAATATCTGATCAGCGCTGCTTAAAAGTCCTGTAGCGATTAAAAGAATCGGCAGTCCAATTAAGATTCCCATGAAAATATATTTTGTGTTCTGATTTTTCTTTTCTTCTTTTTTATCCTTTTTCCTGTAATTGATATAATGAATAAAGGGGCTGGCAACTTCTGGTACCATACATAGATACAAAAATAGAATATTACAGATATACTGCCCCAGATTCCATTTTTTGCCGTCATACACCTGACGGATCATAAATACCGTAATCAACAGCAAAATACCTGCTGTATTAAAAAATATCACAAATTCGTTAGCGGTGAGCACAGTACTGATGCCCAGCAGCAGACTTCCGCCTAAATACCACCAGTTGGATCTGTGCCAGGGAATCTCATTTTTCTTAAGAAACATCCAGCAAACTGCCAAAGTTGCGGCTGTAATGAGGGGAAATGTAAGTCCGATAAAATTCTTATAAAATGCAATGGTAAAACAAAGGGCATATAAAAGCGATATTCCCATAAAATACGGGACATGATCCCGCATAACAGGATTAATGGGATTTTCCGAACCCTGGCATACTGCTGCATGTTCTAAGCTCTGATTCATTTTATTTTTTGGATTTCGATTTATTACTGCATGTTCCGGATTTCGATTCACGGTATCTTTCACATCCTGGCGCAGAGATTTTTCCGGTGCAGATTCATTATGCTTTTCCATCTTCATCCCTCCATTCTAAAATATCGCCCGGCTGACATTCCAATGCCCTGCAAATTTTGTCTAATGTATCAACTTTGATTGCTTTCGCCTTGCCGTTTTTTAATATAGAAATGTTTGCCATGGTAATTCCTACTCGCTCGGAAAGTTCCGTTACGCTCATTTTCCGTTTGGCAAGCATTACGTCTATATTGATAATAATTGCCATCTCTTCCTCCGTTTTCAATATTCTTTTTTATGGCTGTAAACCGTTTATACATTTGTAAACAGACCTTTAAATCGTCAATTCGTTTTCACTCTGAATCTCGGCAGCCTTCTGCACCAGATGAGAAAGCGCCGCCGCTGTTACTGCTATCGACACCCCTGCGAATTCCACAAACAAAGAAATCAGCAAAATTCCCGGATGATTCATATTCAGCAGCAGCAAAATCAGATTTGCCAGAAAAAAATATCCGCTGTCTAATAATGCCAGCGTAGAAATGCGTTTTAAATATCTGGCATTCTCCACGGAAAATGAATTATCCATGCCGATTTCCACGGTAATTTTCCATCCAAAATACAGCGCCAAATAGCAGGGAACGGCGGACAGCCAAATTACCGTCAGCCAGGGCCCATAGCAATAGGAAAATTCTGGATAAGCTTTCACTGTCTCTTGCCCGAGCATTGGCACCAGATAAAAATAAATCACGGCTCCACAGACTGCAACTCCTGTAATCACGCCTTTTAACCATCTGCTTAAACTTTTTTGTGTCATCTTGCAACCTCCCTGTTCATTTCTAATTAACTTTATTTTGCTATTATTCTGAGCCGTCGCTCCCGTTATTTAGCATGGATATCCATCTATCGTTATCATACTCTTAGAAATAATAAAAGTCAATATAAATTTATCGTAATTCAATAAATTTATATTGACTTCTGATATATTTCTATTTTCTCGAATTGTGACTCCGGTTATAAAAATCAATGTTCTAACACAGTTGAGCGCCTACTTGGTTATGCTGATTTTACAGGAAGCCTTTTTTCTGCCGCTAGTCTTAACCCGGATAGTCACTTTTCCTTTTTTCAGGGCGGTGACCCTGCCAAATTTGTCTACCTTCGCAATCTTTTTATTGGAGCTGCTCCATGTCAGTGTATCGGTTGCATTCTTTGGAGACAGGGATGCTTTTAACAGGAGACTGTTCTTTACTTTCATGGAAATCTTTTTCTTTAAAGTTACTTTCGCCGCTTTTTTCTCTTTTGATATGATATTTACTTTCAGGCTTGCCTTTGCCTTTCCTGCCCTTGCAGTGACAGAAACCTTCCCTGTTTTCTTAGCGGTAATTTTCCCATTCTTTACCTCTGCAATTTTTTTA
Source organism: Eubacterium sp. (assembly GCA_021769425.1). Classification (GTDB taxonomy): domain Bacteria; phylum Bacillota; class Clostridia; order Lachnospirales; family Lachnospiraceae; genus Petralouisia. Next base: position 10,149 of record JAETSX010000049.1, read on the forward strand.
TTGGAAACAGACCATTTGATCTCATCCGTGGCATTCGCAGGAGACAGATATGCCCCGATGCAGACGCTCTTTCCCTTTACCATATAAATTTGTTTCGTGCTTAAAGTAATCTTCTTTGCTGGAATTACTTTCGTTCCTCCATTTGGTTTTTCTTCCGCACTGTCTTTGTCTGACGCGGAATTGGAGGAATCCTTATCTGTTTCCTCATTGTCGGAATCGGATGCCGGAGGTTCTTTGCCCGGATCCTTGTCAGTTTCCCCTTTATCAGAATTCGGCCCCGACGGTTCGGAACCGGAATTTCCACCAGAATCCGGCCCCGACGGTTCGGAACCGGAATTTCCACCAGAATCCGGCCCCGACGGTTCGGAACCGGAATTTCCACCAGAATCCGGCCCCGACGGTTCGGAACCGGAATCCGTGACAGTGACAGTACAAACGTCCTTTCCCGTAATTCCATTCATACCGTTCTTAGTGAATGCGGTAATCGTGACCGTTCCATTTTTCCTGGCTTCTATAATTCCATCTTCACTGACTGCCGCTATGGAAGAGTCTGAGGAAGTAAAAGTCAGCTCGCTTAAAGTCCGCGCATAGTTATTGTCTGAAGGCGCCGCAGTAAGTGTAAGGGGATGGTAAGCGCCAGGCTTCATTGTAATGGATTTCTCATTCATTTTCAGCGACTCTATCAGAGAGACAATCCTGTATTTATAAGGGTAATTGCTCGTATCTACATCCCAGAGAATAGGTTCTGTGCCATATGGAGGAACCAGGTAGAGTTCGCTTCGAACCGTGCACGTAAGGGTACATTGGCCTTCTGCGACGCCTTTTACGGGAATGCTCATATTTCCGTTCGGTCCCAACTGCAGGAGCGCCGGTTTATCAACTTTCCAATTATAAGTAATATTGGAAGAATAAGCAGGCACACCGGCATTTACAATAAGTTCTTTCTCAAGCGGAACCAGAACAAAACCCCAGGCGTCAATATAATCGCCTCTCCCATTCTGGCGAACCTCTTCCTGATGCGCCCATTTAGCCTCCAGCGTCATATCCGCCTGTATCCTGTCGAATTCAAAATCCCACAATTCTTCCCCATGGTACCAGCCAACGAAGTTATAGCCAGGGCGGACAGGATCCTCTGGCTTTACAATATGCCCAAACTGCAAAACCGTCTGCGGAGGAATATCCGCCGTGCCCCAGGCATTAAACGTAACCGTAAAACTGCCGGAAGGAATGCCCAGATCTTCTTCTGTATAATGAAAACCGGCATTCAGCAGACAATCATTCCCAGATTTGACAAAGTCATTGGAATTCGTAAAATTTTTCCATTCCTTCCCTGTGCCGGAATAATAAACGTCTTTTAAGGAACTGCATCCCCAAAAAGCGCTTACTCCAACATATTCCAGGTTTTTGGGAAGAGAAAGAGAAGTAAGGCTTTTACATCCATAAAAAGCATAGGTGCTAATCTCTTTCAGGTTTTCAGACAAAGCTACGCTGTTTAATCTTTCACAACCTTCAAAAGCGCTGACAGGAATATAAGTAAGTTTTTCAGGAAATAAAAGTTCTCCCGCCAGACTTTTGCATTGATAAAAAGCCTTTTCCCCCATCTTTTCCAGATTTGAAGAAAGTGCAATTTTTTCCAGGTTCCCGCAGGACGCGAAAGCTTCCTTTCCGACCTCTATGCAAGTATCAGGAAGCCTGACCTCTTGTATGGACTCACAGCCAGAAAAAGCAATTTTTTTAATCCGGGTAATGCCGTCCAGAATTTCAACATACTTGAGTGAAGCATCTGCAAAAAGTGCCGTATAGTCGTCCCCAATGGCCGTCATCTGCTGACCGTCCAGCCATGAGGGGATTACAATATCCGTCCCATCGCCAGTATAATATAAAATCCTCGCCTCCGACTTTGATTCACGATCTGGAAAAAAATCATGGGGATCACAGTTGTAAATAATTTTCACTTCATCTGAGAGCTGCACGTCAAGTTCGTTCCATTGCATTTCGCTCCCGGCATAATAAATCTCCTTTAAAACAGGGCATCTGTTAAAAGCGTCTGCCCCGATAGAAGTTACTCCCGCCGGCACAACAACTCGTTCTAATGCACTGCACCCTTCAAAAGCTTCATCTCCGATACGGACGACGCTGTCTGGAATATCTGCATGGACAACGCTTTGACAGTCAAAGAAAGCCCGCGTTCCAATGGAAGTAACGATTTTGTCTCCCAGTCCCGCCGGGATAGCCAATTCGCTGTCCGTGTCGCAGCAGCCTGAAATTTCCGCCGTCTGATCAGATAACGGCAAAACTTCAAAATTGTCCGGGTTAAAATTAAAATGCAGATGAACCTTTTCTACCGTCTTTGAGAAATCATAATACTCTTTCGTGTTTTCCAGTTCTTCTTGGCCAGCGCCGTAATAAATATTCTGCAAATTATCAGAAGCGAAGGAACCGCCTATTTTTTTAACGGAAGCGGGAATATAGACGCTCTGTAAGTCTTTGCATTCCCGAAATGCGTAAGTGTCAATCCACTCTATGCCCTCTGGAATGGAAAAAACTTTTATATTTTTCATCGGGCAGAATACAAGACTTCTCGCTGTGCCGCCGTCAAGTTCATATAAAACCCCTTCCTGCGCAGTATAATAAGTATTACTTTCATCCACCAGGATTTCCTCTAAATTTTTACAGTTCATAAAAGCCCCGGTGTCTATGTCAGACATACTTTTCGGCAGGGTGACGCTCTTTAAGTTAGGAGCGTCCGAGAATGCTTCGAAAAAAAGGCTTTTCACTTTCTCACCCTGGAATGTGGCCGGGATCGCAATGCTTTCGGCGCTTCCCTCATAACGTACCGAATAAGTGGAAGTGTAGACATCCTTGTGCAAATAGTAAACAAATCCATTTACTGTATGGATTCCGCCGAATTCATCTTTATAAAGTACCTGATCCTCTTCTCCGCTGACTTGTGCCGCCAGGGCTTCTGTATAAGGGCCTGCCAGGAAAAAAGCCGCGATCCCCAGAGCAAGACACAGCGAAAATTTAAAAATAAACGGTAATTTTTGGCAGATTAACTTTTCTTTCATAGATTTTCCTCCTGAAATTATTGGCAGACACATGGGAATCTACGCACATTTCGGTGCATTTTGTATTTATTAAATGATAACATAGAAAAAGTAAAAAATCTATCTTTAATTATGCTCACCAGCATATAGCTCCTCAGAGTAAAAGAACAAATCTTGCCATATGATTTGCTGTATATCTTAAAAATACTGGAATCTGTTGGCAAATCATTTGACTCACGGGCATAAAAATACTGAAATCTGTTGGCAAATCATTTGGCTCACGGGCATAAAAATACTGGAATCTATTGGCAAACCATTTGGCTCACGGGTATATATGGACAATTATCCAAAAATATGGTATGATTTTAACAGAAAAAAGAAGCTTTTTACACCGAATTCATATTATAGAAAAGGAGCTTTTCAAGGCACTGTATTGGACAAATGCAGAGAAATTTGCCTAACGATGATTTTGCCGTACACATAGCTCCGCAGCGAGGCATTATTATGGAAAATTATACCTTTCTTCAAACTATGGGCAGAGGCCGCCATTCGGAAGGCGCTGGCATTGCAGAGAGTTCCTATTGCATTTTCACCTGCCCTATCCAGGAGCCGGTTGTGCACCAGCGCATTTTTGGAGATGAAACTTCCCTGACCCTGGAACTCAATTACGGAGAAGGAGATCTGCTAAGCGATCTCCGCCTGCAGCAGGCTGGCACAAATCTAATCATAGAAGAATCCAGTGTAGGCCTGTTTGGAAATTTCCTGATGAATAAAGAGATAAAGTACATAGGGCAGGCTTTTATTTATGCACTTCTATTTAAAATTGACAATTTGAACGAGTTAATCACATACAGTATCAAAGATATGAAGACATTGGAAGATTCTCTGGACAACCGTATTGACAACAGCGGCACTTATCAAATTCTGGATTTCCGCCGCCGTTATACGGAATACGGCAATCAAATCATTTCCATCAAAGAAATTATCGCCCGCATTGACAAGGGATACTATCCCATGCAAATGCAGAACAGTTATGTCCTTCAGGGGCAGATGGCCCTGGATTTCAAATTTTTAACGGAACGTTATGAACTTAACAAAAATACAATTATCAAAGATCTGGACACTTATACCTCCATTGTCAGCAACAATCTCAGCCGCAACACAAGACTCCTGACTCTGGTTTCTCTGGGCGCAGTTGCACTGAACTTTATGTTTGGAAGCCTGTTGGCTGTCAGTCCTGCTATCGGCGTTACAGGAGGCGTACTGATTGGAGGCCTGACGGCAGGAGCCGCTGTTTTATACCGTTCCAACGGCAGCCGGCGTTTTCCGCGTCTCCATGACAGTCAGATTCTCCCTGAGGCTCTGGAAGAAAAGTCTGCCGGCAACCTTCCTGTTCCGGAAAATCAAAAGGAGATTTCTGTAGATTCTGATAAAACCGAAGAGAAATAAAAGTAAAGGGGCTGTCGGAAAATGAAATTTACACACAATATATAGCTGTGAAACTTAAGAATTCACAGCTATATATTGTGGAAATTTACCATTTTCCAACAGCTCCTTATTTTTCCACTCTCTCTGTTTCCCACTCTCTATACTTTCCCATATTTGTTGGAAACCACCGTACGCGGACGGTCAGCGTCCTCTTCAGATTCCCAGGGAAGTACATCCCCTGGCTCACGGAGATAATTGAGCACCTGCCAAATTCCTTCTCCGGTATATGAGCTGACACGAAATACCGGCCTGCACCCTGCCATTTCCAACCATTGATGCGCCCGATCCGGATTACCGTCCTCCCGGTCAATCTGTGTAACAATTCCAATCACGGGACGATTACAGGCAGACGCACAGCAGGGAGGATACAGGGAATAAGGCTCCGCTGCATTCAGCAGAAGACCCACCACATCCGCCTCATAAGCATATAAGGCCAGGGCTCGAGCCAATGTAGAAGTCTCTGCATACTCCCCCGGTGTATCAATCACAACATCATAATGATTAATATATTGTGTTTTGTGATATGAAATCACATCACCTTTCAGCGCCTGTGTCAAAGTAGTTTTCCCACATTCACTGCGCCCCATTAAAATAATCTTTTTCATGTTCTTGTAATCTCACAAACTGTAAATCCTAAATTATTCTTCAAATAAGCCAAAATATTGGCAACGGCAGACTGAACATTAGAAATCCTTCCCGTAAAAATCAGCGTTCCGCTGAAACGGTCGATAAATCCAATCTCAATCGGGGCAGTTTTCATTGCAATATCGCCGGCGATGACTGATATCTCAGAGGGACACATACTTAAAATTCCAATTGCTGACTGTTTATAATCTAATTCCGGGTTCAAACCCAGCTTTTGATAGATAATCTCACCAGGACTGGCAATAATATGTGCCAACGTGACCTGTTTTCCAGGAACCGTCTCCTGAATGATACGCATCTTGCCTTCTGCAGACGCACCAATATTCAAAAGATTCATATCCATTGCCAATTCACTCCTTTAGCTGCATCAAACCAATTTTTCAAGCAAGCCTTTATGCGGCGACGGAATTACGCAGCTGCTGGTAATCTCTCCGGTATCCGTCAGCTGGGTCATACAGGAATTTAAGGCTGATTTTACAGCTGACACTTCACCTGTAAAAATAATGTATCCTTTTCCTCCCAGCCCCCGAGCCACCCGGACTTCCATAAGGGTAATATTGGACGCTTTTGCAGCAATATCTGCGGCCCGTACCGCAGTCAGCGCCGACATAGTTTCCAGCATACCCAGGGCAGTTACATGTTCCACATCCGCTGTACCTACCAGAGCCGACGGCACAGATGCATGGACATTATTGATAATATGATGGCAGATCAGGAAAGTTCCCGCAACCAGCCTGCCTCTTTCCATGGAACTTTTCACTGCCCCTACCTGCCCGCTGACAATAATGATATATTTGCCGGGACAAATAGCAGTAGCCACCAACAGCTCCACATCCGCAGCTTTCAGCATTTCATCTGCAGACTGCACGCCTGCGGGAATACTTTTCAGCTCTAACAATCCAATCGACTTTCCCATACGCATATCCTTTCTTACTAATTACGCCTGAATCACAATACTGTCATCACTGACAGCTGCCACTGTGCCGGAAATGCTGGCATGAAGATTTGCTCCCAATTTACCTTCCGGAATACGGGCAATCAAATCACCCTTTTGTACCTGACTGCCTGTCTGAACTACTGGTTCTGCCGGCGCTCCCACATTCTGCCGAAGGGGAAGCGTAACTTTTGCGTAAGCAGGCGCTGGAGTTTCTTCTAACGGTGCACTTACATCATAAGCTGCAAGGCCAAGCTGATGAATCAGCTTGTGTACCGGATAGCGTTTGTACTCCCTGAAAGGCGCACCATGTTCCGGCTTGTTGTTCAGACTGTTGCGGATCCCCTGCCCGCCCAGGATGTTCTTAAGATTGCCGTTCACCTTCCAAGGCTGAAGGCCCATGACACAGGCATATTCACACAGACGGCACCCGCAGCAGAGATAAGCATTCATCGGAGTCTGCGCCGGATCGCACAGGCTTCCGTAAGCTGCAATGCGCATCAGCTTATGGGGCTGAATGCGATGGCCTAAAAGTCCCCGGGGACAAACCTCAGAGCACAGGGAGCACTGCATACATGCAGTGGCTGCCTGCCGCAGGGATACATTCAGCGGCCGTTCCAAACTGTCCAAAAGGGGATGGCCCGCAGGCACTACAATCAATCCTTTTGTTGTCTTTGTAATCGCACTCTCCGGAGGAACCAGACGGCCCATCATGGGTCCGCCGTTGACGATACGGTAATCTGCCACTGCGGGCCCTCCCGCCAGCTCCAGAGCTTCGGCTACAGTAATGCCAAGCGGAACCTTAACGGTCTTCGGCTGACGTACAGCACCGGTCAGAGTAACATATTTTTCTGTAACCGGATGGCCGTCCACGGCATCCAGCACATTCAGGGCAGTTTCCACATTGGTCACCACAACTCCCACATTGATGGGAATTCCCCCTTCCGGGACAACCCTGCCTGTAACCTCGTATACAATCACCTGCTCGTCACCTGCCGGATAAAAAGCTCCCAGCAGATGCAGCCGCAGCTTCGGATAATTCACAAGCTCACGCTGTAAGGCTTCGGCTGCAGTGTGGTAATGTTCTTTTAAGGCCACTACGCCTTCCTCTGCCCCTAAATGTGCGACAATCCTGTCTAAAGCTGCAAGCAGCCGTCCGGCCTGCCCTGCCATAAGCTGCTGATCCACCCGCAGAAGCGGTTCACATTCAGCTCCGTTAATAATCACGGTATCTGCTTTGGCGTTCAGCTTTACGTGGGTGGGGAAGCCTGCGCCTCCTGCGCCGACAATGCCGGCATTTTCCACCAAAGCTGTTAAATTTTCTTGCATAGGAGCACCTCCCTAATCAGCGTACATCCATTCCTCCGACAAGCACACATCTGCGCCGCCGTGCAAAGGATTTGGCTGAAGTCAATCCCTCTCCGGTAGGTCCTGCGATAGTAAATGTCGTATAGCCTTCACCGCCCACGCCGATTCCAGCATAGGAAGGGCCGTTTTTCACAAATATTGTTGTCTGGATAAGTTTTGCCATCTTGGTAAGCTTATCTACATTGCGGGAATGCATCATAGCAGTATGGCGGTTGCCGTGCTCCACACGAACAGCCATCTCAATACCAGCATCCACATCCGGCACCCGCACAATCGGCAGAATAGGCATCATAAGCTCTACCTGAACAAAAGGATGATCTTCATTGGTCTGGGCAATAATCACTTTTACATCATCATCCACTTGAATGCCAACCTGCTCCAGTATATATTTCGCGCTCTTGCCTACAAAAGCCGTTACCGGGCTCTTTCCATTTTCCTGCACTACTAACTTCACAATTTTATCAATAATCTCCGGATCTTTTACCTCATATGCGCCGTTTTTCTTCATGTTAAAAATCAGGTAATCTGCTGCAGAATCTACTACAATGACCTCTTTTTCCGCAATACAGGGAAGATTATTGTCAAAACTGCAGCCGTCAATGATATCTTTTCCTGCTTTCTCAATATTGGCAGTCTCATCCACCACTACGGGAGGATTCCCTGCACCTGCGCCGATTGCCTTTTTGCCGCTGGAAAGCACAGTTTTTACAATGCCGGGACCTCCTGTTGCCACCAGCATGCGTACCAGAGGATGATTCATCATGGCATTCGTATTCTCAATGGACGGCTTTGATACGGTAACCACCAGATTTGCCGGTGCGCCGGCTTCTGTCAATGCACGATTAATCAGCCGAACCAAATGCAGTGAAACATTTTTTGCCCTTGGGTGGGGACTGAATACCACGCTGTTGCCTGCAGCCAGCATTCCAATGGAATTGCAGATGATAGTTTCTGTAGGATTTGTAGTAGGCGTAATCGCTCCAATCACCCCGAACGGAGAATACTCTACCAAAGTAAGTCCGTCATCGCCTGTCATCGCATCTGTTGTCAAATCTTCTATTCCCGGCGTTTTGGTTGCTGCAAGCCGGTTTTTTATCAATTTGTGCTCATAATTTCCCATTTCCGTTTCTTCCACAGATTGGCGGGAAATATACTCCAGATTCTCCTGATTGAGCACTACATCGCGGATAGCCTGCACATAAGCCGCTCTGTCATGCATTGTACAATTTATGTACTTCTTCTGCGCAGCAGCGGCAGCCTCCACCGCGTCATTCATATTTTCAAAGATGCCCCAATTTCCGCCTCCTGCATCTGCGCAGGGATTGGAAACGTCATCCAGCCGGCCTAAGACCGCATTCACTATTCCCGCTACTACGCGTTCATCAATATTCATTGCTTTCCCTCCTTAAATAGACATCGCATAACGTGCAATCTCCATATCCTGTTCTACCGTTCCGCCGGATATGCCAACGCCTCCTACGATCTGGCCGTCAGCCACGTAAGGAAAACCGCCTCCGAACAGGATAATTTTTCCTGGTGCGGAATTTTCAATCCCATAAAGAGGACCGTCCGGTTTTGCCGCCTGGCCCAGCTCATGGGTCGGCATATGAAACGCATTGGCAGTATACGCTTTGCCTGCCGATACTTCTACGCTTCCAGGAAGCGCACCTTCCATACGCTCAAGCAAAAGCAGGTTTCCTCCGCCGTCAACAGCAGAAAAGACCACCGGAACCCCAAGCTCCCGTGATTTTTCCTTGGCCCTCTCTGCCATACGCTCGAGTACCTCCAAGGAAATAGGAGGAAGGCCTTCCTTGTGTCCTGCCAGCGCTTCTTTTACCATTTCCGTTACTTTCTCCCGCATCTGATCCTTGGCTACTGTCTCTTCCTGAAGACGGGCCATAGCGTAAATGGCGTCGGATAAACGATTGACGTAACGCATTAATACTTCCCGCACGGCAGAATCACTTGCCAATTCCACCATACGCCGTTCTGCACGCCGCACAATTGTCCGGGCCACATGGAGAGCAGATGACGCCGAATCCACGCCGGGAATGACAAAGTGGGTCATTTTCCCGGTTGTCTCCGTACATGTATCCACCACATGTTCCAAAAAAGCCACATCTTCTTCAGAAATCAGATTTTTCAGCCTGGAAGCCCCGTCTTCATCACTGGCTAATTCTGCTCCCAAAGAAAACAGCCTTCCCTGAATTGTGTGAATTGTGGTCCGGATATATTCCTGGCATGTATTAGAATAGGCCAGACCCAGCATGGAGTTTGCTTCGTCGATGGTGCCATAGCATTCTACCTGAAGATCCGATTTGCTGACCCTCGATCCTCCTACCAGACTGGTCTGACCCTTATCGCCGGTTTTTGTATACAAATTTGCCATCAACTCACCTCCACAGAGTCTACGATGCCCACGATAGACGTATCCACTGGAGCGGATCCATCGCCAAATACATAACGGGCGGAACTGCCCTTACAAACAATTACAATTTCACCGGTACCAGCCCCTACAGAATCCACAGCAATCTCAGTTGAACCTTCCCGCTCCAGACGTTCGGTCAGTTTCTCGACCATCAGCAGCTTCATGCCAACCAGATTCTCGTTTTTACTGGTAGAAACTACGGTTCCAATCACTCTTCCTAGATACATTCTTCCACCTGCCTCATGATTCAATCTCAATCCGGATATCCCGTCTGCGGGCTTCGTCAGATACCAGCTGGGTGATAATTGTCTGTTTTGGAACAACAATTACAGCATGATCCGGATAAGCCTTGATATGCTTTCCGCTAAACACACGTCCTTCCAGCTTCACCCGGTATTTTCCGGCATCTGTTTTCAATTCCGCCCTGCCTGCTGACTGTGTGTCCGGTTCCTTCCCGGCGCCGCTGTGCACATTCTGTTCCGGTTTTCCAAAAACAGATGCGCCTCCAAAGCTCATAATAGCCTTCTGGGCTGTTTTTCTAAGCCCGTCCGAAGTTGTCAGATATGCACCAAAGTCCTTCAGGGCGTCCTTATTCTCCCGAAGCTTATTTTTCAAAGCTTCTGTCATATGAAATCCCCGCCGGATACGTTCCGGATTGTCCGGACAGCAGCCGTCCACAGCCGCAATCACATTTTTTCCGCGCATCAGTCCATCCAGGATAATCGCAGCGGCCGGAGTGTCTGCCATGCATGCAGCCACATGAGCCGCGGTATTCACCGTCAAAGCAGGAATCAGAATCGTGTCATACCGGGCAGTCAGAACTTCCGGGGAAGCCCCGGGAGTTTCCACCCAGAATTCTTCCGGTTCCAGGGCGGAACGAATTGCCGGCACATCCAATATCTCAGCAGCGCTTCTGGTCAGCAGCACCCGGTAAGTAAATCCATCTTCCTGGCGCAGCATCCGCAGGCACTCCAATCCAGGTTCTATGCCCATATTCGAGCCGGTATAGACTACCAGCGCCTGTTTCTGGCGTTCTAAAAGCTTCTGCACCACCCGTTCCGCAAGCACCTGTGTAATAATACCATGGACATATTGTTCCTGCTCAGTCAATGTCCTCACCCCCTTATTCGGTACAATTCATGGCAATGCCCAAAGGTGTCACAAGCAGCGGTGCCGCAGGCTTCACCACAGGGATGCCGATATATTTTTCAAACACTTCCTCAAATTGAGTAAAGCAGCATGCGCCGCCCACTACATAGATCGTATCCACAGGATATTTTTCTAAACTCCGCTTCACGATCGCAGCCATTTTTTCCACCACCGGCTTTATTACAGGAAATACGTTTGCTTCCTGAGCCGCATCGCGTTTCATCAGCTCAGCCTCCTGAGTGCTGCATCCATAAAAACCTGCCAGCACCAGGGTCATATGCGTTCCGCCTGTAGGCTCGTCACTGGTAAAAATGACTTTTCCATTTTCCAGAATACTGATTCCGGTCGTTCCTCCGCCTACATCCACCACTGCGCCGTCTGTAATGCCTAAGACAGCAGCAGCAGCAGTAGGCTCATCTACAATTTCAGTCAGCCGGAATCCAGCTGACTCTACCACATTGCCGATGGCTTTAACATTGCCGGAAAGAATACCTGGCGGAATTGCGCAGGCTCCTGCTTCCAGCGTCTCACCCAACAGTTCCTCCAGCTGGCCTTTCAGTTTTGTTACAGCCTGTACAGCCCCTATATAATCCACTACAATGCCATCCCGAACTACAGTCGATGGAAAAGTAGCGCCGGCCACCGGCCGATTCTTCTCATCCACCACTGCCAGGACAATATTCGCAGTGCCCAGATCCACGCCGGTACGCAAAGTGCCCTTCCAATCCTTTTTTTCGCCGTTTTCTATCAGGCGCTCAAACTCCAGCAGCGTTTCGTTGCACTGCGTTATATCGAAAGCCATATGCACTCCCTCCACTGTCCTTAATCCAGAATGATATATGCCCGGTCACCGTTTTTCACACCCAGGGCATTGGCTTCTTCTACGTCAATGTGCATCTCGGGGGCAAATTTATCGGATACACGCAGCAGCACATTATTCAGCACTGCACCGCGCAGACCGCCGATTTCCACCCGGACAATCTGTTTGTCATGTACGCCCATACGCTCCGCAGTTGCAGGATCAAGATGGATATGACGAAGAGCGGCAATCACGCCTCTCTTCATCTCCACTTCCCCATTGGGACCAATCACTCTAACGCCCGGCGTCTCCTCCAGCTTACCGGATTCCCGGACAGGAGGATGTATGCCAAGCGCAAAGCCGTCTCCGATGGAAACCTCCACCTGGGATTCATCACGCAGAGGGCCAAGCACACGCATACGCTTCAGTTCACCCTTCGGACCCTGGCTGGTTACTGTCTCAGCAGCGGCATACTGACCTGGCTGGCCTAACTCTTTTACCCGTGTCAGCTCGCTGCCCACCCCAAACAAAGTATCCATGTCTGCCCGATTCAGATGAATATGGCGGTTAGAAACGCCAATAGGAACGGAACGCTCCCATTTGCACAGTTCCTCCACCACTAATTTTACTACAAGGCGCAGGAATTCTTCCTGTGTGTATTGGCTTTTCTCCACGGTTTATCCCTCCTCTCAAAGATCCTTCGGCAGGATTCTCTCCACATCTGTATGCGGACGCGGAATAACGTGCTGTGATACAATCTCGCCTACTTTTTCAGCGGCAGCGGCTCCTGCATCTACAGACGCTTTGACTGCTCCTACATCACCGCGAACCATTACGGTCACCAGACCTGAGCCAATCTTTTCATAACCAATCAGCGTAACATTTGCTGATTTTGTCATGGCATCAGCTGCTTCAATGGCTCCCACAAGACCTTTTGTCTCAATCATGCCAAGAGCTTCACCCATAACGATAACCTCCAATCTATTTTAATCTGTCTTATTCCTTATCTGTATTCTCCTGCTTATTGCCGCGCTTTCCTCCTTTGCGTCCCTTTGCGGCCGATGCCTTTTTTGCCGGTTTATGTGCTGCAGGTTCCGGAACCTCCTCCGGGGAATCTTCTCCTTCTTCCTCTTCGGGATGTCCTGTTTCCTGCCCCTTTTCCGCCTGCGTTTCTGCACCGTCCATTTTTTCCTCTTGGGATTCTTTCGCTGCAAGAGCTTTCTCTTCTGCTGCCGCGGAATCTTCTGGTTTGGATTCTTCCGCCGCAGCTTCCGGTTCAGGAGCTTTCTCTTTCTCCGCCTGCGCTTCTACACTGTCCGAAACTTCTTCCCCAATATTTTCTGCAAACATTTCTGGTTCAGGAGCCTTCTCCTTTTCCTGTTCCTCTGTCCTGTCTGCCTGTTCCGGAACTGGCTGCGCTTCTTCCTTCTGCTCTGTCTCCTGTCCTATTGGCAGTTTTTCTTCCTCTTTCACCTTCTTGGAACCCTTTGGCGGTGTGGGAGGCTTTGGCATATCCGGTCCCTTTGTCGGCTGTGCATATCCGACAGTATCCGGACTGTACACCAGCATGTCAAGTCCGGCAGAGGGACGGGGAATCACACGCGTACTCACTACCTGGTTCACCTTGGCGGCTGCCATCCGGGCTGCATCCACGGCAGCTTTGACTGCCCCGACATCACCCTGAACCTTAATGGTCGTCCAGCCTCCGCCTTTTGTCAGCTCATAACCGATCAGCTCTACATTGGCCGACTTCACTGCTGCGTCTGCCGCTTCAATGCCGGCAGCCAACCCCTGCGTCTCTATGAGCCCTAAACTTTTCTTCATGCCCTCACCTCCCTTCCAAAGGCTTTAGCGGCAGCTTCTTCACCAACCGCGCCGCATTTGCCCCCAGAATGCGCACCTGTTCTGCAGACCGGGTCGGAATCCGATACAGGGGATGCTCAAATTCCAGCTTGGAAATATGCAAAATTGCTTCCTGTCTATCCATTCCGACACCCACTCCCAAACGGGAAGCCTGTGCACCTTCCCATGCCAGCGTCAGAGCATCCTCATCCGTCTTCGTCCAAGTCTCGCAGGGAATCCCTTCTTCCTCCAGTCCGTATAACAGCTGCCAGAAAATATATTCTGGAACATCCGGGCTGCACAGCACATGGACTGTGGGCTTTGTCATTGCGATTTGTGAAGCATTCATATCATCTCCCCCTTTCCGCCAGGGAAAGCACCAGCCCTGTTGCTACTGCGTTGCGGGGGCCTTCTGTTCCGCGGATATTTCCGCGGCCTGCCACAACCTTATACTGTGACAGTGCATCCGTAACCATCTGCGGCACTTCAAAATCCAAAGCAGAACCGCCTACCAGCACAACAAACTGAATGTCCCGGACATTGCCGGTAGGGCTGACTCTTGCCAGTGCCCGCAAAGCGTTTGTCACAAATACTTTCTGTTTTGCCTGACGCCGGATCAGACGGATTTTTTCCATAGACCAGTCGCCTTCCAGCGGAATCATTTCACCGTCTTTCAAAATTACTGTCTTAGCAAAAATATTCGGACTCAACGGTTCTGTGAAAAATTCCACTGTTCCGTTCTCATGTCGAATATGGAAAAAACTTTCCACCTTTGCCAGTGGATATTTCTTTACATCTTCTGCGATATCAAAGCTGTCTAAACCCATTTCTGACTGAATCAGCAGCGTTACCATATTACCCGCGCCTGCCAGATGGATGGAATGGATTTCTCCTTCCTGGTTAATAATTGACGCGTCAGTAGAACCAGCGCCCATATCCAGAATAGCCAGAGGCTTATTGGTGCCCGGCGTTGTCAAGGCTCCACGAATAGCCATATCGGCCTCTACGCCTCCGACCCGAACCGGAATGCCAATCTGCTCTGAAAATTCTCGGGCAATCGCCTCCATCTGAAGCCGATCCGCCTTAACCATAGCAGCAATGCCTACCGCATTTTCCTGTGAAAATTCATTCGCCAGACCACCCTGGACTTTCTGGGGAGTAAATGTATCCACAGCCAGCAAATCCTGGATATGAATATCCTTCGGATGTTGTTTTGTCAGGTTCGCCATAACCTGGCGGACCTTCTCCAACATGCCGCCTGCGTTAGTCCCCGGCTCTCCCCGGACATCCTCCAAAACGGGAAGGGATTCCACAGCCTGCATGATTTTTTCACCGCCTGCATCCACATCTACTTTTACTGTACGGTTCTGCCCATAGAATTCAATGAGACCTGCAGGAATTTTCCGCTCCTTGACATCTCCTGCAGGAGTCTTAATCACCACGGCAGAACGGTTGCCGATCAATGCACGCGCAATCGGAACCACCTGCTGTGTTTCTTCCGAAGATAATCCAAAAAGCGTTGCAATCCCGTATGGATTGGAGAGTACCTCCACTACGCCGCCCACACCGGCAACTTCCACTGCAGACCGCATACCCAGGGGAACCTTATTCACCAAAGCCACTTCATCTACAATGGGAATCTTATGATGCAGACGATTGTGAATCAGTACGCCGTCATCCCGCTGGACAATCGCTGCGGTTACCTGCCGCGTCCCCATAGAACTTTCATTGATAAGCCTTGCGGCATCCTCAAAGTCCACGCTGGCAGGAACCACTGCAATATAATCTTTCCCCCCTGCCGCTTCGGCAAGCTGCGTAACAAGGATTGTCTCTCCTACGCCAACGCCCATGCCGCCGGGCGTAGATGGATTATGTCCAATCATGGTAGATTCTGTTATAATCGTCTCCGTAATGGTTTCCATAGCCACATCTCCGATAACCGGAGCCGCTTCATTCAAACATACCTGTGAAAGCTCCGTTATCTCAATGCCCACTTTTTCCATCGCGCTGGTCAGGGAATGAACGACGCCGTTGATGTTCTGCCGGGTTCCCTTGATACCTGTCGTTGGTACTGTGCCGCTGGCCAGAAATTCTACTGAATTTCCGTCAATCTTTGCCAGAGCTGTTTCTGTTGTCGCATTTCCAATATCAATGCCTGCAACAATTTTCATAGTGGAACCTCCTGACTTTGCAGAATCTTAGAATTTCTTCAGCCTGCCGCGCTGTTCATAAACATCAGCAGCTTCGCGAACGAGAGCAGCCGCTGTCTTCGCGCCGTATTTCTGATCCAGTTCATTGGCAATGTCAATCAAATCCTGTTTGCTGGAACGGTACGGACGCAATGCATTATAAATCTCCAACAGACGGTCATCCGGTACAGCAATCAGTTCAGCCGCACGGCGCAGATTTCCTGCAAATGCCTCACGGTTTACAGATTCTGCTACCTGAGCCTGCATTTCCAGAGTATCAGGAGAAATACGCATATCATCTGCTGTAATATCGCCGGAAATCACTTTCTCATAGCTTAAGGAAGTAAAAGGCTTGCCTGTAGGTGTTTTGATTTTATCGGCCATATTCTCAGCCAGAGGGTAATTCTCAGATGTAACCTTGCCGCCAACAGAGGCAGCAGGAGCTGACGCGGATCCGCCGTTGTTCATGGCCTGCATAACCTGTTCTACAATCTGTTTCATTAAAAGTTCCTGATCCATGATTATGCCTCCTTTCACTGGAATGAAACTGCGACAGCCTGAGGTCGCTTATCGTTATCAACATGTTCGGTTTCCTTAATGTGCAGCAATGCTGCAATTGCCTGATAGGTAGGACGCGCCATCTGGTCATTGCGAACCGGCACCGGCGTGGGAGCCTCGCCTTTCGCATACTTGGCAGCGTTCTTTCCAATCTGACGGAATGTATCCATTTCAATCAAAGGAGCCTGTGAAAACAGTTCCAGATTGCTAAGAGGCGGAAGATCTTTCTGGTGGATTACCGTAGTACCCTTAGACTGAATTCCGATGCCGATGCCTGAACCTGAATATTCAGCAGCATCGTGAGCGATAAAGGAAACGTCAGAGGTACGGTATACACGTATCACACGCCACTTCAATCCTTCTTCCTCAATACCTGCAATAATCTCACGCAATACCTTATCGTGAGGCTGATGAATGATTGTCTCGGTCTGATATATGCCAAAAGCCGGCGCCAAACCGATTACAACTTCATCGGGAGCAACTCCCTTAGGTGCATCCCCCTGCTCGGTCAAGGTCATCTTGCCGGCTGCAGGCAGGGTTGCAGGTGCAGGTGCAGCTGCTGCAGGCGCGGATGCCGCAGGAGCTGGCTGACTTGTCATTTCTTTAATTACTTCTGCAATAACGCTGCGCAGTGTTTTTTCATCAAAAGTCATATCTGGCACACCTCCTTCTTAAATGTCTTCCGGCCGAATTGCATTGGGGATATCGCTGAGCTGTTTCCATCTCTCTTCGCTGATCTGGTAGCCAGTCATCGGTCCGTGGTAATCATTCGGCGCATTGACAGCAGACAATACATGGAAATTGTCTCCAAAAATAGAAGCTGTATGGAGATAGTCACCTGCCACTTTCTGGCGAAGCATGTTGTAGATATTGTTTGCCACATCCGGGAATCCGGCTTTATCCAGAGCTTTTACAAAATCTACGCCTGTTACATTGCGTGCCATCATATCTTCAATTGCCTTCAAGTCTTCGTTAACGTTACGATCCGGCATATCATTAGAGCCGTTTGCATAAGTAGCTGCTTCCACTTCTGCATCTGTAATTGGAGGCAGACCCAATTCACGGAACAATCCCTGAAGCGCACGCGCTGCCTTATTGCGGGCTTTCAGAACATCCTCTTCACGTACCGGCTGCAGACCGCCGTCAATCTTCATATCGCGCTGGATAATATTCCAGTCGTCGTAATCTTCTGCATCCCAGTTGGAACCTGCGAACATATTATCATAGTTCGGCGTAGCGGAATAACCGGAGCATATGTAGTCAGTTCCAGAGAAGAACTGCGGAACGCTGCGGGCTACACGGCGCAAATCGGAATGAGTAAAGGTCTGGTCATTGGAGGTGGTGGATTCCAAATCAAGCAGCATAGCAATCAAGTTCTCAGCAGCGATTGCACGGATACCGCCTGGTACGCCGGCCGGAACGCCTACACATGATACAGAACCGTTCTGTGTTCCCTGTACGCCTGCGCCCTTGGTGATTGCAAGGCAGCGAGCTTCCAGATACAGCATGGATTTGCCTTCTGCATAACCCATCTGAACTTCAGAACCTGTACCGGAGGTGAAACGCATCTTCAATCCGCGGCTTGCATAGCAGCTTGCCAGGAATGCTTTTGAATAAGGAGTATCATCGCCGTCCATAAATACCGGCTCTGTACCATATACGGAAATTGTCTCAGCATAAGTGGTGAAACCGCGCATACCAAGCATCAATTCTGTAGCTTCTTCCAAAGCGCACTGAGTCATAACTCCGGGACGTCCTACCTGAGCGCCGACCATAATAGCAATTGCATTAAAAGGCGCATAACGGGCAATACCAACCGTTGTCTCCATCTCTGCAAAACCGCGTACGCCGGCTTCAGCAGCGTCTGCAGCAATCTGAACAGGATTATCCTTTACGTTGGTAACATGACACTGATTTGCAGGCATCAGGCGGGCACGCATCTTTGACATACCCATCATGATTTCTACAATTGTCATCTTTCCTACAACCTCTGTTAACTTAGCCGGGGTAATGGAAAGGGTAATATCCAGAATTTCTTTACGGGAAACATTGATATCCACAATCTTGCGGGCGATTTCCAAAGAATCCAGGGCCATAGCCTTCTCTGCATTCTCCAGGCGGATCGCATGATCTGCAATAAAAGTATCCAACATATCAAAATCAGCGCGGCACTTGCCGTCTAATTCTGTTACGCGGCCATTTTCAATCTTGATGCTTGGGGTGGGATCGAAAGGGCTGTTCATGGCAATCAGACCAACTTCCGGCCACTCTTTGACGTAACCGTCCTGATTTACCGGGCGGTTCGCCAATACTTCAAAACGTTTAGATTTCATAGCTTACAGCTCCTTCCTGAATTAAAGAATGTAAGGGGTAGTTGTTGATTTCAGTTCCTCATCCGGCGCCAAAGTCTTCAATAACTGAAGTCCAACGTCACGCGCTGCGATAATTGCCTGTTTTACTGCACCGGAATCTCCGGAGAAGAAATAATTCACTTCGTTAGAGAAGCTGGTTCCGCCGTTTCCTGGCGTTGCAAGAGTCACGCCATCAATGGTGGCAGCCTTGGAAGCAGCATCTGCTAAAACTACGCCGATACCAGCCGGAGCGCCTACTGTGATGCCGAAAGCCTTGCCGAGAGGCGCACCCCAAACTTTATTTAATACATAAGAAGCGCGGGCGCTGTACTGGAATTCCAGATGTCCTGCACTGTTGCCGTATACGTCGCCCATGGTACGAGGAATCTCACGCAGGCAAACTTCTACTGCACGGCGGGCGTCAGATACATCCTCAGCCCCGAAAATAATTAAAGAACCATGACCTGCTCCTCCTTCGGTGTCACGGGGGCACTCTACCAGAAGGCACTCACTGTTGGTTGCTTTTACTGCTTCATCCGCTGCAAAAATCTGCGGGCCTGCACCAACGCGGTCACTGATAATGCCGATTGCACGGTACTTTGGATCAATTTTAAGAGCTTCGTGAACCTGATGATCAAGGTTTGCGATAACCAGGCCAATGGTATGGCCCATTGTTGTGCCTACATACTCTGTCAGGTTGCATGCGGGCGAAGCTGCTGCAGCTGGTTCTTTGCAGCATTCTTCTGCAGGAGAAGCAATGGCTCCAAGCCTTTTCATAACTTCTTCCATGATGTTGTTATTCAATTCATCCATGTGTTTTCCCTCCAAAATAATATTTTTGCTATTTCAGCGTTCCCACAAAAACAGTGGGGTTACTCATAATGAATCCCGTAATTATTCCATATGCGGAAGGATCTTCTCCACATCTGTATGCGGTCTCGGGATTACGTGGCAGGAAACAACTGTTCCAACTTTTTCAGCGGCAATAGATCCGGCATCAACGGATGCTTTTACTGCGCCTACGTCGCCGCGTACCATAACGGTAACCAAACCGGAACCGATCTTTTCATATCCGACCAGGGCAACGTTTGCAGATTTAACCATAGCATCGGCAGCTTCAATAGCGCCTACCAGACCCTTTGTCTCTACCATACCAAGGGCTTCTCTTTGCATTTTGATTCCTCCTTGTGATATACTGCGGCGCATCCGTCAGTTTGCTGCGGCATGCACGCGCAATTGGTTAATTTGTTGCTATTTCCTATTATACTAAAAACAGACTTGTACTTTCTTGTCGTTGTCAGAGACTTTTTTGTCTAATATTTTGTTTATTTTGCACAATTATTCCGTTCTGTACAAAAAAGAGTTTTTGCAATCAGTACATTTTTCCCAGATACCGCCCCGCTGCAGAAATTTTCCTGCTGCAGACAATAAAAACCGGCGTCCCCGCCTGTACCTGTAAGGCAGAGCCGCCGGCTCCATATTCTATAAACTTTAACCCGTAATCTGTTTCAGAAGAGCCGCCATTTCTTCTTCACTGGCTCTGCGGGGGTTAGTGGCATATGTGGCGTCTGCAAGAGCCGCTGCCACAAGCTCTTTCTGAAGCCCCCTGACTTCTGCCAAATCCGCACCCCATTCCTTGAGCGTGGCAGGAATCTTTAACGAGCGGTTCAAACGTTCTATCTCACGAATCAGATTGGACACTCCAAGCCGGACATTGGCAGCCGGAAAGTCCATAATTTTTGCGATCCTCTGATACTTTCTTGCTGCCACAGAGTATTCTCCGCCCACCACATGGGACAAGTCCAGGAGGCATTCTGCATCTTCGTCCGTGCAAGCAAATCCCCGCCGTCTTTATAGGCCAAAGGTAAAAACCGGAACACCAGGGAAATGGCCTTCTCACACATTGCATCAGAAAAATCATTGGCATTGGTCGATACATAAGCTTCCAGGGCATGGGTGAGCACATCCATACCGGCATCCGCTGTAACAGAGGCCGGAGCACTGGCCGTAAGATAAGGATCTAAAATTGCCACCGGCGGGCGCAGCGCCTGACTGTCCAAGGGATACTTGACCCCTCTGGCGCTGTCAGTAATCACAGCATAGTCTGTAACTTCAGAACCGGTGCCGCTGGTGGTAGGCACGGCAAAACATTCCATCTTGTCTGTCTCAATCTGAAGAACTTTCTTGGCAATGGCACGGATAGCCTTAGCCGCATCTATTGTGGAGCCGCCGCCCACGGCAATCACAGTCTCCGCCTGACATTCCTCAAAAGCCTTCACGCCGGCAGCCACCACCTCAATGGGCGGATCCGGCACCACGCCGTCAAATACGGTAACTTCACATCTGGTCAAATAAGAAACCACTCTCTCTATTGCCCCAATCTGCACCATAAAACGATCTGTAACAATAAGAACTCTCCGTTCTTCCACCCGGCGCAGACGTTCCAGCGCGCCCTCCCCAAAAAATATCCTGGTACTGAAACTAAATTCCTGCATCACAACCTCCATTCTGCTGCCAACGCCTGCAGACACAGTTTTACCTTCTCCTAAATTGTCTGAGCTGCACTTTCAGACAGTCTTCCCACCGCAATATATCTCCCGGTACTCTGTGGGCGTCATCCCCACTTTGCGTTTAAAAGCCTTGCTGAAATAATTGGCCTCGCTGTAAGAAAGCTCATAGGCAATGCTGATGACAGGCATGTCCGTGTCCACAAGCATTTCCCGAGCAATCTCAATTTTACAATCTGTCACATACGTAATGAAATTGACCCCGGCAATTTTCTTAAAAACTCTGCTGAAATAATAAGAACTCATATTCGCATATTCCGCGGCCTGATCCAGGCTGATGCCGCTCTTAATGTTGCGGTCGATATAATTAAGCATCCTCTGCTCGCTGCCGACCTGATAACTGGAATCCTCAGCAAACACATCAAAAATAACGTTAAGCATCTTTTTCAGTACAAGATACGCGTCATATTTCTGCGTCTGCTGATCATACCGAAGCTTAAACTTCTCCATAATACCCGCCAGCTTCATCTGGACCGCAGGCCCCAGGGGATCTCCCAACTGCACAAGCCCCTCGGCAAACCGAAGCGCCTGGAACCGGATTACACTTTTATTATGGATTTCTTTATGAAGAGAATCAAGGTAATCTTTTGCAACATCTGTGCACTTTTTATAACAGAAGGCACGCATCTGCTCAGCCAGAAGCTTCAAATACTTCTCCCTTCGCTGCTGTTCCCTGTCATCCGACACAAGAGAGGAATCCCGCTTCAGCGCGCGGACGGCTGCCAGAAGCCATGCCGGGCGGCAGGGTTTCAGCAGGTAATCCTGCAGCCCCAGACGCCAAACATGAGGAGCAATGTCAGCGCGGACGCCTACGGAAGTAACCAGAATCGGAGTGTCCGGCGACACCTGCCTGGCATGTGCCAGCATATCACAGCGGCGCAAATCAAATTTCGGCACATCTGCAATCAGCAAATCCACATTCCCTTCCCGCATCAGCCTTACAGCCGACTCTTCTTCCGAAGCAAGGACAATCTCCGCTGAATCCAGTCCTTCCGACAGAATACTTCTGGTAATCTCCCGCTCCAGCTGGTTTTCATTCAGTACTAAAATCTGGCCCATATGCTGTATACCTCCTTATCCTTCCTTTTTCTGCGGCAGACGGAAGCTAATCATGTATCCTGCCTTTCCATCCTTTCTGGGACTGACAGAAAGGCCGCACCTTTTTCCAAAAATCCTCTTCAGGCTCCGATCCGAGTCATGAAGGGAAAAACCTTCCTCCTGGGAAGAAGCGCCCACCTGTGCATCCATTTCCTCTAATGTGATTCCCTCATTATTGCTGACCACCTGAATAATCACATCCCCCTGGTCTCCCTCAGCAAATATTTCTATCTCACGCTTCTCTCCTGCCCCGAATCCCTGAACGGACAGTCCCACTAACGGTTCCATCACCATATAAGGACAATTCACATCCCAGAATTCCTTCGGTACAGAAATGCTGTAATGAAGCGCATCTCCCTCCCATGCCTTCTGAATACGCAACAGGGCGCCGACATAACTCAGTTCTTCCCCCAGCGTGGAAATCTCATGATCCGACTCCGTAACGTAGCGCATAATATCTGCAAAATCATAGGCTGCAGCCTCAGTTTTCACTGCTTTTTCCTGAAAAGCAAGCTGAGAAATAACGTTCATCACAAAGAAAAAATAACGAAACCTTCCCTGCTGTTTCATATTGGCAAGTTCACGTTTTTGAAATGAAAACTCCATATTTGAGTAAGATTTCCATTCCTCCACCGGTTCCATGCCTGCCACTTCCAGATCCCGATCTGCCTGTCTGCCTGTCTGCATCATAAATAAAATCAAATCATGCAGCAACGTTACCGCTGATTTAATCTTCTCATAGGAAACCCTCTGTGTCTCATTGTAAGCTTCCTCCAAAACCTTATCCTCGCGCCAGTTCTTCTTGACAGGCAGAATATCCTCCAGTTCCTCTTTCTCATCCCGGCTTAACCGTATCTGCCCGCCCATCAGCGAACCCATATAAATTCCATCGTAAATCAGCGGCAGCGCAAAATCCACCAACCCTGCATGGCAGCGGTAAATATAAGGCCTGCCGGTAATTGCAGCCTGAAGGCCGCCATGGGCATCACACTGCTTGCACATTTCAAAAAAATCCTGATGCTTGCGCCCCATCTGGCAATAGGGGGTAAAGCCGCTGTAATGTGTGATTGGACACCCCCGATAGTCCACTGTCACAAAAGCCAGCCCCATAGCCCTGGAACAATCATCCTGAAGCATTTGCAATAAACCAATGTCAATATAATCGGATATTTTTTTCGATACTTTCTGCGATTCTTTCACCATTAATCCCATCTCCCAGTATAATCCCCACCTTCAATAGCTGCGGATTTTCCGCAAAATATTATGCCGCAGCCTGCATGAATCATTCCTAATGTTTTTATTATAACAAAAAAATCCCATCCATACAATTCTTTTTCTGGCCCCGGCATAACTTTTTGTCTTTCCTCCCAAGGGCCTTCGGAATCTTAATCTTTTCCTGCCGGCAAATAAGAGCCTTAAAGGAAAGATGCAAAGCATTATAAAGCATGCAGCCATTTCTGTTTCCGTATGGGAACAAAACGCCGCCTGCCTGCTGCAAGTAATTATAGCAAAATATTACAGACAAATTATTATATTTTTATATTGCAGAGGAATTTTTTATCAAAAAGTAGACTGGCTGCAGAACGTAAAAAAACGCTGACATCTTCGGAAACTCTTTTAAAGATCCAAATAGAAAAACGCCGTTTCCCCGAACCCGATAAATATGGATTCTGAAAAACAGCGTATCGTATGGTTATTTCCATATTTCAAGCAAAACTTTGCTTAAAATTTTCCGCCTCCCCCTCCATGGGTTGTACCAGAAGAAGAGGTATGAGTTTTTGAACCGCCAGAACTTCCGGAATTTCCGGAATCCTCAGGTTTCGGCCTCTCCCGGCGGTCAACTTTTTTATACAGAAACAAGTCTTTCTCTTTTGTCAGCCTCATGCTTCCTTCCTTCACATAACTGTCTGCCACTAACTGGCTGTGAACGCTTTTCAGCTGACCTTTCATAATCCCTGTCGCAATCAATGATATCACAAAGGACGCACCCAATGCAATAATTAGGCACCCAAAAGGATCGAATGGCTCTTCGGGCATATGATCCACGTCATAAGGTTCCCCTGTCTTTGCC
The DNA here is from genome assembly GCA_021769425.1 of Eubacterium sp. Classification (GTDB taxonomy): domain Bacteria; phylum Bacillota; class Clostridia; order Lachnospirales; family Lachnospiraceae; genus Petralouisia. Next base: position 34,683 of record JAETSX010000049.1, read on the forward strand.
TGCGTAATAAATTCATCACACAGCTCAGCGAATGTTGTAAATGCCGCCGCATATTCCCCTCCGCTCAGATCATCTATAAACTGCTCCGCTATATATTCCCGTCCCGCATCTGTAATTGCCGTGATTCCATAACCGGTTGTTGATATGTACCAGTCCCTTTCCCCCATGCTGATTAAGAATAATATTCCGTCTTTCTCAGCTCCGAATCCATAGCCATTGTAATCGTAGAAATCATCTGCATATTCCATGGCCGTCATCCCCTCAAGGGAATTCACCGCCGCCACTACAATATCCACCTTCTGCCTTTCGCTGATCTCATCCAGTTTGCTTTCCAAATCCGCCTCCTCACTGTCTGAAAGCAGGTCAGGTTCATCTAAGAGCCTTGCCACATTACTTTCGGCAAATACGGGAATCGCTGAAATCACGGATAAAAGCAGTGCAAAAAATATAGTAAATACTCTCTTTTTCATTTTTCTGCCCTCCTATATTATCCAGATCAGGTAGAGAGCAATATAGAATACTGCACCTATGATACCTGTCAGTCCAAACAGCCATTTCTTGTAAGCAGCCTTATCCAGCGGCAAATCACCTACCATTTTTCCGCTTTGCCCATTCATGGCAAAGAGATAGTTTTTGCCTTTCCAGTCAGTGCTTAGAATCCAAACGGGGAAAAGTGCGTACTTTACCTTACCATTTTGCAATTGGATACTGCCTGCCTCTTTTGTAACCGATGAATATCCTTTTACCGTCGCATCAAAAGCTCTTTCCGTACTTTTCCGGATCCGCTCATTGGCACGCTTTTCACTTTTTTTAGCGTCCACATCATACTTATCCGCCAAAAAACCCGCCAGATATGCCGTCTGAAAATCCACCGCCTCTGAGAAATCAAAAGGTTCCAGGGATTCCATCAAATCATCCGGCATTTTTACTGAACCATCCACAGGAACTCTCTCAAACTCAAGATTTCCTCCTCTGCTTACAGCATAATAACTGGTTTCTGTATAATTATATTTGTCGTCACTCCATATTCGGGTCTTAGTGGCTTTATAACGCATATTTACATCAGCGTTGGCGTCAAACAGCCAGAAAGGCACATAGATGCCTTTCACTTCATTGATATGGTTCTGTTCCTTGAACACTTTGGGAAGCAGCCGCTTTCCTTCATAATGTTTCTTAAGGGCCATTTTTGCTTCATTTTTATCCAGTTTAAAGGGAATCACATAATCCGGTTTCAGGACTCCTTGAAGCTGCCCCATCATTACAACGGGATTTCCGCAAAATGGGCAGGATGATGCCGCCGTATTTTCATCACATGCAATTTCACCGCCGCAGGAACGGCAGACATAGGAACGCAGTCCCTTTGCCTCGCTGTCCTGCCATTCAGTTCCGGCAGACATGTCCCATTCCATATTATCCGCCTGTTCGTCTTTTAATTCTTTGTCATAATTTGCCAATGTTTCCATCTCAAATTCTGTGTCACAATAAGGGCACTTCATCTTTTGTATCGTACTGTCAAAAGCAATTGCTCCGCCGCAGCAAGGACATTTATACTCTTGTAACGCCGCCATTCCATTCCTCCTGTTATTCTTCTGTCTTGCAATATATTGCATAATATGTAATCATTCAGACAAGCCGTCCCGCCGGATAATTATTCCTTTGCGGCTGAAATCTCAGCTTCAACCTCTTCCTTTGCAATTTCAAGCCAACTGTCAACTTCTCCTAAGCTTTTAATTACTTCGTCATACTCTTCATCTGTAGCATCCTCGTTCTCTTCTATTGCATCTTTACACTCATTCAGCGTTGCTGACATTTCCTGGAATACTCCAATCAATTCGTCATCAATCGCATCCGAGTTTTCATTAATTAAATCTGCTACCTCATTAAATGCATCGCTGGTTTTATTAAAGGCTTCTTTTGTCTCCTCTCTCTTTTCATTTTCTCCGCATCCTGACAAACAAAACATCAAAGCAAAAACCATAATTGTATACATAATTGTTGTAATTGTTTTCTTCATAAGTTAAAATCTCCTTTTCGTAATTCACATTTTATTTCCTGTCATTTTCATCAAACACATCTCCGCATTCCGGACAGAATTTAGGCGGATGCGCAGGATCTTCCGGCTCCCATCCGCATTTATCACAGCGATACAAAGGCGCGCCTTCCGGTTTTTTAGTTCCGCAGTTCTGACAGAATTTTCCTTTATTCACTGCCCCGCAGGAACAGATCCAGCCGCCTTGATCCACAGGTTTTTTAGAGCCGCATTCCGGGCAGAATTTACCAGATGCTGTTGCTCCGCAGGAACAGGTCCACTCACCTGCCGGCGCTGGCTGCTGCTGCACTTGCTGAGGCTGCTGCACTTGCTGCTGTCCCATGGCAAACAAATTCTGTGCATTTGCGCCGCCTGCATTCATGGCCATTCCCATTCCCATAAATCCTGTCATCGCTCCGGAAGAATTAGAAGCCGCCGCTTTCATGGCGTCAGCCTGTGCACCTACTAATGTTGCGCCCGCCATGTTGGCATTCTGTAAAACAGCCGTACGCTGAAGCTGCTTGATCATCTCTGCATCTTCATCCGGCAGAGTCACTGAACCAAGAGCAATGCTCACCACTTTCAGCCCCCGCAGTTCTCCCCATTTTGCCGAAAGAGCCTTATTCATAGCTTCTTCTAATTCCGTATTATGGGAAACAATCTGGTTGGGGCGCAGTTCCAAATCAGAAAGCCTTCCAAATGCAGGCTGCAGTGCACTGATAAATTCTGTTTTCAGCTGGCTGTCTAATTCATCCCTCACATAATCCTGCTCCACATTGCCGCAGACATTGGCGTAAAACAGCAGCGGATCTGCAATTTTGTAAGAATAAACGCCGGAACAGCGGACAGAAACATCCACATCCAAACCAATCTTGGAATCCACTGCACGGAAAGGAATGGGATTGGGCGTTCCGAATTTATTACCTATCAATTCCTTTGTATTGAAGTAATACACTCTTTGATCTTTCCCGGTATCACCGCCGAAAGTAAAGCGCTTTCCTACTGTCTTAAAAGTTTCCTTTATGCTTTCCCCCAGGCTTCCGGCAAAAATACTCGGCTCTGTGGAAGCGTCAAATCTGAACTCACCAGGTTCTGCACAGACCTCCACAACTTTCCCCTGTTCCACAATCATCATACATTGGCCGTCAGCCACAGCAATGACGCTTCCGTTAGAAATCACGTTATCGCTCCCTTTTGTGTTTGAAGAACGGGAACCTGTGCGCTTTTTGCCTTTTGTAACCATAACATTTTTTTCCATTGCCTCACAGTAGAAAAATTCTTTCCACTGATCTGCAAGGGTTCCCCCCAACGCACCTGCTCCTGCTTTTATCAGTCCCATAATGTAAACTCCTTTCTGTTTAAATCTTTATATGTAAAAAAACTACTTCCAAAACTGAATATGACATATACCGGCGAGACAAATGCTTAACCGCCAAATTCCCGCTCTTTTAGGACGAATGGCCGTCTTTCATTGATTCAGAAATTATTCCGAATCAGATCTTATAATGAAACACGCAAAATAAATCTGCCGTCTTTCACAGAAAAAGCATAGATTCCGTCATAACGCTCTACAATTGCGCAAATACTTCGTACGCCCATCCCATGCCCCGGAAGATCAGTAACCGGAATTTCATTTTCAAAGAAAATATCCTCTTCACAGGTATTGATAATCTGCAGAAATATTTTTCCTTTTATTTCAAATGCTGAGACTTCAATCGCTGCGTATAATCCCTTATTTTTTAATTTCTGGCAGGCATGCAATGCATTTTCCAGCCCATTGGACAAAAGTACGCAAAAATCACTTTCGGAAACAGTAATGATTTTGGGAATCCTCACGTCGATTTTAATCGGTATCCCGTCATCTCTGGCCCGTCCTGCAAAAGAAGAGAAAATTAAATTTACCGTTTCATTTTCACAAAAGGCCGTTACTTTACCTTCCTCAATATCTGAATAAATTTCACGCATATAACTTTGCGCCTGCTCCAGCCGGCCATTCTCAATACAGGAAGAAATGTACTGAATATGATGACGCAAATCATGACGGTAAATTCTGGTTTTCTCCTGAGATTCCCGCAAAGCTTCAATTTCACGGACAACCTGCGCTAATTGCAGATTGAGGCTTTTCTGTGTCTGTTCTAACCGGCTGCGGACCCGTTCTGCTTCCGAAGTGTAGGACAAAAATATTAAATATGCGATACTGCACACAAAGGGCATAAATTCCACTGCAGCCTCAACGCCTTCCGACAGCCAGTTGGTATAAATACGCGTTATATAATCAAAACCATAATATAATGCCGGCACCAAGCCAAACTGGCACTGCTGCAAAAAGGTACAATGCGAAATAGAACGCACTGACGGCCCAATAAATTTTATCAAAATCCATAAAAGAGGAAACGTTATCATCAGTTCCGCAGCATTTTGCATAAGAGATCCCCCTGAAAATGCAGCAACAGCCAGCAAAGCCAGCCACCGGCGAAGCTGGCAGCAAAGATAAGCTGTCAAAACTGAAACAACTGACCAAAGGTATTTCTTGCTGAAGGCGCAAATTGTCACCGTTAATGGAATATGCGTAATAAAAGGATAAACTTCCTCGATAATATCTGAATCTACAAAGAAATAAATAATTCCCTGAAATATTAAAATCCCTGCCATACTTGCTGCCATAACAAAACGTTTTTGCCATGTCCAGTTAATATCACAAAACGCTGCAGACAATACCATGCCAAAAATGCCTACAGAAATAAGATTCATAAGAGCTATGCCGCTCACAACAGAAATACCTTCTCTCTGTTAAACGCATATTCCAGATAGTGATTTTTAATTTCAGAATATTTTCCATGGGGAATAGGAATTTCTGCATGATCATCCATTACAATTGCCTTACAGGAAATATTTTGAATATATTCCATATTGATTAAATATGACCGATTAGGACGTATAAAGTTTTCATATGCCAGAAGTTTCCGATATAATTCATCCATACTTCCCGTACTTTCCAAAACTTTTTCATTTTCCAAATGAAAAAATAATCTGCGCCTTCCTGCTTCACAGTACGCCAGCTTTTCCAAATTGATCCGTGTAATGCCTTCTTTACAATGAAGGATCAAACTGTACCTTTCTATATTAATCATAGGATCTTAACCCTTTTTCCATTTTTATCCCATTTTCGCCCGGCATTATTCCCTTGACATCACAATTGATACTTATTAAAATATATAGAATAGACTAAGATCTCCGGGCGAAGCTGGAATATGATAAAGAATATAACAGAATAAGATTCCAAAACCGCTCACAGCGCAAAATGCTTCTGAAACTGCGCGAATGGTAACTTTAACTTAACGATAAATCTATTTAAAATGGAACGCATACCTATGAAAATGAAACAAAAACTTGCAGCGGCGCTGGCAGTTCTGCTGCTGATATCAAACAGCATGCCGTCCCTTGCAGAAACATCAAAGCAAATGCCCAAAGAATCAGTAACAACGCCGGACAATGCTCTGATATCTGACGACGCATTACAGCGTATGTCTATCGTCACAGCAGACGAAGCCGATATGTCAACTCCCGGTTCACAGTGCGTTCCTATTGTCGCAGCAGATGAAACGGATACGACAACTCCTGGATCACAGCGTGTTCCTATTGTCACAGCAGATAAAACGGATATGACAACTCCCGAATCACAGCGCGTTTCTATTGTCACAGCAGATGAAGCCGATATGTCAGCCCCCGGGGAAGCGCCCGCATTTTCCGCCAAAGTCACCCTTTCTCCCCAAGGATATATTGCAGAAGGCTCTTTTAAGGAATTCCCGCCTGACATCAGCCTGGTTCAGCCGCTGTACTCACTGGATGGAAAAAACTGGCAGACCTGTGAAAGAAACTGGTACCTGCTCCTGCCGGAACACATGGACAATGAAGTAACGGTGAAAAAACTGCAAAACCAGCCCTGCCTTTATGAAAACCAGGAACCCTTAAAAAGTTACATTGCTAAAGAATTAGATTGTTTTTACCTGAAACTGCGTCTGACAAGAGAAAACGGCATTACTTATGAAAGCCAGACAGCAGTAATTAAACGGGACGGCCCAAAGCCGCTTCCGGAAGAATATCAGCTTGTGGCCAAGTTTCCTCCTTCCATGCTGGTACGAAAATTCAGACCTTACGTCTGCTATGGCAGATATCAGATCACTATAAGTGAAAATTCCACGCCGGAAGAAGTTTCTGCATTTCTTCCTGATACTCTTCCCATTGAGATACAGATCTTTCATGAAAATAATAATGTCGCACGAGGCGCTGTAGACTGCCCTGTTACATGGAAACCTCTTTCATTGCCGGAACTCACTGCAGGTGAAAGCATAACCATTATAGACGCGGCAGAAGAGATTGTGGTTCCAAATGGAGCTATCATTGATACGCCGGCAGGTATTTTTCAATTAGAGGAACCGTTGAGCATTAGAGAACTTGAGCTATCCGATGAAATCAGGCTGGTCTTAAACGTCATTTCAGAAAATGAAAATCCCACCGGTGCATTAATCCAAAATAACACCGGATTGGAGGCGTCTTTTTATCTGAAACCCACGGGTGCAGCGGCTATCCGGGCATATACACTGGCAGAAGGAGAAACAGAATGGACAGAACTGACCGATGTGTCACTCCTGGAGACAGTAAACGCCCAGCCTTCCACTGCCAACAGCAGCCATGCCCTCTTATTAAAGAAAACCCAGGAACCCTACCGTTCTTATCTGGAAGCAGAAGCAGCGGGAGACGAGCCCGTTCCTTTCCTCATCGGATTGAAAATTGAAGGCGGCATTTATGATGGCAGACAGGTGATACTTCCATGGCCCAAATCCTATCATATTCCTGTGCATCTGCCGGTTCTTGGCGGCTCCGGAGGGAATGAAGGCAATGCCGGATCTGATAATAAGAACGACAGCACAACAGAAGGACAACGGCCCAATCTTCCCAAAGAACCTAGAGATAATTCCGGCGGACAGCAGACACAGCCTCCCCTTAATTCGGAAGACAACTCCGGCGGACAGCAGACGCAGCCTCCTTTGAATTCAGAAGACAGCTCCGGCGGACAGCAGACACAGCCCCCTCTGAATTCAGAGGATAATATGGGTGGAACTCATACAGATTCTTCTCAGAACACAAACAATAATGCAAACGGATCGCAAATTAATCCTCCTCTGAATATAGAAGATAGCAAAATTAAAATGCCGGATCTGATGCGCAGACTAACCGATATGATATTGAATGCTGAAAACCAGCAGCCTTTCAGAAAAAACTACATACCGGAAGGCCCTTCCGTCTCTCCGCAGCCTTTTATGGCAATACCAAATGTGGCAAGAATTAAACCCGGCAGAAATAATCTTTCAGTCCTTGCTGCAGGAACTGCCGAACCTGATATCCAAACAGAGAATCCTGCGCCCTATATTCTTTATGCAGAAGCAAAAATGCCTGACTTTTCGGTTTTGTCCGAACAGGAAGATAAGACTATACTAACAGAAAAACCGGACCGCAGCAGAAAAACCGGATATCACAAACTTTTTCTCCTGATTGCGGCAGCAGTTCTGGTCGGCATTTGTATTGCCCCTGCTATCAGTAAAAAAGTAAAACGAAGATAATTTTTCATATGCAAGGCGGAGGAATGAGGCGTAGCGGTGGCTACGTCGATTGATGAGGGTCTGCCCCGCTTTATCGGGCACAACGCAGCAGATGGAAACTTAGACAAGTGAAAGGTACGGTTAATTAGTGTGGGTTATACTAGTGTACTGTCTGTATTATATCTGGCGAATGGACAAGGAGGTCTGGCTGAATATAATGCAGACAGTACACTAGATATTTTGCGGAAATTCCATAGTAAATTTTGTGCCTTCTCCCACAGCAGACCATACGCCGATGGTACCGCCCAGTTCCGCCACAATACTGTGCACAATATACAATCCCAGCCCCGTGCCCGTGTCCCTGTTCTTTTCCCCCACATAGAACCGCTGAAAAATAAAAGGCAGTTCTTCTTCGGGAATTCCGCAGCCGGAATCTTCCACATCCACATAAATTTTATCCCGATCAATCCGACCGGATACCCGGATATTTCCTTCACGGGGCGTGGCTTTCAGCGCATTGTAAATAAGATTTTCAAAAAGAATATTAAGCTTTTCCGGCTGCGCTTTCAAAAAACCATCCTGTTTTGGTTGTTCCACAAAAAAATACACAGACCGAACTTCCGCTTCTCCGTGATATGCGGCATAAATCTCTGACAGCATTTCCTTAAGGGATATCCGAACCGGTTCTTCTTTGATTCTGTCCAGAGCATTAATTTCGGAAAGCCCCTGAAGCCTTCTGGCCATTTCCCACTGCTTTGCTTCCGCCTGATCAAGATAACCCTGCAGTTCCATATCCACTCCCATGCCGCTTTTCCGAATTGCTTTAATAAAAGACTGGGTAGCAAATACCGGCGCTTTTAAATCATGAGCCACATCAGAAAAAAATGCTTTGCGTTCCTCCAACAGCTGAGTGACCTCCTCCGTACGCATTTTCACCTGTTCTTCCAGATGATTGGTAAGAGCATCATTTTCCCTTAACACACGGCGGCTGCGCAATACCATCATAACGCCAAACACCGCCACCAGCAAAAGACCGCACCATTCAAACTGCCAGAAAAAACGAATTGGTTCAAAAAGATTGGAAAAGAAAAGATTGACAATCAACCCCATTCCAAACACAGAACAGCCTGTCTTTGTTGCACAGCTTTCCAGACTTTGATCTGCAATCCCCCGCGAAGCAAAAAAGGCAGCGCCGCAAAAAGTAAACACATAATAAATATCTGTCAGTTTTCCATGGAAAAAAACCGCCCATGAAAATACCGGAATCAGCAGGCACAAAATTAATAATATCAGCGGCCAAATCAGCAGAACCATCCTCACCCACTTCCATATTTTTCCACCGGGAGATCCGGATGCAAGAACCGTAAGCTGCACCACACAAAAACACAGGCCGTAAAATGCCAGATTCTGTGCCAGAAACCAATACTGCGCTCCAGGCATGGCAAAAAGCTGTACAAAATACCGAAACATATAAAGCGCATAACAACAGCATAAGAGTCCGAACCAACGATTGATGCTTCCCCCTGTCTGCCACAGAAAAAGAGTAAATGCTGCCAAAGTCAGCGGAAGCAAAAAAGCCAATGCATAGACAAAATTCCGGATACCGGCCACCTGCAGCAATGTTTCGGCCGTGCTGAGCGCAGGCGGAAAATACATTCCGCTGTAATATCCCAGTTTGGATGAAGTTTCCACACGCAAAACATGGTCTCCCGGCTCCAACAAAAAAGTAATGCGCCCATTTCCCATCCCCCGGGCAAACAGCTCTTCGTCCAAAAAAATAGCATATTGAAAAGAAAGCTGCGGAAAATCCACTGATACAATCCGAGGCTCACCTTCATACCGCAGAGTCAATTGATAAGATGCCTGGCCGTGCGGCGAAACTGACAAATCCCCTCGCTGAAGATTTGAAAATTCTCCAATATAAGTAGGCTGATTCTTTACATTCTCATCCGTAAGCAGCCAGCCGTCAATCAAAAAAACAGGGTTCTGCCTTTCTAAATCCTTTTCCCGCAAAGTTATGACACCTGATTTTCCGTAAGGAGGCGGCGTTTGATATTTATTATCCGTATAAAAAAGCAGACAAAAAAAGACCGCCAACAAAATCAAAACAACCAACTGCTGCAGCCAGGCTCCCTGTCGTTTCATATGCACCTCCAAATATTACTTTTTTATTTCACTGCAGGAGCAGCCATCAATCATTTACCGGAACAAAGCGATATCCTTTTCCCCAGACTGTCTCAATAAAATGATGTTCTTCCCATGCTTTTTCCAGTTTCCGGCGAAGACGGGACATATGCGTCTGCACCGTCTGTCCGCCGTCCCAGGGCTGCTCTCCCCATATCCCGGCAAAAATTTCTTCCGGCGTAAAAATATGATCCGCCTGTCCGGAAAGCTGAAGCAAAATATCAAATTCAACAGACGTAAGAAACAGTTCTTTTTCATTCATTAAAGCCCTGCGCTCTGACAAATCCAGCAAAAGAGGGCCATAGCACAGCCGGGTACGCCCAGATACAGCCAACTTTATACGGGTTTCCACCTTTACCCAAAACAATTCTGCAGATGTGTCTTTTGTAATATAATCAATACCGCCGGCAGCAAATCCTTTGATCTGATTATCTGATTCCGTAAGGCAGCTTAAAAAAATAACAGGCGCATTTATCCGTTTACAGAGCTTTTCACAAATGGAAAACCCGTCTTCTCCGGGCATCCTCACATCCAGCAGCACGCAGTCATATGATGCATCTTCTATCATCTGGAATACATCCTCGCCATTGTTGGCAAAATCCACAATACAGCCATGACTGCGCAAAATGCCAGCCCAATAAGCGCCGTCGCCCGCATCATCATCCACCAGCAAAATCCGCCAGAAACCATCAAAATCTTCTGATTGATCCACAGATAATGCCGGCTGTGCATCAGGTGCAAAAGCTTCTGTTTCCGACTGACACAGAAAACGCACATAAGCATCCTGCACCAGCCCCCGTCTCTTCCGTGATATAGGGATACTATGGCCATTCTTTGTTATGACGCAATTATCCCTGATAGCCTGGACATGACTTAAATTAATAAGATAAGAACGATGAGTTTTCAGAAACTCCGGCCTGGCCAAAAGCTTCTCCTCAAAGTCCGTCAAAGCAGCAGTCATCTCATGAACCATACCGTTTGTTAAATGAAAAGACACTGTTTTATTGATCACTTCCACATATTCCAGCTTTTGAAAAGATACTTTGACGATGCACTTCCGGTTCTTCAGCACCAGCCCCTGTTCTTTTTGAATGGAAAGTTCACTCACTACTTTATCCAGCAATGGGAAAAACGAATTGGCATCTATGGGTTTAATAAAGTAATAATATGCTCCCACGCTGTAACTTTCCAGAGCAAATTCCGGCGATGAGGATACAAAAATAATCTTCACATTTTTGTCCATTTCCCTCAGTTCCCGGGCAGCCTGTACTCCGTTTATTCCCGGCATAAGTACATCCAATAAAATAAGATCGTACTCACCGGCCTCAATTTCGCATAAAAAATCAGTGCCGTTATGAAAAAAACAGCTGTCTATATTTATTTCCCGGCTTGCCTGATATTCTTTTACTAATTTTGAGAATTGCTCCAGTTCCCACTCATCATCATCGCAAATTGCTATCCGCATGATCCAAACCTCCCTGTACAGATGCTGATATTTATCATACCTCAATTTGCATCTATAATCAAATCAAATGCAAAAGAAACCGGTTACAGCCAAATTTCGGCTGTAACCAGTATCCTTGCTTTTATATTATTTTCATGGTCTTTTTGTATCCGGTACTGCTCTTAAACAGTCTCTTATAAGCCGCTTTTTTCTGTTTCGGACAGCTAATTTTTGCTTTTTTATAGATACCCTTGATGGCATTTTTCCCTACTGATTTCAGCTTTGAAGACTTAATGGTAATAGTATTCAGATTTTTACATCCCCGGAAAGCTTCAGCCCCTATTTTAGTGATGTTTTTCCCAATTACAACTTTTTTCACTTTCTTATTATTCTTCATCGCTTTAGCAGCCACAGAAGTAACCTTATAATTCTTACCTTTGATCTTAACGGTTGCAGGAATCGTAACTGTCTGGGATGCGGCGTTCATTTTTGTAAATTCCACCGTATTATTTTTCATCAATTTATAGGATGATTTTCCAACAGTCACCGTGCTTCCTATCTTTGGCGTCCCATTTGCCGGCGTATCATCTTCCGGCGTATTATCTTCCGGCGTATCATCCTTATCCTGTACAACATATTTAGACATCAGATATGCCGCCCGATTATCATAACATATTTTCGTCCATGTAGAAGAGCTTCCTTTTTCAAAAACTCTTATTACCACATTTTTCTTTAATTTTGCCACAACGTTATTGTCATTGACATCTTTCGCAGAAGAACGCACCTTTACATATGTCATACCGGAAGTAAAATTGCCTGTTTTGGCATAAAGGAGATTCTCGGTTTTTTCCGTATTGCACACGCTGCAGGTGGTGGTAAAGGTTCCTTTCTCCTTTGCTGTCGGCTCTTTCGTTACCTTTCCGGTTTTCTTCCAACTATGGCTGGCCTTTTCAATCACCTCCGTCTTCTTGTCACCGCAGACAAGACAGGAGAATTCCTTTTTCCCTTCTTTGGTACAAGTTGCTTTCTTTATTACTTTTCCGCCATCCCAGCGATGCTCCGTGCCCCTTGCCTTAATTTCTTCTTTCTTTGTTCCGCCACACTTGGTGCAGGTATAGGTTCTCTCTCCCGGCGTCTTGCACTTGGCCGGCTTGGTTATCTTGCCTTCATCCCATACATGGCTGCATTCTTTTACTTCAACTTCTACGGAAGCGTCTATCGTCTCGTATCTTTCAATATCCGGGCAATAGGTTACCGGGCAGCTTTGTTTACCCACTTTATCCAAAACGGTATCCGGATTTTTCCACTCATACCCTTCCGGCAGGGCAATATTTTTCAAAGCGCCGCCTTTCTCTACGGAAATGCCTGTGGGTAACTGGTCAGGCAGGCTGGGAACCTGTTTGGGAATCATGCCGACTTCTTTGGAAAACTCTTTTTTGTAATTGTCATATGTCACTGCCACCCGAAGGGTCTTACCGATATCCTCCTCTGTGGTGGTATAGGCGCCGGTTGTATTTTTGCAGATAACAAAATCGTCACGGTACCACCGATAAACAGCCCGAGCAGCGCTATGATGGTCAGGCTTTAATGTTGCACGGGGTTTTGCTTCCGCTTTCAGCTCCTGTCCAACCACCAATTTATCTTCAGCGCCTGTAACCTCTAATTCCCCGTCTAGATATATCCTCAAATAATAGCAGGAGATACCGCTTTTCACAGGAGCCGCATGAGCTTGATTCACCTGGAACGAAATGTACTGATCTTTATTTTCATCTTCCCCCACTTCAAGGTCTGAAATATACGTTGTACTGATATTCTTATCTGTACTGAGCAAATTACTTACCGCATAGTCGTTAAGAACTGTCTGTGTTGTAATATCCTCTACCACGACGTCGTCTACCTGGCTCAGATTCTTCTTTATCTCCGTTTCTTCACTATTTTTAAGATTCAGACGGTAGATATGCTGCCTTCCGTTAAAGTACAGACAGTCATGGAACTCACTAATGGAAACCCAGCAAGCCATAAATGCAGACGGCGTCCAGGTCTCTGTTGAGCTGTCTGTCTTACACACAAGCTTTGGCGTGGTGGCAATGTCATAGTTCAGCAAATCAGTTACCCTGTAGATATTATGAGCGATGGAAAAATAAAAATACCCTTCATAATAGACAATGCCGCTTCCTTTATCATTTACATTATTAAGAGTATTAGTAGAAACTGTCTGCATCCACAAGGGGTTCTTCTCCTTGTAAGAAGGACCGTCTGCCTGTTCCATATCATAAGGACCGACCCAGGCGCCATGGTAATTTTTATCCTTCGCTATCAGTTCTCCATCTGTCAGCAGGAAATAATCCCCGTATGCTGCGAAAGTGTAGCTTTCATTTCTTGAATAACTTACATCTACATGGTAATACTTCCCGTCAATCTTTACCATATTCCAGTAAAGATTCCTTGTATTATGCTTGACAATCAGGCAGGGAATCCCCAGAAGATCTCTCATGATATACTGGTATGCAGCTGCACATCCCTTACTCTGAGCTGTTTTATTCACCAATGCACTATATGCTGTATCGGCGGCGCTTTCATCCGTTTTACAGATCTTGGAAAGCCACTGGCAAACCAGCCATGCTTTTTCATAATCTTTCAGTTCCTTTTCTGCGCTGCTAATTGTATTGACAATCTCAGCGGCCGCCTGCTCCATCTCTTTTCGCTGTTTAGCTGCTTCTTCAGCATTCAGATCATATGTGATCTTCGCTCCGGCAACCATTCCGGTATCTGGATCTGAATCAAATATAATACCGGAAATAAAATACTGGGGGAACCGGCTTTTTGCTTCCATAAACGCCGCACCCATTTTGTTTGCCGTTATCTGGTACCCTCCCAGCGGGACATATTCCTTTCTCTGCTTCACACCCCTTATAATCGCCCGCTCTGCTTTTTGTATTTCCAAAACAGCAGCATTTTCCTGGTTTTCAGCTCCTTCTGCAGCCCTTACCTCATTCCCGTCTGCAGACAATTCTTCCTCACTAAAATTCGCTGCAGATAATTCTTCCTCACTAAAATCCGTTGCAGACACATCTTCTTTCATCTGTAAAGTATCTTCTGATGCAGCAAATGCGGTCACATCCTGTATTGAAATACACATTGCAATTGCTAAGGATAATGACAAAATCCGCCGGAATACTGTTCTATTGTTCTTCACAATATTTCCCTCCTTCTTCCTATGCCGCAACTATACTTCCTCTATATCAGGAAAGCCTTTCCATTTACTGAAATACAGACGGCAGGTTATTGTTTTGTCATTATATCTTATTTTTCCGTTTCTTTCTGCTATTTGCGCGAATGGCAGCTATATGGCGCAAATAGCAGAATATTATCTTACATTTTTGTCTTATGCTGTTTCACCGCCGGAAAATAAAATTATGACAAAAAATTACTGTCAGGTATTGTCAGACAAAATTTTACAGGTTGACATTACGGGGAATTAAACTACCATAAAATCATGTTATTAAAAAAGATCATATTAATGAACAAATCTACTTAACCTGCTTTTCTTTAGGAGAACGAAAAATGAAAAAAATTTACGATCCATCCTCATCTTTGCCTTAATCATGATGATTCTCACCGCCTGCGGCAATCCAGGCGCCAAACAGCAAAACACCGGCAGTCCAGACACTGAACAGCAAAATACCGGAAAGACGGAGGCATCTGATTCAAAACGCACTATGACTGATCCCAGCGGAGCAGAAATTACAATCCCTGAACAGATAGATTCCATCATAGTACTGACTCCTTCCCTGTCCGAAATCGTAACAGCTTTTGGCCTTGGAGACAAAGTCACAGCCTGTGACAGTTACAGCGCAGGCCTGGAGGGCCTGCCGGAAGGCATTCCTACCTTCAGCGACATTACCAATCCGGATATGGAACAGCTGTCGGCCCTGAATCCTGACATACTGCTGGTTTCCAATGAAACCCTTTATGATCAGGAATCTCCCTTTCAGTCTCTGATTGACGCAGGAACCTGTGTCATCCGCGTTCCCAACAGGGACACGATAGACGGCATCAAAGATGATATCGAATTCCTGGCCGACGCTCTTGGAGTTCCTGAAGCCGGCAAAGCGCTGTTGGAGGATTTCGACGCACAGCTTCAGGAACTGGCTGATATTGCTGCCAAAATCCCGCAGGAGGAACGCAAACGGGTTTATTTTGAAATTGCGCCGGCTCCCAATATGTACAGCTGCGGCAATGGCTCTTTTCTGAATGAAATGATAGAATGGATCGGCGCTGAAAATATTCTGTCCGGCCAGTCAGGCTGGTTCACCGTAGAAAGGGAAACCATTGTATCCGCCAATCCGGATGTTATTTTCACAAATGCAAATTATATGGATGATCCGGTACAGGAAATTTTAGGCCGGGATGGATGGGCAGACATTTCCGCTGTCGCCGGCAAGAATGTCTACAGTATTGACAGTGACTCTTCCTCCCACTCCAACCATACTATTATAAAGGCCATGCGCCAGATGGCTGAAATTCTCTACCCGGATTATTACAAAGAATCATGAAATACCGTGCAAAAATGACTGTACTGCTTGTTGCAGCTCTGGCATCACTGCTTCTGGGCATCGGCAGCGTGTATGTGGCTCCCGGAGATATTCTGGCTATCATCTCCAATCATTTGTTCGGCACATCCCTGCCAAAGAGTCTGCCCGCCAGTTATCCGGCCATGGTACTCAACATGCGTATGCCGCGGGTGATACTGGCGTTTCTCACCGGAGCGGCGTTGGCAATAAGCGGAACAGTGACCCAATCTATCCTGCAGAATCCCCTGGCCTCCCCCTTCGGTCTCGGCATATCCGCCGGCGCCGGACTGGGTGCGGCCACGGTAATCGTATTCGGTCTGACTGCTGAAGGCCTGGGCATTTTTTTGCTTCCTGGAGTCAGTTTGGGATTTGCCCTGATAACCATATTTCTGGTCGTCTTTCTTTCCTCCCGGCTGGACAGCGGAGTATCAAATGTAACTATTATCCTGGTGGGCACCGTATTTTCCCTGTTCTGCAACGCTGTGATGAATCTTATGGCCACCAGTTCACCGGCTTATGGGGAACGGATACAGCTCTGGCTTTTAGGCAGCTTCTCCATGAAGGAGTGGAACGCTGTATGGGCGCTGGCTCCGGCCACTATCCTGGGACTGATTTTCTTTCTGTATTATGCCCGTGAACTGGATGTGATGACTTTCGGGGAGGAATCTGCACAGGCAATGGGCATTAATATACTGAAACTCAAGCGTATTCTGCTGGCTGCCATAGGGGCTCTGACCGGAGCCGCAGTGGCTTTTGTGGGCATTATCGGCTTTGTAGATCTCATTGCGCCTCACATTGTACGCCGCTGGTTCGGCGCATCCCATAAAAAAGTACTTCCCGCCAGCGCCTTGTTCGGCGGTACGTTCCTGGTATTATGCGACCTTGCGGCCCGAACGCTGATTCCTGCCCGTGAGATTCCCATTGGAGCCATCACATCACTGCTGGGCGCGCCATTTTTTCTGTATATCTTTTTTGCAGGGCGCAAAAATCGGTAACATCGCTGCTGGGCACACTATTTTTTTCTGTATATCTTTTTTGCAGAACATAGAAACCGGTAATTTGTCAGAGGAAAAGAAATGGAGGTTGTTATGCTGCGAATTAAGCATTTAAGCTGCGGCGGACAGCTTCAACGTGTGTTTTTAGCCCGGACTTTCGCTCAGGAGCCCCAGGCAATCCTGCTGGATGAACCCACCAACCATCTGGATCTGCGTTACCAGGTAGAGTTGGTTGAAAGCCTGAAAACCTGGTCTGAGGGAGGGGGACGCTGTGTGGTTAGAGTATTCCACGACATGAACCTTGCCCTGTCTTTCGCAGACACCATGCTTCTTTTGAACCGCGGAAAAATTCAATGCTGCAGTAAAATAGATGAATTTGATCTTTCCCTGCTGGATGAGCTTTACAATATGGATGTTCGGGGCCATATGGTCGCTTCCCTTCAGCGCTGGGTTTGAGAGCGGCTTAGATTACTATGAAAGTCTCTGACTTCCATAGTATGGATGGCCATGCGGCCCGCTAAACGGCAGGTTGAGCATGATGGAAGTTTATTATGAAAGCCCTTGGCTTCCATAGTAGGATGGCCATGCGGCCCGCTAAACGGCAGGTTGAGCATGAATTTCTATATATCCCCCTGTGGTCCGGCAGGATTTCCCGAAATTTTCCTTCATCTGATTTTCATCCATGCATACTACAGCTTCCGGACTTTTCAGAATACCGAAAATCTTTCCGGTTCTCCTGCGCCCTGATTCATCCGTAATGCTTACTGTCAGTTTTTCTCTCTGTTTTATCCAGATTTGCACCTGTCTTTGCCCCGGACTTTTCCCATTCTGATCGGAAAACATGGAAAATACATCTGCTCCGAAAAACAAAGCAGATGTATTTCCCATAACAATCCTCTCCTCTGCTTCCTGAAAGTTGAGGGGAAAGGTTTCCAAATCAACCCCAAGCAGATTTGTTTCCAATGTGTATTCCTCCAATTGTATGGTAACCATGGCAGAAGACACTGGTTCAAACCGACAGATACCGGAAATTTTTTTTATTTCTTCCACCAGAGCTTCTGTCAGTTCTGTTTCAGATTGAATGGCAAAAACATAGGATTTTTGCTCCTTTCCATAAGCGCTGCATAACTGAACGCCGCAAACCGTCAAAATAAGAGCTGCCGCTCCAATTACAATATCCTTATAAAGATTTCTCTCTCTCATCTGTCTGCCTTTCTCCTGACTTTTCTGAAGCTTAAGCGGAGCAATCCTTACAGATTCCCCAATTTCAGTTAGGAAGATCCTGACGCCCGCTCCGCTTTGTCTGCCCTTTTCCTGTAATGGCTCATTCTCAGATACAGCCAGCAAATTGTAAGAATCAATATACTAAAAACAAATACAAGTATGGTTATCCACCATTGATTGGTTTTCGGAGGTTCTTTTTCCACTTTTAATTCCACAATCTGAGGCTTTTTGATGGAAGTATACACTTCCTGGCTTTGTTCTGTGGTTTCTCCCTGTTCATTTTCATAGGAAAAAATCACCTTTCCCGTCGTCTCTCCATACTTTTTACCGTCTTCTTCTATTATATTGCCCTCGTTATCCATATTCAGCGTCCCTGCAAAAACATTGATTTCTCCGTCCGCATAGGTTCCGGCTTCCACAGTTCCAAGAAACAGATCTTTTTCCGGAAACAGCCCTTTTCCCTCCAGGCGCACCCTGACATTGTAAAGAGCCGCAAGGCCTGTATTCTGAATCTGAAAGGTCAGAACGTCCGTATCCGATTCATAGATACTCTCCGGGAAAGTTACATTGGCAAGTTCCGCCTGCGGAATCTGACTGACGGATATATGGACCGTTTCTGTAGAAGTATAAGCAGTTCCTTTTGTATCCTCATACTCAAACTGAAACTGGAAAGACGCCGGTTCCGCCGCCGCTTTCTTTCCGACTGTCAGATTTTGGGACAATTCTACGGCATTTCCCGCTCCTATCCGTCCAAAATACCAGGAATTTTTCTCCAGCAGAATATCCTTATTTTCTGACAAAAGGGTGATCTTCATGTTTTCCAGTGACTGGCTGCTGCTGCAGTTTTTGACTGAAACAGACCAGGGAACAGCGCTGCCTGCAGACAAAACTGTTCCCTGCAGACTGTTTGCCAGAATCATCACCCTGGGCTGATGGCTGATTTCTTCCCCGGTTCCGGAACTTGGCTCCGGCAAGGGAGATTCTTCCGCCGGTTCCAATTGTCCGGCCATTCCATCTTCCTTATAAATTTCCGGATTGTTTTCCTGATTCCCGATTTCCTCTGCAGGGCTGGCCTTCCCATCCGTAATTTCCACATAAATGGTAAAATCCTGCCGAATTATGTTCTTCTCTGTCTGGGCCTGAACCGCCAAATGAAGAGGATACTGGCCGTTCATCCTGTCTTCCTTTAGCTTAATCTGACATTGATACAGATAAACGCCGTCCTCAGATCTCTTTACTTTTTTCTGGTAGTTTTTATAATAAAAAGGACTGCTTTCTTCCCTTTCAAAAGAAATTCCAACAATGATCCGATCTGATTCCATTTTTGTCTTCGAAACAAAAGGAACTACAAGAAACATGGTATTTTTCTGAATGGAAGGCTCATAGCCTTTGGAAAAGGAATTTTTCATTCCTTTGTATTTCCTGTTGGTTTCAATGGAAATTATATTTTCATATGGTTTGCTCTCCTCAGAAATGCCGGTATTTTCTGCCTTTGCCGTATCAGAAAAAAAGAAAATCCAAAGCAGCGCAAGGCAGAACAGAATTGAATTCTTTCTCATATGTTTTGTATCCTCCCTCCGTCCATCTCATAGACTTTATCGCACAAGATCCGAATATCCTCACTGTTATGGCTGGCCAGAAGGATAGTCTTCCCCTGATCCTTCAACTCCAGCAGAAGCCTCCGGATATCCTTTACCCCATCTTTATCCAATCCGTTAAAGGGTTCATCCAGAATCATAAAATCCGGATTTTCCATAATCGCCTGGGCAATGCCCAGACGCTGGCGCATGCCCAGAGAATATTTGGAAACGGATTTCTTCAGATCCGGATCCAGGCCAGCTTTTTTAAGCGCAGCGCGGATTTCCGGTTCTTCAATTTGGCCTTTTAACCCTGCCAGAATTTTGAGATTGCGCATTCCGCTTAAATTTCCCAGAAATCCAGGCATTTCAATAATAACGCCGATACGTTCCGGAAAATCAATTTCCGTTCCGATTATTTTACCATTTACCCGTATGGTTCCTTCCGTAACCGGGAGAAACCCGCAGATGCATTTCATCAAAACTGTTTTTCCGGAACCGTTATTGCCGGATATTCCATAGACTTGACCTTGTTCCATGGCAACGTTGATATCGGAAAGAACGGTGTCTTCTCCGAATTTTTTTGTTACATGGTTGATTTCGATATAAGGGGGCATTGAAGTTCCTTTCTAAACGGTATCATAATAACGTTCTATTATGCTGCATTATGAATTGGTTATTGCTGGTTTAATTGATCTCTTTTAAACGATAATATAAAATCAATCCGTGAAATAACAGGGCTGCCAGGGAAAACGCCAGAAAAAATATCCAGATTCCCATGCCGTCTGCTCCCCAGTTCTGCTGGCACGTCACCCATTCTTTTGGGTACATGGCATACATATTGGGCAAATAACGGTCTTTTAAAATAATCAGCATATAATAACTTACAAAGGGCAGTCCGTATGCCATATAATAATTTCGAAATATTGCTCCGAAAATTCCTGCTAATTCTGCTGTAATTCCTCCGATGATGCTGATGCGAAGAAGCAGCAAAATATTTTCCCAGACAGTTTCCCATGGAATGCCGCCCTGCAGTTCCAGGGGATACAGAAACAGAAAACAGAGGAGCAGACCTGATATTCCGCTGAGAAACAACGGAAGAAATCCTCCGGCATAAATCTGCAGTGTTTTCCGTTTGATATATTCCATGCGGCTGATTCTCGATATATAAAATTTTATAAACCCGCAGGAGGATTCTCTTACATAGGCTGCGCCTGAGGAAAGGGAGGCTGCAATGGGGATCAGAAACAGCATCACCTGAGAATCCAGTGCAGTCTGATAAAATTTCAGAAAGCTCCCCTGGCTCAGCGGATACTCGATTTCATAATAATGAAATCCCCCGGCCATTCCCAGAAAAGACAGAAGCGCTGCAGCCCAAAAGCCTTTTTCCTGCAATAATTCTTTCATTTCTGTTTCCTTTCTTTCTGTTAGGAACTATATTTCCCTCTTGGTCTGATTTTTGTTCTGCAGGTTCTATGTCCCCTCTCAAGGCTCCTTACTGAGAAATGCCAAATGAACATTTTAATCTTCCATCTGCTCATTCTCCTGTAAAAGAACTGAAATTATATTGTTTCAAGGTATGAAAAGAAAGACCCGACAAAAACGCCAGAATTATCAGGAAGATTATGCAGGACTGGCCGATGGAGGGAAGTACGTCATACCCAAAATCATGCATTCCGTAAGTGGCGTGGTTCAGAGGGCTGATCCATCCGGTGATTCTACGAACCAGGAACATTTCATATTCTTCTTTCCGAAGAATTTTGGCCAAAATTTCCGGATTCAGCAGGAATCCAAACAAGCTATAGAACAGCCCTGCGCCGATTGCAGCTTTTTTTCCCAGTTTCATCTGAAAATACAGCATCAGAAAACTTAACGTAAGGGAATAGCACACAAGAAGCGTCATAATCTGCATACTGCAGGAAAAAGGGGTTGTGCTCTCCATTACTTTTACAGTGGAGGGAATGGACAATTCCTTTCCCATCTGGGAATAGGCCAAAAGAGCCGCCGTTTTGCTCCAGATATTTCCCGGATAGGTTTTCTGCATACAGAGCAGACTGGTTACAAGAATCACATAAAGCATATACAAAGAGGTCACCAGAATAATATAGAAAAACTGCGCCAGAAGCCATCGGCTCTTTTTCATCCGAAGCAGCATATAAGGCGTAAAAGGGCTTAATTTAGGCAGATCCAGAAACAGCAGAATCAACAGAAGGGAACACAGCAGAATTGCCGCAGCATCCCCGAATGTCCAGATAAACGGCTCCAACGCCTGCATAGGCGACTCATAATAATCCGCCACCGTCATGGCCCGATCGCTTAAGAAAAAACACAGGATAAAGGAGAACAGGAAGGTGATAATCACCCTGGGATTTCTGAAAAATCCCAGGAAATTCCACCTGACTGCTGCTGCCACCTGTTTTACAGCCTCCATATTCCTTTCCCCTTTCTATCCAGTATTGCTCCATTCAGACCGTTTTTTAGCCTTTGCTCCATTCAGACCGTTTTCAATGCCTGTTTCAAATTTCCCTAATAACCCATATCCCTGTCTATGATAGTTCCGTCTATGGCATTGATGGTAAGCAGGCTCTGATTAGAATGTTCCCCGCTGTCTTTGCTTGTATATTCCGCAGATTCCGAATCATATCCACCGAAAAAATCCCAGACCGGCACAATAATCCCGGATTTGCTGTTTACTGCCGGATTATAAATCCTGCTGTAGCCCAAAGTGATTCTTTTGACATGATACGTAACTTTATTATAATAATCCATCATATCTGCATTGGTAATTTCCATCATTTGTTCATATATCTTTATAATGCTTTCAAAATCCATCAGCTTTACATTTTTTGTCTGCATCTCTTCTACCTGATAGGGGTTGTAGATTTCCACTTTCTCAATTCCATCATTTCCCACAACCACCTCACATCTTTCATAACTCCAGGGGATCAGAGTACTGTCATGATCTTCCAGACTTCCTCCATAGGCATCTGTAAAAGTAATGGCCGCTCCATCCAGTACCCTGGTAAAATAGAAAACATACCCTGCATCCTGAACGTCTTCTTCCTGTATGTTATAACTGCTGCAGTAAAGAGAATAATCCCAACTGGTAACTTCCCAGTCCCATCCCAATTGTTCGATTTTTTCTTTCGCAATTTTCTCAGCATCTTCATAAGAAACTTTCACTAATTTTTTCACAGTGTCTTCTGGTATGGAATGTGTATCTGTCTCTCCATCAGCAGAACTGTTCTCTGTGTCCATGATATATCTTCCATCTTTCCAGCCTGTGGTATTAAAATCCCAGAAACTCTGGGGTCCTTCCTCCTGAGTCTGGATCAGTATTTTAACATCTGCGGTATGTTCGGCGCTGCCGTGAATATTATAGCCATAAATTCCATGATCTGTTTCTGCTACGCCGTAAAACATGTTTTCATCTACCTTAGTTATGGGATCTCCATAAGATGTATCCACCCATTCCAGGCCAAAAGAGGGAACCACTTCTTGTTTCTCTACCTGTTCCGGAGCATCTTCCATACTGATCTCATCACCCTCAATGGCTGCGTCAATATCAAAAGACAGGTTTCCTTCCTCGTCTGTTCCCCAATTGTAAGGATCCAGATTACCTTGGGCTTTCCACTTTTTCAGCATGGTAAGATCCTTCTGGTAATCTTCCTTGATCCAGGTATTATAACTGTAGCCGTGATAAAACTTCGCATCCTCGAAGAAAATATTTGTAATCTGATCAATTAATTCCTGATCTGCTTCCCTTGCCGTTACTTTATAAGTATTCATAGCATCCACATTAGGAAGAATTACTTCTGCATCTGTATCAACAATAATCTTGCCGCCTTCATATTCCGCCTGGTTCTTGTAATTTTTGGGAGCCTTCACAATTTCATTGATTTTTCCTTCCTTTTCATCATTGCTCTCATAGTTTTTGATACTGTCTGCGCTTTTTTGTTTTACAATGGGATCTTTCGGCGTTTCCTGGCATCCAGACAGGAGCAGGATAAGCCCTGCTGCAAGAACTGCCCTGGATTTTTTTCTGGCCGCCGCTGTGATTTTCCTTCTTTCTTTCATAAATTTTCCCTCTTCCTTCCTGCTGAATTTGCTTCTTCAGCATGCTTTTTCTTTGGCTTTCATTCCTTTTAGTATCCCAGCTCCCTGTCAATTACTGTTCCGTCTATAGCATTGATGGTCATAAAACTCTGTCTGGAGTGTTCCCCGTTATTTTTCTCATGATGTCCCTCAATTTCTATATCAAACCCTCCGAAAAAGTCCCACACCGGAACCAGAATTCCGGAACGGTTGTCTACTGCAGGTTCATAAACTCTGCTGTAACCTAATGTTATTTTCTTAATATGGTATGTTCTCTGTTTTTCAAATTCTGCAATATCTGCATTGGACACTTCCATCATCTGTTCATATATTTTTGCAATGCTGTCAAAATCCATCAGTTTCACATTCTCAGTCTGAACTTCATCTATATGGTAAGGATTATAAATTTCCACTTTCTGAATTCCGTCATCCCCCACAATCACTTCACATCTCTCATAACTCCATGGAATTAAGGTGCTGTCCATATCTTCCAGTCCTCCTCCGTAGGAATCTGTAAAGGTCACAGGCACGCCGTCCAGCGCTCTGGTGAAATAAAACAGATATCCCCCGTCCAGAATATTGTCTTTTTGGGCATTTCCTTCTCCGTGCTGGAAAACTGTATAGTCCCAATTATATATTTCCCAGTCCCAGCCCAGCTTCTCAATTTTTTCTCTGGCAACTTTTTTGGCATCTTCATAAGAAATATCCACAAATTCTTTCAACTCTTCTTC
Source organism: Eubacterium sp. (assembly GCA_021769425.1). Lineage (GTDB taxonomy): Bacteria > Bacillota > Clostridia > Lachnospirales > Lachnospiraceae > Petralouisia. Next base: position 59,136 of record JAETSX010000049.1, read on the forward strand.
CGTCATGCCGTTATAGTCATCTCTCTGATAGTCCAGCAGATATCTTCCTTCCACCCATGCAGTAAATTCTCTGGGATCCGGCACATCATCCCTGATTTTTTCAATTGAAAACTTCACATCTGCAGACATTTCTCCTGAAGTGATAGTGTAATTATAATTGCCCTGATCTGTCTCTGCCACCCCGTAGAATTCATGTTTATCCACCTGTTTTTCCGCTTCTTCTCCTTTTCCGCTTATCCATTCCAGGCCAAAGGAAGGCTTCACTTCCTCTTTCACTGCTTCATCCGGAGCATTTGCCATCTTCTCTTCATCTCTTGCAATTACTTCATCAATGTTAAAATACAGTTCTCCGTTTTCATCTTTCCCGTATTCATATGGATCCAGGTTTCCTTCCGCCTTGTACTGCTTCAGCCTTGTAATCTCTTCCTGATACTGTTCTTTTGTCCATTGACTGTAACTGTAAGCGTGATAGAATTTGGCTTCGTCAAAAAACACATTGGTTACCTTGTCTATCATTTCCTGGTTCACTTCTTCTGCAGATACTTTGTAAGTATTCATAGTGTCTGCTCCCGGCAGAATGACTTCTGCATTGGTATCTATCACCAACGCGCCATTTTCGTATTCTGCCTGATTCTGATAAGTGTCCGGTGCATTTACCATATCTTTCACTTTTCCCTCAGCGCTTTCATATTCTTTGACGTTGTCTGCGCCTTTCTGTTTTACGATGGTATTACGGGGAGTTTCCTGGCAGCCTGTTAATATGCTGATGCAAAGCCCTGCCGCAAGAACTGTCAGATATCTTTTCTTCATGAGCTTCTCCTGTCCTTTCATAATAAATTTCCATGATGCTTAACCTGCCGTTTGGCGGGCCGCATGGCCATCTTTACTTTTTTTGAAAATGGCTGTGTATGCTGGGTCAAAACAGTTATTGCATTAATAGTAACAGGTTATTTTCTGGAAATATTCACTCAGTTGTAAAGGTTCGGTAAAGGATTTTATTCCTGAAAATAGTTCATTGATTCTGCATTTGCAGACATAGAAATCTTCGTTCCCTCCCCCACTCTGCTTTCAATTTTCATTGTCCCATGATGCACTGCTGCTATCTGATCGCACAATGCAAGACCCAGTCCCATGTTCCCGCTTTTCCTGGAACGGGACTTATCCACCCGGTAGAATGCTTTCCGGACTTTATCCACTTCCTCAGGTGGAATTCCACACCCTTCATCCCGCACCCAGAGGGAATGTTCATCTGCTCCCAGATAAATCCGGCTGCCAGGTTTGGATGCCATAATGCTGTTATTAATCAGGTTCATTAAAAAACTTGTCATTAAATCAGCATCCATTTGTTTCGTTCTTCCCTGATAATCCCCTTCCCACATCAGCCTGATTCCTGTTTCCTGCAGTTTGTGTTTTACATTATCTTCCACCGCTTCAAAAAGATTTTCCAGCGGCACTTCCTGCAGTACAACTTTACATTCCGGCTCATACAGCCTGGTTAATTCCATCATTTTTTCTGTCAGACGGGACAGCCTGCCGCTTTCCTGGTGGATGTAGCGCAGAGACTTCTCTTCCTGTTCCGGGGATAATTTTACATTCAGAAGAGTTTCTGAATATCCCTTAATGGCCGTCAGGGGAGTTTTTAATTCATGGGACATACTGCCGATTAACTGTCTCTGGGTTTCGTTAATAACCTGTAAAGGTTTCGTGATTTTCTTTATCAGAAATACTAACAGCAGAGCCATGCAAAGAGACGCCAGACAGGATATCAGAAGCTCCTGAATTACCAGATTCCGGCTTTTTTCATAAATATAAGTGACATCCACTGCATAAAATATGGCATATTTGGACGATGCCATCTGGTAATATCCGACCGCATCCTTCTGAAAAAACACCAGAATATAACTGCCATTGTTTTTTTCTAATACACAATCCCCTGGATTCTCTATTTTATTTAAATTGATATTATTGACATCAAATTCATAAGGACTGCTGTTGTACAATTCCTCTTCTTCTTTATATAACGCTGAATGTTCCGGCATAGTTTCCCGAAAACAGTAGATGATCACGTGATCGGATAACTTAGACTTTAATCCTGCATTGGACAGTTTTTTGTTGAAATTCCCTAAAGCGCTTTCGTAGATTTTACGTTCTTTTTCTTTCAGCAAATCAATCTTTTCCTGACGGCTGGTAAAAATCACGTAAAATGAAAAAACCTGCGCCAACACAAAAAGCATGGTTGACGCAGTAAATGCAATTTTCTTAATCATATCCATTTGTATTCCTCCATCCGATATCCTGCGCTGACACCGCAGCAATTACATTGGATTTACTGTTTCAGGGAACTTCCATACGGTATCCCACTCTTGGCACAGTAATAATCACATCAGAAAAATCCAGTTTTTTGCGGATATTTCCCACATGCACGTCTACGGTTCTGCTCTCTCCTTCAAAATCCACGCCCCAGAGAATATTCAGAATCTGTTCCCTTGTAATCACCCGGTTCCGGTATTTCCAGAAAACCAGAAGGCAGTCAAATTCCATAGGCTGCATAGAAATTTCCCTGCCGTCTTTATGTACGGTTCTTTTCTTCTCATTGATCACCACATCACGAATGCGGATTTCTCCTGTTTCTTCCTTTCCGCAGCGTTTGAGAATGTTGTCCATGCGGACTAAAAGCTCCAGCATTTCAAAGGGTTTTACAATATAGTCTTCCGCTCCGCTTCTTAAGCCCTTTACCTTGCTGGGCAAATCCCCTTTCGCTGTCAGGTAAATAACCGGAATTTTATGCTCCTTCAACTCTTCCAATAATTCAAATCCGTCTTTTCCCGGAAGCATAATGTCCAAAAGGGCAAGGGAATAATCATCCTGTTCTTTTAAATGGCGGCTGAATTCATTGCCATCAAAAAAGGGAACCGGTTTGTAACCTGCAATTTCCAGATTCATGCAGATTAAATCATTGATGGGGATTTCGTCTTCGATTACCAATATTTTTTTCATACTATCACCATATTTATTATAGCTGAGATTGGGAGAGAAAGCGATAGGGATTTGTAAAGGTTCTGTAAAATATGCAAAGATTGGCTGTTGTTCACTCCTAGTATAACCCACACTGATTAACCGTACCTTTCACTTGTCTAAATTTCCATCTGCTGCGTTGTCGTCAATCGACGTAGCCACCGCTACGCCTCATTCCTCCGCCTTGCATATGAAAATTTATCCTGCGTGAAAGGTATCGGTAATTAGTGTGGATTATACTAGTGTACTGTCTGTATTATATCTGGCGAAACTCCGCAGGATATTCGTTCATCGGCAAGGCGGATTTTCGACGGCGTAGCGGTGGCTACGGCTAGAAAATCCAACGCAGCAGATGGGCGAATAGACAAGGAGGTTTAGCTGAATATAATGCAGACAGTACACTAGCCGTGCATCACGCTGCACGGTCACAGGCCAATACAGTATAGGAGTCAAAATCCGGTCTTTTGCCGTAAGGAAACTTTAAATAGGCCGGATCTGTTACTGCGAGCATCGTAGGCATGAACCAATGTCATAAACTTAAGCAGCAAAAGTGTATATCTTGCAATTAGAATGTACGGAAACACATGGTTTATCCTGCATGTTTTATGGCAATATTTCCTTAAGTAAATGACATTGGACGTAAACGGTAACAAAGCTTCCAATACCGTCTCATATCCTGCCTTGTTAAAATACCCCGCCAATGTAGGTACATCCTGCGGCAAAGCCTGGGTGTTACGCCAGCATCCAATCTGAGTGACATATCTGTCAGTCTTCAGACACAGGCAGGCACGCACACCGGCTGACAGGTATAGGCATATTCGTCCGATTTCACTGACACGCTCATCGGCCTTCGGTATCTGCTGCCTGCCTATACATTGATTGATCTTCTTAAAATGACTCCACCCCATCATCTTCTACCTCTACGATCACAAGCTCATTTTCCAGATACACACGAATCACAATATATCTCATATCCCCTTCATGTTAAATCCATGGGATATACTGTTCTCAACCAGCGGCTGAATGACATTTTTCAGGATCCCAAGCTCCCCAGCGCCTTCTTCCACCATCATCTTCCACTGGAATTTATTCTGATAGCGCAAAAGCATCAATTCCAGATAATCCTCTGCTATGGCAAATTCCTCTGTACTAGGATTGATCTTCTGCATATAGGAAAATGATTTTCGCAGTAATTTTGAAAATGCCAGAATCACTTTATCTGTATCCTCATATTCTTCCATCTGAATCATGAACCAAATTGAGAATATATTGCTATATTATAAATGCTGATTCCGATAATTACAACCATCAGCCCAACAAACAGACGGCTCACGATCTTGTCAGAGATTCTCTTATTCCATGCCCTTCCGCAAATTCCCCCTGTGATTCCCCCTGCACTCATCAGTACCAGCAGAACGACGTCAACATGAGCCACTCCCGCGGCTACAGACATAATAAAGCTTGTAAGCTGTGAAAAAAAGATAATATAGAGCGAATTTTCCGCCGCCACTTTCATACTCATGGAGAAAAAAAAGAATAAAACCACCAGATTAATTGGACCGCCGCCTATGCCAAGAAATGCAGAGATAATTCCCAGAAAAAGGCCTATCATGACGCAGGTATAGATATTTGTAACATGAAACGTTCTGATCTGATCTTTGCAAAGGGTATATGCAAGCGTTCCGATCGTAAGAAGCAGGATGCAGACTGCCTGGATCCTGCTGACTGCCGCCTTGTTTTCGAACATTCTCATCACGTAACCAAACATTCCTCTTCCGATCAGCCCGCCCGCTGCCGCGCCCAATGCAAGCGGAAAACTGGTTCTCGGTTCCATGTGTGTATCTCCGCTGATGCTGCTCTTCATGACAGAGTAAGTTGACATAGCCAAAACCGTACAGCCAGACAGGAAATTAATTGCAAAAGTATCCATGCTGTGAAATGCATCCAAAACAGGTTTGATAATAATACCTCCTCCTATCCCGCAGACAGCTCCAATCGCAGACGCCAAAAAGCAAATGATAACACATACAAATGATAACATGATCATCCTCCTGATATTTTTTTAATATTTTTTTCTAAATTTTAATCTTTTTATTTAAATAAATAAATGATTATGTTAATATAAAATACATAATAAATTTATTATGTATTTTATATGGAGGAACACATGACATTACGACACCTTCGCATTTTCCAGGAAGTATGCAGGACAAATAGCATGACACAGGCCGCGGATAACCTGAACATGACACAACCTGCAGTGAGCAACGCGATCCGGGAACTTGAGAGTTACTATCACACGAAATTATTTGAGCGGATGAACCGAAAACTATATATTACAAATGCAGGAGAGCAGTTATCGAATTATACAGATTCTGTTATTTACCAATTGGATGAGGCGAAAGATCTGCTGCAGGATCTCAGCATATCCACCAGAGTCAGAATTGGAGCCAATATTTCTTATGGAAGTATCTATCTTCCAGGGATGATAAGTGAATTTGAAAAGAAATACCCGAATATTCCGGTGTACATGGTGATCCAAAACTCCTCTGTGATAGAAGAACTGCTTCTTCGCAATGAACTGGACTTCGGGATTATCGACATGGCCGCAAATTCCATGTATTTTATGGCTGAGCCTTTGATCACGGATGAGATGATTGCCGTATGCGCACAGGATTTTCCTCTGAAGAGCCGATTATCTCTTAGTGAACTGGCCCGCACGCCTCTTCTGGTCCGGGAAAACGGCAGCGGGTCACGCAACTTTGTGGAGTGTATTTACTCCCAATACGGAATGAAACCAATAATTAAGATGGAAAGCGCCGATATGTATACCCTCATAGAATCCTGCAAAAAAAACCTGGGACTTCTCTTTCTTCCCAGGCTGGCGCTTGCTCCCCATATCGCAGATGGTACGCTGAGGTCTATTGAAATTGAAGGAATCCTGTCGGTCAGACGGTACTATCTGGTATATCATAAAAGCAAATATCTCACCAAAAGCATGAAATATTTTAAAGAATTTTCTATAACAAGAAGAGTGTGAATAACAACAACGAAGAATATTGAATTGCTGAGAAGTTCAGAAATAGATTTTAACGTTCTGTCATTTGTCAATCGTGCAACTGTACTTTTGATTGGGAAAAATTACAAATTCTACCGAAAGAATCATACGGACTATCTGCAATTCATTGTCTGCTTAGATCCTCGATTCAAAGTTCGGAGAACAATAATATTCCCTGACGCCGGATATTTATGGGAATTTTTTAATTGATCTGTTCGATTTGTGGTATCAAGATTTATGTCAGGAAACGCACCCTCTCATCCGGCAGTTTAAAAACTACTTTGCAATCCTCCTTGGATACATACCAGTGTCCTGTGATATGCGTGGAATCTGTGGCAGACAATATGCCATAGAGGTAAATGCCATAGAACAAGATTGAAGACGGAGCGCTGCCATCAATATTTCTGCAAGTCTTATCAGATGTTTTTTGACGTATGTCTGCCTCAAATGCCGGATATTACCAGAAAAATTCAATAAAGAGCGCTGCCTGCACTAATTCAAAATGTCCTCGACAAAGGGTACAGAATCATAATCCCCTTACTGTATTCTTCATCTCCTCCTCTCCTGCAAATATAGTAAAACTAAATGAAACCAAACAAATCACCAGAAGCATAAAACCCATGAATTTCTTTATTCCTTTCATATTATCACTTCTTTTTTTATTTATTAAAATATATTTTATAGTTGTAGTTTATTATACTACAACTATAAAAAGGTTAAAGTTAAGATATGATTTTTTATAATTCGGAGATACTATTACATAAAAGAATCCCTAACAAGAGGTATATCATGAAAGATTTAGATTTTGCCTTCATCGGGCAGAGAATTCGGGAACTTCGGAATGAAAAAATGTTTACGCAGGAATACATTGCCAATGCAGTGGATGTCAATGTTTCCCATATTAGCAATATTGAAACTAATAAAGTTAAGGTCAGTCTTACCCTTCTGGTTCACATTTGCAATGTATTGGACACTACCATAGATTATATCCTGGAAAATGAATACCAATCTTCAGATTCCGTCATTGAACATGAGCTTATCAATGTTTTTAAGGAAATGGAAAAAGAAAAACAAGAGACTTTGCTTCGGATCGCTAAAATTTTATAATCTCTGTACTTTTACTGCCTGATCTATTATACTGGAAAAAGAGAAGCAAGAATTATTATTTTGGCTGTAAACCGATCGTTTTGCAAACAAGAGAAGGATGTGAGACAATGTCTCTTTTTAAAGAAACAGAACCCAGAAAACAGGAAAAAATAAACGGCATTATCTATGATATGTCGCCGGCCCCCAATTACCGGCACGGAATTATCAATGGTAATATTTACCACAAGATAAAAAATGGACTAAAAGACAGTCTGTGCATAGCCTTTATGGAAAACTTGGATTTCAACTATCATCCGGAAGAAAATGACGATTATATGAGACCCGACCTTATGATAATCTGTGATCGAAAACAGTTAAAAGGCGGCAGTTACAGCGGCGTGCCCAAGTTTATTGCAGAAACTTTAAGCCCTTCCACTGCCATGAGAGACAGAACAGAAAAGAAAGACGCCTATGAAAAAGCAGGCGTACCGGAATACTGGATTGTATCCCAGCAAGGTTCTGTGGAAATTTATTATCTGGAACATGGAAGCTATCAACTGACCTACAGCTATATTTTGCAGGATGATGAAGAAGAGGAAGATTACAACGCTGATACAGTGATAGTTTTAAGAGAGTTTCCGAATATTACAATGACACTGGCAGAAATATTTGAAAATACCGATTAACCAAACATATATTATATCTGAATTTTTTTGACAGCTTCTTTTTATGAAACGCTAATACTGCAGAGAACTTTCAATCTATGTTTCGGTATTTCCCTCCGTATCCAAAGATAGAAAATTCGCTGCAGTAAGAATTAATTACACTTTTACAGTTTATTTATCCCTGTTTTTTTACCACAGGAATCCATACTTCATACTTGGCATTTTCAGGATCAGGATTCAAATACACCTCAATATCCGGCGCGCTTCCATATTCATATCCGGATGTAGGAAGCCATTCCGTGACAATCCTTTTTTCCAGTTCCTGAATGGACTGATTGGTTCCAGAACCAGGGAAAATTGCCCATGTTGCCGCCGGCACCGTATATTCTTCCAATTCTTCTCCTTCTTTTGAACTGGAAACAGCTATATAATACCGCCAGGGTTCCTCTTCATTACAGGTACTGACTCCCAATACACCCATAGGCTCTTCATTCATCATACCAGTTAACTTTTGCAGCGTCCCGTTCATAGAAATCTCCTGCCACTTGGAAGGAATTGCTGCAAAATTCTTTTCAATCTCCTTTTCCAACGGCACAGAAACCCCTACAATACGAAATGCGTCCTTTGTTTCAATCCGATATTCCATCTCTTCGACTCCTTTCACGGTAAGTTTAAATGTAATCGGAGGAAATGATTTCACGGATACTCCCTCTGTCTTTATTGCAGAAGGAGCAATTCCATGAATAGACTGAAATGCTCTGTTAAATGCAGTAGGAGAACTGTATCCATATTTCTCCGCCGCATCAATAATCTTAATATTTCCGCCCTGTAAATCCACGGCAGCCAATGACATTTTTCTCTTTCGTATATACTCAGACAAAGGCATACCTGCCATATAAGAAAACATCCTCTGAAAATGATAAGAAGAGCACCCGGCAATCCTCCCAAGCTCTTCGTAATCCACTTGATCTGTAAGATGTTTTTCCATATAATTAATGGCCTGATTCAATCTCTCTATCCATTCCATGTTTCATCCGCTCCTTTACATAAAAATTCTAACAAGATTTTTTCTGCCTGTCCTCTCTTTCTCTGCACAAAAAAGAGAGATTTATAATATGTATAATATCTTATTCTCTGCACAAAAAAGAGAGATTTATAATATGTATAATATCTTATTCTCTGCACAAAAAGATAGGCTGCCAGATTAAAAATATGATATTTCTATTATATCCTTACCACTTATATTTTTCAATCAACCGTCTGTCATGAATCTGTTGAAAAGAAAATTCATTTCTCCTATAATGACATCACAACAAGGAGGTGATACTGCCATGCAGGTTGAAATTAAAATCGACAATTCCTGCGCCGAACCAAAAGTCCTGATCCTTACTTCCGCTATGACAGAAGAAGTCAACGATATCATAAAAAAGTTATCAGACAATATTCCTCAGATCATTTCCGGCAGTAAAGACGGAAAAATTGAAGTTTTGGCACAAGAAGACTTAATTCGGATTTACGCAAGCGAAAAAAAAGTATTTGCAGTAACCGACAAAGGCGCTTATATGCTGCGCTTAAGACTGTACGAAGCAGAAGAACGGCTGAATCCTCAACAGTTTGTCCGTATCTCCAATTCAGAAATTATTAATTTAAAGAAAGTAAATAATTTCGATTTAAGCTTTACCGGCACTATATGTGTTAAGTTATTAAATGATGATATAACTTATGTTTCCAGACGCTACGTTAACAAAATCAAAAAAATATTAGGATTATGAGGTGAACACTATGAAGAAAAAAATATTTTTACGATGCGCAATGGGCTTTCCCATCGGAATCACTATAGGTTACTTTATCACAATTATCTTGTCCTTTGCATTTGGAAATGGATATTATTCTCCCTGTGTCCCGGAACTTATTGATGTGATGGGCAATGAAATTAATGCAGTTCTCCTGCAGGCGTTTTTATGCGGAATATTAGGGATCGGATTTGCAGGGAGTTCTCTGATTTGGGAACTGGAAGACTGGAGCATTGTCAAACAAACAGGAATTTATTTTCTGATCGTATCTGCTGTTATGATGCCGGTAGCATATCTTAATTATTGGATGGAACATAGTATCTTCGGCTTCTTTTGTTACTTTGGGATTTTCTTCCTGATCTTCGTGGTAATATGGATTGCGGAGTTTACGTTTCTTAAACGCAATGTAAGAAAATTGAATGAGAATCTCCATAAACCAAAATAACAGATATTCCATATCTCAATAGAACAAACCAAAGCCCTGAGGAAATTTGAATTTATATGATAAGAATTCAAATACCTCAGGGCTTGTTAATCTAATATAATCTACTTTAAATTTCTTTTAATACATGGGTAATTGGATAAAATACCTGAAAGCACATGAAAAATATCCTTCTTTTTTATCACTTGCTTTCAAAATCCTTCTTTTTTCTATTTACGTAATGCTTCCATTTTTTCAAGGCTTCCGGATAATTCCTGGACTTCATATCCGGAAACGCCTTCATCAGACGCTTCATACCGGCGCTTTCATGTTCCATAAGCGCTTCCAGTTCCTGTTGAAGCCGTTTTCTCTTTTCCGTAAGCTCTTCACGGCCTTCTGTAAGTTCCGCAGCTCTTAATTCAATCGTTTCTTTCAGTTCCTCTCTCTTTTCCACAGCGGCAGTGACGCCTTCATAAATATTCTCTCCGATTTCGTCTGAAACCTCCCGTATTCTTAAGGCCGCTTCATCCATAAGTTTCAGACGCTTATTGAATTTAAGTATTGTGCTGACAGTAATTACCAAATCCGCCGCAAATAATGCCAGGAGCAATAACAAAATTACTGTACCGGGAATTTTTGGAATATCTTTCACAAATAGGTAAACACCGGGATGAATCACATCCATCACCAAAGTGCATCCAATTCCCCACAAAATAGAGAATTTCAAACATACATATCCACAAATATTAAAGTTTTCATCGGAATAGTCCCACCATTGGTTGTGAAATAATTTTTCCAGCAAAAATCCTGTCACAAATTCAATGGCTGAAGTAAGTATCACTGACCCGGCAAACAGAAGAATAAAACTTTTCTTCAAAGGAGTCAAAGCCGCAATAACTACCAAAACACCGCAGCCGTAAATGGGACAGACAGGTCCATTCAGAAATCCCCTGTTGACAAACTTCTTCACTTCCAACGCTGCATAGGCCACTTCCGTACACCAGCCCAGAAATGCATAAATCAGAAAAATCCAGGCTGTTTCATATAATGATGTTGGCATAAAATAAAATGCTCCTTTAACTTTTAGATAAATTATTCGTTACATTTAAAACCTGATATTATTTTCCATATCTCATCCCTGTATCTGAATAGCTTTCCATATCTTATCTCTGTGTCTAAATAGCTTTCCATATCTTATCCCTGTATTTGAAGAAGCTTTTCTTTTAATTCCCCTTCCAAACGGTTCATCTCTTTCTCTGCTTCCCTGCGCTTTTCTTTTCCCTCTTTCTGAATCCGCATCACTTCATCTAAAGTGGAAATCAATGATTCATTGGTCTTACGCAACGTTTCCATATCAATAATTCCCCGTTCTGATTCTTTCGCTGTTTCCACCGTAGCAACCTTTAGCCGTTCCGCATTCTTCATTAATAGTTCATTGGTTAAATCCGTCACTTCCCGCTGAGCCTGAGCTGCCTGAGCGGAATGTTCCACTCCCATGGCAAGAACCATCTGACTTTTCCACAATGGAATCGTATTCACAATGGTGGACTGAATCTTTTCCACCATAACGGTATCATTATTCTGAACCAGGCGGATCTGCGGAGCAGTCTGAATAGAAATCATCCGTGTCAGTTCCAGATCATGAATTTTCTTTTCAAACCGGGTACAGAGAGATTCCAGATCTTTGGCTTCCTGAGCGTCCTCCGGCAGACCGGAACGGTTTGCTTTTTCTATTAATTCTACAAGTTCCGTTTTCCGCACCTGTTCCAGTTTCTTCTTTCCTGCCAGAATATACATGGAAAGCTCTTTAAAATACACTTTGTTCTGTTCATACATCTTGTCTAAAATTGCGGCGTCTTTCATCAGCTGCACCTGATGCCCTTCCAGAACCTTACATATTTTATTGACATTGGTTTCTGCCTTATCGTATTTTGCCTTTAATGCTGTCAGTTTATTGGAGGATTTCTTAAACCTTGCCAGAAATCCTTTTTCCTCCTCTGCATCAAAGCCTTTCAGCTCTGTCACTACTCCTGTAAGCAAATCACCGATTTCTCCCAAATCCTTAGTTTGGACATTTTCCAGGGCTTTTTCTGAAAAATCTGCCATTTTCTTCTGGGTTCCTGCACCATACTGCAGCACAATATTCGAATTATGCAGATCAATCTGGCTGGTAAACTGTTCCACCATCCGCCGCTCTTCTTCTGTCAGGATATTATCATCCCAGGCCGGTTCCGCCGGCTCTTTGTTTTCTTCTGCGATCTGTTCCTTTTCCGGAAAAGGATCTAACGTTAACACCGGTGCATCTGCAAATTCTAATCCTTCACTCATGTTTTTCCTCCATTTTTCAACTGCGGCTTATATATTATTTTTATATCATAATTTAACTTTAATATCTTCAGATTTTCTTTCAGTGACAGATAAGTAACAAATTATAATTCAGATTTATGATCTGAAATCATTTTCCGTTAATCCTTCCTGCGCCAGCATGGTATGCAGCACAGAAATATCAGAAGAAACATCCCAGGCCACTTCTTCAAACAGGCTGTCCAAAAGTTTCTCAAATGCAAGATTCAGCGTATCCAACGTCTGCTCAATTTCTGTTTTGGAAGATTTGATATTTTCTCCCTGAACCGGCTGACAGTCCAACTGCTGATATGCCTCCAGCAATTTCACCGTAGTGGGAAGATAATACTCCATCAGCTTCTGAATATCATCCAGAGAATCCGGATCCTCTCTGACCCGGTCAAATATTTTCTGTATCAGCATTTCCATATGAGAAATTTTCCGGGAAATTTCTTCCCCTGAAATATTCTTATTACACTCCCGAATCTTACCGATATATTCCTTTCCTTCTGAAATCACTTTTTCAACCTCAGAATTTAGTTCGTTTTCACTGGTTTTGGATTGTCTCTGACGTTCCAGTTCCAACTGGTTTTGTTCTATCCGCTGTTTCTGAATATTCTGGTATTCCCGGTACGTATCATGGCTGACAATCAGGCAAGTATTGTCCTGATCCAGATGCCCCTGCCGAAACCAGCCTTTTTCAATCATCTTCTTTAAATCTTTCACCACAAACCGGAAAGATTTCTTATTTTTATCTGCCAGCTCCTTAATATTACAGTAGGTTTTTCCCTGCAATTTGGTAATATAATTTCTATATCTCTTTAATTCAGATAAAATACTGCTTCCCTTCCAGGCCATGATCCCACTTCCCAGCAGCAATGGAGCCAGAATAGAAATTGTAATTTTAATTCCAATCGGAAAGCTGCCCAGAAAGAAACTTACAAGCAATAAAATCATGATTGTAATTCCGATTCCTGTGCTGAATGTGTATCCACATACTGCCAATGCCCATCCGCCGGCTTTCAGGGAAGTGTTCTTCTTAAAAAGCTCCTGCTTTATTTCCGCCTTCTGTTCCTTAACAAAATCCTGCCCATATGGATGGTTGCGATTTTGCCTTTCCTGCAATTTCTGGCTTTCCTTATTTTGATAAGAAAAAACAGAAGCTCTGTTCACTGCATCTCCTGCAGTTTTCAGACTTCTCTGAATGGTAGATACTGCCTCATTCACTGTATTTGTAATGGCTTTGTTCAACTGATTAAAATCCTGGGAATTGATGGCATCATCAACAATATCTTTGATATCCTTCCCAAATTTTTCCCACTCGCTATTCATGTATGCCTCCAAATCTCTTCTTTTGAAATCATCTACACTCATATTATGAACTAACCTTCCCCTAAAATCAACACTTTCTTCTGAGATCTTCCCTTCCTATTGTGTTCTTTTTACTGAAATGTTAAAATATTTCCGAAAGCGAGGAATAGAAAAATATGAAAACATCTAATGATTTAAAGGAATTACTCACAAGAATTGACCACAAAGGTTACCCGGCTTATAAAGATACCAGAGGAAGCTACCAGTTTGAAGGTTATGTCCTTTCCATCGACCATGTACAGGGGGATCCGTTCGCTGCCCCCTCTAAAGTCAGCATTCATATTCCCGGAAAAGCTGCAGGATTTCCCTCTGATTTATTTCAGAAAAAACACAAGCGGATTGCACTTCAGGATTACCTGCTTCGAAAATTTGCAAAAGAAACAGATTCCTTTAATTTCAAGGCAAAAGGCTCCGGAAAAAGCGGCCTGATGTCTGTCAGCCGCTGCGGCCAGGAAATTTTAGAGCGGACCGCCTGTGAAATAAAGCAGGATGGAACTGTCATTGTCCGGATGGAAATTGGTTTTCCTGCCAATGGACGAACCATTAACAGCAGAGAATTAATCAAAATACTTTTTGAGTTTCTTCCAGGCTGTATTAAAAAATCCTTATATTATCCTTTCCTGAACAGAAATGATGTTCAGAAAAATGCAGAACTTGCAGAAGATCAGCAATTCATCCGGGAACAGCTTCCAAAACTGGGACTTGCTGCCTTTGTTGCCAACGGCTCCATCCTTCCAAGAGAATCCGGTATTTCCAACCGTCCCATGAAACAGGCGGTTGCTTTTCAGTCTCCAAAATCCATGGAACTCTCTCTGGATCTCCCCAATTACGGCAAAATTACCGGCATGGGAATCAAACAGGGCATTACCCTGATTGTGGGAGGGGGATATCATGGCAAATCCACCCTGTTAAAAGCCTTGGAACTTGGCGTATACAATCACATTTCCGGCGATGGCAGAGAATACGTGATCACAGATCATACTGCCATGAAAATCCGGGCAGAAGACGGAAGAAGCATCAAACAATCGGATATTTCCATGTTTATCAACAATCTTCCCAATGGAAAAGATACCGTACATTTCTGCACTCAGGACGCCAGCGGAAGCACTTCTCAGGCTGCCAATGTGATAGAAGCCATGGAAGCCGGAACGAATCTGATGCTTATTGACGAAGACACCAGCGCAACGAATTTTATGATCCGGGATGAATTGATGCAGCGGGTGGTAAACCGGGATTCCGAACCCATTACTCCTTTTATTGATCGGGTGCAGGAACTTTTTACCCAGCATCACATTTCCACCATTCTGGTTGCAGGAAGCTCCGGTTCGTATTTCCACAAAGCTGACTGCATTCTTCAGATGGATCATTATCTGCCGAAAGATATTACAGAATTCGCCAGGCAAGAAGCCTCTGCCTTTCCCATTCCAAATGATCCCGCGAAGCCAAGCGCTATTCCTTCCTTCCGGAGAATTGTTAAATCAGACATTAATTTTAAGAAGAACGAAAGGATAAAGCTGAAAACTCAGGGACGAGACTCTGTATTGATCAATAAAGAAACGATAGATTTGCGGTATGTGGAACAGTTGGCGGATTCTGAGCAGTTATCTTCTCTGGGAATTCTTGTAAAATATGCGCAGCTTCATATGTTTGACGGTAAAAAGACACTTTCAGAAACGGTGGAAGAACTTTGCCATATGTTGAACCAAAAAGGGTTATCTTCAGTCTGCGAGGGAAGTTATGTGCCATGCGGATTTGCCATGCCGAGAAAACAAGAGATATTTGCATGTTTTAACCGGTATCGTTCTTTGAAATTGTGAGGCTGCCAGAAGAATTCTGGATTCTTCTTCGGGAGCGCTGCTTAAAATCGGCCACATAGCAGGCTATGTAACTGATTTTTAAGTGGCGCTATTACTCCAGCAGTTAAATATCGCAGAATTTTACGTGGGATAAATTCTGTGATATTTAACCGCTGGAGTAATATCTACACCTTTTCTTCTTTATTGTCCTGTACAGGTACACAGAACTTATTACATCTGCAACAAACACAAAATGGGCTATAAGACATACAACAGCCGATATTTTAGACAATTCCTTCTTCTTTGTCATCCGCAAAACTGCACTTATGCCATACATAGAGGAAACAATCATCAGAAAGAATTCAACTGCTGCCAAAATAGCAATCATAGCAGGAGAAAGAAAGAGGAAAGCGGGTACAACCATCACCAACAAACACAAAATCCCTGCCGCAAATCCTGCCAGATAAAATGGAATATGAAACAACTTCACAAGCATGCCGTAAAGGGCCAATTTTTCTTCCGTATCCCGGAAAACAAATGCATTCCAAATATTAAATCCATATATAATAACTGTTAATATTGTGTATATGGTGAGAAATAGCATATGATTCCTTCCTGTTTCATCCGGCACAATCAGGAACAGGAAAAATAAATACGGCCATATGGTTAAAATGACAGGACATATCTTTTCATATTTTCTCATATATCCTCCTTTACTTTGCCTGTTATTACTGTGACTGCTAACGCTTTCATAGTATGGATGGACACGCGGCATGTTCCACAATAAGCTAAGCATGATGTGAGTTTACTGTGATAATTAACGCTTTCGTAGTATGGATGGTCATGCGGCTATATTGCACAATAAGCTAAGCATGATGTGAGTTTACTGTGATAATTAACGCTTTCGTAGTATGGATGGTCATGCGGCATGTTGCACGATAGGTTAATCATGATGGAGATTTAATTTCTTCTTTTCTCTTTAATTCTTCTAATTTCTTCTTACATTCCGGCTGTTCCAGCAAAGGCTGATATAGAGGATTTTCTGCGGCTATGCGATACATATTGAATCCGTCTGAAAGAATTTCAGAGTTTTCCTGAAATGTTTCCGCTGTCTCAAGCATCTCATCCACTAAATGAAAGAAATGCTCTGCCGCTTGTTTCAAGTCATTCATGTAAAGAAATACTTCCACCAGAAGTTCTGAAGGATGCCCAAAAATCAGAATCGGCATTGCTTTCCGAATCTGATAATGTTCTTTTGCAAGCGACAATGCTTCTGTCAGATTCCCTTCTTTAACGCTGACATCAAACAAAATCCGATTATCAGCCAATAGATTTACCAAATCTCTGACTTTAGTCTGACCAATGCATTTTCTTGCCTCTTTCGTGTTCCCTTGGTTCAGATAAACCCGAGCCAGCATATGAATAATGTCCGTTTCCCCGGAAGGAATATTTTTTAAAATATGTTCCGCCTCCTGTAATTTATTATACTGAATATATCTTGCACTTAATGCAATGGCTGCCACATGGCGGTATCCAAACTTATCATACAGTTTTTCATCTCGATACACTTCTTCAAGGAGACGTGTGGACTGTTCAAAATATTTCTGAAATATCTTTTCCTCTTCGTCATTTTCTTTCGCGGTAAAGGCATACATAGTAACGGCATTTGCTGTTTTTAATTTCAAGTAGTTATTATCGGGATATTCTTTCTGTAACTTAAATGCCCGTTCCATTCCCTCCCGATATCCCTGTTTGACACAAATTTCCTGCAATTCTGCCATGAAATCATCCACTTCACGCTCTGAAATATCTTTTCGGAATGAAAACAGATCGTTTACATCTGTATGAAGTGTTCTGGCAATGGGCATTAACAGAGAGATATCAGGGGAAGCGGCACCGGTTTCCCATTTACTGACGGCCGGAACAGAAACTCCTACCTCCTTCGCAAGATACTCCTGAGTTAAGTTTTGCTGTTTCCTCAAAAACGCGATTTTTTTTCCGATTTCCATTTTATTTCTGAATTGTACCCCTTGTCAAGGACATATTTGAATTTTAGTACCCAATTTTTTGGACAGCCATTTTCGGTGTTCCCATGGAAATAGACTTGGCTGATATTTTGGCACTCGGTT
>JAETSX010000142.1 GCA_021769425.1 Eubacterium sp.
GTATCTATGAGCGATAGTTGTTGAATAATTAACTTTGCAAAGAGCCGGATGCGGAAAAGCCGCACGTCCGGTTCTGAAGAGGGGCTTGCCCCGCAAGGGGCAAGTCTACTCGACCGAAACACTTTCCACATATTCCATGAAAAGAGAATCTGATTGAAATTCCTGTCGAACTGTGATAGTATTCCAATATGGAACCCATGACAGGGGTGGTAGCCTCCCAAGCCAATGACCGGCTTGCCGGAATACATAGGAAGGGAGGTGGCGCCAATGACTGCTGCGGATATCATTTTGATATTTATAGGGATAATCGGCTTGCTGATTGCCTTTGGTAGCTTTGTTATAGCGTTGCTTGCCTTTCTCGACAGAGACAAGGATCACAAGCGAAAAAAATAATGCCCACCCTGTTGAGACCAGGATGGGCACCTCTCGCTGAGAGGTAACTGCCTTTGCTTGGGATACTCCACCTTTGGAGTGGGGCTCCTGTGGGGCATCTGTTACCAGCAGGTGCCCTTCTTTATGTTCAATATACCACAATCTGTGTAGAGTTTCAAGTGCTTTCTTCTGGCGGTGTCCGGCGGAACTGGTTCAGCCTGTCGGCCAGCTTTTGGTCTTTGTCCGGGTATAGGTGGGAATAGGTGTCAAGGGTTGTCTTTACTGATTCATGCCCCAGGCGGTCAGCTATCTCCAATGGGGTAAAGCCAAGTTCTATAAGCATACTTGCGTGGCTGTGCCGCAGGTCGTGTACTCGGATCGGCGTCAGCCCTGCCTTTTCGGATGCCCGCTTTATCTCCTTTTCCAGAGCGGATTTTGTAAAATAGAAGATTCGGTCTCCCTTTCCAATCCCATAGAGCTTTGATATATATTCGTGAATATCATCATACAGAAAATCCGGAATGGAAATACACCGTTTTGCTTTGGGCGTCTTCGGTTCCAGAAACAGCTCCTCTCCCTTTACCTTTGCATAATTCTTATTGATATCCACCCGTTTCGTGGGAAGAATATCTGCAGGAGTGAGTGCCAGCAGTTCTCCGGAGCGCATCCCGGTATAAAATAGTATATCAAAAGCCAGTTTTACGGATGATTTCTGGATGGCACCGGAAAACTGCTCATATTGTTCCTGTGTCCAGATGTGCATTTCCTCTGCTTTGCTTTTCCCCATACTGCCAGCGGCCTTGCAGGGATTGAATGCAAGGCGGTAATGGGATACAGCATAATTCATCAGCGCCGAAAGCTGATTGTTGACCGTTTTTAAATATGTTTGGGAAAATGGTTTTCCATCCTCGTCCCGATATGAAATCAACTCATTCTGCCATTTTCGGATTTTAATGGTGTCAATGTCACACACCTTCAGCCTACCGAAGTAGGGGAGCAGCTTGCCTTCGATGATAAAGCGCTTATTTTCCATAGTGGTAGGCTTCAGACGGTGTTCCATATCATTCATATAATTTTCAACGAGCGAAGAAAAGAGTATATCACTGGTGTTTTTTTCTTGATCCAGGATGGAACGTTCATACTCTTTTGCCTCTCGCTGCGTTTTGAAACCTCTTTTACAGGTATGTTTATTCTGCCCAGTCCAGTCCGTATAATTAAAGGCAGCATACCACATGGTTTTGCCATTTTTGAGGGTATATTTGTATGCCGGCATTAGATGTCCTCTGAGGAATTTACGATGCGGGCCAGTATTTCATATACATATTCCGGCTCGCTTGTTTCCAAAGGATACTGTTGGTCGCCGAACTGGAAAGCAATACCGTTCTGATAAGGAGTGACAGCTGACAAAGCAGTTATCTTCTTATCAAAAGCACCTTTGTTTCCGGAGAACACAACCCTTTTATTTGTAATAGAAAGAACTCCGGGTGTGCGTTCCTGCACATCACCTCTTACTGGAGCTGCTTTATGAGCTCCTAATCTTACAGACATTCCTTTTGCTATCCTGATGCTGGTACTGCGGCTGCCACCAGAATATCCTACAACAACATTTTTCGTCTTTACATGAGTGGCAGCTCCGCAGTAATGACAGACTTCTCCGTTGGAAAGCATGACATTTGATGAAACGATCGGCAGAGCATCATCTGCAGAAAGGTGTTTGGGTCTGTTTCCCTGGATTCGTTCCCCTTTGAGTGCGGCTACGAGATAGCGGATAACATCAACCATCCACCCTATACAAAATAATCCCAATGTGCAAAGGTAGAGAATTCCTATTCCAATTTTCTTTTCTCTGAATTTATGTACTCCAAGCCACCCAAAGAGCAGACAGATTACAAAATCGGTCCAAGCCGCTGTCCATACCATATAACATTCCTCCAATCATTATGCTATTTTTTTTAAGCCCTTTTTCCTTCGGTACCACTCGAAGGAAATGATTTTTTTTCTTCATCAACGTATTTTCCGTACTCGCCAGCTGCAACTGCCGAGATACCCTCTACGCACAAAACACCTGCCTTTGCCATAAGATATTTTTTGCATTCATCATCACAACGGTTAAATGTTTGAAGGAGCATTTCTTCCTCTGCGGTAATTCGTTTTCTAGTAGATATGTTTAAAAGATAATCCGTTGATACATTTAATGCTTTTGAGATTTTTATCAGGTCTTCTATCGAAGGTATTTTATTACCATATAAGTAACTATCCTTTTCATCAGTATGAAATCCTGTCCGTTTTGCAAAATCATCCTCAGACATTTTTTGCTCTGCCATTAGATCACGTACTCGCATTTTGAAGTTAAATGCGAATTCTGGAGTATCCATTGTGTAATTTGCGTAATCAATGACCTCGTGTTCATTTCCAAGAATATAGCCAACGGGAACATTGAATAGTGAGGCAAGTTTGCTTAAAGTCTCTATATCAGGCTCTCTTTTTTCTATTTCGTATAGAGATAGGGCAGATCGGCTAATCCCCATTGCTCTCGCCAGTTCTGCTTGTGTTAATCCTTGCCTTTTTCTGAGTTCTACAATACGTTTTCCAAACATAGACAACCTCCTTCATTATAATTGTACTCTACAAAATGAAGCAAAACAACAGTGAAAAGAAAAATGTTTCAAAAAGTAGCAAAAAGTTGTTGACAAAGTGTAGCACCTATGCTAATATTCAAATATGCTTCATAATGAAGCAATTTGTAAAGGAGGTGCAATATGAAAAGAGAACAACTAATCAAAGCTCGAAAGAGCCTTGGAATGACACAGGCAGATATGGCAACAGCAGCTGGTGTTCATAGAAGTTATTATGGGCTTATAGAAAATGGAAATAGAAATCCTACACTCAGAATTGCTACAAAGATTGCTACAGCCCTTGATTCAAGCATTGAGCAGTTGTTTCCAGATGATATTTTTTTTGCTAACAAATGCTACGAAATGAAGCAGTAAGCCATATATATGATTATAAGTGTAGTCTCGGAAACTCAATGAAAAACCAGAGAAAAAATATACTATATAAATGCGTGTGATGGGGAGGAATAAAAAATGCTTATTTTTGAATTATTTACGGGAAGCGGTTAGAAA
>JAETSX010000050.1 GCA_021769425.1 Eubacterium sp.
ATACCCATTTATAAAAAAGCAGGAAAAAGTCATGCCTTTTTCAGGAATTTTATTATGAAAACAGCAAAAATGAAGCTGTCGCTTCACGATTTTTCAATCGTTAAAGCGACAGCCCCTTGCTAATTAGAGGGGGTTGAAAGAGGAAAGTAACAGTTCAGCACAGGACTTTGCACCCGCTGCAAAGTTCGCACCCTAACGGGCCTGCTATGAGAATATGTAAGTTTGACCAAGAGGGAATCTGCTCCGCTGCAGGTGATTTGGAATGGGCGGATTCCGCAGCAGTAAAGCCGAAGGCTGAACCGTTGCAGAAGGAATCTCGGATGCGGGATTCCTTCTTGCTATTTGTCCGAGAAAAGAATATAATATGGTCTCAGGCATCCAAATGCCTGTGCCGGAAAAAGAGCTTATTGCAGCGGATGTTCTATCTTTGGATACGGACACACATACGGGAGAGCCCTTTCACACACATATCGGAGAGCCCTTTCACGCACATACCGGAGCATCCTTTTACGCACATACCGGAGGGCCCTTTCACGCGTATACCGGGCAATCCGGTATGTCCTGTGCATCGAAAGGTAGAATTCGCTGCAGCATGGATGCGAAACAGTTTTTAAGAGGTGACAGACTTATGGAGAAAACGGAAATGAACCAGGCGGCAGAAATTGAAAAGAGCATACGCAAAAAGTTTCACAAAGAATTGTTTTCCCCCTTTGCCAGGGCAGTGCGGGATTATGAATTGATACAGGAGGGAGATAAAATCGCAGTCTGCATTTCCGGCGGAAAAGATTCTATGCTGATGGCTAAGTTATTCCAGGAATTGCAAAAGCACAGAAAAGTGTCCTTTGAACTGGAATTTCTGGTGATGGACCCGGGGTATCTGGCAGCCAACCGAAATATGATAGAAAACAATGCGGCAAGGATGAATCTGCCCATTGCGGTGTTTGAAACAGATATTTTTGATGCCGTGTACGAAATAGAAAAGTCTCCCTGCTACCTCTGTGCCCGGATGCGGCGCGGGCATCTCTACCATCAGGCCAGAGAGCTTGGATGCAATAAAATTGCACTGGGGCATCATTACGATGACGTGATAGAGACAATCCTGATGGGGATGCTTTACGGCGGACAGATCCAGACGATGATGCCCAAACTCCACAGCACAAATTTTCCGGGGATGGAGCTGATTCGTCCCATGTACTATATCAGAGAAGCGGATATCAAGCGCTGGCGGGACTACAATGGATTGAAATTTCTTCAATGCGCCTGTCGGTTTACGGAGCGCTGCGCCCTGACGGATCCGGAGGGCAGAAGTGAATCCAAACGCCTGGAAATAAAAAATATGATTGCGGAAATGAAAAAAAACAATCCTTTTGTGGAGGGAAATATTTTTAAAAGTGTGGAAAATGTAAACTTAAGCACGATAATTGCATACAAGGAGGAAGGAGTAAAGCATCATTTTCTGGAAAATTATTACGATAAGCCGGATGGATGCTGATCTTTCCATTTTTTCATGTAATTAGCCGGCAGCATATTTGTTGGCAGAAGGGCGCCTGTAAACAGGTAAGTTTGCCCTTACCCTTATAGTGAGGGCGGCATTCCTGTCGGCAGGGCCCTCGTAAACAGCAGTAATAACCTATTGACTTACTAGGAAAAATGGTGTATAGTATATTTATTGAATAACCTACTAAACACATAGGAAAATAGGAAAAGGAGCGGAATATGAGCAAAAAATCATTCAGAGACAGGAATTTAAAATTTGAAACATTACAGCTTCACGTTGGGCAGGAGCAGCCCGACTTGGCAACAGACGCGAGGGCAGTGCCTATTTATGCCACTTCTTCTTATGTGTTCCACAACTCTGACCATGCGGCGGCGCGGTTCAGCCTGCAAGATGCAGGGAATATTTACGGCAGGCTTACCAATCCTACCCAGGAGATTTTTGAACAGAGGATTGCGGCATTAGAGGGCGGAGCAGCGGCATTGGCAGTGGCTTCCGGGGCAGCGGCAGTTACTTATACGATTCAGAATCTTGCCAGAAGCGGGGAGCATATTGTGGCGGCAAATAATATTTACGGCGGATCATACAATTTACTGCAGCACACATTGCCGGAATATGGAATCACTGCGACTTTCGTGGAGCCGTCAGACGTCAGTCATTTTGCACAGGCAATTCAGGAAAACACCCGGGCCATTTACATAGAAACTCTTGGAAATCCCAATTCCGATGTGAGCGATATCGAGGCCATTGCCAGAATTGCCCATGACCATAAGATTCCGCTGGTGGTGGACAGCACCTTTGCAACTCCATATCTGGTGCGCCCTATAGAATACGGCGCAGATATCGTTGTGCATTCTGCCACTAAATTTATCGGAGGCCACGGAACTGCCATCGGCGGCGTTATTGTAGACAGCGGCAGGTTTGATTGGGAGGCGTCCGGCAAATTTCCTTCCCTGACAGAGCCCAATGCCAGCTATCACGGTGTAAGCTTTACCAAAGCGGCGGGGCCGGCGGCGTTTGTCACCAAAATCCGCGCCATCCTTCTGCGTGACACCGGCGCCACTCTTTCTCCTTTCCATGCTTTTCTGTTTCTGCAAGGCCTGGAAACATTGTCCCTGCGGGTGGAACGCCATGTGGAAAACGCCCTGAAAGTGGTGGAATACCTGAACTGCCATCCTCAGGTGGAACGGGTGCATCATCCTTCCGTTACCGAAGATCCGAAACAAATGGAATTATACCGGAAATATTTTCCACAGGGCGGCGGGTCTATATTTACCTTTGAAATCAAAGGAGACGACCGGACAGCCAAAGATTTTATTGATCATCTGGAAATCTTCTCTCTGCTGGCGAATGTGGCGGACGTGAAGTCCCTTGCCATTCATCCGGCTTCCACTACGCATTCCCAGCTAAATGAGCAGGAGGCAGAGGAACAGGGAATTTTCAAAAATACCATTCGGCTGTCCATTGGAACAGAGCATATCGACGATATTATTGAGGATTTGGAAGAAGCCTTTCGGGCGGTGAAGCAGGGTATAGAATGAATCATATGAAGAGCAGTCTATAACAAGGCGGTGCGTACCCTTTTGCAGGGAACGCGCCGCCTGTGTTTCATCTGAAACTGTATGTTTCTCTTGCACAGAGTGCATATACGGATTGCTTACTGCCTGTTTCCCGAGCCTGAAATTCAGAGTTCTCTGCGATGCTGCATATGTATGCCGATATGCCCGATCCCTAAGATGCTAACAGCGATTGTCAGCCATATTACTCTGCCGTATACGCTGAGCAAGAAAAAAGCAATCACAGGCAATGTTGCTCCCGCAAGAGGAATTCCTGCAAAACTGCTGTAAAAATCCGACAGCGTCCGTTCACTTAGAAAATAACGTATCCACCATAATTCATACATTCCCATAATGGCAAAAGCCGCAATCAGCCACCAACACCAATTCGACCAGCCATGCAAATTAAAATCTTCAAAGATCAATGCACAGATTGTCGTCAGCGCTTCGCCTGCTCGCTCCAAAATCAACAGAAATCTATTCTCATTTTGAGCAGTATAGCCCTGAGGCTGTCTGTTCGTCCATAGGATATTGGGAATCAGCAGCAGTAATAAAAATATCAGCCCTATCCAGGAAAATCCAAAATGTCCTAACATGCAGTCACTCCTCCTGATCCGCCAGAATTTTTGTCGCTTCCTTGCACCATTTTAAATAAGTGCGGTAAGTTTTTATTCCAAATTCCACGGTAAGCAAATAGTATTTGTGGGCGGCGTCTTCATTCAGACATTCTTTTAAGACCTGCGCTGCCTTTAAAAGATCAGCCAGCTCTTTCTTTATTTTTTCCTGAAACGCTTCAATGTGCAGGATTGTCTGTCCGGCGCCCAGTTCATTTCCGAAAAATAATTTCAGCAGTGTTTTCCTTTCGTTTTGATATGGTATTCAGATGTATCAATAATATATCAGATTGACATATTATTCAAGAGGATAAAAAAATTTATACCAGACATTACGCCGGAGCATAAATACTTTAAAATGAAATGTTTCCAGAACCATTCAATTTGTTGTACAATAGTTGAAAGAGAGCAGGTCTTGACAGGGGGGCATTTGAGAGGTTAAAATATGCTTAAATTCGGGAAATAAATGGAAAAATTTTTGCAGATTTCAGCATGGAGAAATGATTAGAATTGAGGAGAGCCAATGAGAACAGTTACTTTATATATAGCAATGAGCCTGGACGGATATATTGCAGACCGCAACGGAGCTGTAAACTGGCTTCACGGGCATGGAGACGATGAGGAAAATATAGATACGTATTCCCAATTTATCAATAACATGGATACTGTTATTATGGGATGGAATACGTACCATCAGATTACAGCGGAATTATCACCAAAACAGTGGGTATATGAGGATCTGACAAGCTATGTTATCACCCACAGAGAATTGCCGTCCACAGACAAGATAAAATTTGTGAAGGATAATCCATGCGAGATTGTAAGATCCTTAAAGCAACAACAGGGAAAAGGAATCTGGATTTGCGGCGGCAGCAGTATGATTCAGCCATTGATTCAGGACGGTCTGATTGATGAATATTATATTTCCGTTATACCCACAATTTTAGGCTCCGGCATTCGTCTGTTTGGGGAAATAACAAATGAAATAAAGCTCAGGCTGGTGCGGACGCAGGCATATAACGGTATTGTGGAGTTGATTTATACCTGCAGATAAAGGGACATTCCATCACAGCAGCTGTGTTAACAGCAGGCAATTATGATTTATTGCCTGACATATCGGCAATCGTTATGCAGAAGGCAAATCAACAATCGCTATGCCTATGCAGAAGACAAATCAGCAATCACTATGCTTATGCAGAAGGCAAATCAACAATCGCTATGCCTATGCAGAAGACAAATCAACAATCGCTATGCTGACGAGAGCGCATTAGATGAATCACGCATTTAGACAGAAGATATAAAAAGAGGGAATCAGAGCATATGGGGTTAAAAGAAGTTCATATTAAAAATTATAAATCCATCCGTGACTATAGAATCACATTAAAGCAGATGAATCTGTTGCTGGGCGAAAATGGCAGTGGCAAGACTAATATTTTGTCCGCAATTATATATTTTTACGAAAATATGCTCACCCAACGTCCTTCCTACCGGGTTTTTGATGAAAATAATCCGATGAATGACCAGATAGAGATAACAATGGTCTATGACATGAGCGAAATGTTGATTCGAAGCAGAAAAAACAGGAAAGAAGGAAAAGATGCGTATTTGCCTTATTACAAAATGATAGAAAGCATTCACCAGAACGGGGAAGCGGTTCTGACGATGAAGCAGGTAAAAGGCGGAAAAATCATGTGGAATCTGCCAGGCGACAAGCGGAATGTCCTCTATCATTTATATCCGCTGTACCGGTTGGACGCCAGGGAAATTAATTTGGTGGACTGGGAAGAACTTTGGGGCTATATTGGGGATTTACTGAAACCGCAGGCGGAAGTGGGGAAGGAGCTGCAGACACGGACCGCCGCAGAAATAGAAAAAAATGAAAGGCTGGGCAGAAGGCTGCGGCAGTTAGAAGATATTTTTGAAAGGCTGCAGACAGAGCCGGTGAAATTTTCTTTGGGTGAATTTTCTGAGAATTTGGCGAAAATGTATTATAATGGCGCTGAATTTTCTTATACAGGGCACAGGCTGGACGGCTTTTCCAACGGAACTAACAGTTTTAATTATATCAGCCTTTTGCTGTATATTCTGAGCGTTATGAGAAGAACGAAAATGAAAGAGCCGGTGCTTTTGATGGATGAGCCGGAAATTTCCCTGCATTTTCACATGATCGATGAATTGACGGATGTGCTGTTTGAATGTGCAGATGATATTGTGGTTCTGGCTGCTACCCATTCTCCAAGATTTGTGAAAAATATTCTGGTGAAAGAACGGGATAACTCTGCCATTTATCAAGTGTATAAGAAAGGAGATTATTCCAGGTTATGCCTGCTCAGCATGTTTTCAAAAGAGGAAAAAAGAGAGAGATACTTTCTGACGGAACATCATGCCAATGCATTTTTTGCCAGAATTCTGATTTTAGTGGAAGGGGAAACAGAGTTGGAATTGCTACAGGATCCTTATCTGAGACAACTATTTCCGGTATTGAAGCAGGCGGAAATCATTAAAGGCATGAGTGATAAAGTAATATATCGGATTGTGGATACGGCAACCAGGCATTACAATGTTCCTATGGCATCGCTGCTCGATATGGATAAGATTCTGAAATGGGATGCGAACAGGAAAAGAATGGAGTGGAAAGAGGATTATCGTTTTGTAAAAGAAAAGGAGAAATATTATTATGGAGCAAAAAGAAACAGCGCTGTAAAAAAGAGAAAAAGGATTGAGGCTATGTGTGAAAAGTGCTGTTTTGCCAGCCGCCTTCCTTTTTACAGTTCAGAAGATAAGAATTATCAGGAGCTGCTTAAAGAGATTAAGGCTTATTATGAAAATTACAGTATTTTTCCGGTAGAGACCACCATAGAGGGCGTATTAATCAATAAGAATAATTATCTGCAGATTGTTCAATATTTGAGGCAGACAGGAAAGTGGAAATCAGTGGAAAAAGCCTTTGGCTTGTTGTATAATAGCAATGACCAGCTAAATTTTCTGCGGCTGCTGTTTCATGGGAAAAGTGATTTCCTTTTAAAGACAGGACAGATTATGAATCAAAATAAGGCAATTTATTCTGAATTAGCGAATGCTTTGAACAATTGCAGTATTCGCAAAACAAACTGGGTCAGTGAATGGCTGCAGCATTATTTTTCCAGGTGGACAGGGATTGGGGCGTCAGAATTGAATCGGAGAAATTTCGAGACATGGTGCAGCGATGCAAAACGCCGGAATGAACTGAAGAGACGGTTTATCTTTGATTTTCCGGAATTAGCGCAATTTCTGGATATGGTTTTGGAATTGTATACATATTGAATCGCTGAACCTTGTTTCGGCTGATTTTGGATGAAAGGATTAGTGTGAAAAAAGATTTTCATTACTATTTATGCCTAAATGAAACAAAAGGAATGAGTGATTTTTATGGTATATAAGGAATATTAAAATTGTATCACGCATAAAAACAGGCAGGCAGCAATCCGTCTTTTCCGGTAAGAGGCGGAGCCCTGAGGGAGTTACGATCCAGTAATCCAGGGCGTGTGGAACTGCTCGATGAGAGAATCCGCGATGCGGCGCGTTCGATGTTGCATGAAGCAAATATTTACTTCTGACGAATCTTTGCGAGAGTGCCTGCCTTTTTTTATACCCGTGAGCGAAATCATTTGCCAGAAGATCGTTCATAGATTTGAGGAAAAAAGAAAATGATTTGGCAAATAAGTATGCTCGTGAGTATAGAATAGATTTGCCGGACAAAAGATGTAAGCTTTTCATTAAGGGGAGTATATATGATACTGTATTCTTATGAATATTTTTTGGATAAAATACTGGAATCCACGCAGGAAGAGATGGAGCGGGCAAAGAATCAGAAAGCATTTGTCTGCTCAGAAACGAGACTGCCGAAACAATCGGGATTCCGAAGCATTGTTTCTGTGAAAAATGACTGCCAATTGAAAAAATTACAAAAGAACCTTCAGAAGAATTTTTTGGACAAACTTCCGGTTTGTTCCAGTGCGAAAGGGTTTGTAAAAGGAAGCTCTTATGTGGATTTCCTGGAAGAACATATTGGGCACGAATATTTTTTGCGGATGGATATCCGGAATTTTTTTGATTCCATTACAGAGGATTTATTGGATGAAAGCCTGAAAAACTTTGTACAGGATGAGGAAGAGGTGAATCCGGTTCTGGAAGAAATTGGATACAGTGAAAAAGAATCCAGGATTCGAAAAGATATCATAGAGCTCTGCACCTGGGGCGGGAGAGCGCCCCAGGGATTTTTAACTTCTCCCGCCGTATCTAATTTAGTTTTTCGAAGGTTGGATCAACGGATCCGCAAATATTGCAGAGCCTATCAAAAAGAGCGGAAACGGGAAATCTTTTATACCAGATACGCGGACGATCTGCTGTTTTCTGCACAGGGGTTTGATTTTAAAGAAAATAAAAATTTTAAGCGGATGATTGGTCATATTCTGGCAGATTACGGATTTTCCTGCAATGAGAAAAAGACAATTTACCAGAAAGGGCAAGTGTCATTGTCCGGATATGTGATACATGAGGATGTGCATTTATCCAGAAAGAAACTTCGCAACATTAATGAGGTGATTTATCAGTTCAATGTAAAAATTGCAGACAAAAACATTCAATTTGATAAAGCTCACGTGGATTTGCAGAGCATCCTCTGGAACCTGAACGAAAAGAAAATGATAAAATCAGATGGAACCCAGATATCATTTGCGGATGCCGGCAGTCTTGCTCATTATGTGGCGGGTTACCGTTCTTTTTTGATTCAAATTGCGAGAGCGGAACATGGAAACACCGGATATGACAGGCGGATTCACAGGATGATATGTAAACTGGAGGAGATCTTAGAATATTTGTCGGAAGAAATGGGAGAAGCGTAAGATGGCGGATGATCGAATTAAAAAATATTGGTCCAGAGAAATGGACGCTTTATTGGAAACTTACGAACAATTTCAAACGCTGCTTCCCTCTGAGACAGACTCCGGGGCTGCCCACAAAGGGGAGGACGGCAGATATGTGGAGCATTTGGTGCGGGAATATCTGAGACGTTATCTGCCGAAAGATTTGGAAGCGCTGACCGGTTTTATCCTGCGTCCGGCAGTTTTATGTGGAAAAAATGATAAATCCAGAAAAAAGGATGGACATCAAATATCCGGCCAATTAGATATTCTTGTGTATGACACCGCCCATTATCCGGCGTATCAGCGGTTTGGGGACAGCGTTATTGTACCGCCGGAAGGGGTGACGGCAGTCTTGTCTGTGAAGAAATATCTGCGCCCGGAATATATAGAGACGGAAGCGAAAAGCCTGCTGCATGCAGCCAGGCTGTGCCCCCACAAGCTGGGAAATGGGAAAAAAGCGAAAAGTCCTTTTACCGCTTTAATTTCCATAGAAGATAAATATGGAGAAAACAATCGGACGCCTTTGACGAAAGCAGAAAAAGGGAAAAGGACGTACGATAAGCTGGAAAAGGTTTATACCGGAAGGAAACTGCTTTGTTATGACGAAATGGCAGACTTTGTAGGTTCTCTTGCAGAATGGGGATTGTATAAAGATAACATGAAGGGCAAGAAAGAAGCCCGTTATTTATATTTTGAATATGATACGGAGAAACGGGCAATGGGATTTCAGTTGATGCTGCAAAAGATTTTAGATGTGTATTATCAGAATAGTTCGGAACTTATTGTCAGGCCCGGGTTTGTAGATAATCGTAAGGAGCAGTATCAAGAAAGTTTCGGCCCTATCCCGTATCAGTGCCGGGAGATAGATCTGGTGCAGGAATCAAAAGAACAAAATAAAAAAGAGATGCAGACAAATCTGATAGTGTAAAGTAGTCTATGAAAAACTGGAGTAAAAAAAATAGACTCCATTAGAACCTTGACTGGAGGTAGAAAATGAAGAAAATGCTGGTTACCGGAGCGTCCGGTTTTCTGGGAAGAAGAATTGTTGATTTTTATACCGGAACATATGAGGTATTTGCACCCGCCCACGAGGAAATGGACATTACAGAAGCAGACGACACAGTTTCTTATTTCAGAAAATATCAGCCGGATTTCGCCGTTCACTGCGCAGCTATGTCGGACGTAGGAATGTGTGAAAAAAAACCGGAACAATCATGGAACATCAATGTCACAGGCAGTATTAATATTGCGAAAGCCGCTAAGGAAATCAATGGGAAATGCATTTTATGCAGTTCTGATCAGGTATATTTTGCCGGATTGGAATCAGAGGAAAACGCAGGCGTTTCTCAGGCTCATCGTGAGGACGAAGAGCTTTGTCCCGGCAATTTATACGGGCGGGAAAAATTAAAAGCAGAACAGGAATGCCTGAAGGTTAATCCGGACTGTGTATTGCTCCGGCTGTCCTGGATGTATGATGTGAAAACCGAAGGGCAGGGAGAACACGGCGATTTCTTTCGCACCCTTCTTTCCCAAATGGCAGGCGCGGAAATTATTAAGTATCCTGTTTATGACAGACGGGGAATTACAGATGTCAATGAAGTGGTAAAAAATCTGGAGAAAACATTTGAGCTTCCAGGCGGCGTCTATAATTTTGGCTCTCCCAATGAGAAAAATACTTATGAAACCGTCCGTCAGGCCTTTGCTTACGCAGGATTAGACCCAGGGAGACTGGGAAAGAATGAAGAAGCCTTTTGCAGAAACCCCAGGAATCTTACCATGTGCCAGGAAAAAATAAATAAGAAGGGCATATATTTTTTATCCACGGCAGAAGGGATTGCCAGGAATCTTACCCGGGCGCTGGAAAATCTTCAGATTGTTTCTGTCTCTTATGCATCCGCGTCCAGTTGATAAAAGTATAGGCATCGTTGAAGAAAAATACTGCAAAGCAGGTAAGCACCGACAGATAAGATATATCCGACAACGATGCAAGGAACCACAGCACAATCAGCACAATATCGTTGGCAGCATATGCCAGGGCAAAAAAGGCGCTCCTTTTATAAGTCAGGTAGACAGCCAGAAAACTTGTTGCGACAGAAAGGGCGCTGGGCAGCAGGTTTGCCGTGTGGAACGCATCCAGAATGAAATAGAAGATGACAGTAACTGTAATTGTAAGCAATACCATGACAGTAATTTCTTTTCGGGTCAGGCTGCGGATTCTCACCTCTGCTTTGTTGCCCTGGTAAGGGTTTTTCAGCCATGAAATCAGGGCGAACACAGACATCGGCATGGTCATGCCAAGATAGGTGGCCATCTCTCCGTAATAGGCGAAAGTAAAGGAAATCACCCCGTAGAATAGGCTGAAAACCACCATCAGAACCTGGCCGAAGGGATTGCCTTTGGCATCATAAATCAATGAGGTGACTCCAATCAAAGATGCCGCCAGGGTCAGGTAGTTTTCTCTGTCAAAAGCGACAAAGGATGCAAGAACCAACAGGACAGAAGCACACCACAATACTTTCTCAACTTTTGAAAAATAACTTATCTGGGATTTTAAAATTTTAATCATATGCAACTCCTCCAAAACAAAAAAATAGGCATCCGCATACACATCTTCTAAGACCTAACGATGTGTACCGAATGCTTTCGCATTTCCTACCCGGTGGCAGTTAATAATATTTTGATATTATATCACGTTTTTTAGGCGGGATCAATAGGAAAATTGAAGTTATGCCCCAGTTTCATTGACTTCGGTTGAAAATCGTGTATAATGGAAGTATTACTGGAAAAGGTAAAAGAAATTGGAAGGTGGGGTTACATGAAAGAAAAAAAACCTAAGAAAACAAAACAGACAAAGGGATATCGGAGTTTAACGGTAATGTTGGTTTCCATCATCTGCATCATGGTTTCTATTCCCACAATTGGGCTGGCGATTTTGGGTGTCCATTATTTGAAACAGTCAATGGATGAATCAGCAGAATTATATGAGGAAACCATGAATGACGGATACTCTATGGAGATTAAGTCCCAGGTACAGGGGGCCATGTCTCTGGTGCAGAGTTATTATGACAGAAGCCAGAATGGTGAATTTACAGAAGAGGAAGCCAAAAAGAGAGCGGCGGAAGCAGTCCGCCATATGCGTTATCGGGATGATGATTCAGGATATATCTGGATTGATGGAGAAGACTATATCTGTGTCATGCATCCGATTCTGACTGATCAGGAAGGAACCAACCGGTATGATCTGACGGATCAGAATGGGGTGAAAGTGACGCAAAGCGTAGTTTCCACTGCCAAGGCCGGAGGCGGGTATAATGAGTTTTATTTTACCAAGTCAGACGGAGTGACAGTTGCGCCTAAGATAGCTTATACGGAAATGTTTGAACCCTGGGGTTGGGCAATTGCCACCGGGAACTATGTGGATGAAATGAATGAAATGATTGACAGCAGGAAAGAGGCAATTGAGAAAGAATTTACAAATATGCTGATGATTTACGGGATTGCGGCAGTGGTGATGCTGCTGTTGGCTCTGGTTATTTCCGCTTTGAGCGGAACGAGAATCACCAAGGGAATTACCGTTGTGGAAGGGCATCTCCGTCAGGTGGCTGCCGGAGATCTGAGTTTTACCATTAACCCTGCCTTACAGAAGCGCGGCGATGAAATCGGTGAAATGGCCCGTTCTCTGGAAAATGTCCGCCAGTCATTGGCAAATATGATTGGCAGTGTGCTCCAGACCGGAGAAACGCTGAACCAGAGCAGCGAGAAATTCAGCGAGAAATTCGGATACATATCAGAAAGCATTCAAAATACCAACCAGGCCATTGATGATCTGGCTCAGGGAGCGACCAACAGCGCCAATGAAACAGAGACAATGAATGAAAAGATCACAGAGCTGGGCGGTGTTATTGAAGTTGAGAAAAGCGGTGTACAGAAACTGGAAGAAGCAGTATCCGCCATGGCAGAACATTCCGCCGGGGCTTCAGAAAGCATTCAGGAGCTGAACCGCATTACTAAAATGACAATAGAAGCCATTGACGTGGTATCGGAACAGACCAATCGAAACAATGATTCTGCTGCTGATATCAATAAGACCATAGAGATTATCAAAGGTCTGGCAGCCCAGACCAATCTGCTGTCTTTGAATGCCAGCATTGAGGCGGCCAGGGCAGGAGAGGCCGGCAGAGGATTCGCAGTTGTAGCGGAGGAAATCAGGAATCTTTCCGAAGAATCTTCCGGCAACGCCCAGGAGATTGAGGGAATTGTGAAAGAGTTGGTGGGCAATGTGGAAGTTTCTGTCAGCAAGATGCAGGAAGTGACAAACAACGTGCAGAAGCAGCAGAAGTGCCTGGAGGAGACCAGGGCGGCATTCGAAAGTTTAAAACAGGAAGTAGTCATGGTGGAAGAAGTTACGAGAGAAATCGGCGGTCAGACAGAGGTATTGAATTCCCTGAAAAAAATTGTTACAGATTCCGCCAATAGTCTTGCCAGCGTGGTAGAGCAGAATGCAGCATCTACAGAAGAGACCAGCGCAAGCATGACGCTGCTCTCTCAAACCATCGACGAATGTACGGAGGACACACAGGGACTTGTGGAATTGAGCCGCAGACAGAATGACCAGGCAAGTAAGTTCCGGTTGTAACAGCTCCGTCAGGAGGCTGCGGCGGATTCCGTTACTGTGAGCGCCGTAGGTGTGAACAGTAACACTCTGTAATATTCAGTTGCTTAAAAAAATAAAATTTTTCTTGCCAAATGGAATAATATGTGCTAAGATAACCCATAACTAAAAACATTAACAAATTAAAGCGATGAAGGAGACTCTTGTTTTCAGAGGCCGACAGAAATATGGCGTCACCGGCTGAGAGCGCCGTTTGGAAGAGGAGACAAAGGGAACACTCTGGAGCAGACTGGCCGAACGGTCCTGTTACAGATAGATATTGGAGTAGGTTAGCGCAATAATCTATGACAGACAGAAGGTGGAACAGGCAAGTAGGTCCGTACGTTGTGCGCGTTAAGCATCGGGAACTGGAAATTATGATAGTATTTTCCGGTTCTTAAGAGATGAGAATGACAGAACTCCTGCATCTGTGGGAGAACAGGTTCTCAATGCGGGTGGTACCGCGGATTTAAAAAGAGATTCGCCCCGGAATACATTTGTATTCCGGGGTTTTTGTGTACAAGGAATTTTTCACGGCACACAAAAGTCGGCGCTCCGTTCAGAATGTCGGACGTACAGATGAATCAGCGGCATTTATGAAAAGTCATTGGATTTTTCTAAATATCATACATTATTGCAGCAAAAGGAGTGGGAATTATGAGCATGTGTTACAGAGAGGTCACATTACAACAAGTCAGCGAATCGGATATCGGAAAAACATTGCGGGTAGCCGGTTGGGTGGAAAATATCAGAGATCATGGCGGCGTATCTTTCATAGATCTGCGGGATATGTATGCCGTAATGCAGATTGTGATCCGAAACAGCGAACTTTTGGAGGGGATCCGCAGGGAACAGGCAGTATCCATCCAGGGATTGATTGAAAAGCGGGACGAAGATACCTACAATCCAAAGATTCCCACAGGCACCATTGAGCTGGAGGCAAGAGAAATTCAGGTTTTGGGCGATGTATATGCCGCCCTTCCCTTTGAGGTCATGACCAGCAAAGAGGTCAGGGAGGATGTTCGGCTGAAATACCGCTATCTGGATTTGCGGAACAGGAAAGTGAAAGATAACATTGTGTTCCGTTCCAAAGTGATTTCCTATCTGCGGGAGAAAATGACAGAACTGGGTTTTTTGGAAATCCAGACGCCTATCCTCAGTGCATCTTCCCCGGAAGGAGCCAGAGACTATATTGTGCCTTCCAGAAAATACAAAGGGAAATTTTATGCGCTGCCCCAGGCGCCTCAGCAGTACAAACAGCTTCTGATGGTGTCGGGATTTGACAAATATTTTCAGATTGCCCCCTGTTTTCGGGATGAGGATGCCAGAGCGGATCGGTCGCCGGGAGAATTTTATCAGCTTGATTTTGAGATGAGCTTTGCGGATCAGGAAGACGTGTTCCGGGTAGGGGAAGAGGCGCTGACATCCGTTTTTGAAAAATTTGCACCGGAAGGAAGCGCAGTGACCAAAGCCCCTTATCCGGTTTATAGCTACAAACAGGCAATGCTGGAATTCGGCACCGATAAACCGGATTTGCGCAACCCCTTGCGGATTCTGGATTTGACGGAGTTTTTTCAGAAATGCACCTTCCAGCCCTTTATCGGCAAGACTGTGCGGGCCATCCGGGTTCATGCAGAAATGTCCAAAAGCTTTCATGGAAAATTACTGAAATTTGCCACAGAAATGGGCATGGGCGGACTGGGATACCTGGAAGTGATGGAGGACGGCAGTTACAAAGGCCCTATTGATAAATTCATACCGGAAGAATTAAAAGAAGAGTTCCGAAGCCTTGCAAAACTGGAAATGGGAGACACCATTTTCTTTATGGCAGACCGGGAAGACCGGGCAGCTTATTTTGCAGGGATGATCCGCACAGAACTGGGTGAAAAGCTGGACTTGCTGGAGAAGAATGCTTTCCGTTTCTGTTATGTCAACGATTTTCCCATGTTTGAGCGGGATCCCCAGACAAAGCAGATAGGTTTTACCCATAACCCCTTTTCCATGCCCCAGGGCGGGCTGGAGGCTCTGGAGACCTTAGATCCACTGGAAATTCTGGCATATCAATATGATATTGTTTGCAATGGAGTGGAACTTTCCTCCGGCGCGGTAAGAAACCATGATCTGCAGATTATGGTAAAAGCCTTTGAAATCGCAGGTTACGATGAGGAAGTCCTGAAAAATAAATTCGGCGCCCTCTACCATGCGTTCCAATTCGGCGCGCCGCCCCATGCAGGAATGGCGCCGGGAATCGACCGGATGATTATGCTGCTGCGAGGAGAAGACAATATTCGTGAAGTGATTGCATATCCCATGAACGGAAATGCCCAGGATTTGATGTGCGGCGCGCCGGGAGAGGTGACAGAGCAGCAGCTTCGGGAAGTGCATATAAAAGTCAGAGCTTAAGCGGCTTTGAGAAGAGTATCAAAAAATCAGAGCTTAAGCGGCTTTGAGGAGTGTATCAGAACGGTCAGGAATTGAGAAATTTAAATCAGAGAGCAGGAGGGACAGACTTTGGGAGAAGCGGAAAAGAAGCAAAGCGGAAATATCATATCCGATGAAACGATTGCATATGTGGGAATTCTGGCAAAGCTGGAATTGTCCCAGGAAGAGCGGGAACAGGCAAAAAAGGATATGAAGGAAATGCTGGATTACATTGACAAGCTGAATGAACTGGATACGGCAGGAATAGAGCCCATGTCCCATGTGTTTCCGGTGAATAACGTATTCCGGGAAGATGTTGTTTCCAATGGAGACAATCGGGAGAGTATGCTGAAAAATGCGCCGGAAGTGAAAGACGGAAGTTATCTGGCGCCAAAGACCGTAGAGTGACGAAAGGAAGAGCCAATGAAAGAAATTAGAACCCTTACCGCACTGCAGCTTGCAGAGAAAATAAAACAAAAAGAAATCAGCGTTGCCGAGGCAGTTCAGGCGGCATTGGATCAAATCGGCAGCGTGGAAGCAAAAATCAACAGCTATGTGACTCTGGATGAGGAAGGAGCCTTTCGCCAGGCCGCTGATGTCCAGAAAAAAATTGACAGCGGGGAACTGACAGGCCCCCTGGCCGGGGTTCCTGCAGCCATCAAGGATAATCTGTGTATGGAAGGGCTGCCCGCCACATGCAGTTCCAAAATTCTTGAAAACTTTGTTCCTCCATACACGGCAGAGGCAGTTTCAAATCTGAAAAAAGCAGGTGCAGTGATATTGGGAAAAACCAATATGGATGAATTTGCCATGGGAAGCACCACAGAAACTTCTGCTTTCGGAATCACCAGAAATCCATGGAATTTGGAACATGTGCCCGGCGGCTCCTCCGGCGGAAGCTGCGCAGCCGTAGCGGCAGAAGAATGCTTTTATGCCCTGGGTTCCGATACCGGAGGTTCCATCCGCCAGCCCAGTTCTTTCTGCGGCGTGACAGGGATGAAGCCAACTTACGGAACCGTCTCCCGGTATGGTCTGATAGCCTACGGCTCTTCCCTGGATCAAATCGGCCCGGTGGCGAAGGATGTGGCGGACTGCGCGGCAATTCTGGAAGCCATTGCTTCTTATGACAGCAAAGATTCCACTTCCCTGAACCGGGAGGATACGGATTTTACGTCAGCGTTAATAGATGATGTAAAAGGAATGAAAATCGGAATCCCCAGAGACTATCTGGGAGAAGGGCTGGAACCGGAGGTGAAATCCTCCATTTTAGCGGCGGCTAAAGCATTGGAGGAAAAAGGCGCTTTTGTGGAAGAATTTGACTTGAGCCTGGTAGAGTATGCAATTCCGGCTTACTACGTGATTGCCTGTGCTGAAGCAAGCTCCAACCTGGCCAGGTTTGACGGAATAAAATATGGTTACCGCAGCAGAGAATTTGAAGGGCTCCACCAGATGTATAAGAAATCCCGTTCCGAAGGGTTCGGCCCGGAGGTAAAGCGGAGAATTATGCTGGGTTCCTTTGTGTTAAGTTCCGGCTATTATGACGCCTATTATCTGAAGGCGCTGCGCACGAAGGCATTAATCAAGCAGGCCTTTGACCGTGCCTTTGAAACATATGACATTATTCTCGGCCCCGCGGCGCCCACTACCGCGCCGGAAATCGGAAAAAGTCTAAGCGATCCGCTGAAAATGTATCTGGGAGACATTTATACTGTTTCCGTAAATCTGGCGGGGCTGCCTGCGATGACTTTGCCCTGCGGGTTGGATGAAAAAGGCCTGCCCATTGGCCTGCAGCTGATTGGTGATTGTTTTCAGGAAAAGAAGATTCTGAAAGCGGCCTATGCCTATGAACAGACCGGAGAGTGGAAAAGATGCAAAAGACAGGAGGCGGGAGCATGAGCAGAGAATATGAAACTGTAATAGGACTGGAAGTCCATGTGGAGCTTGCCACAAAATCTAAGATTTTTTGCGGCTGCTCCACTGCCTTTGGAGGAGCGCCCAATACCCATACCTGCCCGGTATGTACCGGTATGCCAGGCTCTCTTCCAGTGCTGAATAAACAGGTGGTGGAATATGCCATGGCAGTGGGGCTTGCTGCCAATTGTTCCATTGCCAGGTATTGCAAATTTGATCGGAAAAATTATTTCTATCCGGATAATCCCCAGAACTATCAGATTTCCCAGTTGTATCTGCCCATCTGCAGAGACGGAGGCGTGGAAATTGAAACTTCCGCCGGGAAAAAGATTGTGGGAATCCATGAGATTCATATGGAGGAAGACGCCGGGAAATTAATTCATGATGAATGGGGAGACTGTTCTCTTGTGGACTATAACCGTTCCGGCGTTCCTCTGATTGAGATTGTTTCTGAACCGGATATGCGTTCTGCCGAAGAGGTCATTGCCTATCTGGAAAAGCTGCGGATGATGATTCAATATCTTGGGGCTTCCGACTGCAAATTAAACGAAGGCTCCATGCGGGCGGATGTGAATTTATCGGTTCGTGAGGTTGGAGAAAAAGCATTTGGAACCCGCACGGAAATGAAGAACCTGAATTCTTTTAAAGCAATTGCAAGAGCCATTGAAAATGAAAGGAACCGTCAGATTGATTTGCTGGAAGAGGGCAAAAAAGTGATCCAGGAAACCAGAAGATGGGACGATGTGAAAGAATATTCTTATGCGATGCGCAGCAAAGAGGATGCCCAGGACTATCGGTATTTCCCGGAACCGGATTTAGTTCCTCTGGCAATCAGCGAGGAGTGGATAGAAGCGGTCAAATCCCGTCAGCCGGAATTTCAGACAGAAAAAATGGAGCGGTACAAAAGGGAATACGGCCTGCCGGATTATGACGCGCAGATTATCACAGGCTCCAAATGCCTGGCAGATTTTTTTGAAGCTGCGGCAGAACTGTGCAAAAAACCCAAAAAGGTCAGCAATTGGCTGATGGGCGAGACCATGCGCCTGTTAAAAGAGCAGGAGATGGAGCTGGAAGACATTCCTTTTTCCCCGGAAAATCTGGCAAAGCTCATTGAACTTACGGAAGAAGGCAGCATTAATGGAACCGTGGCAAAGGAAGTGTTTGAGAAAATTTTTGCTGAAGACGTCAACCCGGTTTCCTATGTGGAGGAGCAGGGCTTGAAAACCGTCAGTGACGCAGGGGAATTGAGAAGGGTCATTGAGCAGGTTATTCAGGACAATCCCAAGTCTGTGACGGATTACCGGAACGGGAAAGAAAAGGCCGTCGGATTTCTGGTGGGCCAGACTATGAAGGCCATGAAGGGAAAGGCAAATCCGGGAATGGTAAATCAGATTTTGAAGGAGCTGCTGTAGGGAAGCTGCCGTCCTGTTTTGTTTACAGGGCGGCGCTTTTTCTGTCAGCAGCTTTGCTGCAGAATGTAATCAAAAATAATATCCTTCGATTGAGACAGATGAAACCGCAGCGCCTCCGCCGCCTCCGCCCAGTTTCCTTTCAGGGTGGCTTTCACAATTGTCATATGTTCTTCCACTGTAGGCTTCAGACGGCTTTTTTGCGTGATTCCTGTTAATACCCGTGTTCTGCGGATCTGGCTTTCAATGGCCGTGTACAGGTTCAGAAAGTAGGAATTTTCAGAAGCGTCAATAAACATGCGGTGGAATTTATCGTCCATTTCTTCAAAAGAATAAGCGGATTCCAGCGGATGTTCCAGATAGGCTTCGTATTGCCTGAAATAATTCAGATAAGTCTCCTTTGGAATTCTGTTTCCGTAATGCTGTACGGAATATGGTTCAATCAAATGCCTGGCCTCATAGAGCATATTGATTTCATCCAGGGTGATGTTGGGGATATAGATGCCTTTTTTAGGCAGTATTTTTACCAGCCCTTCCTGTTCCAGGCGGCTGAGCGCATCCCGGATGGGGGTGCGGCTGACGGAAATTTCTTTTTGGATCAATTCTTCGTTAATCACCATTTCAGGTGCATATTCACAGTTGATAATTTTTTCTTTGATAATATTGTATGCCTGGTGTTTCAGGGGTTCTCTGGGCATTGGAGGAGTCTCCTTTCCGGTGTTTTATACCCGTGAGCGAAATCATTTGCCAGAAGATCGTTCATAGCTTTGAGGAAAAAAAGCAAATGATTTGGCAAATAAGTATGCTCGTGAGTATAATTCGGGTGCATTTTTATAAACAGCCTTCCATGCGGTTGGCGGCAACGGGAATATCCTGAATCAAATATACCAGAAAACAGATACGTTGTATACATCAAATACTTCAATCTAGCGGAGACTAAAGTATTGTATACATTAAGAAATAGAATAAGAAATTATATAATTTTATATTACTCCATTTTTATAAGTTTTCTTAAAAAATCGGATGATTAATGATGAGTATGAGAAAAAAGAAATGTATACAACATTATATATATGCACAAAAATGATCGTCATTACTACCAAAAATAAGTGATAAAAATTGTATATAATGATGATTTTGACGTAAAATTGGAAATAGCCATTGACTAAAATATATTTTGGTAGTACTGTTGTATACAATAAAAAACAAAAGGAGGAACACTTATGAAAACAATTCTAATTCCGGAACCGGGAAAAGTGGAAATCAGGGAGTCTGAGCTGCCTGTGCCCAAAGAGGGAGAAGCATTGCTGAAAGTGTTGTACGGGGGAATTTGCGGAAGCGACCTGGGAACCTACCGGGGAACCTTCGCATATGCGGGATATCCCCGGGTGCCCGGCCATGAATTTTCGGCCCAGATTGTACAGATCGGGGAGAATGACAGAGGACTAAAAGAAGGAATGATTGTAACCTGCAATCCCTACTTCAATTGTGGGAACTGCTATTCCTGTGAGAGGGGGCTTTTGAACTGCTGTGAATCCAACGAGACCATGGGCGCCCAGAGAGACGGAGCATTTTCCCAGTACATTACCATGCCGGTGGAACGCATCTATGACGGAAAAGGGCTGAATCCCAAACAACTGGCTTTGATTGAACCGTTCTGCATCAGTTACCATGGCATAGCCAGGGCGGATATCAAAAAGGGAGAAAAAGTACTGGTGATCGGAGCGGGAACCATCGGCGTTCTGGCCGCAGTTGCCGCTAAGGCAAAGGGAGGAGAAGTCTATATTGCAGATGTTGCAGAGGAAAAGCTTACGTATGCTTATCAGACCTTCGGTCTTGCTGGAATGATAAAAAATGAAGGACCGGAAGCGTTTATGGAAAAAGTGATGTCCATCACTGGTAACCAGCATGGGTTTGACGTCTGCATTGAAGCGGTGGGTCTGCCGTCCACCTTCCAGAATTGCATTGATGCAGCGGCGTTTGGAGGCAGGGTTGTTTTAATCGGCGTGGGAAAGACAAACCTGGATTTCAACTTTACTTTAATACAGAAAAAAGAGCTGCACATTTTAGGTTCCAGAAACGCATTGAAAAAAGACTTCCTGGAATTGATTGATCTGGTCAAAAGCGGAGAGGTTGATTTGGAGAAAATTGTGATGAATCCGGATTCTGAAGACAGCGCAAAGAGATCTGAGTATCCAATGGAGGAAGCGGCAAAGGCATTTGAAGAATTTGCCAAATTCGGCGGCAGCAAGCTGAAGGTAGTGATTCATTTTGCAGATCCGGAATAGGAGGGAGAAACAGTGGAGAAGAGAAAAATACTGTCAATCGGGGGTACCTTTCTGGCAGCGGCTCTGATTGCCATTTTGCTGGTAAATGTAAGGAAAGTAATGTCGGCTAATTCAGACGGAATTATCCTGCAGATTGGATTTGAGAATTCAATCTCTGAGCCTATCGGGCAGGCTTTGGTCAAATGGCAGCAGATGGTGGAGGAACAGGGGGATGGTTCCATCCGTCTGGAACTGTATCCGGACAGTCAGTTGGGAAGTAAAAATGAGCTGATCGACGGCATGACATTCGGGGAAAATTATATCACGCTGGCGGACGGCGCATTTTATGCGGATTACGGGGTAAAGGATTTCGGCATTGTATTCGGGCCCTTTTTATTTGACGACTGGGAACAGTGCTGGAATCTGATTGAAAGCGACTGGTACCAGGGGCAATGTAAAGAATTAGAGAACCGCGGCCTGAAAATTGTAACTTCTAATTGGAAATATGGAGAACGCCATACGCTGACAAAGAAAAAAGTGGAGACCGTGGAGGATTTAAAAGGATTGAAAATCCGTGTTCCGGGAAATCAGCTTCAGTCCATCGGTTTTGACGTATTGGGGGCAACTTCCACAGGAATGGATTTGGGGGAT
Source organism: Eubacterium sp. (assembly GCA_021769425.1). GTDB lineage: Bacteria > Bacillota > Clostridia > Lachnospirales > Lachnospiraceae > Petralouisia. The sequence continues at coordinate 21,880 of JAETSX010000050.1, forward strand.
GTGTACCAGGCATTGCAGACAGGAACCATTGACGGCGCGGAAAACCCGTTGGCCACATTATATGGTAGAAAGCTCCATGAAGTGGCGAAGTATCTGATTATGGACGCCCATGTACTGAACTTTACTACCTGGGTTATGAGCAATGAAGTGTTTGAGGGGCTTACAAAGGAGCAGCAGGAGCTTTTGGTATCCACAGCCACAGAGGCGGGAATTTACAACAATGAACTGGTGGAGGAATCCAACGATGAATATCTGCAGATGATGATTAATGAGGGCGTTGAGGTGGTGGAGCCTTCGGAAGAGGTCATGGAAGGATTTAAGAAAAAAGCAGAAGCTTTTTACAGCCAGGGAGATGTGTTCGGCTGGTCTGAGGGACTCTATGAAAGAGTAAAAGCCGAAATAGGAAAATAGAAATGATGCCTGATACAAAAAGCTGATGTATGGGAAAAACGAGAGATATGACAGCAGGAAGGAGAAGAGTAAGGATGGAGAAAAAGATTTCAGCTAAGGAAATTGTCATGAATCTGGATATCATTGTGGCGTCGGCTGCGCTGGTAGTCCTGGTGGTTCTGACGTTCCTTGGAGTGATTATGCGCTATCTGGTAGGGCAGCCCTTTACCTGGATGGAAGAATTGCAGTTGTTTTGCATGGTATGGATTGTATTCGCGGCAGGGGGGCGCAGCCTTTCGGACCGGGAGCCATGTAGCTATTGAAATGGTAGTGGAAATGTTTCCGGAAAAAATCCAGAAGGCCATGGAATATGTTGTGGATGTGATTGTACTTTTGGTTGTGGGGTTTTTATTTTACTGCAGTATACGGTTTTTAAATGTATTTATTGCAAATGGAAGGACCACAAGTATGCTGGGAATTCCCATGCAGGTGCAGTACGGAATTGCGCCGGTGTCCTATATTTTGATGATTGTAAGCTATTTCAGTTCCAGATATTTCACGGATGATAAGGAAGGGGGAGAATAAGATGCAAAGTTCTGTAATTGTTGCGATTTGCGCCATTTTAATGCTGGTATTCCTATTTATGAAGGTTCCGGTTTATCTGGCGGTTCTGGCGGCTTCGGCCATTTATTTTGTGCTGAATCCTTATGCGAATCCTACGGTATTTGCTCAACAGTCCATAACCGGAGTGGAAAGCATTTCTTTGCTGGCAATTCCGTTTTTTGTATGCGCGGGCATTGTGATGAATTATACCGGAGTCACTTCCAGGATTATGAATTTCTGCTCCATGCTGACGGGGCGGATGACCGGCGGGCTTGCCCAGGTAAATGTGCTGCTGTCCACGCTGATGGGCGGACTGTCCGGTTCTAACCTGGCGGATGCTGCCATGGAAGCAAAAATGATGGTTCCGGAAATGGAAAAGGCAGGATTTTCCAAATCCTTTTCCACGGTGGTGACGGCTGTCTCCTCTATGATTACGCCTTTGATTCCTCCTGGAATTGCAATGATTTTGTATGGCTGCATTGCCAATGTGTCCATTGGAAAACTGTTTATTTCAGGCATCGGGGTTGGAGCAATCCTCTGTATCGCTGAAATGATTATGGTGGCTGTAATCTCTAAGAAGCGGGGATCAGCCCATGCGCACCGAAAAGCTTACCATGAAAGAAGTAGGCAAAGCCACGAAACCGGCGATTCTGCCTCTGTGCCTTCCGATTATCATTATCGGCGGAATCCGTCTGGGTGCATTTACAGCCACGGAAGCAGGGGCGGTGGCAATTATTTATGCGGTAATTCTGGGAATTATTTACCGGGAATTAAAATGGAAAGATGTGTTGGCAACTCTGAAAGAAACGGTTACCTCTACCGCATCCATTATGCTGATTGTGTCTGCGGCGGCAGTGTTTTCCTGGATTCTCACCAAGGAGCAGATTCCCCAGCAGTTAACGGAATGGATGATGGCTACCATTCAGAATAAATATGTATTTTTGCTGGTGGTAAACGTGTTCCTGATTCTGGTGGGAATGTTTATCGAAGGAAATGCGTCCATGATTATTCTGGTTCCTTTGCTGGCTCCGGTGGCGGCAAGTTACGGCATAGATGAAATCCAATTTGCCATGGTGTACATTTTCAATAATGCATTGGGGGCGTTTTCACCGCCTATGGGAACTTTGATGTTTGTCACCTGTGGCATTACCAAATGCAAAACCAAAGACTTTATCAAAGAGTCGGTGCCTTTCTATATTCTGCTGTTTGTGGTATTGCTGCTGCTGACCTATGTGCCGTTCTGCACTACAGCTTTGGTAGATTTGTTCTATTAATACAATCGGTTCTGCACATTTGCCGGACGGACTGGAGAAATGGAGCAGAATGTGCAGAGCTGCTATCAAGTGATAAGGAGTAAAGCCTATGAGAGAATTTATCAAAATCCATCCCCAAGATTCTGTTGCGGTGGCGTTAAGGGTTCTGGAAAAAGGAAGAGAAGTTCAGATCGACGGACAGACCCTTGTCTTAAGGGAAGAAATTCCCCAGGGCCATAAATTTGCGCTGCAGAAAATAGCGGCAGGAGAAAAAGTGACAAAATACGGAAACAGTATAGGGACGGCCAAAGAAGAGATTCTTCCCGGCGCCTGGGTGCATATCCATAATGTAAAAACAGGGCTTGGAAAAGTGCTGGACTATACCTTTCAGCCCCGGGAAATCAGGATGGAGAAAACGGAGGACGCCTATTTTCAGGGATATCGAAGAAACAATGGCAAAGCGGGAGTCCGCAACGAGATCTGGATTATCCCAACCGTGGGCTGTGTGAACAATGTGGCGCAGGCAGTGGAAAAAAGGGCGCAGAAGTATGTAAAAGGCTCTGTGGAGGCAATTGCGGCCTTTCCTCATCCTTACGGATGTTCTCAGATGGGGGAAGATCAGGAGCATACCAGGCAGATTCTGGCGGATTTCGTCAATCATCCCAACGCCGGAGGAGCGCTGGTATTAGGGCTTGGATGTGAAAACAGCAATATTGAAGAACTGAAAAAGTATATCGGGCCTTATGATGAGAACCGGGTGAAATTCCTGGTTGCCCAGGAGTGCGGGGATGAAGTGGAAGAAGCTGTGAGGCTGGTGGAGGAACTGGCGGAATATGCGGGTCAATTTCACCGGGAGCCCATCTCTGTCGGCGAACTGGTCATCGGCATGAAATGCGGTGGTTCTGACGGCCTGTCCGGAATCACTGCAAATCCGGCGGTGGGAGGCTTCTCAGATATGCTGATTTCCAAGGGCGGAACTACTATTCTGACGGAAGTCCCGGAGATGTTCGGTGCGGAAACTCTTCTGATGAACCGCTGCCGGGATGAGGAATTATTTCGTAAGACAGTAAATCTGATCAATGATTTTAAAAATTATTTTACGTCCCATCATCAGACCATTTATGAAAATCCCTCTCCCGGCAATAAAAAAGGCGGCATTACCACCCTGGAGGATAAATCCCTGGGCTGCACCCAGAAATCGGGAAGCGCGCCGGTGTGCGGAGTGCTGTCTTACGGGGAACCGGTCCAGGCAAAGGGCCTGAATCTGTTAAGCGCGCCGGGCAATGACCTGGTGGCCTCTACGGCTTTGGCCGCTTCGGGCGCACATATTGTATTATTTACAACCGGACGGGGGACGCCCTTTGCATCTCCGGTGCCTACGGTGAAAATATCCAGCAATACGCAGCTTTCAGAAAAGAAGAGCAACTGGATTGATTTTAACTGCGGATCGGCAGTGGAAGACCTTACTTTAGAAGAAGTCTCGGAACAATTATTTTCTTATGTGCTGGAAGTGGCTTCCGGCAAAAAGGTAAAGGCGGAGGAAGCGGGATTCCATGATATGGCGATTTTTAAGCAGGGAGTGACTTTATAACCGTTTCTCCTGTGCGGCCGCCGGAGTAATAGATGATATCTGGAATTTATAGAATGCCTGCAGGCCGGCGATTGTATAGGAGAAAATTTTATAATACAGGAGGAAAAACATGAAAAAATTATCATACAATACATTAAAAGAGTTGAATTATACCGGTTATCTCTTAGAAGATGCGCCGGAACGGGTTCTTCAGTTTGGAGAAGGAAATTTCTTAAGGGCGTTTGTGGATTATTTTATAGATGTGATGAATGAAAAGGCAGGGTTTCATTCAAAAGCAGTATTAGTCCAGCCAATCAGCGGGGGAGACAATATCCGTGAATTTATTAATGAGCAGGAGGGGCTTTATACGCTGTTTCTGCGGGGCAGCGAGAAAGGGCAGAAGGTCAATGAGAAACGTGTGATTTCCAGTGTCAGCCGCTGCCTGAATCCCTACAGCGATTACGATGCATACATGGAATGCGCCGAAAATCCCCAGCTTCGCTTTATTGCCTGCAACACAACCGAAGCTGGAATCCAGTATGATAAGTCCTGCCGGTTTGAGGACAGGCCGGCGTCCAGCTATCCCGGAAAGCTGACTCAGTTCCTCTATGCCAGATATCAGGCGTTTGGAAAAGAACCGGGAAAGGGATTTGTGATTCTTTCCTGTGAACTAATTGATAATAATGGGAAAGAGTTGGAAAAATGTGTGCTGAAATATGCACAGCAGTGGGAACTGGGTGAAGATTTTATTAATTGGGTGAAACAGGAAAATATTTTCTGCTCCACGCTGGTCGATCGTATCGTAACAGGATATCCCAAAAAAGAAGCGGCTGCGATCTGTGAGGAATTGGGATATGAGGACAATATTATTGATACAGGCGAAATCTTCGGATTCTGGGTGATTGAAGGACCAAAGAGCCTGAACAAAGAACTGCCCTTTGCAGAAGCCGGTCTCCCGGTTCTGATTACAGACGATCATAAACCCTATAAACAACGGAAAGTCCGTATTCTCAACGGTGCGCACACCTCCATGGTATTGGGGGCGTATCTGGCCGGGCAGGATATTGTCAGAAACTGCATGCAGGATGATGTGATACGGGAATTTATGAATCAGACGATTTATGAGGAAATTATTCCCATGCTGACCTTGCCCCGGGAGGAATTAACGGATTTTGCAAAAGCGGTGACCGATCGGTTTAACAATCCCTTTATCGATCATGCGCTGCTGGCAATTTCTCTGAACTCCACTTCCAAATGGAAAGCAAGGGTGCTGCCTTCTCTGAAAGGTTATGGGGAAAAATATCAGAAGCTTCCGGTATGCATTACGGCGTCTCTGGCATTCTATCTTGCATTTTACAGAGGAAGCCGCCTGGACGAAAGCGGCTTCTACGGTATGCGGGGAGAAGAGGAATACAGAATCAATGATGAACAGCCGGTGATGGAATTTTTCTATGAACACCGGGAAGCAGACGCCGAAACCCTGGTGAAAGCTGCGCTTTCCAATCAGGATTTCTGGGGGGAAGATTTGACAGAAATCAGCGGGCTGTGTGACGCAGTAACGGCAGATCTGAAAGTGATTGAGACGAAAGGGGCCTATGAATTGATGAAACAATGCCTGAAAAAGTAAATGGCTTATTCTTAATCATATATGGGTTACAGCCCGCCGATAAATCATAAAAGAGCATCCCGCTGTCACAAATTCAGAGAAGCAAAAGGCATACCATACGCCGTCCGCTCCGGCAAACCGGCTGAAGCAAAAAGCCGCCGGTATAATCACCAAAGCATACCGAAGCAGTGAGATCACAAGGGCCGGAGTTCCTTTTCCCAGCCCTTCCAATGCCCCGGAGCTGGTAACGGAAACAGCGGAGACGATAAATCCAAGGCTGATGATATGCAGCGCCCTGACGCCGATTTGGATGGTTTGGGGATTAGAAGTAAACAACCCAATTAACTGGCCGGGGATCAGCCAGGAGAGTAAAGTTCCAATCAGCATAACGCCCATGATTAATTTCAGGGAAGTTTGATAAATTTCCTTTACACGTTCCGGTTCCCCGGCTCCGTGATTATAGCCCATCAAAGGTCGGATGCCCTGGATAATTCCGTTGGCAGTCAGGTAGATAAAGGTCTGCAGCTTGTAATAGACACCCAGCACCAGCACATAGGTTCCGGAAAAGGCCGAAAGGATTCCGTTTAATACGGAAATCAGCAGGGAGGGCAGCGCCATGCTTAAGGTAGCGGAAACGCCCACAGAGTACATGCGCAGAATCACTTCTTTGTCCGGCTTTACTGCATTCCGGTTGATTTTTACAGGAATCGGCCGAAGCAGATAAATCAGCAGGTAGACGGCCAGAGAAAAACACTGTCCGATTCCTGTGGCATAGGCGGCGCCTGCAATGCCCATGGCAGGAAAGGGTCCCAGTCCGAAAATCATCAGCGGATCTAACACGATGTTGGCGATAAAACCGCACATCATGCAGAACATGGAAACCTGCATCCTGCCCACAGACTGGAAAATTTTCTCAAAGGAAAGTCCCAGGGTGATAAATACGGCGAACAGGAATGCTCGGTTGGCATAAGTAAGGGCAAGCCGGATAACCGTTTCATCGGAAGAAAACATCCTTAAAAAAGCAGGCATCCCGGCAATGGATAATATGGTAAGCGCAATGCCGTGGAGAAAGTTCAGAAGCATCCCCTGAGTGGCGGCCTCATCTGCCTGTTTCTGTTTTCCCGCTCCCAGATAAAATGCAGCGCATGCATTGATTCCGATGGCAAATCCGATGGCAATGGCATTGATTAAATTCTGTATGGGATAGACAAGGGCCAGTGCAGTCATGGCCTCCTCGCTTAATTTTGCAACAAAGTAGCTGTCCACAATATTGTACAGGGAATTCACCGCCATGGAAATTACCATGGGGAGAGACATGGACAGCACCAGCGGCAGGATCTTTTTCTCCTTCATAAATGTCTGGTCCATAAATGTTTCCTCCATCTTATTAAAATATGCGGGTGCGCATCCTCTTTTTATTTCATAGGAAGGATGGCCATGCGGCCCGTCGCACGACAGGCTAAGCATGCTGGAAGTTTACTATGAAATAAAAAACCACACAACTGCAGCAAACAATTGTGTGGCGAAAAAAGATTGCTCTTGAAAAATCCACTCCCTTAGAGCATTTTTCAAAAACGCGCTAAGGGTTTTATGGCATTAGTATGGCATACTTTTCGGGAATTGTCAATTTGAAAATGAGATGATAGAATACAGTTTTTCATTCCAGAAAATCAGCCGTTTCCTTCCTGTCACTGGAAGAATATATTTTTCTGCCGATATAAAAGGTAAAGCTTGATGTATTTTTATAGATTTGAGACGGCAGACGATGGATATTGTATACACAGGGAAGCAAATCAGCTTTTCTCAGAAGTCTGAGAGCGTTTCAGAACAGGAGGAACACATGAAAATAGAACATATCGCCATGTACGTAAATGATTTAGAAGCAGCCAGAGAATTCTTCATGAAATATTTCGATGCAGCGTCCAATGAAGGATATCACAACAAAAAGACAGAGTTTTGCTCCTATTTCCTGTCCTTTGAGGACGGCGCAAGGCTGGAAATTATGAAAAAACCTCAAATGGAGGACAGTGTGAAAACTCCGGCTCGAACCGGTTATATCCATATTGCCTTTTCCGTCGGCAGCAAGGAGAAGGTGGATGAACTGACTCAAAGGCTGAGAGAAAACGGATATGATGTAATCAGCGGGCCGAGAACAACCGGAGACGGTTATTATGAGAGCTGCATTGTGGGGATTGAGGGCAATCAGATAGAGATTACAGTTTAACAGCTCTCCCGTTCAGTGAAGGCTGATTTCGTATCCAAATTCATGCAGCGTGAAGTCCTCGTCAATGGTTTCCTCAAAGAAGCCGTCTGCCTGCTGAAAGCCGTTTTTTTGGTACAGGCGGATGGCAGGTTTGTTGATATCTACAACAAACAGCCGAAGAAAGTCAGCGCCAAGGGCTCTGGCCGTTTCTTTTGCTTTTTCCAGCATAAGGCTTCCAATGCCTGTTCCCATATAACGGGCATTTATGCCCAGGCGGTCAAGATAGAGAGTTTTGCCGCCTGGTTTTTTCCAGGTGACATGATGTTCTCCGGAATGGGAACTGCACAGGGCAAAGGCGGCGATAATTTCTGTGTGCTCTGTCAGAAGATAGAGCCGGTTCTGCCTGATGTCTTCCTCAAAAAATTCACAAGGGTAGATATCGTCCCAGATGGGAATCTGATTTTCGTTCATGTGCCGGATGATTTCAATGTAGATTTGTTTGAGCTGCGTTAAATCTGACAGAACAGCTAAGCGGAACTTCATAGGGGACTCCTTTACCTTTCGTCTTTGTAAAGTGCGTAATAATCAGAGTCTATATTTTCCATCGCCTGGGAAAACCAATGTTTTGCATCATCCAGCGCTTTGTTGTAAATGATGGGAGCTAAATGCTGTTCAAATAATTCCAGGAGCTGCATTTGTTCAATCATGCCGATTTCTTCTCCGCGCTGATCCAGATAGAATGCTTTGATTTCATCGTTGAGATTTTTCTTTTGTGTTTCGGACAGTTTAATCTGCCTGAGAGGTTCCCTTCTTCTCATAGTCGTAGTTTCTCCTTTCCTATCAAAATATTGAAGTATGCCTTAAAGTGAAAAAACCTCCAAATATAAACCTGAATTATTCACGGTACAACAGCATCAACCGCTGAGCCCCGGACAGTTACTGTATTTTAATTGAATATTGTCTTTCACTTATTTGGTGAATAGAAAAAGACCTCTATCT
>JAETSX010000143.1 GCA_021769425.1 Eubacterium sp.
GTTGATTTAGCGACCATGTGCGGAGCGTTGCAGCTGCTTATGGGACTGGAGGCGGTAAGCCGGGGAAAGTCCTTGGAGGATGTAAAAGACAATATGCTTGACATACACCTTGCTGCAATGGAAACGCTGACAGATCAGGTTATCAAAGAAAGGGGCAGTGAATGTGGCAGCTAAAAAGAAACGCCTGACACAGAAGGAAAAGAAACAGAATGCTGAGATTAAAAAGGAGCTTCAGGAGAAGGGGATAATCCCTCCGGACAAGCCGAGGCTGAACCGGAAGAAATTTGTCGATGGGGCAATGGAGGAATGGAACAACAGACCACAGTGCTATATATGGGAAATTTATCTGATAAAAGCCTTCGGCTTCATTTTGGCAAAGACAGAAGGCAGGAATTTCCGGGTGTCGCAGGAGGCGGTTGGTGCTGCCAAAGTCCTGAAACTTGCAATCAGGCTTTACCAGTTCCATATGAAACTGAAGGAGGAAGGCAGGACAGAGTACAGGGCGGTTGAGGAGTTGGAATATATCAGGGACATTCTGGATGCATAGGGAGGTGGTCATGTTGAAGAAAACGCTTTATATCTGCAACCGGTGCAATAAGGAAATCAAGACAGAAGGAACACGCATCATTCCGCATTTCTTTGATTTAGCAACAGATGAAATGCTAGGGGAAATTGAAGTCCCGGACAAGGACATCCATTTTTGCATGGGCTGCACAAAGAAAATTATGGAGGAGATATTAAGACCGCCAGAGGAAAAGCCACCGGAGAATACCAAGAAGGCAGGGAAGCGTCCCAAGAAGGGTGAGCGGTTGGATGCAGGGAAAGTTATGGCTCTGCATCGGGCAGGGTGGGACAATGAGAAGATAGCTGATGAAATGGGTGTCACTGAGAGGCAGATATACCAGTGCATCCGTTATCAGATAAAGAAAATGCATTCGGGCAGTGAACCGGATGGAAAGGAGCAGGGAAATGAAAAATAACTACAAAAAAGTATCCAGTCATGGTTCCATCAACATTCCGGTGGCAATGAGAAGGGAGATTGGGATACAGGGCGGTGATCCTATGGAAGTAGCCCTTAACAATGGCGTGGTTACGGTTAAGCCTTACACGCCACGCTGCGTTTTCTGTGGCAGCACAGAAAATGTAAAAAAACTGTTTGGCAAAGGAATATGCCCTGAATGTGCTGCAAAGGCAGTTCAGAAAATGGAAGGAAGTGGAAAATGATGGCATTGGAAAAACTGAAGGCAATGGAGGAAAAGGAACTGGTCAGCGAAGCGGTCAGGCTGGATCAGGAACAGAAGAGATGCAAGAGGGAACTGGATGCGGTCAAGGCGGAGATTCAGGCGAGAGGTCTCAGGGTGATTGAAGACCGCAATACAAAGTATGTCAAATATTATTCACCGGATGGGAGTGCTGCTGTGACAGACACGCAGAGTCTGGACATCCTGAATGTGGACAAGCTGAAGGGATTGATTTCAGAAGGTGTCTGGAAACAGAACGTGACAGAGACCACGAAAACAGATTACAAGTACAAGCCAATGCTTGAGCGTGTTCTGAAAGCAATTTTTACCGGTGATTACACATTTGAGTATTCTCTGGAAGAATTTCTTGAGGGAAGTATGCCGGTCAAGCCGGATGAAAAGCAGAAAAAGCTGCTGCTGAAGAAATTGAAAGGAGATTATGCAAAAGACAAGGATACGCTTATCAGTGTGTTTGGTTATGAAGATGAGAGAACTGCACCGGATTTTGACGTGGAACTTTGGTTCATTTATAAAATCAAGAACGGAGAGCTTATCAGGGCAGTTCTTCCAGAAGAATTTCTGGATCAGACAATTCAGGATATCAGGAAGTGCCTGATGGTAGATTCCAAAACAAGCATCACGATTGATTATGACAAGGAGGAAATGATATGATTTCAAACAGCGGACATGATGAAAATGGAAAGTACAGCGGAGGCAGGGCAGGAGACCAGACAGGAAAAGAGTGGGCAATCATAGGATGGTATAACCGTCCTTGGAAATGCGTAATACGACATCCGGATGTGAAAGTCAGGGAAAAGATTGCAAGCCTTTCTGAGAAGGCTGCAAAGAATGACAATATCGGCTATGACCAAGGGCAGAGGGTTTCTTATTGGGACGAGCTTGTTAAGGCAAAGTATAACCCTGCAGCAATTAAAACCAAGTGCGAGGCAGACTGTTCTTCCGGTGTAATGGCAAACGTGAAAGCTGCCGGGTATCTGCTGAACAATGCCAAGCTGAAGGCGGTGTCAATCACAAGCACACATTACATGAGGGAAATGCTCAGGAAGGCAGGGTTTGAAATCCTTACCGGAAGCAAATACCTGACCAGTGACAAATACCTTTTGAGAGGGGATATCCTGCTGAATGACGGACACCACACAGCAACGAACCTGACAAACGGTCAGAAGGCATCGGCTGCAGCATCGGGCAGTGCCAAGCCGGAGGGAAGCACCTCAAGCAGCGGAAATCCTTCAGGAATGAAGGCTGAATCTGCAGAGTCTTTCAAAAAGAGCATTGCCGGTACATATATTGTAAATACGTCCACTGATCCGCTGATGCTGCGGAGTGGAGCCGGTAAAGACAAACCTGTCATTGCTAAAATGAAAAAGGGTGCAAAGGTTCAATGCTATGGGTATTATACAACAGTAGACAGAGTGAAGTGGTACTATATCGTTTATGACGGAAAGACAGGCTTTGCTTCAAGCGAATACTTAAAAAAGAAATAGGAGGAGGATGCATATGTTATATTATTACAACCGGGATGGGAAGTTTCAGAAGGAGTCAGGCAAGGAATACAAAACGGAAAAAGGTGCAGTGGAAAAGCTGCAGAAGGAAGGGCAGGGGGCAGTCTTTGACGAAACAGGGCAGATGGTGCTTTCCCTTGTGGATAAAGAAGATGTTCCTGAAGGTGCTCTTGATACAAATGAGGATGGCAGTGTCCCGGCATACAATGAGGATAATGAACAGATTGGAGTGGCAGATGCCGAAGCAGTTGCAGAGGCAACCGGGGAGTCCGTAAGCGATGCAGAAGCGACTGAAGGAGTTACGGACAGTCAGGAGAAGCCGGACGAGGAACAGCATGGGCAGGAAGAACCGGAAAGGGCAGAGCAGCCGGACAGAACTTTTGATGTGCGGACAACCTGTGATTCGCTCCGCATCCGGGCAGGAGCAGGGAAGGATTACCGGATTGTAGGATACATCCGGGAAAAAGCCGGGAATAAGGAAAACCATGCCATTGTGAAAGAAAAGGATGGATGGGGTAAACTGGCAAGTGGGGAAGGGTGGATAGAACTGGCTTTCACCAAGAAGGTAAGTTAAGGAAAGGCTGATTGTGATGGATGAGGAACTGTTGAATGAATTGATTGAGGATACCACGATTGAAGATATTGGGG
>JAETSX010000144.1 GCA_021769425.1 Eubacterium sp.
GGTCTTTTTCTATTCACCAAATAAGTGAAAGACAATATTCAATTAAAATACAGTAACTGTCCGGGGCTCAGCGGTTGATGCTGTTGTACCGTGAATAATTCAGGCTTAATCTTCTTAATAATATCCGGCCCCTTTGTAATCAACAAAGTTCCTGCTACCGCTAACACATAGCCACCGCACTTTCTCACACCTTTTCCTACTTTGCCAGCAACTCTATAAACATTAAATTTCTTTTCATTCTTTTTTGCCATTATCAAGCACCTCCAATATTTCAAAACCTTTAACCGTTATATATAAATCTTCATCCTTTTCTCTAGCCTTATATGACTCCAACAATTTCTGCTTATGTACCTTTGAAGATTTATACCACATTCCATCAAATTTATCATCTGGCAATAAATACTCTACAGTAGAAAGGCAGCCAATCTTATCATGTTCAAAAACTTTGGCGCTATCCTCCAACAATCCTTCTATCAATTGTGGTTGTTCAAGGTATGTGTACGCATAAGCCATTGGCTGTATCGACATATAATAATATTGAAAATATTCCTGTATATCTTCATACCGTTCAATCTGCTCATCATAATAATCTGGTTGACTAAAACATGTCCATAGTCGTTTTATTTTACCTTCTGGTACCTCTTCCAATGCATCCAATTTATCGACTAATGTCTTTTCAACAAGTTCTCGTCCATCTCTTAACATAGCTAATGCATCGAATATAAGTTTTTTCTTTTCCTCTTCTGTACCCTGATAATTAAGTGCATCCAAGAGATGCTTCCTTCCAGCATTCACTTTTGCAAATCTGTCATTATCTTGTCCACGCTCAATTCTCTTAGCGATAATATGCAACTGTTGTATTTCTTCAACAAGCGTTTCATAACGTTGTTGCTCTATCAAATTATTCATAGCATTACTAAGATTAGCCAAATCCTGTCCCGTAGGTTTACCTTTGATTTCAAGACGAACTTTTCCACCTATTCCTTTTTCTGTATAATCATACAAATCTGGTAATAATTCACCTGTCAGCTTATCCCTAAGAAAATGTATATCATGCTCCTCCATTTTCTTTAACAATTCTGGAGTAAACTTGACCACATAATCCAGATTAGGATCTACGACTTTCTTTATACTTCTTCCTATATCAAGAGAATTAAATAACTGTCCAAGAAACGCATTCACATCGGCACAACGCTTATTCGCTGCAGCTCTATCAATATCCTTATCAAGGCGTTCATATTTGATATCTACTTTTACTATTTCTTTTTTAGCAACATAAAGTTCCAGCTTTTCTTTCAAAATGCAATCCTTCTTTCACATTCATTCCAGCTTATTTCCTGTAACAACATAAATCATTAGTTTTGAATGTAATAACCCTACAAAGATCTAATTTATGGATTTTATTATACCACTTTCAAGCTCCATTTACTACCAAATATAGGGCATAGCAACCGCCACACCATATATTTATTATCGTTCTAACAATTTTTCTATTTTCCACTTCCGACCTTTTAAATCGTTCTGTTTTTCATAAAGACTATTACGCTCTTTGCTGAGTTCTTTCATACGTGCCAACTGCGCTCGCACTCCCTCCCGGCAATCCGGCTCTATCTTCTTATATTCCCCGGTCAGATTACGGATTGTATTATTGTTTTCTTTTATCTGTTCCGACAAACATACCCAGTCTATCAGATTTTGCACTTCCTTATCTGTTTCGTAAAGGTCTGTTTCTGCCACGATTTTAGCACACAGCCGCACCATGACTTTCTTCTCCATATCCGTCATATCCTATCACCCCTTTCCTACCGGCTCATTTCAAAGGCACGCTTCGGGCGCTTAATTGCCTTTTCTGCCCGTTCTAATGACTTTGAGCGTTCCACTATCAGCTGCACCTGTTCCCTGCCTAAATGACGCTCCAAACGCCCCAAATCAGATACTTTTTCCTGCAATCGGTCTATGGTATCGCTCTGCTCCATGGCCTTATCCGTCAAGCGGCTAATCTGTTTCTGTTGTCCGTCCAATTTGGCGGTCAGCTTCTCGCTTTGCTCTGCAAGCTGTACGCATTTGACAGTCAGATTTTTTACCACCTCTTTTAATTTCTCAACAAGCGGTAAAGCCTTTTTATCCCGGTATGCCTTTGCGCTCATCAATGCCCCCGGCTCCGGCAACTGCCATTTCACATCTTCGTCATAGGCGTGGATATTGCGCTCCATGACTTCCTTTGACTGCACCATTTTGTTAAGTTCCTGCTGTAACTTTTTCTGCTGTTTCTCCAACTTTTCATTTTCAGACAGCAGCTTTTTCTTATCCTCTGTCAGTGTTTCCGTCTGCTCTTTCAGAAAATGGTTTGTTGCGGAAAGTTCTGATACTTCCTGCCGGATTGTTTCGCCCTCTTTCCGTATCTGCTCCGTTTCCTGCCCTGCCGCTATCTGCTGATGAAGAATAGATGATAATTGCTCTTTACTGCCAGAGATTGTCTGTTCCAGTTCCGCAACTTCTTTCTGCCGCTCCTGCTTCTCAAAGTCGAGTACAGACAAATGCTTCTCATGTGTTCCCTTTTTCTCCCACTCAATATCATGCTTTAGCATAATCTCCGCAAGCCGTTCTTTCTCTGCCGCTACCCACTGGTTACGTTCCGTTTCGCTCCTTGTGCCGCCTTTGAAGCCGAGTTCTGCCAGTGACTTTTTTAACGACACCCTTGTTTCAAGCCCTCTCTTGCTTCCAGTCGTATAAGGTATAAAATCTATATGCAGATGTGGTGTGGCTTCATCCATATGGAGATGTGCCGAAAACACTCTCAATGTGGGATTGCGCCGTTGAAAATCCTGCATATATTTGTCAAGTATTTCTGCCGCAAGCTGTCCGTCCTCTGTCTTTGCCCCCATATCGTCCCTGTTCCCGATTTGTAAAATAATCTCATGGAATGGCTTCTCCTGTTTGCCGGAACAGATTTTCTCATAGTAATCATCAATCCTGCGGTCACTTCTGGTCTGTTTCTCATTGTACCGGGCAAGTGCTTCATCAAATAATTCGTGGTATACGTCTTTGATATTCTCATTGCAGTATTCCACATTCAGACAGCTCCGCTCCGGGTCAGTGTTCTTTGCATGGAATTTTCTGCTGTTATGGTTGACAGAGCCTTTTCCTGTCATAACGCTGATTGTCCGTTTCAATATATTTCCCTTTCTCCCTATCGGGTAATAAGCGCCGGATACGGCACATAGCCTTTGTTACTTTCTGCGAAAGTAACGCAAAAGCACTTTCGACAGGCTACGCTCTATCAAAAGTGCCTTTGCGCCCTGCCGGGGGCTTTTCCGTCCTTACGGACGGGGCGGACTGTTTGATTTTATCCAGTTCCCAATACCATGTGTTGTTTATCCGCTTTGCCCGGATACCTAACTCTTTCTTTGCGTTTTCCAGTGTCCGCTTTGATATGCCCTGCTCGTCCGCTAGATTGAAAATCTCATTGCTCTGCATGGCATTGTTTGTTTCTGCCAGTTCCCGAAGCAGACGCTTCGCCTGTTCCATTTTATTTGCTTTGGGAGCAATACCGCCTAAAACTTCATCAGCCGTAATCTCATAATCCCCTAACCATTGAAAACCTTCCTCCGACAACACAAATGCTTTCGGGTGTCCGAACGCCGCAAGGTTGTTTTTAATCTGCACCACAGCCCTTATATTTTCTTCTCCCTCAACCCTGCCGACCAACAAAACACTTCTAGCGACTGCAAAGAAATCAATCGAACCCATGCCCCGGTATGCCGCCTTATTTCCTGCCGCCTTGTTCATATGCCCGACAAGGACAATCGCACACTGATATTTCTCTGCCAGTGTCGCTAATTTTTTCGTCATATCCCTTGCTTCGTTTGCCCGGTTCATATCCATGCCACCACCCAAATAGGCTTGTATCGGGTCTAAAATCAACAGCTTTGCGCCTGTTTTAATAATAGCTTGCTCTAACCGTTCATCTATCATGGAAAGTGATTTAACCTTTTCATCAATGACCGAAATTTTCTCACAGTCTGCCCCCGCCTGTTCTAACCGGGGCTTTACCGTATCGGCAAGCCCGTCCTCTGCACTCTGATAGATTACATTCAAAGGCTCTGTCATTTTCATTTCACTGTCTATGACCTCTCCTTTTGACAGTTTCGCCGCTATGTTCAGTACAAATGTTGTCTTTCCATCGCCCGGATCGCCCTGAACAATAGTCAACTTGCCATAAGGGATAAACGGAAACCACAGCCACGAAACTTCCTGCGACTGTATCTCCGACAATTTAATCAACTGTATTTCTGTTTTTGTTTCTTCCATAAGCCCTCCATTTCTGAAAAATCGTTGTCACTGGAAGAAACCTCTGCTATACTTGTATTGTGGATACTGATAACAGAGGTTTTCCAGTTATCACAGCCCTAACAGTTGCCGCTGTCGGGGCTATTTTCTTCTCCGTTGGCGTTGTCTTGCCACAGATATTTTGCTCCGTCCAATACCCACAGGATAGCTTTCAGCATATCAAGACAATCATTCCGCATATCTTCCAGTCCCTCCGGCGTTAATTCAATCTCTGTCTTTTCAAACTGTTCCGTCACTTCCCGGATATTTGTCTGCATTATCTTTAGTTCCTCTACCAACTGGTAAACCAGTTCTTTTTTACCGACCACGCACACCCGGTTATAAATGCAGGAACGGACAAAATAATCTTTCTTTGAAAGTCCGCTTGCTAAAATCTTTGCCTCGATTTCTTCCTTCTCTCTGGGGGAAATGCGAAAACTGATTGTCGGGTATTTATGCACTCCGCTCATTCTTCTTCCTCCCTGCTGTTCTCCATCTCTAATTTATCTGCAAGTTCCCCCTGCTTATTGGGATATAAATGCGAATAAGTATTTAATGTTGTTTCGATTTTCTCATGTCCCAACCGTTCCGCAATCGCTAATGGCGTAAAACCCATTTCCACAAGTAACGAGGCGTGGCTATGACGAATATCGTGCAAACGTATTCTTTTCACTCCCGAAGCCTTGATACCTCTGATAATCTCATGCTCCATATAGGATTTTGTAAAACGGAACATTCTTTCGTCTGCCATAATTCCGTATAAGTGTGAAGTATACTCTTTTAATTCCTCTGCCAAAAATGGCGGTATCGTTATGATACGCTTACTCTTTGGTGTTTTGGGCGGTGTGATAATATCCCTGCCCTCTATCCGCTGATAAGACTTGTTTACGGAAATGGTGCGCTTCTCTAAGTCAATATCATTGTAGGTAAGAGCAAGTAATTCTCCAATCCTCAT
>JAETSX010000145.1 GCA_021769425.1 Eubacterium sp.
CTTTTACCTGCGGCCTGGCATTGCAGCAGGATTTTGACTGGCTTGTAGATCTGCCAAAAGAAAAGGTATTAAAGAAATCCAACAATGCGGAAATCGTCTTTGAGGAACAGGACTTTAACGGTTTCCTGAACAAGTTGAAAGAATACCCGGATATTGAATATCTGGGAGAAGTGATCGAGCATAGCTGGGGGCAGCGGGTGATTCGGTTTTACGATTTGGATGGACACATCATTGAGGTTGGCGAGGATATGAAAATGGTGATAAAACGTTTTCTTGATTCCGGCATGACAATGGAAGAAGTTTCTGTGAAAATGGACGCTTCTATTGAGGATTTGACAAAATCATAAACAGCTAATACATGATACACAACGCTACTTACAAGCGGCAGACTGAACACTTTTACCTTGCCGATATAGATAAACAAGCACAGGAACGTACGGAAAGGCTCACAGCGCAGATGAAACGGGTGCAGGGCATCACAGAGCAGCTAAAGACGGAAAACGCTTTAGAATGGATAGGGCAAATCTAAACTTTTGGATTTCACAGAGAATGAATAGCATACGAGCGTGTGCAAAGGAGATTGTGGAAAAGGAAATCATCTTTGCATAAGTACAGAAAGGTGGCGGTGAAAAATCTTTGCCGCCTAAAAATCTTTTAAAAAAGGTCTTGTTTGTGACGCTGCGTAATGATTTATAATAGATATGAGGAGGTAAATAATTATGGCAAAATACAGAGCAATTCCGCAAGGGTTTATGACAGTTGGCGAAGTGGCAAAGAAAATGGGTGTTACCGTCCGTACTCTACAATACTACGATAAAGAAGGACTGCTTTCCCCATCGGCAGAAAGCGAAGGTGGACGCAGACTTTATACAGATAAAGATTTGGTCACACTTCATCAGATTATATCTTTGAAATCACTAGGGTTTTCTTTGGACGATATAAAGGGGCGATTGATTTCTTTAGAGACACCGGCTGATATTGCAAATGCTCTTACAGAGCAGGCAGATGATATACGCCAAAAAATAGAACAGCTAAAGGTTTCTTTGTCAGCAATAGAACAGTTAAAAGCAGAAGTTTTACAAATGCAGACGGTCAACTTTAAGAAGTATGCAGATATTATTGTCAATCTACAAATGGAGAATGACTCTTATTATCTTATTAAGCGTTTCGATGATGATACACTCGACCATATACGCAGTCAATTCGATAAGGAAAGCGGCTTAGATTTTATGGACAGATTTAACCGCCTGAGTGATGAAATCATACAGCTTCAAAAGGAAAATGTACCGCCTGAAAGCGAAAAATGCCAACAGGTTGTAAAAGAATATTGGGGCCTGATTATGGAGTTTACAAATGGTGATATGAGTATGCTTCCGAAATTGATGGAAGTCGGTAACATTGATACCGCCACAAACGCTTGGGAAGAAAGGCAAAAAATCGTAAACGATTATATAGATCCAGCTTTGCAAGTCTATTTTTCAAGACTTGGAACAAATCCCTTTGAGGAGGTGAAACCGTGAAAGACGCAATACAAGTTCGTGAATTAAAGAAAAGTTACGGAAGCCACATGGTTCTCAAGGGGTTTGATTTTCAAATTGAAAAAGGAGAAATTTTTGCTCTGCTCGGCGTAAACGGAGCAGGAAAAACGACAACGCTTGAATGTATCGAAGGTCTAAGAAAATATGACAGTGGTGCGATTACTGTAAACGGGAAAATGGGTATTCAGTTACAATCATCATCTTTGCCCGCCCATATCAAGCCAATGGAGGCTGTAAAGCTGTTTGCAAAATGGAATAAGACAAAAATTGATTATGCCATGCTTAACGGTCTTGGTATCAAAGAAATTGAAAAGAAGCAGTATATACAATTATCCACAGGGCAGAAAAGACGGTTACATCTTGCCCTTGCACTTATCGGCAATCCCGATGTTATTTTTCTCGATGAACCAACTGCGGGGCTTGATGTCGAAGGAAGACTATCTCTTCACGAACAAATCCGAAAGCTCAAATCACACGGAAAAACAATCGTTTTGGCAAGCCACGATATGGCGGAAGTAGAAACCCTATGTGACCGCATTGCCATTTTGAATAACGGAAATATTGCCTTTTGCGGAACAGCGTCGGAACTGACCGATAAGGTTGGAAGAAAATACTTTATTCATATTAAGACGCAGCAAGGAGACAACACTTTTGAAACGGACAATGTCGAGGACACTTTGATTTCCTTGCTGGGGGAATTAAAACAGAAAAAAATCCATGTATTAGATATTAAAGTTGATCGCGGCACGCTGGAACAGCATTTTATCGAAATGGCAAGGAGGGAAGCTTAAATGAACGGTTTTTTATATGGCGTAGCATTACAATGGAAATTGGATATGCGCAGTAAATCTTTGTTAGTAACCTGCTATATCGTTCCGCTTATTTTCTTTCTGCTTATGGGTGGTATTTTTACTTCTGTTATGCCCGAAATGAGAAGCACGCTGATACAATCTATGATTGTGATGAGCGTTTCAATGGGAGCGTTTATTGGGTTGCCGCCATCGTTGGTTGAAACTTATGGAAGTGATGTAAAAAAGGTTTATAAAGCAAATGGAGTACCTTTATATTTAGGTCTTGTTACAATGTTTCTTTCTGCATTTGTGCATTTGATGATTAGCTGTGCCATTATATTACTGCTTGCCCCGATACTGTTTGAGGCGGCTTTGCCAGTACAGCTTCCATTTTTCTTTCTTGCGCTTGCTATATACATCATTGTGTCGCTGAGTATTGGAAGTATATTAGGGTTAGTTGTAAAAAATCAGGCAAAGCTGACGATGATAGCGCAACTTGTGTTTTTACCCTCGATTATGCTTTCAGGGATTATGTTCCCTATCGACTTGCTGCCCGATTTTCTTGAAACCATAGGGCGTATTTTTCTCGCTTCTTGGGGATACCGATTGATGTTAGATAATGGTTTTTGCCTTGAAAATCTATGGTATTTAATTCTTGTATTTTGTGCGGCGGTAATTATATGTGCAATACTTTTGAATAAACAAAAATCCAAATAGGTTGGAGGGCAATAGTTTGAATGGAACAGAACGGATATATTTCCCTATCTGCGACAATAAAACTCGGACAATGATATGGGAAGATACGGAATTAAGAAACGAAACTTTCTTCTCTACTGACCAAAATGCAAAAAGGAAACAATCATCAATGCTAAGAACGGGAAAGTTTTACTTCTGGGTAATAAAAATCGGTGGCTGACATTAATGCCTCAAGAAAATTTTATGAGGATTTGTTCGGATTAGAGGTGTTCCAGGATTACGGTAGAAACATTGCTTTTACCTGCGGAACATAGATAGCTGGGGTCAGCGGGTGATTCGGTTTTACGATTTAGATGGGCATATCATAGAGGTTGGCGAGGATATGAAAATGGTGATAAAGCGTTTTCTTGCTTCCGGCATGACAATGGAAGAAATTTCTGTGAAAATGGACATTTCTATTGAGGATTTGACAAAACTTCTAAACAGCTAATATAAGATGGATGAATAAACAAATCGGGATTGATGGAGGAACATACTGTGAAGAAGAAAATAGGGATAGGCATTGCAACTTTAGGAATTATTATATTGTGCATTTTGTTAAATTTATTTGTAATAGGAGAACCGATTGATGGAGAGCAATTAGCATATAATATCACGCAAAATAACTCAACTTTAGAGTTGCAAGTATCTGCAAAAGAACCTGCGGTTGCCCTTAGAGGATGGAAATTTGAACAAGAGGGAAATAATGTGTTTATAAGTGCAAAAAAAGTACTTGTATCTTTTCTGTTTTCAAGCGGTCAATACCAAACATCCATCGATATAGACGGGATAGAAAACGTTTATTTGGGCGGTCAAATGATATGGAACAGTAAATAAATTCATATTTAAGGGGGAATACTTATGGAGCGTTTTAAAAAGATTTATCAGTAGGGAAAGATTGATGTGGTTGAAATTTGGGTTGATACACAAACTGGTGTAAACTATGTTTTTCATAGAAATGGAAATGCGGCAGGATTTACCCCATTGCTTGACAAAGACGGAAAACCAATAGTAAGTCAATAGTGCTACAGCTTCAGGTTTGTTGGGAAATTGCAGAGAGCGTAAAAGCAGGATTTCAGGAGGTATTTCTATGAAAAGGGTATTGGCATTATTTTTGGTATTGATTTGTATGTTGTCATTAGTTGCTTGTGATAAAGCAACTGGCAGTGGAGAACCTGTAAGAGGTGGTGATGTTTCAGATATGCCTGAGATTGATAAAAATGTTTTTGACGAAACAGAACAGACACAGCAAGCGATTGTTG
>JAETSX010000146.1 GCA_021769425.1 Eubacterium sp.
AAGTCTGCCCATTTTTAGGCTGTTTTGTGGCAGAGTGGGGTATTGGAAGAGGTTGTAACGGTAACTACGGCAAATTTTATGCCTGCTCATACCGCCGTGAATAATTCAGGTTAAATGTGAATGATATAAAAACATAGCAAGAATAATGAAAAGACAGAAAACTCCTTGTGCTACAATATCTCATTGAAACACCATGGGAATATACTTCTATGCTCAAAAAGCATGGAAGAAAACAAAGAAATTCCCCACAGACATATCATAATGCTTAAAGAGTGTGGGCAAAAAGCAGGAAACACCACAAAAGTGTACCTCTATGCCCATAAAGCATAGGCGGGAATGAAGAAAGGAGGGAGCGAAATGCAAAGTCAGACAGTTCGCATTGTTTCACAGGCTATCCGTTATATCGAAGAACATTTGCATGAAAAGATGGATTTAGATACGGTGGCGCTGGCGCTGCACTATTCCAAATACCATCTGCATCGGATTTTTACAAAGACTGTCGGATTGACTATCCACGACTACGTAAAAAGGCGGCAGCTTACAGAAGCGGCAAAGCTTCTTGTGTTTTCTGAAAAGCCGATTATTGAGATTGCTTTTATGAGCGGGTATGAAAGTCAGCAGGCATTTACGGATATTTTTAAAGCAATGTATAAGACTTCCCCTGCGGAATTTCGGGAAATGGAAAACTTCTACTCGTTGCAGCTAGAAATTTATCTGAAAGAGAAGCCTGTAAAAATGGATTTGACAAAGGACAATATAAAATTTGCCACGCCCGCAGATGTGGATGACTGGATGGAACTGGTAAGCCTTACAGTTGACGGTTATCCATGTCTGGATAAGGATGATTACATTGCAAACCTGCATCAGTATATTGCAGATAAAAAGGCTTTGATTTTGCGGGAGGGAGCCGCTTCGGCGCAGCCGAATCGGAATGTGGCGGCCGAATTGCCGCCGTGGGATGGGAGGGGGCGATATCATATGGCTATCGGTGTGATGGGATTTTCGCCCGATACAGGCAGCATAGATTTTCTGGCTGTCCATCCCCAGTATCGGCATCTGGGCATTACAAGGCTGTTTCTTGATAAGCTGACAGACGAACTGCTTTTCGGAAAAGAGATTACGTTGACGACATACCGTGCAGGCGATAAGGCAGATACGGGCTGGCGGGAAGAATACCGCCGTCTTGGATTTACAGAACGGGAACTGCTTGTGGAATATGGGTATCCGACGCAGCGTTTCGTGCGTCTTCCAGAGGGAGCCGCCTCAACGTAGCCGATTTGGAATGCGGCGACCGACCTGTCGCTGACCGAGGGGAGGAGCAACACCATAGACAAGGAGGAAACAGGGAATGACCGAAACGCAGAAAAACCCGCTAGCGGAGAATTTTGACGCCATATCCCTTATCAAATTTGCTTTCCCAAGCATGGTGATGATGCTGTTTATGGGATTATACACCATTGTAGATACAATTTTCGTAGCACGGTTTGTAGACACGAACGCCCTGTCGTCCATCAACATCGTCTGTCCCGTCATCAATTTGATTGTCGGTCTGGGGACGATGCTTGCGACAGGCGGCAGTGCGGTCGTTGCGAAGAAAATGGGGAATGGAAACACAGAGGAAGCCCGAAGCAATTTCACATTGATTGTCGTGACAGGGGCGGTTATCGGTCTGCTGATTACAGCGGCAGGACTTCTCTTTTTGGATGAAATCATCTGGGGATTAGGGGCAAGTGAAGTATTGTTCCCATATTGCAGGGATTATCTGGCCATACAGCTCATGTTTGCTGCCTTTAATATGATGCAGGTATTATATCAGAATCTGTTTGTTACGGCAGGGAAACCGGCGTTAGGCTTAGCGCTTGCTGTTCTGGCAGGGATTGCCAATATTGTTTTTGATTATGTCTTTATCGTTTTACTGCAAATGGGAATCAAGGGAGCTGCCGTTGGGACAGGCATCGGATATATGATACCGGCAATAATTGGCACTCTATTTTTTCTGACAGGGAGCCGCTACGGCGCAGCCGATTCGGAATGCGGCGACCAAATTGCCGCTGACCGAAAGGAGGGGGCGTTACTGTCAGGAAGAAGTAAGCTGTATTTTTGTGTGCCTAAAATGGACGTATGTGTTCTGCTGAAAAGCTGTTCCAATGGCGCGTCGGAAATGGTAAGCCAGTGTTCGGCTGCCGTAACGACATTTCTGTTTAATGTAACAATGATGAAACTGTTGGGCGAGGACGGCGTGGCTGCGATTACGGTTATCATATATTCACAGTTCCTTTTAACAACGCTTTATATTGGCTTTTCTATGGGAACAGCCCCCGTCATAAGCTACAATTACGGGAGTGGGAATGTAAAACAGCTAAAAAAGACTGTCCGTATTTGTTGCCGATTTGTAGCGGGGATTTCCATATTCGTATTTCTGTTTTCTCTGCTTGGCGGGGAAAGCATTGCAAAGGTATTTGCAGAGAATAACAGGAATGTTTTTGAGATTACAAAGAATGGATTTATCATTTTTTCATTCAGCTTTTTGTTATCCGGATGCAATATTTTTTCATCCGCTTTATTTACGGCATTATCCAATGGGAAAGCATCTGCAGCCATATCTTTTCTGCGGACGTTTGGATTTATTACGGCATTCCTTTTGGCATTGCCGAAATTTTTAAAGGTAGCGGGCGTATGGCTTGCAGCCCCGCTTGCAGAGCTTTTCACGCTTATATTGACGGTATATCTGCTATGCAAGCATCGAAAACAGTACAATTATTTTTGAAAGAAAGGCAGGCAAGAAATTGAAGCAGACAGAATGGATATTATGCCCTGTCTGCGGGAGTAAAACCCGCAGCAGAATTAGGGAGGATACTATTCTGATAAATTATCCTCTCTACTGCCCGAAATGCAGGCAGGAAAGATTGATAGAAGTGAGAAATTTACAAACAATAGTCATCATAGAGCCAGACACAATAGATGCAGAGCCGATGAACGTGTGAGCAATCACAGTTTGTCGGCTTTTCTTTTTATATAACTAAAGGTAGGCACGTCCACCAAATTAAAAAAAACGGCGATTTGGTGGGCGGTATTGCTATGCCCGAAAGACTTAACAAGCACTCTCCAAACCTGTTTTAAGTTTGGAGGGATTTTTATTGCCTGCAAATAGCAATTTTCATTTACATATATCATATCGGGGATGGGTGGACAGCATGTTAAAAAAATCCTTGTCAATGCAAGGGGGCTTTCTACCCAAGAAGTAGAAGTCAAATCTCTACA
>JAETSX010000051.1 GCA_021769425.1 Eubacterium sp.
TGCAAGATTGTATTACGCCATGAAGCAATCAACACATGGCGGGATTTGGTGCGTAAAGAAGAACGGGAAATATCCCTTGACTATCTGATGTCGGAAAGATATTTTGAACCGTCTGCTATGGACAGCTATTTTGAAAGACAGGAGAAGCCGGCTGTATTTCTTGTGTTGGGAAAGGAAGTTATCGTTGATGATGAACGGTTGGCAACGGCATTATCAAGATTGCCGCGATTAAGGCGAGAAGTCCTGTTGCTTTATTACTTCGTTGGTTATCGTGATGAAGCAATCGGCAGACTGTACGGGCGTTGCAGAAGTACGATAAACAGTCGGAGAAATGTTGCATTAAAACAGTTGCGAAAAGAATGGGAGAAATTGGAGCATGAGGAACAAAAAGCTGATACCTTTTGATGTAATCCAAAAAGCCGTTGCCGGAGAGCCGGAAGCGGTAGACACAGTCTTGCGGCACTACACCGCACATATCAAATACCTGTCTATGTATAAAGGGCATATTAATGACGATACACAAGACAGGTTAAAGGCTAAACTGGTTGAAGCTATACTGAAATTCCGCTTCGATCGATAGGAAGTAGCAAAGACAGGAAAAGCTGTCAAGGGTAAACTTCGCGCTACGCGCCCTTGACAGCTTTTCCCGCCTTTGCTGTTGGGCAGTCAAGAGGACGCAATCGGATAGACCGCTTGCGCCCTCAATCCAGTATGGAATGTTACACGATAGAGGGCGTTTCTCGCTTGAATTAAGCGCATTACAGCGGTGATAAGGCAGTGGTTAAGGGATTTATACTCCTGCCCTCAAAAACGACGTTCTATTGCGTAACATGGCAAACGGTATTTCTTTGTACTGTCGTTTCCATTCCATTTTTCCATTCCCACAGCTTTGCCGCTGTATCTTAATTTTAAAGGAGAGGGGTTAGGAAAAGGATAGGAAAGGAATAGGTATTTAATTAAATCCGTATTTGGTTTTTCTTTAATTAGTTATATCTTTATTTAATTGCGTTGGATTTTCCGATGTCGGATAACCCGATGTCGGAAAATCCAATATCGGAAAATCCAACACCGGGAGTCGTTACGGTGTTCAAAATCCGTCTAATCTAACTGCTTTGTAAAACTACTGATTTTGCGGGTAGGTATGTTATGCAGTAGAGGGTAAAAAGTCTTTGATTTATGCAGATTTCAGAGCATAAAAAACACTTAGACGATATTTTATATTCCTACCCTCAAAAATGGCGTTCTACTGCGTAACAAAAAGCAGAGAACCGACCACTAATGAAAGTGATATGTTCTCTGCTCTTGTTTGCACTCTGTTTGTCAGCGTTAGTAATAAGTTGTTTTGAATACTTCCTTATCAACGTAAAACTAAGGGTTTCAAGGACTTTAATATAGTGAAGTGTGCAAAATGAATGTAAGCAATTTTACGGTTTTTGTAACGGTATTTCAGAAAGAGAGGAAAACATATTATGGGTATTATTCAGTTGGCAGATGTTCCAAAGTGCAGTTGTGAAGTATCAATGTTTTATCACAGATACAGAGAGCCGATTTCAAGAATCAGGACGATAGAGCAGAGAAATCATATACTTTCTGTCATGCAGGAAGATTTTGAAAGACACATCAGAGTATATCCGCAGGAACGGAACGAATATTCAGAAACGTATCAACTATTGAAAAGAAAATGCATGGAGGTTTTGTGATGGTGGGTGATGAAGAATTAAGACGTATTTATAACCTATTTACGGATTGCTGGCATTACTTTAAAAAATATGCGGATGTGAGAGACGAGGATATTTATTGGGAAAATGTCGTCAGTGAATCCGGCGAACTATCAAAGAAATATAACAATGATAAGTTTGCGATTGCTTTGATTTTGGCAGTCGTTGATGAATTTGAGCGGAAAGCAAAGGAGTTGAGGAAAAATGCGGAAACACAGTAAAGAATATGACGATTATATGAAGTCTGATGAATGGGCTGAAAAATGTAATCAGCGGTTGAAGATAGCGGAGCATAAATGCGAGATGTGTGGAGGATTAGAGAAAAATTCAAAGGGTTTGCAAATACATCATATATCTTACAAAAATCTTGGAAGAGAAAATGTCGGAAATGAACTGATTTGCGTTTGTGGTCGCTGTCATTTAATGCTGCATCGGTATTATAACCGCAGAAGAGCGTGAAAATCTAAGCGCCACGCATATACACAATTTATAAAAAAGGAGCAGATTTATATGAAAAATGAAGAAAAAACAGATGGTAGAGGTCAATACATGGTTCGGGCATGGGAAGAAGCCAAGAAAGCAGGAGGGCTTTCCTATTCCCCAGAGCAGATACAAGCTATTTTGGAGGAGCGTGATGATATAGTGCTGACAAGGGAGGAAGTGAAAAACAGAATATCTGCATATTTTCAGAGTTGCTTGACATTATCAGAGGACGAGGACACGCAAGAATTTAATTATGTGTGGAAACGGAATCCGACAAAAAGCGGTTTGGCGTTGGCATTGGGTGTATCTCCGCAGACGGTAGTTGATTATGTGAAAGGCTCTGACCGTAGGGGAAATATTTACAAGAGAGAGGGAGAAAACAAAGGCAGACAAAAAATTGCTACAGCTGATTTTGACCTTATCAGAAAAGCCTATATTCTTATTGAAGATTTTAACGAGCAAAAATTAGGCGATAACCGCAATAATGCCGGAACTATCTTTTGGCTGAACAACAAAGAAAATACACGTTGGAGCAATGAGCAGGAATTTAAGTTTGGAACAGTCGAACAGCCAGAAAGAAGGGTTTTGTCTGCTGATGAATTACCAAATCTATTCTTGAAAGACAAAGATAATATACCAAGTCTGCCGGAACTATTGGAGTAAAAAGAAAGAGAAAAGCTACCTCAATTAGGTATAAAGTCAGATGATGGGGAGGGAGAAAATGAGTTTTAAAGCATATGTTGAAGAAATCTTGCAAAATGAGGTTTTAAGCGTGGTTAGGCAGCAGGGATATGTTCTTGAAACTGAAATTTGCACTATGGTATGTGAAAAATACAATATTTCTTTATATATAGTGCGTGCAACGCTTAGAAGAATTTATCCCGAAATGGCGTTACAGAAAAGGCGTATGTCGGACGATTTGAAGCGGTTTTACGGATTGGAAGTGAAAGGCTATCCGATTGTATATCTTATGATAAGTGATTTTATGGTAACAATAAAAATTTTCATAAAGAAAGAACGAGGTAAAAATATGGCATATCAGGACAGCGAGTATGTAAAGAAAATGCAACAGGCACAGATTAGAGCTTTCGACCACGAAAGGGAATTAAACGATTTCCGCAAGCAGTTTAAGAAACAGCTCGAGAATGGACTGACCGAAGAAAAATTAAAGAAGAATTACAGATGTGGTGAAAACAGTTTGAAAATGTTCCGGGAGATTGTGAAAGAAGTAGAACAGGAAAGGCAGAATGGAGCGGCATTTTTGACTGGTTTTAACAATCCTGATTTTAGGAACATGGGGAAGAAGTAATCCTAACGGTTTGCATTAACGGAAATTTTTCTTGAATTTATCAGGGGATTATGCTATATTATAGAAAAGGGAAAGCCATAGAAGCGGCTACCCTTAAGTAATCATTGACAAAATCCCCTACAATGTAGGCGTGCCGTCAACTACTGCGAATAGTTGGCGGCTATTTCTTTTTTCCCTTGTAAACCTGATAAATCAAATTAGCAAGGGCAACAATGAGTATTCCAATCTGAATTAAATCCGGATATGTAACATACATTGTATCGCCCTCCTTTCTTTCATCTGGAGGGCTACTTGAACCCTCCGAAAAACAGAGGGGTAAGCCGCCTTTGGCTCTATGGTTTCCCATGTCACAAAGTATATCATAAGTCTGTTTATTCATCAATCACATTTTAATAATAAGTATCAAAAGTAATGTATATAAAAATAGTATCAAAAGTTATTGACAACAACAATAACAAGAGGTAAAATAGTAGTATCAAAACAGACGAATGGTAGAAGTGATACTGAAAGAAAGGGCATTGATTATGTGTGTGTATGGATATTGCCGAATAAGTACAAAGCAGCAGAGCATTGACAGACAGATTAGAAATATTAAGGGCAGTTATGATAAGGCTGTGATAATACAGGAAGTATATACAGGAACAAAGCAGGAAAGACCAGAATGGAATAAGTTGTATAAGAAAGTCAAAGCAGGAGATACCATTATCTTTGATAGCGTATCACGAATGAGTAGGAATGCGGACGAGGGCTTTTGTCTGTATGAGGAATTATATAATAAGGGCATAGAGCTTGTATTTCTGAAAGAGCCGCATATCAATACAAGCACATATAAGAAAGCATTAGAGAGCAATATATCAATGACCGGAACAAATGTTGACTTTATCTTAGAGGGTGTGAATAAGTACCTTATGTCGCTTGCAAAGGAACAGATAAGACTTGCTTTTGAACAGTCAGAAAAAGAAGTACAGGACTTGCATCAGAGAACGAAAGAGGGAATTGAAACAGCAAGATTGAACGGTAAGCAGATCGGGCAGAAGCAGGGGGCAAAGCTGACAACAAAGAAATCTATTGAAGCAAAGAAGCAGATACAGAAGCATAGCAAGGATTTTAATGGTGCATTGTCAGATGCGGATTGCATGAAGCTGATAGGGCTTGCAAGAAATACATTCTATAAATATAAGAGAGAATTGAAAGCAGAATAAGGATTGTTTAGGTTAGTGCCTTTTCTTGCCGGGCATTTTCAAAAAGGCTTAGTCCTGCTGCCATTCTGAAATATTTTTAAAATATGCAAAAAGGCGGTTTTGTGATAAAATAAAAGAGAAGTCGTTGCTTTTGTGGGCTGACTTCTCTTTATATCCTGCATCTACTCAAATTATAGCAAAGGGGTAGGTGCATTGCAATGACGAATGAGCAAATTGTTTCTGAAATTAGGAACGGTTATTCTGTAACGGATTATATGCAGTTGTTGTATGAAAGCAATCTGCCATTGATTAAGAAATTCATAAAGCCATATACCGCCTATGAGCCTATGGAGGACTTATTGCAAGAATCCTATTTTGGATTGTGGGAAGCGGTACAGCATTATGAAACGTCTGCAAATGTGCGGTTTATGACTTATGCGGAATATTGGATAAGGCAGTCAGTACAGCGGTATATTGAGAAATGCGGCTCTACAGTGCGAATACCGAGCCACACAAGGCAGAAAATAGCACGTTATAAGAAAATCGTACAGGAGTTGGAGCAGGAATTAGGCAGAGTGCCGACAGACAATGAAATATAAGAAGTTCAGACGAATCTCTTATTATTCTGCCGGAACTGCATATCGGCATTTATAGAAAAGGTGCAGATACAAATATTTTTCGCTACCCAGCGAGCGACTAATAAATGGCTGGGATACAAATATTTGTGCTCCGCTGATTAGCGGGGCACTTTTGTACATAGGAGATAATTTGAAGACAGGTAATTTTTATTTTATTAAGGATGAATATTATAAACGGTTTCCTAATTGTGGATTAATGGGAAAAAAAGATAATGATGAAGCAGGAGTGCATGGGAGACCATGTTTCTATTGTTTTGAAATGGACGGATATAAATCATATTTTGAATGAGTTAAATAAAACAAAATGAGTGAGTATGAATGTTTATGGGTAAGTGGCAGGTAATCTAACAAATGCCTTGAAAACGCTGGAAAATAAGGATTTAAAACTATCCAAGAGATAGGCAAACGAAATATCAAAGCTGCAAAATCCCCAAAACCTGTATGTTTTGGGGATTTTGCAGTTTTTTGTATAAAATGCCAGTAGATGTTACTCCGGCGGTTAAATATCGCAGAATTTTACGTAGGATAAATTTTCATCTGCAAGGCGGAAGAATGGGTTGTAGCGAGGGTTACAACGATTGATGAGGGTCTGCCCCGCTTTATCGGGCACAACGTGGCAGATGAAAATTTAGACAAGAAAAACTGCGATATTTAACCGCTGGAGTAATAATATTCTATAGGTAAACTATGGGGCAACCATCATGAAAAATAAAAATTGAGTTTACTAACCAGCGTATTATCCCGGCAAGCGATCTGCGGTTGTAGGAGCTATCCTTAGCAAGAGTGATTTCGTATAGCGGTGTAACCGTATGGATGTTACCCCTAGCTGTTTACAATACCAGATTAAGAATGGGGATTAGTGATCGGTAACATGAGTATGATGGCAGGCCATGTAACGGAGCACGTTACAGATGGAACATAAGGAACTAAACAAACAATTTTGGGGACAACATTTGTGGGCAAGAGGATATTTTGCGGCAAGCAGTGGAAATGTTACAGATGAAATTATCAAAGAATATATACAAAACCAAGATTTACATTAAAAAAATAACCTTGATAACTTTGAGGTAGAATCACCTTAGAAAAATAATGATAATCTTGCGGCGAGACAACTTTAGGCTGCTTTAGCAGCAGAGCGAATCTACCGTCTTTAGCCGGTAGTGGTTCAGTTGTTAAAACGCCCGGCATAACCATAACGTTCAAGTCATTGACACATATGAATTTTAGGTTATAATGATAGGCAGGATCATACAGCAGTATAAAATTTTGATTTTATAAATAGGAGACAAAAGGATGGCAAAGAAGAATCCACTAGTTTCGCCGATCTTAAAATGGGTAGGGGGAAAAAGGCAGCTTTTAGACAGCATTGAACCCCTTATCCCGAAATGTTCCACGTATTATGAACCATTTCTGGGAGGCGGCGCAGTGCTGTTTTGCAGACAGCCGGCAAAAGCCGTAATCAATGACTCCAATCAGGAATTGATGAATGTGTATCTGACAATCAAGGAGGAACCGGAAGCCTTGATCAGAAAGCTTGAGGAGCACAGGGAGAAAAACTGCCAGGAGTATTTTTACCATGTGCGGGCGCTGGATCGTGACAAGCAGGGCTTTGGGAATTTAACCAATGTGGAACGGGCGGCAAGGATTATCTACTTAAATAAGACATGCTACAACGGCCTGTTTCGGGTCAACAGTTCCGGAGAGTTCAATTCCCCCTGGGGACGGTATAAGAATCCCAACATTACCAATGAAATAACCATTCAGGCGCTGTCAGACTATTTGAACCAGGCGAATATCACCATCAAGTGCGGGGACTACCGGGAGGCGCTGAAAGGAATCCGAAAAGGAGCCTTTGTATACTTTGACCCTCCGTATATGCCCATCAGCGTTTCCGCTTCCTTTACCGGATATACGGCAGGCGGTTTCGGGGCGCAGGAGCAGATTGCCCTGAAAGAGCAATGCGATGCGCTGCATGCAAGGGGCATTAAATTTTTACTGTCTAATTCGGCCTGTTCTTTTATCGAAGACTTATATAAAGATTATAGGATTGAGTATGTAAACGCTAAAAGGGCTATCAACGCTAATCCCGAAAAGCGCGGAGAAATTAAGGAGATACTGGTGCATAACTATGAGCCTGATTGATGAAAAATGGGAAATTCTGTTTGAAAAATACAGGATTGAAAATGAGATTAAAAAGAACGGATTGTGCTACATTACTGCGGATCAGATTCGGGAGGTAAAAGAGCCCCGGTTAATGACGAAGTTTGACACCCGGGAATCCCTGCCGGGGGTTTTTGGAAAGAAAATAGCAATCTTGCCTGTTACAAGAGGAAAATATGTTTTGGGAGAATTTGATTTATATCAGGATTTCCCGGAGATGGTTTCCGATATCAAACAAATGGCAGGCGCCAAAATCCCGGATTATTATGAAACCATAGATATTAATGATATTCGCTCGGAAGCTAATGCCATTAACATTATGGGCATTGCAGGAATTTTAGATGATTTCCTGGGGGAAGCCCATATGGTCCAGACAGTCTCCGGCCGTATGAGTTCCGGCAGCTTCGGATTCTATGTCAGCGGCTGGAAATCAGGAGACAGCCGGTGCAAGTCTTATCTTACGGTGGAAAATTCTCAGGTGGAGATAGACGGCGGCTTTGAAAATCCCAATGTTTTTTCCATCATCGAAGGAAAAAATATAGTTCACAGCAATTTTCTGATCCGACAGCTCTACTATCCGGTAAGACTGTGGGATTCTAAGATCCATAAGAAGATCCGTCCGGTATTTCTGGTGTATTCCAATAATATTTTCCGTCTGCTGGAATATGAATTTACGGATCTCAATGATTATAATTCCCTGAAACTGGTGCAGGAAAAAAATTACAGCCTGGAAGACATTGAAATAACCTGGGAGGATCTGCGGGATACCTGGGAAAAAACAGTGATAAAGCCAGAACCGGAAGTGACCTTTATTCAGGCAGACAGTTTTCCGAAAGTAATCTCCCTGACAGAGCATTTGAAGGAAGAGCCGATGACAGGGGCAAAGATTGCTCAGTTGTTCGGATTCCGGGAGAGACAGTCGGATTATTATTTTAATGCCGGAAGGTATTTAGGACTGATGGAAAAGCGTAGCGGAGAAGAAGGGGTGAAGGTGCATATTACGCCCTCCGGCAGGCGGCTTTTGAAACTGCGGTATAAGGAGCGGCAGCTGGAATATGTGCGGCTGATTTTGGAGCATCAGATTTTTCATGAATTGTTTGAAATTCTGCTTAAGGGTCATAGGATGCCGGAAAAAAGAGAGATTGCTGCCAGAATGCGGGAGCAGAGGGTTTGTGGAGAAAGCCTGATTGCAAGGCGGGCAAGTTCTGTGAGAGGATGGCTGCAGTGGATTTGGACGCTGGTGCAATAGAAGAGTCTGGCTGCGGTTCATAGTCAAATTTCCCATAGAGTGCGTGTTTCGTCCGTGGATCATAACCAGAAATCTGAGCTTCAAATGTCTATATACCACTCCGGGCCAGCGCTGGGCAAACGTTCCCAGGCATTCAGCGCTCTGCAGTGTGGTGCACGGCTCATGAGTAAACAGTAACCCGGGCTGCACTGATATGAGATTTCACAAAAATAAGCTTGGCAAATAGTTCAATATTCTGTATACTGTAAACTAGGTTGGAGACTGAATAAGGAAAAAGGGAACCGTAGAAAAGATGGAGGATAATTATGGAAGCAAACAATTTGATTCAAAAGTCCGCAAAGAGTAAGGCAGCAGTTTTTATGCTGCTGTTGCTGTTTCCGTTTTTATGCATGATGGCAGGAACAAAGGCAAAGGCGGCAGAGGTAGGTACAGAGAACCCAACTTATACATTTAACAGCACCAGTGATGTGCCTGTTTCCACTAAGGCGAATCCGGGGGAAGTTACAGTGTTGATCTTTGGGAATGTAGGGTGCAGCAGAACCAGGAGTACCCTCAGCAGTATTTCTTCCTGTGATTGGGTAGGGCGTCCGGATATCCGGGTTATTTTTGCAGAAAATCAATTTGCCAGCAAAGAAAAAGTCCAGGAATATGAGCTGGGTTACGGATGTCCGGATATCATATTCTGTTACGACACGTCAGACGGAATTCTTGCGGCTACAGCAGGCTATACAGGGAAGAATGGAGGAATGTCTCCCGTTATTGTATTAATTGATTCGGACAATAAAGTCCAGAGTATCACAGAGGGCAAAAAAACTGCCGAAGAAATTATGGCGGGAATCAAGCAATTTGCAGAGATTGAGTATGATGGCCCGTTGACGCCGCCAGCGGGCTCCGAGTCCGGTATTGCGAATTTACCCTACGTTCTCACGGACATAAACGGCGCTGCGGTTTCTACGAAAGCAAATCCGGATGAAGTGACTGTATTGATGTTTGGATATACTACCTGCGGTAAAACAAAAAGTACATTAGACAGCATTGCCGGGAGTGATTGGGGGAAAGAAAAACGCGGGGATATCAGGTTGATTTATGCGGATGTGTATGGAGCCGGAGCAGATGCCATGAAGGAATTTGCACAGAATTATGCAGATACAAGCATCATATTCTGTCATGATGAAGAGGCAAAAAACTGGAACTATGCATTAACCTATCTTGGCCTGTATCAGCAGCAAGGAGGAAGTTTTCCATATATTATATATATTGATAAGTATAATAATGTGCGGAATATTACCTTAGGCCCTTATACGGCAGATGAGATTATGGCGGAAATTGAAAAGATAAAAGAAATTCCTGTTCCAGATCCGAATCCTGGAACAGGAACAGATCCAAATCCGGATCCAGGAACAAATCCAAATCCTGGAACAGGAACAGATCCGAATCCTGGAACAGATCCAAATCCTGGAACAGGAACAGATCCGAATCCTGGAACAGATTCAAATCCGGATTCAGGCTCTGGGACAACGGCGAATCCGGTATCCAGTATTTCCAATGTTTCCGGATTGAAAATTACTTCATCGGCCAAAAAGGTGGCGATTACCTGGAAGAAGATTCCTGAGGCGAAAGGCTATCTGATTTATCAATACAGCAGTTCCGAAAAAAATTGGAATAAGAAAGCAGTTGTGAAAACGAATAGAGCTTCTTATACGGTAACGGGACTGTCTCCGGCCACAGGCTATCGCTTTGCTGTGAAGGCTTATACACAGGGACAGGACGGGAAACAGATTGTCAGCGGAGCCTATACTTCCGTCTATGCAGCGACAGCGCCTGAAGCTGTTGATTTTAAGATAACGCCGGGAAAGAAAAAAGCTACCGTAAAATGGAGCAAAGTCAAGGGTGCGACCGGATATACGGTTTATTACAAAACCAAGGCAAAAGCTTCCTGGAAGAAATTAAAAACCACAAAAGGCAAAAGTTATACAAAAACGAAATTAAAATCCGGGAAAACATACTTTTTTACGGTAAAGGCTTATAAAACTTACAAAGGAAAAATATACACCAGCAGTTTTAAGACAAAAAAAGTAAAAATTAAATAAAAAATTTTATTTTCCTGCAATAAAATTACCTCTTTTTGCGTTTTCTCAGTAAACCCTCATCATGCTCAGCCTGTCGTGCGACGGGCCGCATGGCCATCCATGCTGTGAAAGTTGAAGACTTTCATAGTAACAATAAAAACAAAAGGAGGTTTTTTTTTATGAGAAAAAATTATGTAAAAGGATTAGCAGCGGGAGTATTGGCGCTTAGTATGGTAATTGGCGCACCGGCACCGGCATTGGCATATCAGGCAGAAGAAGGCGGCGCTGCAGTAATTATGGAGGCAAAGGCAAAGAAATCCAATGAAACAAATAAGCCTGGAAATGCAAATAAACCCGGAGATACAAAGAATACTGGCAAAGCAAAGACACAGGAGGTTGGTAAAGTTACCTGTACTGCTTCTTTGTTGTGTGACCCGTCTACATTGCATATGTTCTTTTTTAACTTCACCCATATTCCTGACAAACTTCTTTACATATAAAAGAACCTATAAAACAGGGCACGAAATATATAAGCATCTTCATATCTTTTTCAGAACAATAAACATAAACTACAAAGGCAATTATGGCTATTACTATGTGCACTGCCCAAAAATATTTAAGGCGTAATGAACTTTTGAAAAACAAATTCACTAAAACGCCAGAAACCTGTAAAGGCTAAATTTTTGCCTTGACTGGCTTCTGGCATTATTAATAATGGAATCAAGCAGTTGTTACTTTTTTCTTACCGGAAAACAAACCTCTGTAACCAGCTCATTTGGATTATCTGTCTGTCCGGGGCTCACATGATAGATGCAGAAGGATTTCCCGTCAAAATCATATCCATTCTCAACCACCCAGTTTGCAACGGCCGCATTCACCCTTGAAATCTGTTCATAGCTGCCCTTATAAGTGGCAGATGCGATCTGGATTGGCGGCACGGTTTTAAATTTCACATGCTCCGTATCCTGATACTTTCCTACCACAGCGCTCTGTATCTCCACATCCGGGTCCTGTTCCTTATGCCCTTCATCATGGAAAATCGCCATCCCATAACAGGGAGTTGCCTGCTGCACCTTCTGCGGCTCCAGTTCCCGGCCCATCATCTCCCATAAAATCC
Organism: Eubacterium sp.; assembly: GCA_021769425.1. GTDB lineage: Bacteria > Bacillota > Clostridia > Lachnospirales > Lachnospiraceae > Petralouisia. The sequence goes on from JAETSX010000051.1 coordinate 11,925, forward strand.
CTTCACATTCATAAGCAGGGATTACCTGGCGCACACTTGCAACATAACGTTTTGGTATTGTTTTTAAGGTAACATCGTAATCCATAAGGCTACCATCCTTTCTCAGCCATTTCAATGTACTGTCAAGCAGTATCAATTTCTGCTGTGCAGCCGCAGCTTCTTCTTCCAGCTCCTTGCGCTTCACCAGCAGGAACTGCTCCATTTCTTGTGGATTATGATACTTGCCCAGTATTTCTTTTATCACAGAAAGCCCGAATCCCAGGCTTTTTAATGTCTGTATCCGTCCTGCCAGCGGAAGCTGTGATTCACTGTAATATCGGTATCCAGTAAAATCATCCACATGTTCTGGATGCAGGATTCCTATTTCATCATAATGCCGAAGCATACGAATGCTGATTCTTGACAGTTTTGAAAAATCTCCAATTTTTAACATTAGTTCTACCTCACATATATGTGTTTTCTTGAGCTCAATCATAGTATAGAGTATACCATAGTGTGAGAGTCAACCCCATAACGAAAAGATTTTCAACAAAAATTTTTTTCAGTACCTATTGACATAAATCCGAAATCGGATTATAATGCTAACTATCCGATTTCGGATTAAGGAGGATGATTATGAAATATGAACAGGGAAAATATTTAAAGGAATTTAACCGTTTTTACCGGGAACTGGATCAAATTTACCATGAGTTGGCAGTCAGGTTGGGAATGTCCGACAGCGCATTTGTTATTTTGTATGCCATCATGGAATTGGGAGAAGGGTGTCTGCAGAAGGATATCGCAGCCTGGTGTTCTTTAAGCAGGCAGACCGTCAATTCTTCTATTCAGAACTTAAAGGCGCAGGGCTGTCTGTTTTTGGATTCCGGCAAAGGCAGGGAGAAAGAGATTTTCCTGACAGAAGAGGGGAAGCGGCTTGTGAAGGAAAAGATTTTCCCGGTGATGGAAATGGAGCAATCTGTATTTGAAGAAATGTCTCCCCAGGAGTGCCGGGAAATGTTGAAATTGATGGGAAAATATGTGGGGAAACTTAGAAAAAAAGCGGAAGAATGTTGATATGGTACGAAATGCTTAGTAAGGAGGAGATTATGAGAATACAATTATCAGATCATTTTACTTATCGGAGATTGCTGCGTTTTGTGATATCGCCCATATTGATGATGATTTGCACCTCTTTCTACAGTATTGTAGATGGTTTTTTCGTGTCCAATTATGTGGGCAAAACACCTTTTGCTGCGCTGAACCTGGTGTTTCCGGTGTGCATGGCCTTTGGGACGGTTGGGATTATGATAGGGACAGGCGGAAGCGCAGTAGTGTCTAAGACTTTGGGGGAAGGAAAACGGGAGGAAGCCAACCGGTACTTTTCCATGTTAGTGTACTTTTCCATTGGACTAAGCCTTGCGCTGTCTGTCATTGGATTTGCATTTGCACGGCCTATTTCCATTGCCCTGGGAGCCAGCGGGGAATTGTTGGAAGGCAGTATCCTCTACTGCAGGTGCCTGATTGTGGCACTGATGCCTTTTGTGCTGCAGAATGTGTTCCAGAGCTTCTTTGTGACAGCGGAAAAGCCGGGGCTGAGCCTTAGAATATCCATCGCTGCGGGAATTACCAATGTGATGTTGGATTACCTGTTTATTGCAGTTTTTGGCTGGGGGCTTGCAGGAGCGGCATTTGCCACAGGAATCGGGCAGGTGGCAGGCGGAATTTTCCCGCTCTTTTATTTTGCCCGGAAAAACAACAGCCTGCTGAGGCTGACAAGAACGAAGCTGGAGCTGCGGATTATTTTAAGAACCTTTGGTAACGGTTCCTCGGAAATGGTGACCAACCTATCTGCTTCTGTCATAAATATCTTGTATAATTTTCAGCTTATGAAGCTGGCAGGGGAAAACGGAATTGCAGCTTATGGGATTATTATGTATGTTAATTTTGCGTTTATGGCAATTTATTTGGGCTATGCCATAGGCAGCAGTCCGGTGGTAGGCTATCATTACGGGGCGGGCAATCATGAGGAACTGAAAAATCTTCGGCGTAAAAGTATGATTTTGATGGGCGGAGCCGGGATTTTAATGACAACCTTAGCGGAAATTCTGACGGTGCCTCTGGTGTCCATTTTTGCCAATTATGATGCGGAATTGTTTGCCATGACCTGTCACGGATTCCGGCTGTATGCCCTTGCATTTGCGGCTATGGGACTGAATGTATGGGGATCGGCATTTTTTACGGCTCTTGGAAACGGCCTGGTTTCAGCAGCGATTTCATTTTTACGGACGCTGCTGTTTCAGATTGTAATGGTGCTGATGCTGCCGGTGTTTCTGGGAATTGACGGCATCTGGCTGGCAATCGGCGCAGCGGAAATTCTGGCATTGGCCGTCACAGGGATGTTTTTGATGGTAAACCGAAAGAAGTATCATTATGCCTGAGCGCTGCTGCCGGCGGGAAATCTTGCGATACCGGAATGTTTCTGCAGGCTGTGGGAAACGCCTGACTGCAGATGCAGAGAAAATTAATTTCTTCATTTTCAGAGTTTTTTTGTGATTTCTGGCAATACTATGGAAAAACAGAAATGAGGTTTGGCAATGAAAACATTTCACCAATTGTATCTGGACATTCTGGAACAGGAGGCAGGTCAGGGGCGCATACTGGAAGAGGATTATGATCCTTATCATATGGACTGCCTGCTTCACCCGGAGCGCCACGGGCCTGTTATATTTGCAGAAGAATGTGAGCAGTGCGCCTATGAAAGAGCCTGTGAAAACAGTTGTATCTTTGATGCATTTGAACAGGACGAAACAGGAAAAGTCCATATCAATAAAGAGAAATGCATTGGCTGCGGAGCCTGCGTGGAAGCCTGCAGACTGGAGAAGCTTGCGGCTAATAAGGATGTGGTTCCGGTGCTTCGGGCTGTCCGGGACAAGGAGCGAGAAGTGTATGCTCTTGTAGCTCCGGCTTTTCTGGGGCAGTTCGGCAGAGAGGTTACCACCGGGAAACTGCGGGCCGCATTTAAGGCTATGGGATTTCAGGGATTGATCGAGGTGGCAGTGTTTGCCGATATTTTAACGCTAAAGGAGGCGTTGGAATTTGATGCAAATATTCAGCAGGAGCAGGATTATCAGCTTACCAGCTGTTGCTGCCCGGTGTGGATTGCCATGATACGGAAGGTTTATCAGGAGCTGATGCCCCATGTGCCCGGTGCAGTGTCCCCTATGATTGCGGCGGGACGTGTGGTGAAAAAGCTGCATCCGGGAGCCGTTACCGTGTTTGTGGGGCCTTGTATGGCGAAGAAACAGGAGGCCCGGGAGCCGGATATTGCGGATGCAGTGGATTATGTGCTGACTTTTCAGGAAGTGCAGGATATGTTTCAGGCGGCAAAGATCCATCCGGAGGAGCTTGGAGAGGATGAGAAGGAGCATTCCTCCCGCGCCGGGCGGATATATGCCAGGACGGGAGGCGTCAGCGAGGCGGTGAAGGCCACAGTGCAGCAGCTTCGTCCGGGGCGGAAGATCGAGGTTCGTGCGGAACAGGCAGACGGGGTGCCTGCCTGCCGGGAAATGATAGAACGGCTGAAAAAGGGTGGGACAAAGGCCAACTTTTTTGAAGGAATGGGATGTGTGGGCGGCTGCGTGGGCGGTCCGAAAATTCTTATAGGAAAAGAAGAGGGAAGAAAGAATGTAGAGCGTTACGGGGAAGCGGCAGAGTACCGGACGCCGCTGGAGAATCCCTTTGTGCAGGAACTATTGTCTCGTCTGGGGTTTTTTACCATAGAGGAGTTTTTGGAAAAGAGTGAGCTGCTGGTGCGGGAGTTCTCCTGATCGGCAGGCTGCGGGGTGACTGGGGAAACAGCGGAGGGGATGAATTGAGGGGTTCCTCTCCGGTTTTTATGATCAGTGATTTCTGGATGCAGAATTTGGCTCTATAATGAGATATTCCGTTAGGAATAAATTTTGTTTTCATTTCATATTGCTGGTTTTAATTGCGACGGTTATATTTGGCATGATGCAGCCAGATTGAATATCTTCTTCTAGTATAACCCACACTAATTAACCGTACCTTTCACTTGTCTAAATTTCCATCTGCTGCGTTGTGCCCGATAAAGCGGGGCAGACCCTCGTCAATCGACGTAGCCACCGCTATGCCTCATTCCTCCGCCTTGCATATGAAAATTTATCCTGTGTGAAAGGTATCGGTAATTAGTGTGGGTTATACTAGTCTTTTATAAAAGGAGGCCCTAAGGGGATTTCGCTGAAATTCTAATTTGTCAATTATACCCGTGAGCGAAATCATTTGCCAGAAGGTTGTTCATAGCTTTGAGGAAAAAAGCAAATGATTTGGCAAATAAATATGCTCGTGAGTATAAAGGGACTAATTTCTTTAATGCATATTCATAATCAATACCGGCAGTTAAGTAATAACTTTTGATTACGTCGTCAAATTGAACGTCTTAAATTTTAATATTTTTCCCCTATTTTTAAGTTGCTGCATGTTAAGATTTGATTTCTGAAAAAATGTCTCAAATATGTTTAATTATAACATAGTGCATCTTAAATTTCTATTTGTTTTGAAAAAATTTTTACCGCTTACTAAAATAGTAGTATAATGGGGATACTAACGAATAAGTAGCCTGACGCGGAAAGAAGTGGAAAAGTCAGTGGGAAAGTAAGGAATTGTTATGAAATTGTTCTTGTTAATTTCTATTAGCTTTCATATAATAGAGACAGATGAAGATACTGCGATATTGTCCTTATGCCGAAATACACACATTTTGGCAGGAAGGGAGGAACTTTATGGGGATTTACCTGAATCCTGGAAATAAGGGGTTTTGGGAAGCGATTCGCTCTAAAATATATATTGACAAGACCAATCTCATTGCGTGCACCAATGAGCGGATCAATACGAAAGAAAAATATATCTGCGTCAGCAGGCCCAGACGGTTCGGCAAGTCCATGGCTCTTGAAATGCTTGCGGCCTATTACAGCCGGGGCTGTGAATCAGGGGAGTTGTTTGCGGGGCGAAAGATTGCGCAGGATGGGAATTTTCAGAAATATCTGAATCAGTATGACGTAATTTACCTGAATATGCAGCAGTTTTTATTCGAGGCAGGCGCTGAGGATTTGACAAAATATTTGGAGCAGGAGGCGCTCAGAGAGTTGGGGAAAGAGTATGGGGAGCTTTTGAACCGGGAAGGCATGGGGCTTGCCGCTGCGCTGCGGGAGATTTATGCGGAAACGGACAGGCAGTTTATTTTTTTGATTGACGAATGGGACTGTGTGATGCGGGAAAGGCAGAAGTCAGAAGAAATGCAGAAGCGGTATCTGGATTTTCTGAGGAATTTGTTAAAGGATCAGCCTTTTGTCGCCCTTGCTTATATGACAGGGATTTTACCGGTGAAAAAATATGGGCAGCATTCGGCATTAAATATGTTTTTGGAGTATTCCATGACAGATCAGAACATTTTTGAGGAATATACCGGTTTTACGGAAAATGAGGTAAAAGGGCTGTGTGAAAGATTTCATATGGATTTTGCAAAAGCCGGCAATTGGTATGACGGATATGCGTTCAGGGAGTTTTGCCATGTCTATAATCCTAAATCTGTGGTGGAGGCCATGCTTCGCCGCAGGTATTCAAATTACTGGGCGTCCACGGAGACATATGAAGCGCTTAAAATTTATATGGAGATGGATTATGACGGGCTGCGGGCGGATATTGTGCAAATGCTGGGCGGAGGACGCGTCAGGGTGAATACTCGCAGCTTTTTGAACGACATGAGCAATTTCAGAACCAAAGATGATGTGCTTACGCTGCTGATTCATCTGGGCTATCTTGGATATGATTCTGACGCACAGGAAGCGTTTATTCCCAATAAGGAGATTATGGGGGAATTTGAGAATGCCATGAGCGTTGGAGGATGGTCAAGGGTCATGGATGTGCTAAAGGCGTCCGAGAAACTTCTGGAAGATACTTTGCAGGGGAATGCAGACAATGTTGCTGCTGAGCTTGACAGGGCGCATACAGAAGTGGCTTCCATCTTAACTTATAATGATGAGAATTCTCTTGGATGCGCCATTGGACTGGCATATTACAGCGCAAGGAAAGATTATAAACTGATTCGGGAGCTTCCCTCCGGGAAGGGGTTTGCAGATGTTGCATTTCTGCCGCTGCCTCATACAGGCAGGCCGGCGTTGCTGGTGGAATTGAAATATGATAAATCTGCCAAAGCAGCCATACAGCAGATAAAGGATCGGAAATATTCTCAGGCTTTTGAAAATTATGCCGGTGAGATTATACTGGTAGGCATCAACTATGAAAAAGGAAATCCGGACAAGCCCCACAGTTGTGTGATAGAAAAGACAGAGAAAGGCTGCATGACGGGCAATATTGCACAAGGAAATTAAATTTCCCCGATATTCCATCTTTTAACAAACGCCGAAACATGATATAGTAAATAAGTCTGGAAAGAAATTTGTATTTCACTTTCTATTTTATTCAATATGGAAAGCAGATTTGTATTTCACTTTCTGTTTTATTTCAGATGGAAAGCAGAGAAAGACGGAGCATGACAGATTTTTTGTATAAAAAGGAGGATAATATGAAATTATTTATTGACACAGCTAATGTAGAGGATATCCGCAAGGCCAATGATATGGGAGTCATCTGCGGGGTAACCACCAACCCCTCCCTGATTGCCAAGGAAGGCAGGGATTTCAATGAAGTAATCAAGGAAATCACCGGTATTGTAGACGGGCCTATCAGCGGGGAGGTAAAGGCCACGACCACAGATGCGGAAGGCATGATTCAGGAAGGCCGTGAAATCGCAGCCATCCATCCAAATATGATTGTCAAGATTCCCATGACCGTAGAGGGGTTAAAGGCCGTGAAAGTACTTTCCGCGGAAGGCATCAAGACCAATGTGACGTTGATCTTTACTGCAAATCAGGCGCTTTTGGCGGCCCGGGCAGGGGCAACCTATGTATCCCCGTTCTTAGGCCGTCTGGATGACATCAACCAGCCGGGAATTCAATTAATCGAAGATATCGTTGCAATTTTTGAAAATTACGGGCTGGAGACAGAGATTATTGCGGCCAGCATCCGCAATACGGTTCATGTAAACGACTGCGCCCTTGCAGGAGCGGATATTGCGACCATTCCTTACAGCGTGATTGAGCAGATGACCAAACATCCCCTGACCGATCAGGGAATTGAAAAATTCCAGAAAGACTACAAAGCAGTTTTCGGTGAATAGACAGCAGAAATTTCCGGCATAACTTCAGAACTTTCAGAGGAAGCAGGCATTTCGCAGAAATTGTCAGAAAATGAAAAAGGAGATAGATACATGGAAAACTTAGAACTTCAGATATTAGCCAACGAAATCCGCAAGGGAATCGTTGCCGCCGTTCATTCCGCCAAAGCAGGACATCCCGGCGGCTCTCTGTCAGCGGCAGAGGTGTATACCTACCTGTATTTTGAAGAAATGAATATTGACCCCAAAGATCCGCAAAAAGCAGACCGGGACCGTTTCGTACTGTCCAAGGGCCATACGGCGCCTGGGCTTTATTCCGCCCTGGCGCACCGAGGCTTTTTCCCGGTGGAGGATTTGATAACGCTGCGCAAGATTGGCTCCTATCTTCAGGGCCATCCCTGTCTGCAGCATACGCCGGGGATTGATATGTCAAGCGGTTCTTTAGGACAGGGAGTTTCTGCGGCAGTAGGCATGGCTCTATCTGCAAAATTAAGCAATGACAGCTACCGGGTATACACTCTTTTAGGCGATGGGGAACTCCAGGAGGGGCAGGTTTGGGAGGCAGCCATGTTAGCAGGGCATAGAAAGCTGGACAACCTGGCAGTGATTGTGGATAACAACGGATTGCAGATTGACGGGAACATCGCTGATATATGCTCTCCCTATCCCATTGACGAGAAGTTCAAAGCATTTAACTTCCATGTGATCAATGTGGAAGACGGCAATGATTTCGACGCTTTGCGGGCGGCTTTCAAAGAGGCAAGGGAGATAAAGGGAATGCCCACCGCCCTGATATTGAAAACCGTCAAAGGAAAAGGCGTTTCCTATATGGAGAATCAGGCCGGATGGCACGGCAAAGCTCCCAATGACGAAGAATATAAGATTGCCATGGAAGAATTGGAGAAAGCAGGTGAAGCATTATGCCAGAAGTAAAGAAAATTGCAACCAGAGAAGGTTATGGAAGCACATTGGTAGAACTGGGCAGAAAGCATGATAATATCGTAGTGCTGGATGCGGATCTTGCGGAAGCAACCAGAACCGGCATGTTCCAGAAAGAATTTCCTGAACGCCATATTGACTGCGGAATTGCGGAGGCCAATATGATGGGAATTGCAGCAGGTCTGGCAACCACCGGGAAAGTGCCGTTCGCCAGCTCTTTTGCCATGTTTGCGGCAGGCAGGGCTTACGAACAGGTGAGGAATTCCATCGGTTATCCCCATCTGAATGTAAAAATCGGGGCCAGCCATGCGGGAATTTCCGTTGGAGAGGACGGGGCGTCCCATCAGTGCAATGAGGATATCGCATTGATGCGGACCATTCCCGGCATGACAATTATCAATCCGTCAGATGTGATAGAAGCCAAAGCAGCGGTGCGGGCGGCATATGAACTGGACGGCCCGGTGTATTTGAGATTCGGCAGGCTTGCGGTTCCGGTGATCAACGAGAACCCGGGTGAATTCTGCAATGAAAACCGGGAGAGTAGTTACTGCAGAGGAACATTCCGTCATCGGAGGCCTTGGAAGCGCAGTGTGCGACTGTCTTTGTGAGCATTTGCCCACGCCGGTATGTAAAATCGGCATATATGATGTATTCGGCGAATCCGGTCCGGCTGTGGAATTATTGGAGAAATACGGACTGAACGGCCAGGGTATTTATGAAAAGGTAAAAGAGTTTGTAAAATAAGATAGCAGGAAATAGCAGGCGCCGGGCCGGAAGGAGGCTGTATCAATCTCAGAGCTTCCTTCCGGCTTTTTTGTATGGCGGTTGCTGCTGCCCTGTCTATATTATTTAGACGGTGAAATGTCGTAGCGTCCTGCCCGCCAAATCTCGGTTTGTTGCGGGATTTAACCGCCAGAGCAATAGCCCTGCATTGTACCCGGGAAGAACCTTTTTCTTTTTTCCAAATGCTACTGGAAAGTATACAATTTGTATAAAAAATCCTATAATTTTTTGGCTCGGGTTATGCATTTAACCTTTGAAAAAACGTGTTCCTTTTACTATACTTATACCCATAGCCGGATGATTTTGCAGAAGGATTTGTATTTTTTTGGAAATATAAAAAATCATTTGGCAAAATCAGGATGGGCAGATTCCGTAACAGTGAAGCCGAAGGCTGAACTGTTACTGGGGCAGAGAAGAAATTCTCAGGATGCTTGATTTTTTAGAAAAGGAAGTGTGGAGCTGTGGAAAAAGAAAGAATCAGAATCTCAGACATTGCAGACAGACTGGGCGTCAGTACGGCAACCGTTTCCAATGTGATTCATGGAAAGACAAAAAAGATATCGGACGAAACGGTGAAGCGGGTGCAGGAGCTCATTGAAGAAAGCGGCTACATCCCCAATATGGCAGGCATTTTGCTGGCTCAGAATAATTCTAAAATCATTGGCATCGTAGTCAACGATCATGAAAAATACGAGGGGCATGTCCTGGAGGACGGCTTTATTTCTGCCTCTGTCAATGCATTGGCCAGAGAAATCGATTCAGCAGGCTATTTTATGATGGTAAAAGCCACGACTCAATGGGATGAAATTGTGCGGTTTGCATCTATGTGGAATATGGACGGTCTGGTAATCATTGGATTTTGTGAACAGGATTATCAGAAACTGCGGGAATCCATGCATATCCCTTTTGTGGTATATGACGGCTACTTTCAGGAAACCCCGAAAATCTGTAATCTGGTGATAGACAATTATGACGGCGGTTATCAGGTGGGAGAATATTTGAAGCGTATGGGGCATAAGAAGGTCCTGTGCATTTCCGACAACAGCATATGCGTGGATTTGGAACGGATGGAGGGATGCCGGGCGGCGCTGGGAGCCGACAGAGTAGATTTTCTGGAAATTCCTTTTGAGAAACAAGAACGGATGAGATTATACCGGCAGAGAGAGGCGGAAATTCTGCAGTATACGGCAGTATTTGCGGTATCTGATTTTTACGCGGTGGAATTGATTCGTTATCTGCAGGAAAAAGGCATTGACGTGCCAAATGATCTTTCGGTTGTGGGGTTTGATGACAGTCCTTTGTGCAATTACTGCATTCCCGGGCTGACCACGGTAAGGCAGGACGCCTCCGACAGGGCAAAGACGGCAATTTCCATTTTGAGGAATCTGAAACTGGGGACGGAGGAGCGGATTGTTGTGAAACTTCCGGTGTTTCTTGTGGAACGTAAAAGTGTAAAGAAATTAAACAGAGAAAACGGGGAGGAGGGATAAGATGAAAGAGAAGCCTTCCTTTGAACAGGCGGTGTTAAAAATAGCCCTGCCTGTGACTCTGCAATCTTTGCTGCAGTCCTCCTTCAGTGTGATTGACCAGGTCATGATCGGACAGCTTGGCAGCAGCAGTATAGCCGGAATCGGATTAGGCGGGAAGTTTGCCTCCCTCTATTCTGTGGTTTTAGGAGCCGTTGCATCAGCGGCTGGAATCATGATTTCACAGTATTTGGGAAGAAAGGATGAGAAAGCCGCAGGCAGGAGTTTTCTGCTCAATCTGGCATTATCTGCAGGGCTGGCGGCGGTGTTTTTGCTGCTCTGCATGGTTTTTGGGGACAGCATTATGGCAGTTTATACAAAAGATGAAGAAGCCAGAGGGCTGGCAGCAGAGTATCTGCGTATTCTGGCGGTATCTTTTCTGCCTATGGCGGTCAGTTCCATGCTGACAACCATGCTTCGGTGCATGGAAGCCGCCGCCTTGCCTCTGTATGCAGGTATTTTGGCGCTGGTATTGAATACGGGGCTGAATTATCTGCTGATTTTTGGAAAAGGGATGTTTCCCGAGATGGGAGTGGCAGGAGCGGCGCTGGCAAGTGTGATTGCCCAGATGATTTCCTGTATTGTCATTTTTCTTTTTTTCCTGCATAATAAGAAGAGACGAGGAATGAAGCCGACTGCCTGCCGGGAAGAGAAAATCAGCTGCTGTCAGGAACATTCAGAGCATCAGGCGGGAATTGCTCCCCAGGGCGGGATGGAGCCAAGCGAAGGGCTCAAAGGGCAATATCTTAAAATCCTGTGTCCGCTGCTGGTTTGTGAATTTTTCTGGAGCTTAGGGGAAAATGTATATACGGCTATTTACGGAAATATAGGAACAGACGCCTGTGCGGCCATGACAATGACAATTCCGGTTCAGACCATTGTGATAGGTGCGTTAAGCGGCCTGTCCCAGGCGTCAGGCATCCTGATTGGGAAATCCCTTGGGGCAGGAAAGTTCGAACAGGCCTATGAAGAGTCAAAAAAGCTGATGAAATACGGCCTGGCAGCTTCCGTTATGCTGTCCTTGGCCCTTGCGGCAGTCAGCCCCTTCTATGTGAAAATTTATAATGTGGAGCCCGGGGTTCAGGAGATTACAAGAAGCCTGCTTCTTGCGATTGCTGTGATTGCCCCTGTAAAAGTGCTGAATATGATATTGGGCGGAGGAATTATCCGCAGCGGAGGAAAGACAAAATATGCCATGTGGATTGATCTGACAGGGACCTGGATATTCGGAGTTCCCTTGGGGATTCTGGCGGCTTTTGCCTGGAAGCTGCCGGTGACGCCTGTGTATTTTATTCTATCCCTGGAGGAATGTGTCAGACTGGGGATTACCCTTGTGATTTTCAGGAAAAAAATCTGGATGGAGAGTATTCGGTAGATGGAGGATTTCATGGACGCGGAAGAAATAATAGCCATAGCCAAACGGGAAAATAATACAAAGCGCAAATTTCTGGTTGTTAACAGATACCAGGGAAAACATGTTCCGGTAAGCCCGGATAAGCCCTTTTGCATGTTTTCGGCCCTGGCGGATTTGGCGGCGGAGCGCTACAGAGGAGAACGGCTGCTGCTGATCGGTTTTGCAGAAACGGCCACTGCAATCGGAGAAACATTAGCGGTACGGCTTGACACTGATTATATGCAGACGACCCGGGAAAATCTTCCGGGTGCGGAATACCTGTATTTCAGCGAGTCCCACAGCCATGCCGCAGAGCAGAAAGTGGTAAAAAATGATTTGGATCAGGTGATTGGGGAAACAGACCGGATCGTTTTTGTGGAAGATGAAGTGACTACCGGAAACACCATTGGAAAGATAGTGCGTCTGATTCGGGAGACTTATGATAAAAAGCTGAACTTTGCCGCAGTCTCTCTGCTGAATGGGATGGATGAAGAAGCAAGGGAGAGATACCGGAAAGAACAGATTGATTTGGCATATCTGGTAAAAACGGATCACAGCGGATATTCTGAAAGAGCGGAAAGATATAAGAATGACGGAAGTTATTATGAATGTGTGAATTCCGGGAAAAATGGTTCTTTCCATACAGAAAAATCAGAAAGAAATCCATGGGAGCAGGGAGGGAAATCAGAAGAAATCATGGTTTCCGGAGCTGTCAATGCCAGGCGGCTCCATAAAGGCCGGGAGTACCAGAATGCCTGTGAAAAGTTATGGCAGGAGATAAAGGAAAAAATTCCTTTTGGGAAAGGCCGGGACATACTTGTTCTGGGAACGGAAGAATTTATGTATGCGCCCTTGTATGCGGCGCGGAAAATACAGGAAATGGGAAACCGTGTGAAGTACCATGCCACCACACGAAGCCCCATTATGGTCAGCAGGCGGCAGGAGTATCCGCTCCATGAACGGTATGAACTGGCAAGTTTTTATGATCCGGGGCGCACGACATATGTTTATGATTTGGATGCCTATGATTTGGCGCTGATTATAACAGACGCGGAGCTCCCAAAGGATGGTTTGCCAGAGGGTGCGCGGGACGCAGAGTCCTCAAAGGATGGTTTGCCAGCGGGGGCGCGGGACGCAGAGTCCTCAAAGGATGGTTTGCCAGAGGAGGCGCGGGACGCAGAGCATGCAAAAGATGATTTTCTGTTGGAGGCGCCAGGGGCGGTTTCCCTCTGCAATGCCGTATACAGCTGCGGCAATCGTGAGATTTATTTGGTCAGGTGGTGTGAGAATTGAGAACTTCATACAAAGAAAGCGATGTGACTTTCCTGCTAAAGGACATTACCGGCTTGATAAAGCCCCAGTCCACCGAGGAGCGGGAAAAGGAAATTCAGGCAGGGCGGCATTACTGCGAAATGCTTCCCATTGAGTATGTGCCCACGCAAAAATACATGGAGGCATATCGGGAAGCATTAAAGCATTATGCCCGGCCTACAGCTTTGGCGGTTGGGGCGCTGGCGGATAAAATTATGAAAGAAAAAGGAGAGCGTGTGGTTCTCGTGTCGCTGGCAAGGGCGGGGACTCCCGTTGGGATTTTACTGAAACGGTATCTTGCGAAAAAGTACTGCCTAAAGGCGCCCCATTATTCCATTTCCATTATCCGCGGAAGGGGAATTGACGGCAATGCCATGAGATTTCTTCTGGAAAAATATCAGCCGGAAAGTTTGCTCTTTGTGGACGGTTGGATTGGAAAAGGGGCAATCCTTGGAGAATTGAAAAAAGCTGTTCTGCCTTACCCGGGGGTTTCTGCCGATTTGGCGGCCCTGGCGGATCCGGCAAATGTTACGGAATTTTGCGGCACTCATGAAGATATTTTAATTCCCAGCTCCTGTTTGAACTGTACGGTGTCAGGGCTGGTGAGCCGGACAGTTCTGCGGCGGGATATCATTGGGGAAAATGATTTCCACGGCGCAGTGTACTATGGGGAACTGCAGGAAGCGGACTTGTCTTATGATTTTATCCATGCCATTGAAAAAGAATTCGTATTCCGGAACGGGACCCTGGAACCGGCAGCTAAAGGGCCCGGAAAGGACAAGAGCCTGGAAACCGGAAAGGACAGAAACCCGGGGGCTGGAAAGGACAGGGGCCCGGGACATGGAAAGGACAGAAACCTGGAGCCTGGAAACAGCAGAAACCCGGGACAGGAAAGTGAAAGGGACAGAAACCCGGGGCTTAAGGAGGTAGGGGAGATTGCCCGGGAATTCGGCATTTCTGATATTAATCTGATAAAGCCGGGAATTGGGGAAACCACCAGAGTTTTGCTGCGGCGGGTTCCCTGGAAGGTATTAGTCAGGCAGGATTGTAAAAAGGATAATTCTCTGGCGCATATTCTGCGCCTGGCGGAGGAAAAAAATGTGCCTGTTGTGTTTTATCCTTTAAAAAATTATAAGTGCTGCGGAATCATCCGGAAACTGGCAGATGCCTGAACGTCATATGATTACTCGGCGGTAAGGAACTGTAGAAAAATATTATTTCAGCCCATACGCTTCTGCCAGAAGCAGCGTCCGCAAGGCCCAGTTGTAGTGGGTCTTGTATTCGTTCATCCGTTCCTTTACAATACTGCCGGCAACCAAGGAGGGAGAAGAGGCGTCCCAGTCCAAAATGGCTTTTGCGTCATTATAATCTTTCAGGGGCGCCTTGTACGCTTCATTGACCAGAGGAATCTGGTTGGGGTGGATGACGGTTTTGCCGATAAATCCGCACAGTCTGTCGTCATTCAGTTCATGGATCAGGCCGGTATCCCAATTTTTTCCATTATAATATTCATATACAGGCCCGGAGACCACATAATCCATGGCAAAAACCGTGAGAATATCAGAGAAAATATCTGCCACCGGGCGTATTTTGTAAATGGATTCATTGCTGTGTCTGCGGAAGCCGAACATGTGGCAGAGGTCGTTGCCGCCCACCCGGATATTCAGCACGTATTGGGATATGCCGTCTAATTTCTCTTTCAGTTCATAGAGAATAAAGGCCCGGTTCTTAAGAGGGATCATAGAAGGGCTTTCAAAAATCGGCATCATGTAAAAGGGGCGGCTGCTTTGGCCGTTGATATCTTTGAATATCTGAATATAGGCATCTGCATTTTCCAGGGAAAATTTCGGAATATTAAATCCCGTAACAATTTCTCTGGAATTTCCCAGCCGATCCAACAGGCTTTTGATTTGCTGGGCGGATCTGACCCGAATAAAAATTTGGGGCAGGAAAAATTGCGCCTGGGCGCAGCGTGCATACAGCTCCTGGAGGGAAGAAATCAATATACGCTCCGCATCGGCCACACAGTTGTCCTGTATGGTGTCCTCCAGGCACAGGGCAAGGGAATAATGTCTGCCGAATTTTTCATGGGTTAATGAGTTTACAATGCCTGCATTGTTGGCAGGGCAGTAGAGCAGCGGGCCAACGCTGTAGGCGGGAAGAAAATGATTCATTTGTTTTGCTCCTGTCTTCGTAGATGTTACTATACATTATATGGGAAAACAGATGATTTCACAATATATGATCTCAGTGTAATTCAGCCCAGGATTTTGTATTAGGTACAAAGTTCTGGGCTGAACTGTAACTCATTTTGGCAATCCCCTTGCCCCTGTTCCTGGAAATATGATAGAATAGGAATAGATTTTAAATACGAAGGGATCAGGTGATTTCCCATGCAGATAAATTTTAACACAAGGCGCCATGCCATGGAAATAGCTTCTGTGAAAGCATTTATGAATGTCAAAGGAGGCTTTTATCAGGGCTGTAAAGACGTGTATTTTCTCAGGATGATAGGAGTCAGCCGGACAATGCTGGCAGAAATCCAGCAGATGGATCGGATTCTGACGGAACAGATGAACCAGGGACGGGGATTTTATATTAGATGCAGCAGCCTGCCCCGGCTGGCGGCCATGGATGATGTCGAATTTTATTCGGGCTGTTATGAGGAGTGGCTCAGCAGCGGGAAGCGGAGCGCGCCGATTAAGGCGGCCATGGAGGACCAGCAATTGCGGCATATTATCGGCGGGGCGTGTGCAGAGATTCTCGGTCTGCTGGAAAAGGGAAAACAGGGAGTAAATTCCTCCATAGGTAAAAATTTTATTGTGAAGGTTCTGTTCTGGCTGGATCAAACCGTGTTTTTGGCATTGCAGAATTGGAAGCCGGAACATTCCATGAAAGTGGTGTGTACGGATATTTTCCGGCAGCAGGAGTACTTGTTTTTCTATCTGCTTACACGGCTGGGGTTTGACGTGCTGCTGCTGCAGGCGAAGCAGGATATTTCTCCGGAGCTGGAGCGGCTGGGGCTGTCCCGGAAATGTACGGCGGCAGATTCCGGTCAGTATGAAGTGCCGGAATATCAGCCTGAAAGGTATCAGAAAGCTGGCGGCTCTAATGTGCAAAATGAGACGGAAGATGCATTTGACAGGAAACTGCAGGCCGGCGCAGCGCCTGCTGCGGTCAATGTCAGGGTGCCAAAGCGTGACAGAAGAACGAAAGAAATGCTGAATTCCAGGTACCATCAGGAGAACCGGGAGCAGCGCTTGTCCGGAGTGAGGGAATCGGCAGTCCGCTCAGCCAGAAAGGAGCTGACCTATGAGGAACTGGCGCAGTTAGCGTCCTCTGTGGTGCAGATTATGATTCATGACGGCCGGGGAGAGGTCATTGGCGGCGGTTCCGGCATTATGATCGGCCGGGAGGGTTATATTCTGACCAATAACCATGTGGCCTGCCGGGGAAAGTTTTATTCCGTAAGGATTGAGGAGGACGATGGGGTATACCAGACAGATGAGATGATTAAATATAATTCTGTTCTGGATCTTGCGGTGATCCGAATAGAACGGGCTCTGCAGCCCCTTCCCGTTTATAGCGGAGAGAAGAAACTTGTCCGGGGACAGCGGGTGGTAGCCATCGGGAGTCCCCTGGGGCTGTTTAATTCGGTATCTGACGGGATTATCTCCGGATTTCGCGTAGTGGAAGGCGTAGATATGATTCAGTTTACAGCGCCGATCTCCAATGGAAGCTCCGGCGGTGCGGTGCTGAATATGTATGGAGAAGTAATTGGAATCAGCACGGCAGGATTTGACGCAGGGCAGAATATTAATCTGGCAGTGGGATATGAGTACATAAGGAATTTTGTGCAGGGATTTGTAGGTTAAGGATTTACTTCGGAAAGAACTGCCCTGAAAACTCAGAGTTTCTGTACAAAATGGGTGAAAAGGTTCTGGAAAGCAGTGATATGTGAACTGTACGTCAATTCTTAAATCTCTGAAAAGTTCGCAAAATGCATTGAAATATATGGTAAGAAACTTTATAATAAAACATAATGTGAAATGGAGAATTGTTTATGTCTGAACGCAGAAAGCTGAAGGTATCCTTTAATTCGCCGGTTATCTTAAGCTTTACCATCCTTTGCTTTTTTGCAATGATACTGAATTTCATCACCAGGGGATTTGCCAATCAAATATTTTTCAGTGTGTACCGTTCCTCTCTGCTGAGCCCGCTGACTTATGTGAGGTTTTTCGGGCATGTGCTGGGGCATGCAGGGTGGAGCCATTTTTTTGGAAACATTACGCTGATTCTGGTGGTTGGGCCGTTGTTGGAGGAAAAGTACGGTTCGGCCAACATGCTGTTCGTAATTCTTGCCACAGCATTCACTACAGGAATTGTGCATTTTATATTTTTTCCGGGGATTATGCTGCTAGGAGCCAGCGGCGTGGTATTTGCCCTGATTCTTCTGTCCTCTTTTACCTGCGTGAAGGAAGGAGAGATTCCTCTGACCTTTATTCTGGTGGCGGTGATTTATATTGGGCAGCAGGTGTATGAAGGAATTTTTGCGCAGGACAATGTATCGAATCTGACCCATATCCTGGGCGGAATGGTAGGCGCAGCCCTTGGCTATGTGATGAACAAGAATAAGATGAACAGATATTGAAGGTGAATGACAGACATATGTTGGAACACAGAAAGCTTCAGAATTTAGAAGAATATTTTAAAGAACCAAAGAGCCGGAGGGAACCAGGGGTGTATTTTTACCGGATTTATGGATATAATCAGGAAATCCATGAATTTATCCGGAGATATTATGATGCGGCCAGAACCTCCGGCGTTGTCATTGAGGGCAGAATTTCCAACCCGGAGGAAAAGCAGTTGAACTACTACGGGGAAATTATGGGAATGGAATTTCAGATGAGCACAGGCTTTTTCACAGCAAGCCTGAAAAAGTGGCTGCCGAGAATGAAGGATTATCAGCGGGAGCAGGTGGCGCTGGCTATTTATGATACGTTAGACGGGATGCGCAGGGCAGGCAAGAATGAGAACATGCTGAAAAATGCCTATATTAAGTTCATGTGCTGGCTTTATTATAAGTTTGAACGTGTGGTGAACCAACTGGGGGAGCAGCATATCCCCAAGATTCTGTATGAAGGTGAAATCAGCAATTATGAATTAAAATTGATGGCGGTTCTGTCCCGTGCAGGCTGTGACATTGTGCTTTTGCAGTATCATGGAGATGACAATTATTTAAAACTGGATATAACTTCTGAACTTTCCTGCGCCTGGAACGGGCAGAACATGACTGCTTTTCCAGAGGGATTTTCATTGAAAAGCCTGCGGGAAGAAATGAGACGGGAGCAGGAGAAGGAGCGGCTCTATGGGCCTGCTCCCGATCTTTTGAATTGCACCAATGCCTGGATTCAGGGAAAGGGGCTTTCCGATCTCAAGACAGAACTTCGGAGCAGGGGAAGCGATCCCGGGCTTTTTTATAATTGCTTTCTCCGGATGAACGGGGCAGAGGATAAGCTGACTTATTTAAATGAACTGTACCAGTTTCAATTGGAACTGAAAAACAGCGGGCGGAAGTTTGTGATTGCAGAGCAGAGGATCCCAGGGCCCACGATGGAAGAAATTGGGGGAGTGGTTCGGAAAAACTATGTAAATCAAGAGCAGATGCTTGCAGGTTTGGCAGCCAATAATCTGAAGTATACTGCGAATCCCCAATTGCAGAAATTAATGCATAAAGCATTCCTGGATATTATGCTGGAGGAAGCGAAGCGTCCGGGAATGAACCTGAATAAACTGACCAACAAGGCGGTCTATCTGATTTGCTGGCTGAAGCGGTATCAGCCGGAACTTTTTTATCAGTGGAAATTGCCGGATATCGGCTGTTTTATTTATCTGGGCGGATGCCAGACAGAAAATGAAGCTCTGTTTCTGAGGGTTTTAGCCAGACTCCCGGTAGATGTGCTGATATTAACGCCGGATTTAAATAAAACGTGCTGTTTGAAGGATTCGCTGCTCTACGAGGTGAATTATCCGGAGTCTTTGGCGGTGGACAGGTTCCCACGGGACAATTCCGGGATACGGATGGGAACAGCGGCTTACCATGCAGAACGGGAACTGGATAGGGTGATGTACCAGGATTCGGGTCTGTACCGAAATCATCAGTATGGGAAAGCCAATGCCGTTACGCTGCAGACGATGTATGAGGAGATTGAGCTTCTATGGGATCAGGAATTGAAATACAGGCCCAATTTCAGCACAGTGGAAGGAATTGTGAACATTCCGGTGATTTATGCGAAGGTTTCCGGCGTGAAACAGGGGGTTTCTGATTATTGGAACAGCATAAAGAAGCTGGTGACTGGAGATACGCTGGTGTCGGGAAAAGTACCCTATATCAGTTCCGCAGAACCCAATCCGATGAAACCTTATGTGACAGAATTTTTTAAAAACGGAAAGCTGCAGCGGGCCAAGATCAAAAATCACCCTGCTTATTCTTACGGATATCTCCGGGAGGAAATACAGGAACACATTCTGGATAAACTGCAGCTTTTGATCGATCAGAGGATTATCAAAGGGACCTTTGAAAACGGCATGGAATACACGGTCATTGCAGTGGTTTTGAATTTGAAGAAAGAAGTTTTAAGGATGATACAGAAATTTGATTTCACGAAAAAGAACCCAAAGCTTCTTTATATTAATACCACAGAGGAAATGATTACTCTGGAGGATTCGATTTTGACATCCTTTTTAAATCTGGCGGGCTTTGACGTATTGTTTCTGGTGCCCACCGGATACCAGAATATTGAGAAGTACCTGAACAGGAAATTAATGGAAGAACACCAGATTGGCGAGTATATGTATGATTTGCAGCCGCCGGATTTTGGCAGGATTCCATCTAATGGACGTCAGTCATGGCGCGATAAAATATTTAAGAGAGGTAGTTGATGCATAATGGGACTTGATTTTAGCAAAACAGCGGTACAGCCGCAGCAGCCGGCGGTACCGGAGCCCAAGAATGAAATTGAAGTGGTGCAGCAGTATGATATTGTTTCCGACAGGCAGCAAATGAATGACAGGCTGACAGGCTCGGCAGAGGTGGATGATTTGGTCAGTACCATTGAGGTTCACAACTTAGAGACGATTGTGTCCTTCGGAGCGGAGGCGGCGGAGGAAATCTCCAAGGCTTCTGATGTGGTGTTAAACAGTATGAATATGTCGCAGCTTGACGATTCCAGCGAAATGCTGAATACCCTGGCTAAAGTAATGTCTAAATTTGATGTTGAGGAATTAAAGGAGAATCCGGGGCTTTTCGGCAAGATGTTTGGAAATCTCAGGAAACAGTTGGATAAAATCCTGGCCAAGTATCATACTATGGGGGAGGAAGTGGACAAGATTTATGTGCAGCTGAAGCAGTACGAGTCGGAAATCAAGCAGTCCAATCGCAAGTTGGAACAGATGTTTGAAGCCAACGTGAATTATTATCATGATCTGGTGAAATATATTCTGGCCGGAGAGCAGGGCTGCCGGGAACTGGAGGCGTATATTGCCCAGAGGCAGGCGGATCTGGAAGCCACCGGAGACAATTCCATCCAGTTTGAAATTCAGAGTCTGCAGCAGGCATTGATGATGTTGGAACAGAGAACCCAGGATCTGAGGACAGCGGAAAGTGTGGCAATGCAGTCGATTCCTATGATTAAAACTATGGAATTCAGCAATATGAATCTGGTGAGAAAAATTAATTCTGCATTTATTATTACGCTTCCGGTCTTTAAACAGGCATTGGCACAGGCTATTATGTTAAAGAGGCAGAAGATTCAGGCCGAGGCCATGTCTGCGCTGGATGAAAAGACCAACGAGATGCTTTTGAAGAATGCAAGGAATACGGTGGAGCAGTCTAAGATGACCGCCCAGCTTGCTTCCGGCAGCTCCATTAAGATTGAAACATTGGAAACCACCTGGAGAACCATTGTAAACGGCATTGACGAGACGAAGCAGATCCAGCAGAACGCAAGGCAGCAGCGCATACAGGATCAGGCAAGGCTTGAAAATATTAAAACAGAATTTAATAGAATGTACCATATGCCGGATAAGAAATATTAGAAGCAGCAAAGGTATTTCAGCGGCATTTAAGGAATAGTCAGTAATAAGGAGGATATGAAGTATGCCCATTAATTTATCAAAAGGACAGAAAGTTGATTTAACAAAAGGGAATCCCGGCCTGAAAAAGATTATGGTAGGATTGGGATGGGATGTGAATGCATTTGACTCCGGCGCAGATTTTGACCTGGATGCGGCAGCGTTTATGCTGGGGCAGAATGGAAAATGCCCCACGGAGAAAGAGTTTATTTTCTATGGAAATCTGGAGCATAGCAGCGGCGCTGTGAAGCATATGGGCGATAATCTGACCGGAGAAGGAGAAGGGGATGACGAACAGATTCAGATTGATCTTGCCCTGATTCCGGCAAATGTGGAGAAGGTTGCATTTACCGTAACCATTTATGATTCTGATGTAAGGCGGCAGAACTTCGGCCAGGTGTCCAATTCCTTTATCCGGATTGTGGATGAAACTACCGGACAGGAACTGATACGGTACGACCTGGGAGAAGATTTCTCCATTGAAACTGCGGTGGTGGTAGGAGAGTTGTACCGCCATAACGGAGAGTGGAAATTTAACGCCATCGGAAGCGGATTCCAGGGAGGGCTTGCTGCGCTGTGCGGGCATTATGGGATAGAAGTTGCTTAAAGCAGCCGTAACATGTGGGAAAAAGGCAGCGGTTTTAGCGGCCTCATCCATATAGATAATAAGAAAAGACCATAAAGGAGGTTTCTAAAGTTATGCCGATAAATTTACAGAAAGGCCAGAAAGTAAGCCTGACCAAAGACAATCCGGGATTGTCAAAAATTGTGGTGGGATTGGGATGGGATGTGAATGCATTCGATACCGGCGGAGATTTCGACTTGGATACAGCCGCATTTTTGCTGACAGATGCAGGAAAGGTGTCCAGATCCGAGGATTTTGTGTTTTACGGCAATCTGCAGCACCCCTCAGGATGCGCACAGCATATGGGGGATAACCGGACCGGCGCAGGGGATGGGGACGATGAGCAGATCAAAGTGGATTTGTCCATGGTTCCGGCGAATATCACCAAGATTGCATTTACGGTAACCATTTATGAGTCTGAGCAGCGGCGGCAGAATTTCGGTCAGGTGAATAATGCCTTTATCCGCATTTATAAAGAGGATACGGGAGAAGAACTGATCCGGTATGATTTGGGAGAGGATTTTTCCATTGAGACGGCCGCAGTGTTCGGCGAATTATACAAAAATGGCAGTGAATGGAAATTCAATGCCATCGGAAGCGGTTATCAGGGCGGACTGGCGGCATTATGCGCCAATTTCGGCGTGGAAGTGGAATAGAGGATATATCACGTAAAACCTCAGGCTTTCATGGCCATGCGGCCTGTCAGGCGGCAGATTACGCAGGCTGGGAGTTTACTTCGGAAAGCGCTGAGTATTGGCCGGTTTTTTAAGGAGGAAAAGAAATGTCAATCAGTTTACAAAAAGGGCAGAAAGTCAATTTGTCCAAGGACAATGCAGGTTTGTCTAAAATTATGATAGGCCTGGGATGGGACGAAGTTCAGCGCAAGAAACGGGGGCTTTTTGCACCCAAACCTCAGGAAATTGACTGTGATGCCTCTGCGCTGCTGTTAACCGGCGGCAAGGTGAGAAGGAAAGAAGATTTGGTGTTTTTCGGAAATCTGCGCCATGATTCCGGCGCTGTCCTGCATATGGGCGATAACCTGACTGGCGCAGGGGAAGGCGACGATGAGCAGATTGCTGTGGATTTGTCCATGGTTCCTGCCCAGTACGACAGAATTGTGATAGTAGTAAATATTTATCAGGCGGTGGAGAGAAGACAGCATTTCGGGATGATTCAGAATGCATTTATTCGTCTTGTGGATGCCAGAAATAACAATGAGATGTGCAAATATAACCTGACCGAAGATTATTCCGGAATGACAGCCATGATTTTCGGAGAGGTGTACCGTCATAACGGAGAATGGAAATTCAATGCCATCGGGCAGGGAACCAATGACAGAAGCATCGGCGAATTGGCTAACCGATATGTATAAAAACCGCCGTCAAACGGATGGACAGAGGCAGAAAGAGCCATAGATGAAAATGCCGTCAGGAAATGGGCGGACAATGATAAAAGGGCCATAGATGCATATGGCTGACAGAACTATATTAAGGAGACATAGAATGAAATTTCAGGGACTTACAGACAAAGAAGTGGAGATTTCCAGAGGGAAATACGGCTCCAACGAAATTCCGGATTCGGAACCTACCACGTTTTGGGAAGAATTTAAGGAAACTTTCGGAGACCCTATGATTAAGATACTGCTTGCCATAGCAGCTCTTATGATTGTGATGTTTTTCTTTGGATATGCAGAGATTTATGAACCGCTGGGCACTATTGTGGCAGTTCTGATTGTGGCGTTTGTGTCGGCAAAGACAGGCGTAGCCAGTGACACCAAATACCGGGAACTGAAGGACAGCGCTAAGAAAGATCAATGCAAGGTGCACCGGAACAATATGGTTACCGTCATTGACGTGGATGACGTTGTGGTTGGAGATAAGGTGCTTCTCCAGTCAGGGGATAAGATTCCCGCAGACGGAATCCTGGTTTCCGGCGCCTTAAGCGTGGATAATTCCGCATTGAACGGAGAGGCGGAGGAATGTAAGAAGAAAGAGACTTCGCTGGAAACCTCTCTTGCCGAGGATATCACGGGAGACACTTTTGTGGATTCCTACTCCTTGTTTCGGGGAGCAGTGGTGTTTGACGGAGAAGGCATACTGGATGTGCGGAAAGTGGGCTTAAAAACCATGATGGGCAAGATGGCTGAGGAAATGCAGGAGGATGAGCCGGATTCCCCCCTGAAGGTGAAACTGGCAAAGCTGGCAAAGCAGATTTCCACCTTTGGCTATATCGGAGCCATTGTGATTGCAGTATTGTATTTCGTATACTTTATTGTGTCGGCAGGCGGCGTGTCGGAATATTTTTCCATCGGGTTCGAACAGGTCATTAAGGACATCGTAGATGCAGTTTCCCTGGCCGTGGTGATTATTGTCTGTGCCGTGCCGGAGGGGCTTCCGCTTATGATTTCCCTGGTGCTGATGCAGAATACCAGCAAGATGTTGGATCATAACGTGTTGGTGAGAAAGGCGGAAGGAATTGAAACGGCAGGTTCCCTGAATATTTTATTCAGCGATAAGACCGGGACCATCACCAAAGGAATGTTGGAAGTGGTGGATTTCTTTACGGCTGACGGCGTCTCCATTCCGATTCCGGAATTGAGCGGACATCAGAAGGTGAAAAGGCTGCTGGATCTGGCAATTGGGAAGAATACCCAGTCCATGTTCGACGGGGAGCACCGGGTCATCGGCGGAAATGCCACAGACCAGGCCATGATGAAATTTATCGGAGAAGAGACGTTCCGAAATCTGGAAGAAGATAAAAGCTGTGTGGTTTCTAAGGCACAGGGCTTTAATTCCACCAATAAATTCAGCCAGGCAAGAATTGACAGCGAGGGAAAAACTTTTTATAAAGGGGCGCCGGAACGGCTGCTGGCCTCCGCGGTAAAATATCTGGACGGAAACGGAGAAATCC
Organism: Eubacterium sp.; assembly: GCA_021769425.1. Classification (GTDB taxonomy): domain Bacteria; phylum Bacillota; class Clostridia; order Lachnospirales; family Lachnospiraceae; genus Petralouisia. The sequence continues at coordinate 36,776 of JAETSX010000051.1, forward strand.
GTGAAATTGACAAGTCGGCATTAGATCGGAAAATTGATGAGTTAGCCGAAAAAGCGATGAGGGTGCTTGCTTTCGGTTATTCCGAAAAAGAGCTGGTGGAAAATAAGATTAACGAGGACATTGTAATTATTGGTCTGGTGGGCATCCGGGATGATGTAAGGCCTGAGGCCAGAGAAGCCATTGAAGAAGTGCAGAATGCCGGAATTCAGGTGGTTATGATTACCGGAGACAGGCTGGAGACGGCAGTTGCCATTGCCAGAGATGCAGGGCTTTTGAAAAATGATTCTGACAGAGCCCTTTCCTCTGCCCAGTTAAATGAAATGTCAGACGAGGAAGTAAAGAAGATTATCCCAAATATCCGGGTGATTGCCCGGGCATTGCCAACAGACAAATCCCGTATGGTGCGTCTCTGCCAGGAAATGAACCTGGTGGTTGGCATGACTGGAGACGGAGTGAACGATTCCCCCGCATTGAAACGGGCAGACGTTGGCTTTGCCATGGGAAGCGGTACGGAAGCTGCCAAGGAAGCAGGCAAGATTGTAATTTTGGACGACAACTTTAAATCCATCAAGGATGCCATCTGGTACGGAAGAACCATTTACCATAATATTCTGAAATTCTGTAAGTTCCAGCTTGTGATTAATGTCGCGGCAGTGGTGGTCAGCGCAATTGCGCCTTTCTTCGGTGTGGAGGAGCCGTTAAAGGTGACTCACCTGCTGTTCGTCAACCTGGTGATGGACGGCCTGGGGGCTATTATGCTTGGCAATGAGCCTGCCCTTAAGAAATATATGGATGAACTGCCCAGAAGAAGGGATGAGAGCATTGTAAGCAAAAAGATGATGGCCCAGATTGTCACTATGGGGGCTTGGCTCGTGGTGATCAGCTTCCTGTATCTGAAGCTGCCGTTCTTCCGCAATCTGTTTGAAACAGAAGAACAGCATTTGACCGGATATTTTGTGTTGTTTATTGTAAGCGCCCTGTTTAACGGATTTAATGTCCGGGATGACAAATTCGGCATTTTTAAAGGCTTAAATGAGAATCCCGGGTTTCTCAAGGTGTTCTTTACCATTATTCTGGTACAGGCATTAATTGTGAATGCGGCCCTTGTGCCCTTTCCGGCATTTACCTGGATTGGGAATATGTTCAGCTGCGTGCCCTTTGGAATTGCAGGCTGGATTGCAGTAATTCTGCTGGCAGTCACCATGATTCCAGTGGATTTGGTCCGTAAGGCGGTTGTAGAACGATAGAATATTTTGAAGGTGTGCGGTTTCTGGCATGCCGGAGCGCATAAGCGCGCCCGGCAGCTTCCGGGACTGCATACCTTTTGTATTTTTGTCTGTATCCAAATATAAAACGTTTGCTGTAGCGCTAGTATGATTCACTCTAATTAACCTTATGTTTCGCTTGTCTAAATTTCCATCTGCCGCGTTGTCATCAGTCAACGTAGCCACCGCTACGTCTCCTTCTTCCGCCTTGCATATGAAGACAGACCGTTCCGCAGCATTGCTGAAGCAGGTGCAGAAAAAGGCATTGTTTGTGCCAACCACTACCAGAACGGTAGAGCAGTACCAGAGAATCCGCCTGGGGGAACAGCCGCCGGAATATGCGCTGGTGTGCAATGGAGGGATCCTTCTGGTTCAGGGAAAAAGAGATTCGGACTGGTATGCCCGGTCCATGGAACTGCTGGCTGACTGCCGGGAGGAATTAAAGGATGCGCAAAGAGCATTGGAGACAGATGGGAATGTGGACTTTGAGGTCAGGAATATTGAAGAGTTATTTGTGTTTACCAAAAGCTCCCGGCCGAAGCAGACAATTTGCAGGTTACAGAATCATTTGAGGGGAAGCCGGTTAGAAATATTTTCCAATGGGGCGAAGGTGTATGCGGTGCCGAAAAAACTCAGCAAGGGGGAAGCAGTCAGAAGGTTCCGGCAGAAAATACAGGCCGGCACAGTGGCTGCGGCTGGGGACAGCCGGTTCGATATTTCCATGCTGGAAGAAGCGGATCTGGCATTGGCAGAGCACGGCCTGATTGGGGAGAGGATTCGGGGAGAACATGTGGTTTATCTGGGGGAGGATGGGATCTTTTCGGATGAAATATTAAAATATATTTTGTCAGCAGAGGAAAATATTCAATGAAATCATATCATCAGATATGTTATGTGAAAAAGCGTATAAAAAATAGGGAGAATTAGTGTGAAAAAAGATTTTCATTACTATTTGTGCCTAAGTGAAACGCAAGGAATGGGTGATTATTATGAGCATATGCAAAATAGACAAAGAACAGATGCAAAAAATAGCCCCTCTGTTTGCCGGCTGGGAGGAATCTTTAATCTGGTCCTGCCTGCAGGGCTGCATGGGCGAAGCATGGGCAGACAGCGTACAGAGACCGGAGGCGGCCAGAATCCTGCTGGCGGATTTCTGCTTTTTTGCCGGAAAGGCCAATCGGGAATTGGTGACGGAAGAAATCAGGAATCAGGTCAGGGAATTTGTCATTATGGCGCCTCCGTTGGATGAAACAGGAGAGAGCTGGGCCAGAGAGATTGAGCAGGCGTACGGAGACAACTGCAGGCGGGTGGAGCGGTACGCCATCAAAAAGGAGCCGGGAATATTTGACAGAGAACATCTGAGAAAAATGGCGGACAGTCTTCCAAAAGATTATGAAATTAAGCTGATAGATGAAGACATATTCGCACAGACCAGAAAGTCACAGTGGTCTGTGGACTTTACCTCCCAGTTTGCAGATTATGAAGAGTACCGCAGGCGGGGCTTGGGCGCTGCGGTTCTTTATCGGGGAGAGCTGGTGTCGGGAGCTTCCTCCTATACAGTGTACCGGGAGGGAATTGAAATAGAAATCGGCACAAGAGAGGATTTCAGAAGAAAGGGCCTGGCTTCTGCCTGCGGGGCAAGGCTGATTCTGGAGTGTATAGAACGGGAATGGTATCCAAGCTGGGATGCTCAGAACTGGTGGTCGGTAAAACTGGCGGAAAAGCTGGGGTATCATTTTGACAGAGCCTATCCGGCTTACGAAGTCTATAAATTGGGCGGATAGGCTTTTGACGCTGCGGCTTCTATGGCATTTGGTTACGCTTTTTTAGAACGGCATATGTCCCAAGACAGATCCTGCAAAAGGGCTGCCGCAATTGTTTGCTGCGGCAGCCCTGGGTCTTTGGCATTTACTATGAAAGTCTCCGACTTCCATAGTATGGATGGCCATGCGGCCCGTGGCACGACAGGCTGAGCATGATGGGGGTTACTGGGAAAGCAAAAGCTATCCCGGTAAGGATGTCCATGCGGCCTGCCGCCCGGAAGGCTAAAGCATGATGGAGGTTTTATAAAAAGATATATTTCAGGATAAACAGAATGGTCAGTACATACATCAGAATACTGATTTTCTTCTCCCCTGCCTTACCGGTCAGCAGGTTGATGATGGTCCAGGAAATCACGCCTATTGCGATCCCTTCTGAAATACTGTAGGCCAAAGGCATGGCAATAATACAGAGGAATGCAGGAATTGCGTCGCCCATATCTTCAAAATCAATTTTTGCCACAGCGCTCATCATATAGAATCCTACAATAATCAGTGCAGGTGCAATGGCAAAAGAAGGAATGCTTAAGAAAAGCGGGGAGAAAATCACGGATAACAGGAATAACAGCCCTGTGACAAGGGAAGTAAGTCCGGTGCGTCCGCCTGCCGTTACGCCGGCAGCGCTTTCCACATAAGTGGTAGTGGTAGAAGTTCCGAATAAAGCGCCTACGCAGGTGGCGATTGCATCGGATAACAGAGCCGGCTTGATTCCGGGAAGCTTCCCGTTTTCATCCAGCATGTCCGCTTTGGAGGAAACGCCAATCAGAGCGCCGAGAGTATCGAATAAATCCACAAACAGAAAAGAGAACATGATGATGATAAAGTTTCCGATGTTAAAACTGCTGAAATCCACTTGAAAGACAGCTCCGAAAGTTTCCGTAAAGGAAGAAAAATCAAGGCTGACAATGCCGGAAGGAATGACAGAGTACATGCCTGCGTCCGGGGAAGGAACATAGATTCCGGCCAGTTCGCAGAGGATACCCAAAACCCAGGTGATCAGAATACTGATTAAGATACCGCCTTTCACTTGTTTTACCAGTAAAACAGCAGTAATCAGCACGCCAAGCAGGGCAAGAATTGCGCCTACGCCGACGGAATGGAAATTCTCTCCCTTGAAGGTCTGGTAAGTTACCAGTGTGGAGTCGCTGTGCACAATCAGCTTTGCGTCCTGCAGCCCGATAAAGGCGATAAACAGGCCGATGCCCACGCTGACAGCAGATTTCAGGGTCGTAGGAATGGCATTGAAAATTGCTTCCCGCACATTGGTCAAAGATAACAAAATAAAGAGGATGCCTTCTACAAATACTGCAAATAACGCCACCTGCCAGCTATAGCCCATGCCGATAACAACCGTATAGGCGAAATAGGCGTTCAGTCCCATGCCGGGAGCCAGTGCAAAGGGATAATTGGCTAAGAATGCCATAAGCAGCGTGCCCACAAAGGAAGCCAGCGCCGTGGCAATCATGACCGCATTGGGATTCATGCCAGCGGCGGACAAAATGTTGGGATTGACGGCAAGAATATATGCCATAGTCATAAATGTTGTTAATCCTGCAATGACTTCCGTCTTTACGTTTGTGTTGTTTTGTTCCAGTTTGAAAAATTTTTCCAGCATAAAATTTACTCTCCTTTTCCGAAAATATGAAAGTAATTATATCACGTATTTAGAAAAAATACTATGGAAAAATACTTTTCCTTTGATTTTATTTGTGTTACAATGAGTTGCGCCATAGCGCAGGCGGGCCATCACCCTGCCGCGTTTTGACAAATGTTACAATGAGTAAGTTTTTTCATATAATACTAGGAAAACCAGGGAATGGAAGGCAATTATATGAAAAAAATTCAGGGGGCAGATATGGTTACGATATTGATAAACTTGCTGATTAAAGAGAAAGATGATGTAAAAAATCCAGCAGTCCGCCAACAGTATGGAATACTCTGCGGAACGGTTGGAATTGTTTTGAATTTTTTGCTGTTTTTGGGAAAATTTCTGGCAGGGGCCGTCAGTAATTCCATATCAGTGACAGCAGATGCTTTCAATAACCTGTCAGACGCCGGTTCTTCCTGCGTCACTCTGGTGGGATTTAAGATGGCGGGAGCCAAGCCGGATGTGGGGCATCCTTTTGGACATGGACGAATAGAATATATTGCAGGGTTGATTGTATCCGGGGCAATTCTTCTGATGGCGGTGGAGCTGGTGCGGACTTCTGTGGATAAAATTCTTCATCCCCAGGAAGTGGAGTTCCGGATTCTGACAGGCGTAATTTTGCTGATTTCTATTCTGGTAAAGCTTTATATGGCATATTATAATTTCAGAATCGGCAAAAAAGTAGATTCTGCAGCCATGCGCGCCACGGCAACAGACAGTTTAAGCGATACCTGTGCAACTACGGTGGTTCTTCTGTCAGCCATTGTGGGCGAAGTGACAGGATTGAAAATTGACGGCTACTGCGGCGTTCTGGTGGGAATTTTTATTTTTTATGCAGGAATCTGCGCGGCGAAAGAGACGCTGGATCCTTTGCTGGGGCAGGCGCCGGAAGAGACGCTGGTGCGGCAGATAGAGGAAATCGTGCTGTCGTCAGAGCAAATCTGCGGGATACATGATTTGCTGGTCCATGATTACGGGCCGGGCCGGCTGATGATTTCTCTTCATGCAGAAGTTCCAGCAGAGGGAAATATTCTGGAACTCCATGACATCATAGACAATACGGAAGTGGAGCTGCGCCGGAAATTAAACTGTGATGCGGTAATTCATATGGATCCGGTGGTGACGAAAGATGAACATGTGCTGAATCTGCAAAAGCAGGTTGGGGAAATTATAAAAAGCATTGACCCGGTGATTTCCATGCATGATTTCCGGGTGGTTGCAGGCCCCAGCCATACAAATCTGATTTTTGACATCGTGGTTCCGTATGAATATGAAATCAGCGATGAGGGATTGACAAAACAGATACAGAGTCGGATAACAAAGAAATTAGGGGAAAACTATTTTGTGGTAATTCAGGTAGATAAAGCATACTGTAAACAGGAATAAGATTGGTACTTTAGGGAGATAATCAGAAGAAGAGCGGGAAAATGCATGAAAAAATGTTTAATTTTTCTTGTATAAAGTGTATTTTTTCAGTGGAAATTGCCAGTTTTTCAGAAACCGCTTGAAAAAGAAAGTTGGTTGGGGTATATTTATTACGGTATATAGCGCATGTGTGAACAGGTTGTATGTTAGTATTACATGTAGAAAGAGAGATAAGATGAGCGAAAAGAAAATTATTGTATCTAATGTAGCTAAAGAGTACAGCAATCCAATTGCAGAGTTGGTGCAGGTGGCTTGCCAGTTTGACAGTGAGATCAGGTTGGAAAGCAGCGAGGCAAAAATTAACGCAAAGAGCATTATGGGAATCATGGCATTTAATCCGTCAAAGGGAATGACTGTAAATATAGTGGCCGATGGAAGCGATGAAGAAGAAGCACTGTTGGCAATGGAAAAATTTTTAGTCTGTCAGTAAAAAACAGGGAGGAAACAAGAAATGGAAAAGAGAGAAGCAAAGACAACTCCGGCAAAAACAGCAGCAGCAAAATCTGCTGCAGAGGTAAAAGAAGAAACCGCTGCAGTGAAAGAAACTGCTGCAAAGGCAGAGACAAAAGAGACAGCAAAGAAAGAAGAACCGAAGAAAGAGACAGTTAAGAAAGAAACAGCGGCAAAGAAACCAACCAAGAAAACTCCGGCAAAGAAAACAGAAACCAAGAAGGCAGAGAAAGTAGAAGAAATCTACCTTCAGTTCCACGGACAGGAAATCGTTACAAGGGATGTAATGGAAAGGGCGAAACAGGCTTACGTTGCAGAAGGACACAGAGAATCATCTATCAAATCTATTCGTTTGTACATCAAACCGGAAGAAAACATGGCTTATTATGTAATTAACGAGAAAATTGCCGGGGGCGTAGCTTTATAAATAGGAAGAATAAGGTAATATTCGGAATCCACTTGTTGTTTGTGCGGCAAGTGGATTTGTTGTACCATAATCATTTCGTATGGTAATCTGTGCCTGTTTCTATGCATGGCGCACCCCCTGTGCAGAGGGAGATATTATGCAAAGGATTATTATAGCAGACGATGTGGAAATCAATCGTGAATTGCTGAATCATATACTGAAAGATGATTATATCATAGAGATGGCAGAAGACGGACAGCAGGCGCTGGAGAAATTAGAAACATACAGGAAAGAGACAGCCGTTGTCTTGTTGGATTTGCAGATGCCGAAAATTGACGGCTACACTGTTATTGCGGAGATGAAAAAGAGAGGATGGATGAAACAGATTCCGGTCCTTGTCATCAGCGGTGAATTTGCGGTGGAGGTAGAAAATCTGTGCTTTGAGCTGGGCGTTTCTGATTTTATACATAAACCCTTTGAGGGCACCATTGTAAAGAACCGGATTCGGAATGCAGTGGAACTGTTTTCTCATAAAAATCAATTGGAACAGAAAGTGGAAGAACAGGAAAAGGCGCTGAAGCGTCAATCCCATATTATTCAGATGCAGGAAGAGCAGCTTCGCAAGGCAAAGCCTTTCAGTAAACTTATGATGGAATACCGTGCAGCTATTATGGAGGTTGAGACGAAGTTAAAGGTATTAAATGAAGAGTTTTCTCAGGAGTATAACAGGAATCCCTTTGAGTCTATCAAGAGCAGGCTGAAATCACCCTCCAGTATTTTTGAAAAATTAGAGCGGAAAGGATTTCCGGTTACCGTGGAAAGTATCCGGGAAAATCTTAACGATGTGGCGGGAGTCCGGGTTATCTGTTCCTTTCCCGATGACATTTACCGTCTGGCGGAACTGTTCACCAGCCAGGATGATATTTTCCTGGTGCGGGAAAAAGATTATATTAAGGCGCCCAAACCCAACGGATACCGAAGCCTTCATCTGATTCTGAATGTGCCGATTTTTCTCTCGGATAAGAAAGAATATATGAAAGTGGAGCTGCAGTTCCGCACTATTGCAATGGATTTTTGGGCCAGTCTGGAGCATAAGCTGAAATATAAAAAAGACGTGGCCGATACCGATGAAATTGTAAGCCGGCTGAAAGCCTGTGCAGATTCCATTGAGGAGCTGGATTATCAGATGCAGGAAATCCGCAATCAGATAGACCGTTCCAGAGAATAGCGGCAGGGGAATGCCGGCAATTGCCCGCTGCCGGGAATGAAAGGAGAGGCATGGAATGTACAAATTATTGGTTGTGGAAGATGACGAGGTAATTGCACAGGCAGTAAAAAACCATATGGAAAGCTGGGGCTACCAGGTGGTATGCACAGAGGATTTTAAAGATGTGCTGCAGACATTTGTGGAAGAAAAACCTCAGCTTGTGCTGATGGACATTTCCCTTCCCTTTTATAACGGATTTCACTGGTGTGACGCCATACGGGGAATTTCCAAAGTGCCCGTTATTTTTATTTCCTCAGCTTCTGATAATATGAATATTGTGATGGCAGTCAATATGGGCGGAGATGATTTTGTGGCTAAGCCCTTTGACCTGAATGTGCTGCAGGCCAAGATACAGGCAATGCTTCGAAGGACTTATGATTTTGCAGGAGAGAGCAGTCTGTTGGAGCATAAAGGGATGATTTTTGACAGCAGCAGGGGGTTTGTGACCTATGAAGGGAAACAGGCGGAGCTGACCAAGAATGAGATGGGTATTCTAAAAGCGCTGTTGGAACAAAAAGGCAAGATTGTAACCAGAGATAAGCTGATGGAGCGGCTTTGGGAATCGGACAGCTTTATTGACGACAATACCCTGACGGTAAATGTGGCCCGGCTGCGGAAAAAGCTGGATGGGATTGGAATTGTAGATATGATTAAGACCAGAAAGGGAATCGGGTATGCGGTGGATTAAAACTTATACGAGAAGGCACCGCCTTGGATTTTTTATGTATGTTCTGTTCTGCGCCATTTTTGCAGCAGTGCTGTTTTTGTACCGGATGCCCATGGAACCGGCGGTTTATGCCATTGGTCTGTGCCTGACGGCTGCTGTGATTGTGCTGATTGCAGACAGCGTCCGTTACCGCAGAAAAGTAGAAATCCTTACCTGGCAGCTTGAGGCCGTTAAAGAAGGCACAGAGAAGCTTCCCGGGCCGGAGGACGAGGTGGAGCAGCTTTATCAGATGCTTTTGGAAAATGCCCAGATAGAGCGTGCCCGCCAGGTGGGGAATATCCTGCAGGAAAAATCAGAAATGACGGATTATTTTACCTTGTGGACCCATCAGATTAAGACGCCGATTGCAGCCATGTATTTATTGCTTCAGCAGGAAATTCCTGTACAGGAGGCGGATATCGCCGGGGAGAATGAGAGGGAAGTGGATATCGCCGGAAAGCATGAGAGGGAGACGGATATCGCCAGGGAGAATGAGAGAGAATCGAATATCGCCGGGGAGAATGAGAAGGAGGCGGATATCGCGGAAGGCATGAGGGAGAATCGGATATCGTCGGGGAGAATGAGAGAGACGGATATCGCCTGGGAGCAGGGGATTGCCCGGGAACAGGATGGTTCACAGGAATTTTATTTCGCACAGCGGTATTATACCCAGAAACGGGAAATAGAGTCGGAATTGTTTAAGATAGAGCAGTATGTGGAAATGGTTTTGCAGTATCTGCGGCTGAACAGTTCCGTCAACGATTTTGTATTGCAGGAATATGAATTGGATGGGATTGTCCGTCAGGCAGTGCGCAAATATGCGCCTATGTTTATTCGGAAAAAGCTGTCGCTCCATTATGAGCCTTTGCAGGTAAAAGCAGTGACAGATGAAAAATGGCTGACGTTTGTGGTGGAACAGGTTTTAAGCAATGCCATCAAGTATACTTCTTCAGGAGATATTTACATCAGAATGGAAAGCGGATGCCTTGTGATAGAAGACACCGGAATCGGTATCCTGCCGGAAGATCTACCCAGAATTTTTGACAAAGGATATACCGGATATAACGGCAGGAGCGATAAAAAAGCCTCCGGAATCGGGCTTTACCTGGTGAAGAAAATCCTAAAGAAGCTGGGGCATAAGATTCTGATTGAATCAGAGCCGGGGAAGGGGACGAAGGTAAAGCTGCTGTTCTAACATTTTTTTACGTTAGAGCTGATTTCCCTGGAAAAAGATTCCCGGTAAATTTCGTGGTATTCTTCAAAAGAAACTTCTGTTCCATTGGTCAGAACCTGCATCTTAATGCCGAATAACTCCACATAATAAGGCATCAGGGTCATGTTATTTCTGAAATAAAAAGCTTTTCTGCGGATTCGCTCTTCCAGGTTCGGGGCATTCTCTTCCGTGTTTTCAATTTCCAGCACAAATCGTTTCCCTGCGTAGCGTTCCTGCAGCAGCCGGAGGGCGCAGGAGCCGATATTCTGTCTCCGCATAATTGGAGAGACAGCGAAATAATCCAGCAAAACCATATCTTTGTACAGAATGGTGATGGCAAGTCCAAGGAAAGTTCCGTCTTCCTCTTCCATCGCCAGAAGTTCCATAATGCCTTCCCTGCTTTTTTGCACCATAAGGGAGAAAGGTTTGCGCTCGGATTTGGGAAACGCTTCCAGATACAGGCGTTCTAAGTTTGTGAATTGTGTCTCGGTGGCGCAGTTTGCTAATATCATAGGATAACCTCCATGGGTGAGTATTTTGCATGTTTTGATTCTGCAATGGGACAGTCGGTATAGCTCGTATCTGTCAATCATACAATGAGATTGGAAAAAAATCAAGCGGTATTATCGCCGGATGTGAATTGGTGAAAAGTAACAGTTCAGCCTTCGCCTTCACTGTTACCGAATTCGGCCCGTTTAAAGTTTGCTTTCAGCAAAGGGCTGGATTCCTGGCTCAATCTACACATTCTCACGGACTTTGCAGCAAGCGCAAAGTCCTGGGCTGAACTGTTACGGTGAAAAAGCAGCCGTCACATTTTTCCGTATCCTTACAAAACCGTAAGGAATCCCCTGAAAAATGTAAGCCAAAACTAAGGTATACTTTCTCTTCTTCCTGTATACTGTAATTCAGAAAAACAGAAAATAAGGAGGACGATTATGGCAATCTTAGAAGTAAACAATGTAAAGAAAATATATACCACCAGATTCGGAGGGAACCAGGTGCAGGCATTGACGGATGTGAACTTTTCCGTAGAAAAAGGAGAATACGTGGCAATTATGGGAGAATCCGGTTCCGGCAAAACCACCCTGTTAAATATTCTGGCGGCTCTGGATAAAGCCACCTCAGGGCTTGTAATGTTAAACGGCAAGAACCTTTCCACACTGCGGGATTCGGAAGTGTCGGCCTTCCGGAGAGAAAACCTGGGTTTCGTATTTCAGGATTTTAATCTGTTGGATAACTTCAATATTCAGGACAATATTTTCCTTCCGTTGGTGCTGGCAGGGAAGAACTACAATGAAATGCGGGTGCGCCTGATGCCCATTGCAGAGAATCTGGGAATTAAGGCAATTCTTGGAAAGTATCCTTATGAGGTTTCCGGCGGTCAGAAACAGCGTGCGGCAGTGGCGCGGGCATTGATTACCAACCCTCAGCTGATTCTGGCGGATGAGCCTACCGGGGCGTTGGATTCCAAGGCGGCGGAGAGCCTTCTGTCTCAGTTCCAGGAAATCAACGGGGCGGGCCAGACCATTTTGATGGTAACCCATTCCACACAGGCGGCCAGCCGTGCTAAACGGGTATTATTTATTAAGGACGGCCAGGTGTTCCATCAGATTTACAAAGGAAGCAGCACCAATGAGGAAATGTACCAGAAAATTTCCGACACACTTACGGTCATCACGACAGGGGGTGGAAAACATGAATAATTTTTTCTATGGAAAACTTGCCTTTGGGAATTTAAGGAAAAATGGCAGGCTGTATCTGCCCTACATCCTTGCCGCCGTAGGTATTGGGGCCATGTATTATATTATGGTGGCCCTGACCGGAGATGAGGGAATTGAGAAAATGCCTGGCGGCAGAGACTTGAAGATGATTATGGGCCTTGGATGCGGAGTAATCATGATTTTTGCAGTGATCTTTTTATTCTACACCAACAGTTTTTTGATGAAACGTCGGAAAAAGGAGTTCGGCCTGTTCCATATACTGGGAATGGAGAAAAAGCATATTGGAAAAATGATGTTCTGGGAGACCTGCATGGTGGGATTTTTAGGCATTGCAGGGGGGCTGGCAGGCGGAATCCTTCTCTATAAACTGGTGGTTCTGGTACTGCTTCGCATCACCGGTTTGGATGTGCCTTTTGGATTCACTGTTTCCGGCATGGGAATTGCAAATGTAGCAGTCTGCTTTGCCGTTGTGTTTGGAATGACGCTGGTTTATAATTTGTTCCAGGTGCAGAAGGCCAATGCAATTGAATTGCTTCACAGTGCAAATCAGGGGGAAAGAGAGCCCAGAACCCGGTGGATTCTGGCAGTTTTCGGCATAGCTGCTTTGGGGTTTGGCTACTGGATTGCCATTGTAACAGAGAATCCGGTGGATGCATTGCTGCTGTTTTTTGTGGCGGTGATTCTGGTAGTGATTGGCACCTATTGTCTGTTTACTGCAGGCAGCATTGCAGTTCTGAAGATGATGCGGAAAAATAAAAAATATTTTTACCGCACCAAACATTTTATTTCTGTATCCGGCATGATTTACCGCATGAAACAGAATGCAGTGGGTCTTGCAAACATCTGTATTTTGAGCACTATGGTATTGGTGATGGTGTCAGGCACAGTGGCTTTGTATGCAGGGGTGGGGGATATCATCAATAACCGGTATCCCAAGGATTTTGCCCTTACGGGATATGGAAATATGTCTGAAGAGGAAAAGGCAGCCTTAAACGGTATGTTTCAGCAGGCGGTGAAGGAAACCGGCCTGACAGTGGAGGACTCGGTAGAATATACATCACTGTCTGTCGCTGTATGGAAATCCGGAGAAAATATGCGGATTGAGAATCAGGGGGCGGTAACTCTGGAGGGAAAAATCAGCGTTTTAGAGCTGATTACTCTGGAAGAATATAACCGTCTGGAAAATCAGCAGAAAGAGCTGGCAGAAGATGAAATATTGGTCAGCGTCAGACAGGGAGATGAGGATGATCAGGCTTACAGCATCAACGGAAGGAATTTCCGCATCAAAGAGCGTCTGAAGGATTTTGATATGGAGGGCTTAGACAGCAATGTGATTTATGACGGGTATTTTGTGGTGGTAAAGGATGCGCAGATTCTGGAAGAACTGAATGAAATGCAGAAGGAAGTCTATGACAACAGAGCGAGCAGCAAAGATTACCGTATGTATGCAGATATTTCAGGAACAAGCGAACAGCAGGAAGATTGTGCCGGCCGTCTGGGAGAATTGATCGAAGCCTATAATCAGGGCAGGGCCGAGGAAGAGCATCTCAGCGTGAGGATCGATGTGAAGGAAGAGCAGAGAGAAGGATTTATGATTTTCTGCGGCGGCTTTCTATTTTTAGGCATATTCTTAGGATTTGTATTCCTGATGGCGACGGTGCTGATTATTTACTACAAGCAGATTTCCGAAGGCTATGAAGATAAAGAGCGGTTTGAAATTATGCAGAAGGTGGGTATGAGCCCAAGAGAAGTAAAAGCTTCCATACACAGCCAGATATTGAAAGTATTTTTCCTCCCTCTGGTGATGGCGTGTGTGCACCTTATCATGGCATTTCCCATGATGAATCGGCTGCTGTTGATGTTTAATATGAAGAATCCGGGGCTGTTTGCGGTTTGTACTGTAAGTGTGGTTGGGATTTTTGCAGTGATTTACGGAATTGTATTTGGAATTACAGCCAGGGCCTATTACAGGATCGTGGGTGAAAAAAGGTAAGAGAATATGAAAAATGGACTGCCGGAAAATGGGATTCCTATACAATATAGGATTGTGATGTTATACCCGTGAGCGAAATCATTTGCCGCAAGATTTTTCACAGCTTTGAGGAAAAATCTTGCGGCAAATGATTTCGCAAATAAGTATGCTCGTGAGTATAAAACAGTCACAGAATCACTCCGGCAGTCCCTTTTTGGCAGGGGAAGTTTATTTCATCTTTTCCCCTGCCTTATACCGTTTCACCAGTCCTTCAATTCTCTCATAGGGATCCAGCAGATCACTGATGGAAGTGTCATGGTTTAACGTATCAATGATATATGCAATATATTTACTCATATCGCAGTCAATGTAATAATCTCTGTGCAACAGCTCCGGTGTCTGGTAAGTAAGGTTGGTGGTCACCACTTTGTAAATAATGCCTTCGTTTACAGCCCTGTCAAATTTTTCCAGGCCGTTGGTAAACAGCCCGAATGTAGCAATTACAAAAATACGGCTGGCCTGTCTCTTTTTCAGCTCCGTAGCCACATCGATCATGCTGTCTCCGGAGGAAATCATATCGTCAATGATGAACACATCCTTGCCGGCTACGGAAGAGCCCAGGAATTCATGCGCAACAATAGGATTGCGGCCGTCTACGATTTTGCTGTAATCCCGGCGTTTGTAGAACATTCCCATATCCAGTCCCAGAACATTTGCAAAATAAACGGCGCGGTTGGTGCCGCCCTCATCCGGGCTGATAACCATCATATGATCGCTGTCAATCTGTAAATCCGGGGTTTCCCGCAGGATGCTTTTGATAAACTGGTAGGCAGGCTGCACCGTCTCAAAGCCATGGAGCGGAATAGCATTCTGCACACGGGGGTCATGGGCGTCGAAGGTGATAATATTGTCCACGCCCATGTTCACCAGTTCCTGCAACGCAATGGCGCAGTCTAAGGATTCACGGCCGGTGCGTTTGTGCTGGCGGCTCTCATAGAGGAAAGGCATAATGACGGTAATTCTTCTGGCTTTTCCTCCTGCTGCGGCTACAATACGCTTCAAATCCTGATAGTGATCGTCAGGAGACATATGGTTTTCGTGGCCGCAAACGGTGTAGGTCATGCTGTAGTTGGTAACATCCACCATCAGGAACAGGTCATAGCCCCGGACAGAATGTTTGATGCTGCCCTTGGCCTCTCCGGTGCCGAAGCGGGGGGTATAGCAGTCCATCAGGTAGGTGTCTCTCTGGTATCCCCGGAAAGCAATGTCATTCTCATGTTCATGCTGCCGTTCTGCACGGAACTGTACCAGGTATTTGTCTACCATTTCTCCCAGCGGCCGGCAGCTTTCCAGTGCAATTACACCCAAAGCGCCGGCAGGAATTGTTTCATAATTTCTTTCGTTACGCTGCATTAGAATGTCCTCCATAAATATAAGTTAAAAGTGTTTGCTTGTTGCAGTTTCATTGATAAGTCCTAATTTTTTCTGAATTCTGATGTCGTTTCCAAACAGTTTAATCATCGTATAATTGCTGGATATCCTGGAAAACGTACGTTCAGAGTATGTATCCACTAACTGGCCCAGGCTTAAATTGGTGGAAATAATCGTAGATTTCCGCCGCAGGATACGTTCATTCAGACAAAGGAAGAGCTGGGAGGTAGTAAAGGAATTGGAAAGTTCCGTACCCAGATCATCTATAATCAATAAGTCGCAGTCAAAAATATTCTGATAGTCTTCGCTGAAATCCTTTTCTTTTCCAAAAATGTTTTTTTCAAAAATATGAAAAAGAGAAGAGGCAGTAAAATAGATTACTGAGTGCCCGGAGTCCAGAAGTTCCTTTGCCACACAATTGGAAAGGTAGGTTTTGCCGGTGCCTGTATCGCCGTAAAGAAACAAATTTTTAAATTCTGCATCAAATGTACCTACGAAATCCATACAGAGAGAAACCGCCTGCTTCGCAGTTGCAAGGCTGGTTAATCCGGTGGAAGGATTCTTCAGAGAATCGGAATAGTAATCAAAGGAGAAATTCTGAAAGTTCTCCTGCTCCAAGGTCTGCCTCAGATTAGACTGGGTATAGACCAGATCAATGGCAGCCTGTTTGAAGCAATGGCATTTTTCCCTGCCGATATAACCGGTGTCTTTGCAGTCCGGACAGCGATAAGGGGGTTCGAAATAATCCTCAGGGTATCCATGGCTGGTTAAAATCTGCTTTTTCTCAGCCGTCAGCGCGGAGAGGATTTCCTTTAACCGGCGAAGGGCGTTGTTATCCCCGTCCACCAGCCGTTTGGCCTGTGCGACAGAGACAGAGGAGATGGTCTCATCAATCTCCGTAAGCCGGGGAAACTGTTGATAAAGGTCGTTTTTCCGTTCCATTACAATATGGCGGTTCTCAAGCTGCTTTGCCTCATAGCTTCGGATTAAGGTATTGTACTGGGTATTGCTTAAAGCCATGGATGCCTCCCTCCTCCGTGCACTGTCTGTATGATATGCAGCCAAATCTCCTTGTTTATTCGCCAAATATAATACAGACAGTACACCAGGTATGTTTTAGTGTGCGCTGTTTAATAATTCCGC
This sequence comes from Eubacterium sp., assembly GCA_021769425.1. Taxonomy (GTDB): domain Bacteria; phylum Bacillota; class Clostridia; order Lachnospirales; family Lachnospiraceae; genus Petralouisia. Next base: position 53,243 of record JAETSX010000051.1, read on the forward strand.
TTCCAGTTGGTTCAGCTGATCCAGATTGTAGGTGCGCTGAGGAAAGCTGTTGAAGCGGTTTGCTGCGGCTGAACGCACAGCCGCAGGCCTGACGGCTTTTTCAGCGGTCTTTGCGGCCTGAAAGGATTCATCTGCTTTCCGGATGTCAGCAGATGTCCGGATGTTCTGCTTTTTCCAGTTCACAAGGATTCGATCGGCGTACTCAAAGTTGGGCTGATGGATGGTAAGAATCGTGCGGCTGCATGCCTCGGTAATCATATCCTGCCCAAATCCCAGCTCTTTACTCCATTTTTCTATGTAAGCGGCCTCTGCAGGAATCAGGCTGCGCCCGTGAATTCCCAGAGCCTTCATTACAGCATAGTGAAGCTTGCTGTGGGTATTTACGCTGCGTTTGGCCTGTTCCACTGTCTCAATGCCGGCTTCTTTCCAGTTAATGGCAACCTTTTCCATATAGTGCAGGCTGGAATGGCCTCCTGCAATGCAGTATTCCATAAGGTAAACAATCAGGTCTGCGCAAAGGCCCAGGCCGTCGTACCAGTAGAGCAGGGTCTGGACGTCTGTGGAAGTCAGGGGCCTGCCCAGATAGCTTTCCGCTACGAATAACAGTTCCCGCACCTCTTCCTTCTCCTTAAAGGCGGCCATGTCGCCGGCAGTGTAGACGGGCTTTTCGGAAGCCTTTGATTTCTGTCTGGCAGGTGAGGCCGCAAACTCTGCCTTTTTCAGAGGAACGGTATCGTCTTTCGGGGAAGCTGCATCGGATTCCAGGAAATAGATGCCGCAGATGGACTTGTCCTCATTATATTCCAACTTTAACAGGTTCATTTTTTCCCAATATTTTAAGGCCCGCTGGATGTCTTTTTCTGTATGATCAAACCTGTCTGCAGTCCGGGAAATAGAAAAACTGCAGTCCGGGGAATTCATACAGCGGAGAAGATATAAGTATATCTTGACAAATTCTCCGTTGGCATTCGTCATGTATTCGTCAATAAAGCGGTTGGGAATTTCTGTTGTAGAATTTCCGTTGTCTTTGTGTAATGTAATGTCTGCCATAATATCCTCCAGTGAAATGTCTTTTCAGTGAACTTGCATCCTGCGCAGCCTGCCGGCCGGCGGGCCGCAAAGTCGTCCGTGCTGCGAAAGTTCTCACAGCAACTCTTAATGTGGATTAAAGTATAGCACATAAAAATCAAATTGAGAAGCAAAATTTTTCCTGAAAATCCAGTAAAATCAAGGGATCAGGGGAATGTGGAAAGGGTGGATAATGTGGATAAAAGGTTCCGGAAATCTTATGGAAACATCCAGGCGTCCGATAAAATCGGAAAAAAACAGGAAATTCTGTCTGTGGGAAAAAATATCTTATGTAAACATAAAAATCCACATCCAAAATGGAAAGTTTTCCCCATTTGAATGTGGATAACGTGGATAACTATCTTCCAAGAAGGCGTTCCCCTACTTGCACAATGTCTCCGGCGCCCATAGTTATCAACAAATCACCGTTCATACATTTATTTAATAAAAAATTTTCAATTTCGTCAAAAGATGGAAAATAATAGCATTCGCACCCGGAATTTTGTAGTTTTTTCTGCAGATCTCTGGAACTGATCCCTAAAGTGTCTGTTTCACGGGCTGCATAAATATCTGCAAGCACAATTACATCTGCCAGAGAGAGGGCTTCGGCAAATTCGTCCAGGAACGCTTTGGTGCGGGTATAAGTGTGGGGCTGGAACACACAGACAATCCGGTGTGTTCCGCAATTTCTGGCTGCAGTTAAAGTTGCCGTGATTTCCGCCGGGTGATGGGCATAATCGTCAATCACGGCAATGCCGCCCAAATCGCCTTTATGCTCAAACCGCCGGTTGGGTCCTTCAAATTCTGCCAGAGCCTGCTGAATGTGTTCAAATGCCAGGTTCATTTCCAGCGCGAGGGCGCAGGAAGCCAGGGCGTTGCTGACATTGTGGATGCCCGGAACGTTCAGGCTGATGTCTCCTATGGTCGAACCTTCGTGCATTAATGTAAAGTTTGCACAGCCTTGTGTGTTAAAAGTAATGTTGTCTGCATAATATGAATTAGAACCTGACATGCCGTAGGTTAAGATTCTGCATGAAAGGCCTTCTGTGATTTCCTGGAAGCGTTCGATTTCACCGTTTAAAATCAGCGTGCCGCCGGGAGAGACATTGCCTGCAAACCGCTGGAAAGAATGCCGGATGTCGTCAATGTCCTTGAAAAAATCCAGATGATCTTCTTCTATATTTAATATCAGGGCATATTTCGGATAAAAGTGCAGAAAGCTGTTGGTGTATTCACAGGCTTCCGTCAAAAAGAAGTCTGAGCTGCCCACACGGATATTGCCGTCAATGGACTTTAGAATGCCGCCCACAGAAATGGTGGGATCGGTACATGCCTGTAACAGAATCTGGGTAATCATGGAGGTTGTGGTGGTTTTCCCGTGGGTGCCGGAAACGGCGATGGATTCCCGATAGTTCGCCATAATCTGTCCTAAGAGCTCGGCCCTTGTCAGGGTTGGAATCTGTTTGTCCAATGCGGCTTTCAGTTCCGGATTGTCGGGATGGATGGCTGCCGTGTATACCACAGCGTCGATGTCATCGGTAATATTGGAAGCCCGCTGCCCGAAAGCAATGGAAGCCCCTAATTCCGTTAATTTATCAGTCAGTTCAGAAGCTCTTGCGTCAGAGCCGGAAATACGGAAATTTTCTTTCAGCAGAATCTCGGCAAGGCCACTCATGCTGATGCCGCCGATGCCGATGAAATGAAGATGAATTGGTTTTTCAAAATTAATTTTGTACATGTCATATTACCTGCCCACTCTATATTGATTATTACTTTCATTTTATAACAAGATACTGTATTTTGCAAATTGAAAATAAAAGAAAGCCGGAAAAAATAATGGCTGAAAACAGGACAGAAGGAAAAAATATTGTATGAAATGACAAATAAATCTAAAAATTGCGAAAAAAATTGTGAAATATGTGTACTAAAAGATTCTTTTATGATATAATTGGTCTACAAGGAACAAGAAATTAATTGACGAGAGGTGAGAGACATGATTCGTAAAGAAATGATTGCCATGCTTCTGGCAGGAGGACAGGGAAGTCGCCTTGGGGTATTGACTTCCAAAGTGGCAAAGCCTGCGGTTGCATTCGGCGGTAAGTATCGAATTATTGATTTTCCATTAAGCAACTGCGTGAATTCTGGGATAGATACAGTAGGCGTTTTGACACAATATCAGCCTTTGCAGCTAAATACTCACATCGGGATTGGCATTCCGTGGGATTTAGACCGCAATCACGGCGGGGTGACGGTGCTGCCGCCTTATGAGAAGAGTGACAACAGCGAATGGTACACAGGGACAGCCAATGCAATTTATCAGAACCTGAATTATATTGAAAGTTACCATCCCGAATATGTCCTGATTCTGTCAGGAGATCACATTTACAAGATGAATTATGAGGTAATGCTTGATTTCCACAAAGAAAATAATGCTGATGTTACCATTGCGGCCATGCCGGTGCCCTGGGAAGAGGCAAGCCGTTTTGGTCTTGTAATTACCGATGAGAATAAGCAGATTCTGGAATTTGAGGAGAAGCCGGAGAATCCCAGAAGCAATCTGGCATCCATGGGTATTTATATTTTCAACTGGAGCGTGCTGCGGGAAGCGCTGGTGACCATGTCAGAGCAGAGTAATTGTGATTTTGGAAAGCATATCATTCCTTACTGCCGGGAGAACAGCAGGCGGCTGTTTGCTTATGAATACAACGGTTATTGGAAGGATGTGGGAACTCTTGGTTCTTACTGGGAAGCAAATATGGAATTGATTGATTTGATTCCTGAATTTAACCTGTATGAAGAATACTGGAAGATTTATACCAAGAGCGAAGCGATAGAACCTCAGTATATTGCAGCGGAAGCAGTCACAGAGCGGTGCATTATCGGTGAGGGAGCCGGGATTTACGGCAAGGTCTATGGTTCTGTCATAGGGCCCGGCGTAATTATAGGCAAGGATACCGTGGTGCGGGACTCCATTATTATGCAGAATACCAGAATTGGGGACAACGTTACCATCAATAAGTCAATCATTGCTGAGAATGTAAAGATTGGCGACCGCGTGGAACTGGGAATCGGTGAGGAAGCCCCGAATAAGCTGAATGAAAGCGTTTATTCTTTCGGGCTTGTGACCATCGGGGAGAATTCAGTGATTCCGTCCGGAGTGAAGGTAGGCAAGAATACGGCCATATCCGGCGTCACGGAAGCAGGGGATTATCCAGAAGGCATTCTGGCAAGCGGGGAATCAATTATTAAGGCAGGTGACATAATATGAAGGCATTAGGTATAATTTTAGCAGGCGGCAATAACAGCAAGATGCAGGAGCTTTCCAATAAGAGGGCGATTGCAGCAATGCCCATCGGCGGAAGTTACCGGTGCATTGATTTCGCTCTCAGCAATATGAGCAATTCCCACATTCAGAAAGTGGCAGTGCTGACCCAGTATAATGCCAGAAGCCTGAATGAGCATTTGAGTTCCTCCAAGTGGTGGGATTTCGGGAGAAAGCAGGGAGGCTTGTATGTATTCAACCCCACAGTTACTTCCGACAATGCCTGGTGGTACCGGGGAACGGCAGACGCCATGTTCCGGAATATTGATTTCCTGAAGAAGAGCCATGAGCCCTATGTGATTATTGCAGCGGGCGACTGTGTTTATAAGATGGATTACAACCGGATTCTGGAATACCATATTGAGAAGAAGGCGGATATTACCATTGTCTGCAAGGACATGCCAATGGGAGAGGATGTGAGCAGGTTTGGAGTAATCCGAATGAACGAGGATTCCAGAATTGTGGAATTTGAGGAAAAACCCATGGTGGCTCAGTCCAATACAATTTCTGCAGGAATTTATATTATCCGCAGAAGACAGTTAATTGAGATGTTAGAACGCTGTGCAGAAGAGAACAGGCATGATTTTGTAACGGATATTTTAATCCGCTATAAGAATCTGAAGCGTATTTACGGTTATAAGATGGAGGAATACTGGAGCAATATTGCCACAGTGGAATCATATTACCGGACCAACATGGATTTCCTGAAGCCGGAAGTGCGCAAGTACTTCAGCAACGAGCCGAAAATCTATTCCAAAGTGGATGATCTTCCGCCGGCCAAGTATAATGTAGGCTCAGAAGTGCGCAACAGCTTGATTTCCAGCGGCTGTATTATTAACAGCAAGGTGGAGAATTCCATTTTATTTAAAAAAGCATTTGTGGGCAAGAATTGTGTCATCAAGAACTCCATTATATTGAATGACGTATATATTGGAGATAACACACATATTGAAAACTGTATTGTTGAAAGCCGTGATACCTTACGTGCCAATACTTACTTCAGCGGCGGCGATGGAATTAAAGTAGTATACGAACATAACGAAAGATATGTAATTTAGCTTTCGGGCTGAATGGCATACGAAAGGGGCAGGGAATTTATGCAGATAACAGATGTGAGAATCAGAAAAGTAGAGAAAGAAGGTAAAATGAGGGCGGTGGTATCCATTACCATTGACGAAGAATTTGTTGTTCATGACATTAAAGTGATTGAAGGTGAAAAGGGCCTGTTCATCGCAATGCCCAGCAGGAAAGCGGCAGACGGTGAATACAGGGACATTGCACATCCAATCAATTCGCAGACCCGAGAGACGATTCAGCAGATTATTCTGGATAAATATCGAATGGAAACCGAGCCTACAGCAGAATGATGAGAGAGCTGGTGCATAAGATGTGTTAGGAGAGAGAAAAAGAAGCGGCAAAGCCAGTGCGGAGGGCAGAAAGAACCTTTGCGCTGGCTTTTTCGCGTTGTGATACGTACAGCTTCTTCAGGATTGAGAGGCAGCGGAGTCCAATAGCTCTATCCCGCAGCGATGTTCTTTGGTCTGCTTACTGTAGCTAATGCCTACAGCCAGTATCCGCCCGGTATACGGCCTTTCTTTTCCAAGGGTTCCTTTAAACCGGAGCGCATAGTTTTTCTCTTTAATCTGAGCGATTGCCTCCTCTGGCGTACTGTCTGTCTTTAATTCAATAATGATACAATCCTCATTTTTTCGATCAGGATAAAATATAAAATCTGCAAATCCTTTTCCAGCCTTATCTTCCCGTTCTATCCGGTATTTATTGCGTGCGGAAAGGTAGCACAGGTTTACAATAGCTGACAGTTCAATTTCGTTGTTATATGACAGTATGGGAGATTCTGTATTGTGCGCAAACTCTAGGATCTCTTCCATTTGCATTGTATTGCCCGCTATGGTTGCCTGAAGCATTTGTTCTGATTTCCTGGCAAGCTGGTAAACGTATCCCAGAGAATCTTTGGTCAGCAGCAGTTCATTAAATTTATCCATCAGTTCTTTATTTGGGATCGCAATTTCTCCGTTCTCATAAGTCAGAAGTCCATAAACTACCATAGCGGAGTAAATCTGCTCTCTGGAATGTATTTCCATAGAGGAAGCGGCAAATTGACCAATGTCCGCAGAAACCCGTTCTCCGGAAATCATTAGGATTAAGTCGTCCCTGACATCTTCAACATTGTTCCTGATATAATAGAATAATTCATCATAGGGCCCGGAACTGGTCCAATAATTCCGAAGCTGATTGTCTGTCAGGGCCAAAACAACAGAGCGTGGGTTATAGAGCCGGATTCCGGCAGCGGTATAGTAACCGTCATACCAGATACGGAGTTCCTGGCGGGTGAATTTAGGGAACGCCGTGTTTTTCTTGTAGATTTCATAGAGGTCATCTACTTCCGTATCAGAAAAACCGAAATATTCGCTGAATTTCTCTGAGGTTGCCATATCATATTCCACAAACATATTCAGTTCAGAACCGCTGGAATATTTGGCGATTGGCAGCACACCTGTCATATATGCAAATTCTACATAAGGCTGATCCTTGAGGAGCCATTTTAAAAACAGGAGATACTCTTTCTGATTTTCGGCGGAGACAAAGGGCATGTGGAAGGCCGCGTCCCATTCATCCAATACAAACAGAAATTTATGCTCTTTTTCCTCATAGATTTTCTGCAGGGCATCCCAGGGGGAATCATCCGCACTGACGCCGCAGTCTGTACAGGCGTTCAGCAAGTCCCTGACAAGTCCGTTTTCAATACGCCGTATATACTGTGCATAGCTGCTGCAGCCTTTTGGCGCCCTGCTGAAATCAATATAGATAACATCATATCTGTTCCGGTGAGTATGGAATACATGATGTTCTGAAACAGCAAGACGCTGGAAGATACAGTCTGATTTGTGGGTTTTTCCAAAAAAGGCGCCAATCATATTCGCCATGACTGTTTTCCCAAAGCGGCGGGGTCTGGTGATGCAGCAATAACAGTTTACACTGCCGAAAGAAGGGATTAAGTCTGTCAGCAGCAGAGATTTATCAACAAAATAAGGATTCTGTGTCATTTTTTTATATGCCTCGTAGGGAGCTTTGCTGTTTAAAAATATTCCCATACTCCTGCGCTCCTTTCTGTTTTGCCATTCTGTCTGAAGTATACTGCACGGCAAAAAGATTTGCCGTGCAGTTGCGCCAGCCGCACGCCGCAAAGCGGCAATTTTCCGTTGTGCGGCTGTGTGCATATTGTTATACTAAGCGTCAGTTTCTCGACGTTTAGTATAATTATAGCATGCGGCCTGCGTTTCTTCCAGATGTTTTCCGCCTTTCTTTTTCGCCTTTCTTCTACGGAACCAAAGGAGGCTCAACCCCGCCGGATGCTATGACGCTTTTGTACCAATAGAAAGAATCTTTTTTATAGCGGGAATAATCCCCATGTCCCTCATCATCACGATCCACATAAATTAAGCCATATCTTTTTTTCAGTTCTCCGGTACTGGAGGATACAATGTCAATGGGCGACCACATGGTATAGCCCATAACATCGACCCCCTCTTCCAGAGCCTGTCCGATCTCAAGAATATGCTTTTTCAGATAGTCAATGCGGTATTTATCGTGTATGGAACCGTCTTCCTCTAAAACATCTGCCGCGCCCAGGCCGTTCTCTACAATCATAAGCGGGATATGATAGCGGTCATAGAGCTTGTGAAGGGTGTAACGGAGCCCCTTTGGATCTATCTGCCAGCCCCACTGGCTGCTTTCCAGATAAGGATTCTTCACGCCGTTTAATAAATTTCCCATGGAAGTTTCCAGGTTCTCCCGGGAGGATACGCAGTTTGACATATAATAGGAAAAGGAATAAAAGTCCACGCAGCCCTTTTTTAGTAGTTCATCGTCTTTCGGTTCCTTTGTAATCAGAATGTTGTTCTGCTTAAAATAATTTTCCATATAGTAAGGGTATTCGCCTTTTACCTGCACATCTCCGCAAAAGTCGTTGAATCTGTGATCCATCTCCTGGGCAAGCAGCACGTCGTCGGGGGCGCAGCAGTATGGATAGAGCGTTACATGGGCGATCATACATCCGATTTTAAAATCCGGATTGATTCTATGCCCTTCCGCCACGGCCATGGCGCTGGCCAAGAAAACATGATGCAGGGCCTGGTACCGCTGAGCGGGAACGTCATATGGCTGGGTGTAATCCGTTGTTTTCGGATGATAGATGCCCAGAACCTCAAGATTTCCCATGGGAATGCATCCGAAGTTGATTTCATTAAAGGTAAGCCAGTATTTCACTTTATGCCGGTATCGTTCAAAAACAGTCTTTGCATATTTCACAAAGCAGTCGATGACGGTTCTGTCTGTAAAGCCCTGATATTTTTCAAATAAAAGATACGGCATGTCAAAGTGGCAGAGCGTAACCAGCGGCTGAATGCCGTATTTACGGCATTCGTCAAAGACGTCATCGTAAAATTTCAGGCCCTCTTCATTGGCGCATTCTTCCAGGCCGGTAGGAAAAATCCTTGCCCAGCAAATGGACATTCTAAATACTTTAAAACCCATTTCCCCGCAGTATTTAATATCTTCTTTATAATGGTGATAAAAATCCACTCCTTCCCGGCTGGGATAAAAGGCGTCTTTTTCAATGACGGGAGTGAAACGCCTTTTTACGTCTTTGGAGCCGCCGGTCAGGTGGTCAGAGATGCAGTCTCCTTTCCCACCTTCCAAATAGCCGCCTTCGATCTGGTTAGCTGCGGTTGCCCCGCCCCATAAAAAATTATCTGGAAACATATTCTCTTCTCCTATGACAGTTGGATAATGCTTTCGCCTGCATTTACAAATTTTTTGCTTTCAAGTTCTATGGTTTGATAGTTTTCTGTATTGGTGATGATAACCGGCGTTTCAATGGAATACCCCTCTTTGCTGATGCCTTCCAGATCAAATGTCAGCAGGCAGTCGCCTTTTTGAAAGGAATCGCCCTGATGGATGCTGCACTCATAATATTTTCCTTCCAGCTGCACGGTATCAATCCCCACATGGATGAGCAGTTCCGTACCGGTGTCGGAGATAAGGCCAAGGGCATGCTTTGTAGGAAACAGGCATTCAACTTTTCCGTCAAATGGCGCATATATTTTTCCCTCTTTTGGAATGACTCCAAATCCTTTTCCCAGGCTTCCGGAGGAAAAAGCGGCGTCAGAAATTTTTTCCAGCGGGAGCACCTCGCCTTTTACCGGAGAAACAAGCCGGACAGCGGTTTCTGATATTTCCTGTTCTTTATAAGTGAGGTAGGAAACGACAAAGCCCAAGGCGAAAGAAACAGCAGTTGCAATAGCACACTGAATAAAGGATTCTTTGGGGTTTTCCGGATTCAGCAGTGCGGGAATTTCGAAAATGCCCATGCCGGCCATGGTATAATACCGCATATTGAAGAATGCAACGATCATGCCGGAAATGCCGCCGTTGATGCAGGTAATGACAAACTGTTTTGTGCGGGGCAGCAAAATACCGTAGATTGCCGGCTCCGTAATGCCGAAGATTCCGGAAATCCATGCCGGAAACGCTGTTTTTTTCAGGTTTTTATCTTTTGTCTTCAGCCAGATGGCAATTACGCTTCCGGTGGTCGAGAAAGCAACAAATGTAGTAAATGGTAAAATAGGGTCAGGCACGCCTGCCATAATATTGGTGATTGCAACCACTACTAAAACGATCTGTATTCCAAAAACAATCATCACCTGCCATAAAGCGCCTGTGATCAGGCCGCACAGGATGGGGCTTAGGCCAAATACCGCTAAAATCATATCGGACATTCCTGCAGACGCGGCATTTGCAATTGGGCCGATGGTTGTAAATCCCAGAACTACGGTAATAATCATAACAAACATGGGCGTCAGAAAGTTGCTGACAAGTTCTGGAATTACTTTGTTAAAAAATGTTTCCAGAGGTTTTGCCAATGCCACCATCAATATGACAGGCAGCACCGTTGAGGAATAAGTTGCGTTGATAACTTTGCCGAACAATTCAACATCCATGCCGTTGAGAGTGGGGTAGCAGATGGATGCGCCTATAAGAAGCCCCAAATATGGGTTTTTCATGTCGATTGTCTTTGCCATATTATAGCCGATTACAATTGGAAAGAAATAGAAGATGGAATCTCCAATTGCATTTAACAGGATATAAATGCCGGAGGCGTCAGAGTACCATCCAAAATAGGTAAAGACGGCATTTAATCCCTTTAACATTCCGCATGCGCACAGAACGGATAAAGACGGCATCATAATCCCTGAAATCAGCTTCATAAAACGGTCTTTGATGCTTCTTTTTTCTTTTGAGGCGGAAACATTTGTTTTGCCGAGATGATATTTTTCACAAATTGCGTCATATACCTTTACAACGCTGTTTCCAATCACTACCTGATACTGTCCTGCCGAATGGACCACAGAAGCCACGCCTTCCAGCTGCTTTAACGCTTCGTCAGATGCTTTGCTTTCATCGGCAAGCTGAAATCTCAGTCTGGTAATGCAATGGGTGAGGCTTTCTATATTTTTTACGCCGCCGACGTATTTGACGATGCTGTCGGCCAGTTTTTCATAATTCATATGGATTTTCTCCTTTGTTATTTATTTAGTAAGGACTGTATGTGGACGGTCAGATACATTTTTTCGCTGTCGGTTACCTGATAATGAAGCTGGCTCTCCATATAGGAGGCAATCCGGTTGGTGCAGTTATGGACTTTTGGATACTTTTTCTTAATGAGTTCATAGAGTTCGGAGTCGGTATCCTGCACATATTCGGATTTCATGGCTCTTTGGACAAAATACTTTAAATGGGTTGTCAGCCGGTTGTATTCCAGGCTTTCCTCATCAAAGGTGATTTTAAAATAGTATTTGATAATGTTCAGAATATCCTGCATGGCCTGCGTCATTTTCATAGTCTGGTCAAGATTGACATTCAGTTCTGCGTCGATAATGTGCAGTGCAATGGAGGCAGCCTCATCCGGGCCGAAATGTACGCCCAGTTTTTCTTCCACAATGTCCAGGGAGGCAAGTCCAATCTGGTACTCAGTAGGATAAAATCTCTGTATTTCCCAAATCAGAGGGTTTTTGATTGCAATATTTTCTTTCAAACGCTGTATGGCGTAATGCAGATGATCTGTTATGGTTACATAAATATGCTCATCCAGATCTTTATGAAGCATTTTCTGAGAGTAAGAAATAATCAGTTCCGCAGTTTCGACATACTCATAGGGGATTTTGTCTAAAAGAGAAAAATAACTGTGAAGATTTTTCTTGTCAGAAAATACAAATACTTTTTCGATTTTGCTTTCCTCAATTTCTCCGTTGTTTAGAAAAGCAATTCCTTTCCCTTTCAGGATTACCTCCTTTCCCTCGCTGTCATGTGCGCTTACCGTGTTATTATTTAAACGCTTATCAAAAGAGTAAATAGCAATCCCTCCCTTCTGTAACGAAAAAAAACCAGCCATATTCAAAACATTGTGTTTAGAATATGCCTAGTCATGCCTGTAAACAGTAACATTCTTGGCCAATCATCTTATATTTACTGAGGTCAGTATAGCATTCCTGGCTGTGAAATGCAATTGTTATTAGTAAACAAATTTCCCGTATGATTTTTGTCAGTTTCGTACAAAGGAGAAGGAGCGCTGGCATTCCATCCGCAAATGCGGAAAGAGATAGAGGAGAAGTGGCAGCCACCGGGCTTCCTAAATGTCCTTTATTATGAATTAAGCGAGGATGCGTGGTGCTGTGTACGGCCTTCCGGCACGGAGCCTAAGATTAAATTTTAGTTCGGCGTGAAGGGAAATTCCCTTGCGGACGCGGAAAAGAAACTGGAACATTTAAAAGAGGATTTGTTGAAATTTTCCTATGGGGATGAAATGCCGGAAAGCAGATGAGTATATCGTGGGGATGAAATGCCAGAAAGCAGGTGAGTATATCGTGGGGATGAAATGCCGGAAAGCAGATGAGTATATCGTGGGGATGTATACCATATGGATGCCCTGACTCATAGCGGGCAGCCCTTTCCATATTATTTTGTCAGCCGCAATCCGGAAGAAAAGCTGAAAATCAAAACCGGCGGGCTGAATCCGGAAGGAATTGTCATTTATCCGCTCTGGCGGGAGGACACAGAGAAAATTGTCCTGATCCGCCAATACCGTTATCCGGTTGGAGACTATCTTTACGAACTGCCGGCGGGATTGGTGGATGGCGGCGAAACCCCGGAAGAAGCGGCGGTTCGGGAAATGAAGGAGGAAACCGGACTGGACTTTGAAGCATACCGGGGCGGGAAAGAGATGTTTCGGCGGCCGTTCTTTTTTGGTCCGGGATTTACGGATGAGACAGGAAGCGCGGTGTTTGGATATGCGTCCGGGAACATAGACGGAAGTTTGAGGGAGGACAGTGAGGATATTGCTGTGATTCTGGCAGATAAACAGGAGGCGGAGCGAATTCTGGAACGTGAGAAAGTGTCTTTGCGCTGCGCGTATTTGCTGATGCAGTTTCTTCATATGGAAAGGGAGGAGCCCTTTGCGTTTCTGGAATAAAAAAGAAAAAATCGCAGGCTGTTTTGCAGTCTGCGATTTTTTGCGGGCCAAAGGAGCAGAGATAGAAGGATATGCAGGTAACAGTTCAGACCAGGACTTTGCACTTGCTGCAAAGTCCGCGAGAATGTGTAGATTCAGCCAGGAATCCAGCCCTTTGCTGAAAGCAAACTTTAAATGGGCTGGATTCGGTAACAGTGAAGGCGAAGACTGAACTGTTACATATGCAGAGAAATACCAGCCTGGCATGCTTGACAGAAACATAAATTTTTTGTATATTAAAAATTAATCAGAAAAAGATTAAATAAATACAGGTTTATAAATCAGATGGAGGATATCTATGGCTAAGGATGTAACATTAGCAGATATTGCGGCAAGAGTTGGGGTAAGCAATGTTGCAGTTTCCAAAGCGTTGTCAGGAAAGCCGGGAGTCAGTGATGAGCTTAGGATGAGGATCAAACAGGTTGCGGAGCAGATGGGATATATCCCCAGCCAGTCGGGGAAAGGGGCGGCTGGCAAAACAGGAAATATCGGCGTGATTGTGCCGGAGCATTATTATGGATATTCCCTTTCCTTTTACGGGCAGTTGTATGCGAAAGTGGTCAGGGCGTTATATGACAACAGGTATTACGGCATTTTGGAACTGCTTTCCAAGAAAGATGAAGAAGAAAGCAATAGTCCTAAGGTGCTGCAGGACAGTAAGGTGGACGGACTGATTCTGATGGGGCAGTTAGGGGAGAAATATATTGAAAGGATCGTCAGCCAGACAGAGCTGCCGGTTTTTTTCCTTGACACTTACATGCCGTCCATTGCATTTGACACAGTAATTTCCGATGGGTATTACGGAACCTACCTTCTTACGGATTATCTGATCCGGCATGGGCACAGGAAAATAGGGTTTATCGGGAATGTAGACGCCACAAACAGCATTGCAGACCGGTTCTGGGGCTACAGAAAAGCCTTAAGGGAAAATAATATAACCTTTGAAAATGGATGGGAGATATCAGACCGCAGCAAATACGGGAAGATTTATGACAAGATACTGACCAGAAAAATTGAAATGGACGCCTATGTATGCAATTGCGATCTGTCGGCCTATACTTTGATTCAGGATTTGGAGGAGCTTGGCTATTCGGTGCCGGAAGATGTGTCGGTTGTGGGGTTCGATGATTTTCTGCCGGGAAGCACAGAGAGAGAGGAAAGGATTACCACTTACAGCGTTGACATGGAGCGGATGGCAGAGATATGCGTGAAGTCCCTGATCAAGAAAATAGAACATAAAGATTATGTGCAGGGCGTTCAGATTGTAACCGGAAAAATTGTGGAAAAGAAAACGGTAAGATCAAAAACAGAAGAATAGAGTCATGGGGAATGCATGTCATTTTCGGTTTAAGAGCAATTAAGATTGCTCTTTTTTTATGCAAAAAATTAAAATAAATGTAATTTAATTAATTTATTAATCCGTTATAAGTTTATAAATTAATTAAATTAGAGAAATAATTATATATAATGCACAAAAATAAAAGCATAAAATTAGCGTTAATAACGAAAAAATACATAATACAGAAGTAAGTATTAACAAGTATATTAATTTAATTATAGTTAAATTAATATTAAAAACTTAAAATATTAACAAATTGAATTAAGATAAAATAAACTGCTGGAAATGGAATAAAAAGCAGTGTGAAGTTCCAAAGCCAAAATATGTCCATTAAGGTGTCATGGCCTTAAAATAAAAAAGAAAAAGGAGAGAAACTATGAAAAAGAAAACTTTGAAGAGAGTACTTGCAGCTTCACTTGCAGCGGTTATGGCAATGCCATTATCCGCATGCGGAAACAAGGAGCAGGAGAAGAAAGAGGATGGGCAGGCAATGGATGTGACCATTGACCAGATTAAACTGGGAGAGGATTACACGGACATTGAGGCAAACCTAAAGTTCCTGACTCACAAAACGGATGCCGTAGACACTACATTCAAAGGCTACATAGAAGAGTTTCAGAAATTATATCCGAAAATCAATATCGAATATGAAGGAATCACAAATTATGCAGATGATATGCAGACACGCCTTACCACCGGCGACTGGGGTGATATCTGCATGGTTCCAATGACTGTTGATAAGGATGAATTAGGAAATTATTTTACAAAATTGGGAGACAAAAAGACCCTTGCCGGGAGCTATGAAGAGAATATGCTGAATAATTACGCATATCAGGATAATGTATACGGCATTCCTTCCATGGCCAATGTTCAGGGAATTGTATACAACAGAGCAGTGTTTAAAAAGGCAGGAATTAAGGACCTTTCAAAGACGCCGGATGAGTTTCTGAATACGCTGCAGCAGATTAAGGATAAGACAGATGCTATTCCGCTGTATACCAATTTTGCGGCAGGCTGGACGATGACGGCATGGGACGCATACATTGACGGCGGCGCTACAGGAGATGCGGATTTCGCTAACAATGGCCTTACAAAGGGGCAGAATCCTTTCTCAGACAGAGGAGATGGAACCGGCCCGTATGCTGTGTACAATACATTGTATGAAGCGGTAAAAAGAGGGCTTACCGAAGAAGATTCCACTACCACTGACTGGGAAGGCAGCAAAGGTATGATAAATAAAGGCGAAATTGGCTGTATGGCTCTTGGATCATGGTCTGTCATACAGATGCAGCAGGCAGGCGACAATGCAGATGATATCGGCTATATGGCATTTCCAATCACAGTGAATACCGTGTGTTCCAATGGTGGGAGAGGACGTTTCCAGAAGCGAAGTTTCATTATGTAAATGGAGGAATCGGCGGAACCACATCCCATTTTGGGATTTCCAGGGTAATCACAGATATGCTGATGTATCAGCCGGATCTGGTGGTGGTGGATTTCAGTGTGAATGATGGGGCGGATACATTTTTTCAGGAAACCTATGAGGGCCTGCTGAGGAAAATCCTGACCTGGAAGTCTGAACCGGCGGTTCTTCTTTTGAATAATGTCTTTTATGACACCGGTGAAAATGCCCAGAAGTTTCACAATGCCGTAGGGGACTGGTACCATGTGCCCCATGTGAGCATAAAGGATACCCTGTACCAGAAGATGAAATCTGGCATGTATACGAGAGAAGAGCTGACCCAGGATGGCTTGCATCCCAATGATAAAGGGCATGAGCTGCTGGCCAAAGAGCTGATTGGATTTTTAGAACAGGTTCGGGCAGAGATGGACGAACAGGAAACAGAAGCGCGGTTTCCAGAGCCTATGACAAAGAATGCTTATGAGCAGGCGAAGCGGCTGACAATCCGTGAAATATCGCCGGAGCTTCTAGGGTTCCGGGCAGACACGGAGGAGAAAAAGGGCCATCTGGATATTTTCAGGAATGGTTGGATTGGAAAAAGGGCAGGTGAGAAAATTATATTTGAAGTTACGGCGTCCTGCATTGCCGTTCAGTACCGGAAAACCATAGCAAAGCCTGCCTTGCGGGCGAGATTGGTTTTAGACGGCGGTGAAGAAAATGTACATATATTAGATGGAAACTTTCAAGAGGACTGGGGAGATTGCCTTTACCTGGAGCCGGTTCTTCATCACGGAGAGCGGGTGAACCATCGTTTGGAGATAGAGGTTCTGAATGATGGAGCGGAAAATGCAGCGCCATTTTATCTATTGTCGTTGATTATCGCCTGAATGATATAGTTTGCCGCAAATGGCATTCAAGTGCAGACAAATCTTATGCCAGTAAATGGATGCATACTGGCGCTTGAATTGCGTTTGCGGCTATTTTTGTACCCTTTTTTAAGGTTATTTATAAGTAATACTAATATATATATATATAAAATAATAATAAAAGGAGGAACCAAGATGTTTCCAGAGAATTTTGCATGGGGCGTTGCCAGCAGCGCATACCAAATAGAAGGAAGAGACAAGGAAGATGGTGCGGGAACTTGTATCTGGGACACTTTTGCCAAAGAAGGAAAGGTATTTGAAAACCAGGACGCCATGGTAAGCTGTGACCATATCCACCGTTACAAAGAGGATTTTGCATTGATGCGGCTTCTTGGAGTGAAGCATTACCGCTTTTCCTTAAGCTGGAGCCGGATTATGCCCAAGGGCACGGGGGAAATTAATCAGAAAGCCATAGACTTGTATCGGGATATGATACTGGAAATGAAAAAAAACGGCATCAAACCCTACATTACCATGTTCCACTGGGAATTTCCCCAGGCTCTTCAGGACAAAGGAGGGTGGGTAAACCGGGAATCCGTGGAGTGGTTTGCAGAATATGCAAAAGCAGTGGCAGAGAATTTTTCTGATTTGTGTGAATATTTTATTACTTTTAATGAACCCCAGTGCTTTATCGGCCTTGGAAATCTCACCGGCGTTCATGCGCCGGGGCTGAAGCTTCCCATCCGGGATACGTTCCAGATGGCGCATCATATGCTGATGGCTCATGGAAAAGCAACTCTTGCCCTGCGGAAATATGCCAAAAGGGAAATAAAGATCGGGTATGCGCCCACCTGCAGCGTGGCCTACCCTTATCTTAAAACCGGCGCTGACTATGATCCGGCGGATATTGAAGCGGCCAGAAAGGTTTACTTTGGGATGAATCAGGAACTTCATAACTGGACCTGGAACGTAAGCTGGTTTTCTGACCCGATTTTCCTTGGGGCTTATCCTAAGGAAGGGCTGGAAAAGTATAAAGATTATCTGCCGGAAATTACAGAAGAAGATATGAAGCTGATTTCCCAGCCCCTGGATTTTATGGGGCAGAATATTTACAACGGCTATCCGGTTCGCGCCGGGGCAGACGGAAAGCCGGAATATGTGTCCCGTGCGCCGGGCCACAGCAAAACAGCGGTCCAGTGGCCGGTAACGCCAGAGTGTCTGTACTGGGGCGTGAAATTCCTTTATGAGCGTTACAAAACGCCCATTTATATTACGGAAAATGGCATGTCCTGCCACGATATGGTATCGTCAGACGGCAGGGTCCATGACCAGAACCGGATTGATTTTCTGGATGCATATTTGAGCAGGCTGTCTAAAGTGTTTGAGGAAGGCGTGGAGTTCCGGGGATATTTTGTCTGGACGTTTCTGGATAATTTTGAATGGGAAAAAGGCTACAATGAGCGGTTTGGGCTGGTGTATGTGGATTTTGCCACCCAAAGGCGCATTCCGAAGGATTCTGCCTTCTGGTACCAGAAGGTGATGGAAACAAACGGAGCCTGCCTGTCCGGGATAAGAACAGATAAAGAGAATCATGAAATCCTGTTTTTGAATCCGGTATTTACCCACAATATCTGGGGCGGCAGCCGCCTGAAAGAGGATTTCCGGTATCCGGTTACAGGGGAGGATATCGGGGAATGCTGGGGGATTGCAGCCCATCCCAACGGAGACTGTACGGTGAAAGAGGGTGCCTTTGCCGGGAAAAAACTGTCAGAGTTGTGGAAAGAGGAGCCGGAATTATTCGGCAATGTGGAGAAGGATCGTTTTCCCCTGCTGATTAAGATTATTGACGCCAAAGATGATCTGAGCATTCAGGTGCACCCTGACGACGCCTATGCCAATGCCAGGGAAAATGGTTCTCTGGGCAAGACGGAATGCTGGTACATTATGGACTGTCCAAAGGGCGCGTCTTTGGTGATTGGCCATAATGCGAAAAACAAGGAAGAACTCTCAGATATGATTCATCACGGCAGGTGGCAGGAATTTATCCGGGAGATTCCGGTGAAAAAGGGAGACTTTATTCAGATTGATCCGGGAACGGTCCATGCCATCAAAGGCGGGCTGATGATTTTAGAAACCCAGCAAAACAGCGACATTACCTACCGTGTTTATGATTATGACAGGCTTTCGGACGGCCGGCCCAGGGAGCTTCATGTGGAAAAAAGCATTGATGTCATTACCGCCCCGGCCAAATCTGCGGCGGACAGCGTAATCGGCACGGAAAATGTGCCGAAGAACAGGCTGTGCCCGCTGTATTCCTGTGAGTTTTACGAAGTATTTGAACTGGATTTGGATGGGAACGCCTCCTTTGAACAGGAATATCCATTCCTGCTGATGAGCGTGATTGAGGGAGACGGGCTGCTGAACGGGCGTCTTGTGAAGAAAGGGGATCATCTGATTCTGCCGGAAGGATTTGGGGAGGTAAAGCTGCAGGGAAAGCTTAAGGGGATTTGTTCGGCGGTGTAAAAAGCGCAGGCGGTAAAACAGCGGCGGATCAGCAAAGCAGCGGGAGAAAGAAAAATCTGTAACAGTTCAGCCCAGGACTTTGCACTTGCTGCAAAGTCCGTGAGAATGTGTAGATTGAGCCAGGAATCCAGCCCTTTGCTGAAAGCAAACTTTAAATGGGCTGGATTCTGTAACAGTGAGGGCAAAGGCTGAACTGTTACAAAAATCTTAAAATGATATCATCAAATGATTGCGCTTGCAATTAAAATATGCTAGTATAAAAATACAAAATTCAACAAGGAGGCAAAGGCAGGAGAACCGATACTCCTGCCTTTGCTGTATGATCCTGAAGTCGTTTTGCCCGTATGCCGGATATGGAATGAAATGTATCGCGGATCAGCGGATAAGTAAGAATGAAATGCATCGCGGATCAGCGGATAAGTAAGAATGAAATGCATTGTGGATCAGCGGATAAGAATGAAATGCATCGCGGATCAGCGGATAAGTAAGAATGAAATGCATCGCGGATCAGCGGATAAGAATGAGGAGAGATAGAAGGAATGGAAAATAAAAATAGATTGTCAATGATGATAGTTCTGATTATTATGCTGTTTCTGTATATGATAGGCGTGGTGGAGATTGCAGATACAACGAATTTTGCGTTTACTTTTGCTGCGCTGATATTCAGCATTGCAATGGCAGTGGATACTTTTGCAGACGAAAATAAAATAGCAGAGAGAATTGCTTTTGTTCTGGAGCTTTTGGCGCTGCTGCTGGTTGTCTTAATCCCGAACCTGAAAGATTTCAGTTTTCTCCAAAAAATGATGGATGTACTGGATACCAATGTGTTGTTGATTCTGGCATTGTTTTTTACCTTTGCAGGACAATGGGCGACAGAAATAAAGATAAAGGATATGAAAAAAAACGGGGGGAATTAGAATGTTTTCAAATGATAAAACGTATGAAGTAACGTTAAGAAGCGCATCAGATATCAATTTGTCGAACTGGCAGATCACAAAAACAGTGGATACGATGACGATGGTGAACAATAAATTTGTCATTTTGTCTGAGATTAACAAGCTTTTGGAGAAGGGGGTGGATAAGAAAGATATATTTGTAACAGACCGATCTTTTCTGATTTCCACAAGTTACAAAACTTATTTTGAAACAGGAAACGTCCTTTCCCCAAGCCGGCAGGATGTGTTGAAAATGTGCAGTCTGGGACGTTTTTATACCATGGAGCCCAATGAAGATATCTGTAAAATCAATTGTCTTTTCGAACTTTACAAAAAATTAAATTCTATTGTAAATAATTATTTAAAATGCAGGATATGGAGCGTTTATTTAGCTGAAAGTTTCTCGGTATTGTTTCAGGATTCTTTGGAGCAGGCTTGTGAAACACTGCTGGAAGGGGTCTTAGAGCAGGTTTGGAAAAAAATCGGAAAGGCCAGAGCTGATGAAATGGAAAAATACAATAAAATGATCCGAGAGCTTGAAAAACAAAAAGAGAATTCCCTGATAAGGGGCAGAGACAGATTTAAAAAGGCAATGGAAGAAAGCAGGACAGTTTTTGCCAATACCTATAACAGGCTGGAGCGGCCGGTGGTTGGCGTGTATTATCAGGAATGGCATGCCATAGAGATTATAAATGCGGATCAGATGTTTAAGAACGGCGAGGAATCGGATACTCAGATCCGGTTAAGGCAGATAACTAAAAACAGCCCGGTGCTTATCGCATTGCTGGTAACAGGCCCCATGGTAGGATTTTTGGGGTATTTATGTTACCGGGATCATAAGGTGAACAGGCCCAAAGATACCCAGAATAATTTAAGCATCCCGGGGAATTCTTCTGCAGTAATTGATAATATTATCGGAACTGAAACCGGAAATCTGGTGAATGAAGAAGAGGCGCCGGAAATTGATTCACAGATTAAAGAAATGGCGCAGCATAATTTTTCCAAATTAGAGAATGTAACAAACCCCAGGGTGATGGAGATGGAAATGAAGATAGAAGTAAATATCAGGGGGTAGGAAGCCGGGCTCTGCAAAATAATCCGCTGCGGATACCTCAGAAAAAATTAATAAAATTTTGCGTATATTTATTCCTAAATTCTCCCATAGTGTGATATACTGTAACGGAGTTTTGTCTGATATCCGAAATTTTGCCGGTTTGTTCCTGCAAAGCATTTGATTTCCTGCAGCGGTGCGGAAAAAGAAAATTGTCGGATACGCTTTCAGAAAGGATAAAGGATAATGTTAGAAATTTTAAAAGCAGTAGTATACGGAATTGTGGAAGGGATTACGGAATGGCTTCCGGTCAGCAGCACTGGTCATATGATTTTGCTGGAAGAAATCATGCCCATGAAGGTTTCCCAGGATTTTTGGAACATGTTTCTTGTGGTGGTTCAGTTAGGGGCGATTCTGGCGGTGGTTCTGTTGTTCTGGAATAAAATCTTTCCCCTGAAGAGAACCCGGAGAGGGCAGTTAAAGATTGACTGGAACATTATGAACCTGTGGGGCAAGATTATTGTGGCATGCATTCCGGCGGCTATCGTCGGCGTGCTGTTTGACGATTGGCTGGAAGAGCATTTGTATAATTTCTGGGTGGTTGCAGTGATGCTCATTGCAGTGGGAATTATTTTCATTATTGTGGAAAACCGGAACCGGGGCGTGAAGCCGATGATCCGTACCACCGATGAACTGGATTATAAAGTGGCTCTTATCATCGGGCTGTTCCAGCTTGCAGCTGCAGTATTTCCGGGAACCTCCCGTTCCGGCGCAACCATTATCGGCGCGCTGATGATTGGAGTGTCCCGCACCGTGGCGGCGGAATTTACCTTTTATCTGGCAATCCCTGTAATGTTCGGCGCAAGTTTCCTGAAATTATTAAAGTTTGGTTTTGCCTTTACCGGGATGGAGCTTGGAATTCTGCTGACCGGAATGCTGGTATCTTTTGTGGTATCCATTGTGGTAATCCGTTTCCTGATGGGGTATATTAAGAAACATGATTTCAAAGTATTCGGATGGTACCGGATTATTTTGGGTGCAGTTGTGCTGCTGTATTTTGGTGTGATTGCGGTATGATCAGATTATTTCAGAAGTTACGGAAGGAAAAAAGAGAAGAGGAGAACATCATGTTTATCATTGCAGGGCTGGGCAATCCTTCCAGCAAGTATGAGAAAACCCGCCACAATGCAGGATTTGATGTCATTGATCGGCTGGCGGACAAATATAATATCAGAGTAACGGAGAAAAAGCACAAAGCGCTGTGCGGAACAGGCGTCATCGAAGGGCAGAAAGTTCTTCTGGCAAAGCCCCAGACCTTTATGAACTTAAGCGGGGAAAGTATCGGGGCAATGCTGCATTTTTATAAATTGGAACCGGAGACGAACCTGATTGTAATATATGACGATATCAGTCTCCCTCCGGGAAAGCTCAGAATACGGAAAAAAGGCAGCGCCGGCGGCCACAACGGCATCAAGAGCATTATCAGCCACGCAGGAACCCAGGAGTTTTTGCGGATCAAAATCGGAGTGGGAGAAAAGCCCCAGGGCAGAGATTTGGCAGATTATGTGCTGGGACGGTTCTCCAGGGAAGACCGGGAACTGGCAGAGGCGGCCTTTGAAAAAGCCTGCGATGCGGCGGCCCTTATGGTTCGGGGAGAAACAGACCGTGCCATGAACCTGTTTAACTAATATGGAGGAAATTATGAAAAGCTTTACAGAGCCTTTGTCAGGACTGAAGGAGTACACAGACTTAAAGGCACAATTGAAGAATGCAAAAGAAGCGGTGCAGGTTTCCGGGTGTATTGACGCCCAGAAGCCTCATTTCATCTATAGTCTTGCAGGGGAGGAGAAAAACTGCCTGATCGTGACCTTTCAGGAGCAGAAAGCCAGGGAATTGTATGAAAGCTACCGTTTTTTTGACCGTCAGGCGGTCTATTATCCGGCCCGGGATATCCTGTTTTATCAGTCGGACATCCGGGGAAATCTGCTGACAGGAGAACGGCTGGCTGCAGTGAAAGCCATTCTGGATCGGGATCGGGTCACGGTAATTACCACTTTTGACGCGCTGATGGATCGGATTGTGCCTCTTTCCCATATCCGGGAGTCCATTCTGGAATATGCGCTGGGGGACGTCCTGGATTTGGATCAGATCCGGAAGCGCCTGGTGCGGATGGGATATGAACGGAATTATCAGGTGGAAATAGCCGGACAATTTGCCATCCGAGGCGGAATTCTGGATATTTTTCCATTGACGGAGGACAATCCTTACCGGATTGAACTGTGGGGCGACGAGATAGATTCCATGCGCAGTTTTGACGTGGAGAGCCAGCGTTCCATTGAAAATCTGGAGCAGGTGAGGATTTATCCTGCCAGCGAGCTGGCGCTGTTTCCGGAAATGATAGAACGCGGGCTTGCGGCTCTGAAAAAGGAAGAACAGGAGCTGTATGAAACCTTTCGCAAAGAGATGAAAACAGAAGAAGCCCACCGTCTGAAAACAATGGCGGAGGCTTTGGAAGAAGAATTGACAGAGCTTCAGCATAGCGCAAATCTGGAAAGCTATCTTATGTATTTTATGGATACGACCGTTTCCTTTCTGGATTATTTTGATCCGGAGCATACCCTTCTGTTTTTGGATGAGCCGGCCCGGCTGGCGGAAAAAGGCAGGGTGGTGGAACAGGAATTTTCTGAGAGTATGACGCACCGTCTGGAAAAGGGCTATCTTCTGCCCGGGCAGATGAAAGCGCTCTCTACCGGGAAAGAAGTTTTCGGCAAAATTCAGCGTCAGAACTGTGTGGCTTTGACCACTCTGGAGATGAAGGTCAGCGAGCTGGAAATCAAACGCCGTTATAATATCTCGGCAAGGCCGGTAAATTCTTACAACCGCAGCTTTGAGCTGCTGATTAAGGATCTGCAGCAGTACCGAAAGAACAAATATCAGGTGATATTGTTATCCGGTTCCAAAACCCGCGCCGGCAATCTGGCAAAGGATTTGCAGCAGGAGGGCCTGAACTGTTTTTACAGCGAGGACTATGACCATCCCCTGCAGCCGGGAGAGGTGATGGCCGCTTACGGCAAACTGAAAAAGGGATTTGAATATCCGGATATTAAATTTGTAGTGATTTCGGAAAGCGACATTTTCGGAGGGGAGCAGAAACGGAAGAAAAAGCGCAGGATTTATGAGGGAGAAAAAATCCAGAGTTTTACAGATTTAAGCATTGGGGATTATGTGGTTCATGAACGTTACGGCGTAGGGATTTACCGGGGCATTGAAAAGGTGGAGATTCAGAAAACCGCCAAAGATTATGTGAAGATTGAGTACGATAAGGGCAGCGCCCTCTACGTGCTGGCCACCCAGTTGGAGGCCATCCAGAAGTATGCTGGCGCCGATGCCAAAAAGCCCAAAATCAACCGGCTGGACGGGCCTGAGTGGAAGAAAACCAGAAATAAGGTAAAGGGAGCGGTCAAAGAGATTGCCAAAGAACTGGTGGAGCTTTATGCAGTCAGACAGCAGACAGAAGGATTTGCCTACGGGGAAGATACGGTGTGGCAGAAGGAATTTGAAGAGCTGTTTCCCTTTGAAGAAACAGAAGATCAGGAGCTGGCCATTGAAGCCACCAAGCGGGATATGGAGAGCAGGAAAATTATGGATCGGCTGATTTGCGGGGACGTGGGATACGGCAAGACAGAGATTGCCATCCGGGCAGCTTTTAAAGCAGTCCAGGACAGCAAGCAGGTGGTATATCTGGTGCCCACTACCATTTTGGCCCAGCAGCATTACAATAATTTTATCCAGCGGATGAAAGATTTTCCGGTGAGGGTGGATCTGATGTGCCGGTTCTGTACGCCAGGCCAGGTGAAAAAGACGGTAGAAGACTTAAAGCGGGGCTTGGTGGACATTGTGATCGGCACTCACCGGGTACTGTCTAAGGATGTGGAATTTAAGGATCTGGGTCTTTTGATTATAGACGAAGAACAGAGGTTTGGAGTTGCCCACAAAGAAAAAATTAAACAGATGAAGAAGAATGTGGATGTGCTGACGCTGACGGCCACTCCGATTCCCAGAACGCTTCATATGAGCCTGATTGGGATTCGGGATATGAGCGTGTTGGAAGAGCCGCCCATGGACCGGATGCCCATTCAGACTTATGTGATGGAGTACAACGAAGAAATTGTCCGGGAGGCCATTCATCGGGAGCTGGCCAGAGAGGGGCAGGTGTATTATGTATTTAACCGGGTCAATCAGATTGTGGAAGTGACTTCCAGGATTGCAGAGCTTGTGCCGGAGGCCAATGTTGCCTTTGCCCACGGTCAGATGCGGGAGCGGGAACTGGAAAATATTATGTATCAGTTTATCAATGGGGAGATTGACGTGCTGGTGTCCACCACAATCATTGAAACAGGTCTGGATATATCCAATGTAAATACCATGATTATTCAGGATGCGGACAACATGGGACTGTCTCAGCTCTACCAGCTTAGAGGAAGGGTGGGAAGATCCAACCGCACCGCTTATGCGTTTTTGATGTACCGGCAGAATAAAATGCTCAAAGAGGTGGCGGAAAAGCGTCTGTCTGCCATCCGGGAATTTACGGAACTGGGCAGCGGATTTAAGATTGCCATGCGGGATCTGGAAATCCGGGGCGCCGGGAATCTGCTGGGAGCACAGCAGCACGGCCATATGGAGGCGGTAGGATATGACCTGTACTGCAAGATGCTGAATGAAGCCGTGAAATCGCTGAAAGGGGAAGCGCCCCCAGAGCAGTTTGACACCACCATGGAACTGGATGTGAATGCATTTATTCCGCCTTCCTATATCCCCAATGAATTCCAGAAGCTGGACATCTACAAGCGGATTGCAGTGATTGAGAACCAGGAAGAGAAAGAAGAGATGCTGGAAGAACTGATTGACCGTTTCGGGGAGCCGCCCAAATCCGTGGAAAATCTGCTGGAGATTGCGCGTTTAAAAGCCAGGGCGCATCAGTGCTATTATACGGAAATCAAGGAAACGGCGGATAAGATCCGGTTTACCTTTTATTATCAGGCAAAAATCAACCCGGCAAACATTGAGGCGGTCGCAGAGAAGTACCAGGGTGCGCTGCGGTTTATCAAAGATGCAAAAGCGCCTTGCTTTGAGTATGAGAAAAACCGCAGCGTCAGGCAGAAAAATATCGGTGCGCTGGACATTACAGAGCGAGTCCTTCAGGATACCTGGGAGTTGCTGGTACAGTGACTTTAATTTCCCAAACATTCATATAGGAAACATGAAAATCTTGTGAAAACGGTTGCTACCAGGGGAAAAAAGAATTATAATGTCAACAGTATGCCTGAGAATTTGTCATCAGGCAATCCAGAAAAAAGAGAATACACAGGAGGATATTATGAAAGCAAAACGATTAGTTCCCTTATTGCTGGCAGCGGCAATGGGCGTATCCGTTCTGACTGGATGCGGCAGTTCCATAGATGGGGAGAAGACAGGAGCAACGTTGGAGGGGGAGGAGATTTCCCTTGGTTTTATGAATTTCATGGCACGGTATCAGCAGGCCATCTATGACGGGCAGTTTACCGGCATGTTCGGAACTGGTTTCTGGTCCCAGGACTTGTTCGGTGAAGGAACGGATATGGTGACCTCTGTCAAAAATAACGTGGCGGAAAATATCGAAATATTGTATCTCTTAGAAGACCATATGGGAGATTACAATGTGGAAATCACAGAGGAAGAGCTTGCGAAAATGGATGAGGCAGCCGCAAAATTTATCGAGGATAATACCAAGGAAGCTATCAGCCAGATGGGCGCCACCCAGGAATATGTAAAAGAAATGCTTCGGCTGAATACCATTCAGTTCAAAATGCAGGCTGCCATTGAAGCGGAAGCGGACACAGAGGTTTCCGACGAGGAGGCGGCCCAGAAGACCATCAGCTATGTGGAGGTGAACAGTAAATCTACCACAGACGAAGAGGGAAATACCAAGGAGTATACCGAGGAAGAGAAAGAAAATCTGAAAAAAGAAGTGGAAGCATTTGCAGCTTCCGCCAAGGATGATTTTAAAGCGGCGGCAGAGGCGGCAGGGTATACCGTGACAGAGAATAAGTCTTACGGTGCAGACGAAGAAACCCTGGACAAAGCGCTGATCGAAGGCGCAGACAAGTTAAAGGACGGAGAAATCAGCCCGGTTCTTACGGGCGAGGAAGCATTTTTTGTAGTCCGTATGGAGAGTACCTTTGATGAGGAAGCTACAGAAAGCAAGAAAAAAGAAATTGTGGAACAGCGCCAGAGCGATCACTACACAGAAGTGTGTGACGGCTATAAAGAAGACGTGAAATATGAAGTTAATGAAAAAGAATGGGCAAAAGTAAAATTCGATGATCTGTTTACCATCAAGCAGGAAGAGTCTGAGGACAGCGGAGAAGAAGCCGGAGACAGCGATACTGCAGAGGATACCGGAGAAGCCGGAGACAGCGATACTGCAGAGGATACCGAAGAAGCCGGAGACAGCGATACTGCAGAGGATACCGGAGAAGAAGCCGGAGACAGCGAGGATAAAGAAGCTTCTGAGGATGCCGAAGAAGCCGGAGACAGCAAAGACACAGAGGAGTAGGGTTTCGGGAATGGTATATTTTGATACCCAGGAAATTTCGGATTGGCCTTCCTCTAAGCAAACAGTTCGCTGCAACAGTGCCCGGTTTACGTGAGGAAGCCCAATCCGGAATTTCCGTCCG
Organism: Eubacterium sp.; assembly: GCA_021769425.1. Classification (GTDB taxonomy): domain Bacteria; phylum Bacillota; class Clostridia; order Lachnospirales; family Lachnospiraceae; genus Petralouisia. Next base: position 81,052 of record JAETSX010000051.1, read on the forward strand.
TCACCAGAATATAAAAAGTAGAAAATTATGAAAAGAAAACATTGCGCAGGTATTCTCCTTCTGGCAGCTGTACTCCTGATGGGAGCAGCCGTTCTGCAGCAAAAAAGTCCTCAGCCAACCCGTTATGAAGTCAGATTTTTCGACAGCTTCGATACCGTAACAACGATTACCGGATATGCTGAAAGCCAGGCAGAATTTGAAGAGCAGACCAAACTTTTAAAGGAAAAACTCATGCATTATCATAAGCTTTTTGATATTTACCATACTTACGAGGGCATGAATAATCTTAAGAGCGTTAATGACGCCGCCGGCCAGTCGCCGGTTTTGGTGGATCAGGAAATTATAGAATTGCTGAAACTGGGAATAGAGATGCATCAGAAAACAAATGGGGCAGTTAACATTGCCTACGGAAGCGTTCTGTCCCTCTGGCATGAATACCGGGAGCAGGGAACCGCTGATCCGGAACACGCAAAAGCGCCTCCGAAAGATCTGATTTTGGAAAAGGCGGCTCATACAGATATTTCCAAAGTAATCATAGACGAAAAAGACGGGGAAGTATTTCTGGAGGACGGAGAAATGTCTCTGGATGTGGGAAGCATTGGAAAGGGATTTGCAGTGCAGAAAATCTCAGAATATGCAAAAGAACTGGGAATGGATCATCTGCTGATCAGCGTAGGGGGAAATGTCAGCGCAGTGGGCGCTAAGGCAGACAATACCCCCTGGCGGGTAGGAATTGAAAATCCAGATCTGGAAAGCGCTGAACCTTATATCGGTACGGTGGAGCTTGCAGACCAGACCATTGTTACAAGCGGGGATTATCAGCGTTTCTATGTGGCGGATGGGAAGCGTTACTGCCATATTATCGATCCGGAAACAGGCATGCCTCCGGAATATACTCCTTCCGTATCGGTGCTGACAGAAGATTCCGGCATGGCAGACGCATGGTCAACGGCCCTGTTTAATATGGAAATAGAAACGGGCCTGGAATTGGTGGAAACACTGCCGGAAACAGAGGCCCTGTGGGTGATGAAAGACGGAGGAATCCGCTGCAGCAGCGGGTTTGAATTTCATGAAAAAAAATGATGTGATTTTAATTGCAGTTCTGATAACGGCTGCACTGGCAGTTTTTGGAGGAATTTCCTTGTTTTCAGCTAAAAACACGAAAGACGCAGAAGCTGTGGTCTATCTGGACGGTGAAAAACAGGGCAGTTATCCTCTGAACGAGGATGCGGCTGTGAAAATACAGTCAGCATCCGGCGGATACAACATTCTGGAAATCCGGGCAGGAGCAGCCGATATCACAGAGGCTTCCTGCCCGGATAAAATATGCGTCAATCACCGTCCGGTAAAGAATCAGGGAGAAAGCCTGGTCTGCCTGCCCAACAAACTAGTGGTGGAAATTGAAAACGGCGGTGAAGCTGAAATAGACGGAAGCGTCCGGTAAAGAACGAAGAATCAGGAGGAGAAAAATGGCAAAAAAAGCAGCTTATATGGGAATGTTTACAGCATTGGCATTTGTCTTTTCCTATCTTGAATTTCTGATTCCCATTAATCTGGGAATTCCCGGGGTGAAACTGGGACTGGCAAATCTGGTGACAATTGTTGCTCTGTATACCATGGGAATAAAAGAAGCCTGTACCCTGTCCCTGGTGCGGATTGTTCTCAATGGCCTTACCTTTGGAAATCCTTCCGCCATGCTGTACAGTCTGGCCGGAGGGATTTTAAGCCTTTTGGCAATGGCGGCGGCCCAAAAGTTCAAGCTGTTTTCTGTTACAGGCGTCAGCGTCCTAGGGGGAGTGTTTCATAATTTGGGACAAATCCTGGCGGCGGCGCTTGTGGTGGAAAATGCGAAATTATTGTATTATTTTCCCGTTCTGGTTCTGTCCGGAACCATTGCAGGGACAGTGATTGGCATATTGGCCGCAATGGTAATCAAACGGCTGGATCAGCGGATGAAGCACAAGTAAAATCTTTGAAAAATCGGAAATCGCAATATAAAACATGAAAGTAGCGGCCATTTATGGCGCAAATGCAAGCGGAAAATCGAATTTATATCTGGCTAAGGATATCTGGATGAAAAATAATTTAAAACTGGGACTGCCGGAAAATGGCAATTTTACGCAATATGCGGCTATGGCGCCTGAGAGTTTACTGCCATATCTTGTGTATAAATTCCATTTTCCGGCAGCCTCTTTTTCATGTTCAAAAATATCACGGAACAAAATCATTTTCCCGCAGATGGGGCAGAGACTGGGCATCGGATTTCTGTTCTTTATAATAAGACACCATAAGCCCGCGGATACAGTCCCGGTTTTCCTCATTCAGCCTGCGGTAATACTGTATGACCCGTTTCTCGTCAGAACTGATGGGAAAATCATGCTCTACCTTCTTCGGCTCCGTTTTCTTATCAGTCAGCATAAGCAGATAATCAGCGGAAATCTGATAAAACCTGCACAGCTCAATCAGGTTATCAATGGTAGGATAGCAGATATTCCGCTCATAATTGGACAAAATTTTATTGCTGATATGGGTGGCTTTGGCTACATCCGTCTGTTTTAAATCTCTGGATTCTCTGATATTTCGTAAATGATCTCCAAGCTGCATATTAATACCTCATATATAAAATCGTATCACATTTCTAAGAAAAGCAGATTCGCCTGAGTTTCCGCATTTGCCGCCCATATGGCAGGCAGCTGCAGCCGGCCCCACGTCCGGTTCACAGAAAAATCCAGGATTTTCCTGTAATTGGAGATGAGGCAGACAGGAAATTTATCATTCAAAAGATCCAGGCAAGTATATTATAGACAAAAAAATCCTAAATATATTGAAAATCCTTATTTTAAGGATAATAGATAGAAAATATTAAATATAATCCTAATAATCAAGAAGTGGAAGAGATAAATTCATAAAAATAATGAAAATTAAGGGCCGTAAACTTATGGCAGAAGGAGTGTTTGAAAATCTGATTTGGACTGTGTCCCGCCCTTTAGAAACGTTTAAGGGTGGGACGCTGTCTGAGTTTTAAACCTCATCCTTTGGCTCAGAGGATTCCCGGATATAAGTCATAATATCTTCTACCCTGCAGTCCAGAATGCTGCAGAGCGTATCTACTGTATGAGTACTTACATAGGAATTTTTCCGCAGCCTGGAAAGTTGGCCGGCGCTGATGTGATGTGTGTGGATAAGAGAATATTGAGAAATGCCTCGCTGTTTCATCGTAATCCATAAATTGTCATAAGAAATCAATATGCATGCCTCCTTACTATGCGACGTCTGCTGTTGTTCTTATCTGTATTATTTACAGAAACAGCAGTAAAATCAGTATTTTCGTACGGTTTAGCCCGTAAGGGATATTGCCAGGCGAACCGTAACGTATTTTGAGAAAAGATCATATCTTTCACTTGACATGATAGGAGTGACGTGACATAATGGATATTAGCCATAAATGGCTAATATCGTATTACGATATATGTTGGAAAAGTTGTTTTAAAGGAGGATTTTTATATGTTTCAGAAGGGAGGCAGATTCAGCAGCAGAAGAAGCAGGAACATCAAACGGAGCGCCTGCAGAAGAAGATAATACGCAAGGAAATGACTAGTTGTCAAATGTTTTGTGATTTTTTGAACAGAAAGGAACTTGTTAGAATCATATTATATTTGCGGGTATAAAAACAGTAATTTTCCAGTGCGAGTAAAAATAAAACACAGTGTGAAAGGCAGAAATGCTTTTCACACTGTGTTTTATTTTTGACATATTGCTGTCCGTTAGAAAGTATGTGCAGTTTTTAACGTTATTGCTTAAATTGTTTGCTGTTCTTGATTTTTGTGTAACAGTTCCTAAAAAGAATTCATAAATTTTGTGAATAAATTATTGATAATCATAAAAATTAGGAATATTATAAAGATTATATTTGCAAAAAAGATAAATTTTAGGAATAAGGTGACGAATCATGGAAGAACAGAAAGTCCATTTTAATATTCCGCCTTTTCATCCCAAAGCTTTCGGGTATATGGAGGACGCCGTCGCCCGCCAGAAAATATGCGGAGATGGATTTTATACCGGAAAATGCACAGAGTGGATGAAAGCCCGGACGAAAGCGGCGGGGGCGTTGCTGACCACATCCTGTACCCATGCGCTGGAACTGGCGGCGCTTTTGTCCGGCATCGGGCCGGGGGACGAGGTAATTATGCCTTCCTATACGTTTGTGTCAACGGCAGACGCTTTTGTGCTGCGGGGCGCAGAAGCAGTCTTTGTGGATATCCGCAAAGACACTATGAATCTGGATGAAACTCTCATTGAAGACGCCGTTACATCCAGGACCAAAGCAATTGCCGCGGTGCATTACGCCGGGGTTTCCTGCGAGATGGACAAAATCTGTCAGATTGCAGAAAAATATCAGTTAAAAGTGATTGAAGACGCAGCTCAGGCTATGATGTGCACTTACCATGGCAGGCTCTTGGGAACATCGGGGATTACGGCTGTTACAGCTTCCATGAAACGAAAAATTACAGTATGGGAGAAGGCGGCGCAATTCTTCTGAAAAACAAGGAAGAAATTCTGGCTGCCGAGATTATCCGGGAGAAAGGCACCAACCGGAGCCAGTTTTTCCGGGGAGAAATTGACAAGTATTCCTGGAAAGAAGCAGGCTCCTCGTATTTGCCCAGCGATTTGAACGCCGCCTATCTCTGGGCCCAGCTAGAAGAAGCGGAAGAAGTGAATCAAAGGCGCATCGCAAGCTGGAACTTGTATGATGAATTACTGCAGGATTTGAAGGGGCAGGAAAGATTGAACTTCCCGTTGTGCCCAAGGGCTGTGTCCATAACGGCCATATGTTTTATATCAAGGCCAGGGATCTTAAGGAGCGGACAGCATTGCTGAAACATCTGAAAGAAAAAGGAATCTCTGCTGTTTTTCATTATGTTCCTCTCCACTCTTCCGAAGCAGGGCAGAAATACGGAAGGTTCCACGGGCAGGACAAACATACCACCGAGGAAAGCAACCGACTGCTGCGTCTGCCCATGTACGATGGGCTGAAAGAAGAGCAGATTCGCTATGTGGTTTCTGAAATAAAGAATTTCTATCGGTAATTCTGAAAGCTGTGCCGTGGAGAACTTACGATTCACGGAATGCAGCGGAAGATTTGATTGGAATATGGAGAAAAAGTGAGTGGAAAACATGAAATATTCAATTGTAATACCTTGTTATAATTCCGGCAAAACCATTTCCAAGGTAGTTCTGCTGACCATGCAGGAAATGAAGGGAAAAGAAATAGAATTTATTCTGGTCAACTACACTGAAATGGAGCAGTTCCAACAAGAAAGTGGCAAAAGTAGACAAATACGGCAATGTAACTGCAGTGAAAAAGGGGACAGCTACCATTACGGTAAAAACATCCAGCGGCAAAAAAGCAACCTGCAAGGTTACAGTGAAAAAATAATGAAACTATCCGGCGCGCCAGAAGAGCTCTTCTGGCGCGTTTTAAACACAGGAATTGCCATATTTTTGAACCGTTCCTTGCAGCAGGTTTAAAGTGTGTTATAAATGCTCTATGGCAGTCCCTGAGAAACCTCTTTATGGAGAAAACTATGGTAGAAATAGAGAAAGATTTTAACCGGTCAGTGGGATGCCGCATCCGAGAAGTGCGGGAAACCCTTCGGATGACCAGGGATGAATTCAGCAAATTGTGCGGCATTTCAGAAAGTTTTCTGGCCGCCGTGGAACGGGGAGAAAAAAGCATCACATCCAAAACACTCTATAAAATCAGCACAGGCTCACATGTTTCGGTGGATTATCTGATTTTCGGGGAACGGGAAAGTTTTCAGGTGGAAATGATTCAGAATCTTTTGGAAAATCTGGATGATTCTCAGCGGGAGAGTGCGGTTCGGATTTTGTGTGAGTTTGCGAATACTCTGACGTTATAGAAAAGACGATAAGAGCTTTCGGGCTTAATTTCTGAATACAGAGTTTAGCGCAGCGGATATGATTCATATCGTTAAAAAGGGATGGCTTTAAAGATGCAGTTTAAAGCATACAGTATGAAAATGCGGCGGGACATGGGGAAAATCTCCTTATGTTCCGTTTGTTTGCTGTGCTTTTATGCTCTGGCGGTTTGGATTGTCTGCAAATATTTAAGTTTTTTGCAAAATTTATTTTTCCGAAAATGTTATGTAGGTAATGGGTAATATTTGTGAGATAACATGAAAAAAGGAAACAAGAAATTAGTATTTTATATAAAAAAATCGGATGCAATTAAAAAGAAAAATAATTTTCTGACAATAAAATAAAAAAAGTAAATAAAGCCAGAAAAATAAGGGGGGGGGGGTAAAAATATACAAAATAAACAAAAAGTAAAAAAGTTAACAGATAACAATTGACTTTTTATGGAAGTGGGACTAGAATAAAGAAAGGTCGTTTGTGAAGAGAATGTGAAATAAAGTTGAAGGTTTTATGAATTTTTCAGTGAGAATTGAAAAGCTTACAACTTTTTGCAAAGGAGTCACAGACGATACAATTTATTCATTTATGAAAGGAGTTTTTTTATGAGGAAAGGTGGAATGACCGCACGTGTTGCAGCAGCCATATTGGCAGCAGCAATGGTGATGACAGACACAGTTCCCGCTTTCGCAGCAGAGAACCTGACCGTGGAGACTACAGAGCAGGGCGCGGTTAGCGGCGTGTCCAAAGTTATCGGATTGGAAGGAAAGTATAGTTCGAATACGATGCAGAGTGATGACGGCAAAGTGGAGAAAGACTATGCTTATGTAAATCCGGCATTGAACAATGACAGCGTTGCGGTGACAGGGACAAAGGAGACTTGGCTGGATGCGGCAACGGGGCTGTATAAGAAGGGCGATGTTTATTACGCATATTTTAATGAGTATGACGGTACTCTGAGCGGTAAAGTAGCTAAAGTTTATCCGGCTACCCTTAGCCCTCAGCCAGATGCACAAGGGTTTTATTTAGGGGATAATGGTAAAAAGTATACTAGTTGTCATACAAAGTATCCAATGAAAACAGATGAGGATGGAGATACAGTTCCAGATTATGATAAGCCTGTTTTGTCCTATTATTTTCTGGAAAGGGAGGAAGTAGAAGTTCTGGGCGCAGTTCCGGGCGGCCCGTTTGCTGATTATGATGCAATGGAGAGCGCGTTTGAAAAATTAAAGGCTTCTTACGGACAGAAAGTGGCAGCAACAGATACGAATGCAAGGTATTATGTGATCAATGGAAAAACATATGACAATGATGCTATAGGTCGTAAGTCTGAAAGTAACTGGAATTCGTCAAATGATACATATTCCTATACAGCTACAGTTTATGTATATAAGTCTGGTGAAATTTCTTTCGATCGGAAATATCACAATATTTCCTGGAATGAAGTAACCAATGAGACAGAAGTAGAAAGCGGCGGAAAGCTTCTGAAAGTTGGATATCAGGTTAAAGTAGACGGACAGGTGGCAGAACTTGGCGATCTTGCAGTGAGTCAGGATAAGAAGACAACTGAGCCAATTACGACAAGAAATAGTTACAGCAGTTCTTCTTCCAAGTCTTATACGGCTGCAGAAAAGGCAAAATATGAAGTCAGAGCCGTATATTATACCGAGACAGCAGTTGCTTCTGATGAATATACTGAAGACTATTGGTATTACAGGGATGGAGCTACAGCGAAACAGATTGTCAAAGCAGGCGATTGGTCTGAACTGACCTATAATTGGTCACAGAAACAGGTGAATGTTCCTGTGGTAACTGGCCTGAAATGGGTTCAGAAAAATGCTAAAAAAGCAAGAATCTCCTGGAATGCAGTTCCAGATGCATCCAAATATAAAATTCAGAGTTATAAATCAGCAGCTCCTGTAAATGTTGCAACGCTGAAAGATGAAGACTGGACGAATGTAGGCAGTACAGGGACAAGGACTTATTACGATTATAATAACTCAGATCCTGGATATGTATATGAGTATGATGAAAATGGAAATATTAAAGTAGATGCAGAGGGCGAAGAGATTCGTAAAGAGGTTAATTACATTTACTTCAGAGTATGTGCAGTTGTATTAGACAGCAATGAGGAAGAAGTGGAAGGCGCTTATTGCGCTCCCTGTGCTGTTACAGCCAACAGGAATGTGAATGCACCTGTAGCTACTGGGCTGAAGATTGAAAACAACGATGACGGTACATTCCGCCTGGTATGGAATCCAGTGGATGTCAATGCAGAGGTAAGAGTGCTTTATTCCAAGAGTGAGAAGATCTTCCAGACACCAGAATATACATATATGTACCGGGATGCTACTGGACTGGATTCATTAGGAAGAACCCAGCAATTGGTTAACATAACTGCTCTGAAAGATAAAATGGATCTGGTGCGTAAACAGGTAAAATCATACTACGTTTCTGCAAGCCAGAATTATATTTCAAGCAATGATCTGGATCTTGAGCCAGGGAAGAAATATTACTTTGTAGTTCTGACAGTGGATGATTCTAAACATGGCGATATTCGGACAGCTTTAACAACTCAGAATGTAATGGTGAATGGCAAGGCAGAGCCGGTTCAGTTTGTACATTACAATGATGTTTCCGTATCCAGCAGAATTTCTGCAACCCTTGGCCTTGGAATTGATGCCCCCAGCACCAAATCCGGCAAGAAGAGCATCACAATGATCTTTGATCAGACGAATTCTGCAATCACAGGATATGAGATCTATCGTAAGAGCGGAAAGAAGTATAAGAAAGTAAAGACGATTTCTTCCACAGAGTACACAGATGAAGGATTGAAAGAAAGCACCGTATATGACTACAGAGCAAGAGCATATTACTACAATCCTGAAACAAAGGCAAAGAAAGTGTACAGCGATTATGTATACTTCTCAGCAGAAACAGGAAACAGCAATTATATTGATCTGAGAGCAACTAAGAAGAGCAAGACTTCTGCAACACTGAAATGGACGAAGGTTTCCGGAGCAACTCAGTACGATATTTACCGCGCTTACCTGACCTCCACAGATACAAACTTATCTAAATCCAACGGATTTGGAAACTACGCAAAGCAGCAGTCTAATAAGAAATTTGAACTTGTTAAGACAATTAAGAAAGCAAAAACAGTGTCTTGGACAGATAAAAAGCTGAAACAAGATGCTTCCTATACCTATGTGGTAGTAGCAAGCTACAAATCTAAGAAAGTTACCAAACAGATTTATGCAACAGATTCTGTTATCATGAAGGTAGAGGCGCCTAAGAATGTGAAGACCAGTGTAAGCGGCACGAATGTAAAGGTTACCTGGGATAAAGATAAGTTTGCTACTAAGTACGAAGTAAGTTACAAGAAAGACGATAAGAAATATTATGAGGTTGACGATGATGATGCATACTATGGTGCTTATGAAGATCATTGGACAACTGCCAATAATGTAAAGAAAAACAGCTTTACGATTAAAAATGTTGCCGGAAATGAAAGTGTTACAATTCGTGTACGTGCATATGGCAATAAAAAATGGTCAGATTATGTAACCGTATATCAAGATGGCAGTGAAAAGCTGAAAGTTGCACAGAAGGTAACAGTAAAAGAAATTACAGAAAAGAATGCAAAGGGTGACAAGATCACTGCTGTAAAGGTTAGCTGGAAGAAAGTTTCCGGTGCAAAATATTATAAAGTATGGCGTTCCACCAGCCCGGCTTCTTTCTACAATGCAGACAATAAGTCATATGAGACAAACGGCAGAGTAGAAGCGATTGCAAAAGAGAGCAATAACGATGAATCAGTATATGCCAGCGTAGTTCCGTACAAAGAATACAAAGCACAGGACAACACAATCGTTGCTACATCTGCAATTGACCGCGGCAACTTGCGCACAGGCGTAACCTATTACTATTATGTTCAGGCATTCGGTGAGAACGGCGACACAATCTCCGGTTACAGCAAACCTGCTAGCATCTGCTACAAAGTTACCCCTGCCATCAAGAAACTGACAGCTAAGAAAGGTAAAGTAACGATCAATGTTGTAAAAGTAAACGGCGCTTCCAAATACGAAATCTATCGTTCCACCAAGAAGAACAAAGGATTCGAGAAGATTGGAACCACCAAGAAGAATTCTACCTCTTTTGTTGATAAGACAGTGAAGAAGGGCAAGAAGTATTACTACAGAGTAGTTGCGGTTGGAACCAACGGCTTGAAAGCTGATTTCGCTTCCGGTGCATCTGCAGTTAAGAGCATTAAGGCAAAATAATTTTACTTGAATGATAAGACCCCCGAAAGGAATATTCCTTTCGGGGGATTCTTTTTCTTTCGTATATAAAGCGCTGTGCAGGTATCGAATCAGGCGTTGTGGTGAACAGCCTCTAGCTCAGCGATCCGTTGTTTTAATCTCAGAATTTCATCTGCATATTTTGCATTTTCATCCGCATATCTTGCATTTTCATCCGCATATCTTGCATTTTCATCCGCATATCTTGCAATTTCTTTTTTCAGTTCATCTGTATAGCGTAGATATTTGTCATGAGGAAGTTCAAGAATTCCGGGAGGGATTGGTTTCATATTCTGCATTTCTCCTTTCATTTTCTTTGAGAGGCTATTGTAAAAGTACTGGTACAGCATAGATGACAGATCCAGAAGATGTATCGTATCATCTTCTGTCAGATTGCCCAGCCGAAGATGATGTTCCATGGATTGTATTATATCATGCCAGATTTCTGTCTGCAATCGGGAAAAATTTTTCAGAATTTGTGCAGATTTTTCTTTGGAAGTATCCGGGTGCAGCAAATCCAGAAGGCTCCGCAGCCGAAGCAGTTGGAAAGGTATGAGGGCGGCCATGTTCCGTTTATTCAGTTCTGCCAGGCCATGATCCAGGTAAACGAAATTTTTGATTCGGTAGTCGAATGTGCCTTGGTCGGTAAATGTGATATGGAGAATACTCTCTCTTGGCCGGTATTGGGGTTGATTCAAGTAAATAACCATTGGTATCGGAAAAGTCAGAATATCAGGATTCGACTGAACGGAACTGGCATGAAGGAAGCTGTATTCAAAGACTCTCAGCATTATCATTTCATCATCCGTACTCTGTGCTTCCAGATGAAATGTATGGTTTGCAATGGTAAGGAACATATCTGCATATCGGCTCTCAAGATTCGGCATGACAGATTCCTTGCTGGGATAGAAAACTTTGCTGTCCAAAGGATAATCGCTGCCAAAGAGCCCGTTGATAAGATTAATGACGGCGGTGTCAGACAGGAAAAAGATGCGTTTAAAAATTCTGTCATAGATTTGTTTTGGTATAAAATTTTCCGTTTCGATAAAAAGACCTCTTTTGCATTTGGATGGCAATGTGGAATCAAAATATCTGCCGACTTGCAGAAGAACATTAGAAAACCAGCAACGGAAAGATATCGGAACAGTTACTAATTATGCTTAACTGCATTATAGCATAGAATTTTTCTGAAATCCATGAAAATTTTATAAAATTATATTAGAATTAGCATATAATCAAAAGGATATGGGAACTTCTTTTCTGTATAAAGCCATTGACAGTGTATATATTTGTTGTATATACTGAAAAAGGATTCGATTTCTTCCGGAAATCACTCCAAAATGGTAGTTCTTAATTAGAAAGATATATATGAAACACTTTTATTCTATCGTGGGCTATCCTATCTTTCCGTTTGAATTTAATAATAGGAAGAGTTTGCTGCAGTATACAGAATGGTCAGGCATTGGTTTGCCAATTCCTTATGGTTACTGGAAGAAATTGTAAAATCCAGTGCAAAATAAATGAACAGGGTAAGAGAGATTATGAAAAAATTACTGGTATATTTAAAAGATTACAAAAAAGAAAGCGTTCTGGCGCCGTTGTTTAAGATGCTGGAGGCATCTTTTGAGCTGATTGTGCCGTTGGTGGTTACGGCAATTATTGATGTGGGAATCGCGCATAGAGACAGCGGATATATTCTGAAGATGTGTCTGGTTATGGTGGCGTTGGGGCTGATTGGGCTTCTGTGTTCTGTGACGGCCCAGTATTTTGCAGCGAAAGCGGCGGCAGGATTTGGCGCCCAGGTCCGCCATCAGTTATTTGCTCATATCCAGACATTTTCTTTTACGGAGATCGACCAGGCGGGGACGGCAACTTTGATTACCCGGATGACCAGCGACATCAATCAGGCGCAGTCCGGAGTTAATATGGTGCTGCGGCTGTTTCTGCGATCTCCCTTTATCGTGTTTGGGGCAATGGTGATGGCTTTTACCATTGATGTGAAAGCCGCTTTGATTTTTGCAGTTGCAATCCCGTTGCTTTCTCTGGTGGTATTCGGAGTGATGGCCGTCAGCATTCCTCTTTACCGGAAGGTGCAGGAACGTCTGGATAAGGTATTGGGCATTACCAGAGAAAATCTCACCGGCGCCCGGGTGATCCGCGCATTTCACAAGGAAGAGGAAGAGAAGGCCAGGTTTGAGGAAGGCCTGGAAAGTCTGACTTCCATGCAGAATCATGTGGGAAAAATCAGTGCATTTATGAATCCGGTTACTTATGTGATTATCAATGGAGCGACGATTCTTCTCTTGTATACCGGTGCAGTGCAGGTGGATACCGGAATATTGACCCAGGGGGAAGTGGTGGCATTGGTAAATTATATGTCACAGATTCTGGTGGAGCTGATTAAGCTTGCTAATCTGATCGTAACCATCACAAAAGCAGTGGCATGTGGAAACCGTGTGGAGTCGATTTTGGAGATTCAAAGCAGTATGCCGGCAGATGGGATGCGGAAAAAGGCCGAAAACTGCGCGGAGCCTGTTTTGGAGATTCAAGACAGTATGCCGGCAAATGGAACGGAAAGGGGAAACCATTGGAATTATCGGCGGAACCGGTTCCGGAAAAACGTCGCTGGTGCACTTGATTCCAAGATTTTACGATGTGACGCAGGGAGAGGTATTAATTAATGGAAGAAACGTGAAAGAATATTCTCTGGAAGAACTGCGGCAAAAGGTGGGAATCGTCATGCAGCGGGCCGTGCTATTTAAAGGAACCATACGGGAAAATCTCTGCTGGGGAAATAAGGATGCCGCAGAAGAGGAACTGTATAAAGCATTGGAAATTGCCCAGGCGAAGGAAGTTGTGGAAGGAAAAGAGGGCAGGCTGGACGCGTTTGTGGAACAGGGAGGCAAAAACTTTTCCGGCGGGCAGAGGCAGAGACTTACGATTGCAAGGGCATTGGTGCGCAAACCGGAGATTCTTATTTTAGACGACAGTGCATCGGCATTGGATTATGCCACCGATGCCAGACTGCGCAAAGCGATTCGGGAAATGGAAGGAAGCCCTACGGTATTTATCGTGTCTCAGCGAACCTCTTCCATTCAGCATGCAGATAAGATTATTGTACTGGAAGACGGCGAAATGGCCGGCATGGGCGCGCATCAGGAATTATTGGAAACCTGCAAAGTTTACAGAGAAATCTATGAATCCCAGTATAAGAAGCAGGAAGAGGCGCCATGAAAAAGTATAATTTATACTCACGAGCATACTTATTTGCCAAATCATTTGCTTTTTTCCTCAAAGCTGTGAAAGATCTGTCGGCAAATGATTTTGCTCACGGGTATAACAAAAGCGGCCAGAAGCATAAACACAGGAAGCAGGAGGCGGCGTCATGAAAAAGTATAATTTAACAAAAACAGCCCAAAGCATAAGCACAGGAAGCAGGAGGCAGTCATGAAAGAAAATAGAAAGAGAAGAAAGCAGACAGAAACCCTGAAAAAAGTGTTGAAATATATTGAAAAATATAAGATTTTTCTGATTTTGTCATTATTTTTCGCAGTGGCCACTGTAATATCCACGCTTTATATTCCTGTGGTGACCGGACAGGTCATTGACCATATTCTGGCGCCGGGGCAGGTGGAATTCCCGGTAATATTCCGGTTGTTGGGAAAAATCGGGGTGATTACGGGGTTAACGGCATTGGCGCAGTGGCTGATGAATGTGTGCAATAATAAGATCACCTATGAAGTGATTCAGGATATCCGAAGGGAGGCGTTTGCCAAGATAGAAGAGCTTCCTTTGAAATTTATTGACGGCCATTCCCATGGGGAACTGGTGAGCAGGGTCATTGCAGATGTGGATCAATTTGCGGATGGTCTTTTGATGGGATTTTCCCAGTTATTTACCGGTGTGGTAACGATTCTGGGCACATTGCTGTTTATGCTGGCAATCAATGTGAAAATTACTCTGGTGGTGGCGCTGATTACGCCGGTTTCTCTGTTTGTGGCCAGCTTTATTGCCAGGCGGACATTTTCCATGTTTATGCTGCAGTCTACCACCAGGGGGGAACAGACTGCATTAATTAATGAAATGATAGAAAATCAGAAGGTGGTGCAGGCGTTTTCCAAGGAGGAGGATGTGCTGGAAACCTTTGATGAAATCAACGGCAGGTTGGAAAAGGCATCTCTGCAGGCAACCTTTTTTTCATCCCTGACGAACCCCTGTACCCGGTTTGTCAACAGTCTGGTGTACACTGGAGTGGGAGTGGTGGGAGCGTTTTCTGCCATGGGAGGACTGCTGACTGTAGGGCAGCTTTCTTGTTTTCTCAGTTATGCCAACCAGTATACCAAGCCGTTTAATGAGATTTCCGGAGTGGTGACGGAATTGCAGAATGCGTTGGCATGTGCGGAACGGATTTTCCGTCTGATTGAAGAGAAGCCCCAGGTTCCGGAGCCGGAGGATGTGAAAACTCTTTTGGATGTCAGGGGAAATGTAAATCTGGAACATGTGTATTTTTCTTATGAACCGGAGCAGAAACTGATCGAGGATTTTAACCTGAAAGTGAAGCCGGGGCAGAGGGTTGCCATTGTAGGGCCTACCGGATGCGGAAAGACGACGGTTATTAATCTTCTGATGCGGTTTTATGATGTGGATTCGGGCAGCATTCAGGTGGAGGGGATGGACATTCGGGATGTGACCAGAAGGAGTCTGCGGGAAAGCTATGGAATGGTGCTGCAGGAAACCTGGCTGAAGGCAGGAACTATCCGGGAAAACCTGGTAATGGGAAAACCGGACGCCACAGAGGAAGAAATGATAGCGGCTGCCAGAGCCGCCCATGCCCACAGCTTTATCAAACGTCTGCCTCAAGGGTATGATACGGTTATCGGCGAAGAGGGAGGCAGTTTGTCCGCCGGACAAAAACAGCTTCTGTGCATTGCCCGGGTGATGCTCTGTCTGCCGCCTATGCTGATTTTGGATGAAGCCACATCTTCCATTGATACCAGAACGGAAATGAAGATACAGAATGCATTTGCTAAGATGATGGAGGGGCGCACCAGTTTTATTGTGGCTCATCGATTGTCCACTATCCAGGAGGCGGATATCATCCTTGTGATGAAAGACGGGCACATTTTAGAGCAGGGCAGCCATGAAGAACTGCTGGGGCAGAAAGGATTCTACTCTGAACTTTATAATAGTCAATTTGCAGTTTAGAGTATTTTTCAAACATGCGTTAGACCCCCTTTTTTATCACATCTTTTCCGAAGCGCTCCTGGATAGCTCTCATGGCCTTTTCCGCCTGCAGCTCTTTTTGGGTTTTGGGCAGGTCAAATAACGTCATCTGCACCGGTTCCGGTTCATCCGTCAGTTTGGAGGTCCGCACTCCAAGAAGGCGGATGGGCTCTCCATTCCACAGCTCGTCAAACAGCAGGCTGGCATGGTGGTACAGAACCCCTTCCTCGTCTGTGGCGGCAGGAAGCTGCATCTGGTGGGAGACCCGTACAAAAGAGGCATAGCGGATCTCTGTGCTGACCATGCCGGCAAGCTGATGGTAGCGTTTCAGCCGGGAGGAAACCTGGCGGCAGAGGGCATGTATCGTCTCTTTCGCCTCCGGTGCAGTTTCAGCGTCTCTTGAGAGGGTGGTGGAATTCCCCACACACTTCAGTTCGCTTTCTTCTGTATGAACAGGAGAATGATCTATGCCGTTGGCAAATTCCCAGATTAATCGTCCATGGCTTTTCATATGGCTTTCCAGGATTTTCACATTTGTTCGGGCCAGATCGCCGATGGTTCGGATTTCCATTTTCTCTAATGTGGAGGCAGAGGATTTTCCCACCATAAATAAATCCCGAACCGGAAGAGGCCACATTTTTTCACGGATTTCCTCCGGAAATAAGGTATGGACACGGTCAGGCTTCTGGAAATCAGAGGCCATTTTTGCAAGAAGTTTATTGGAAGAAACGCCAATATTAACGGTGAAGCCGAAAGTGTCCTTTACTTTGTCTTTGATAACGGAGGCGGCAGCAACCGGGTTGCCGTAGGGTTTTTCGTATCCGGTAAAGTCCATGTAACATTCATCAATGCTGACCTGCTCAATTCTGGGGCAGAAGGTAACCAGAAGTTCCATCAGCCGTTTGCTGTAGGAACTGTACAGTTTGTGATCCGGAGGGACCAGCAGAAGGTTCGGGCATTTCTGTAAGGCATGTGCTACCGGTTCCCCGGTGGTGATGTGGTATGCTTTGGCGGGGATAGACTTTGCCAGGACGACGCCGTGGCGGCTGGCCATGTCTCCGCCGATGATAGACGGGATTTCCCGCAGGTCCAGAGTCTCGCCGTTTTTTAGTTTCTCTACGGCAGTCCAGGAGAGGTAGGCGGAGTTAACGTCGATGTGGAAAATTAATGTTTGGTCCATTGGATCACCTCGGTATTGTATTGTGATAATAACCATCAGGGCTCCTGCCGTCAAAAGGGAGTGTAGGCAGGCAGGGGATGATTGGAGCGGGAGTTCGCGGGAGACCATCAGGGCTCCTGCCGTCAAAAGGGAGTGTAGGAAGGTAGGCAGGGGGTGATTGGAGCGGGGTCCGCGGGAGACCATCAGGGCTCCTCCCGTCAAGAAAGGTAAAGGGAGTCGGGAGATGGTTGAGCCGGGTCCCTCCTCATGGTAAATTATATCACACGTTTGTTCGGTTTGGAAGCAGTGTTTTGTGGAAGTTTAAATAAAGTAATTGTAAATTCAAAGAAAATAACATATAATAAAAGAAAATTATAAGGTGAAAGATTGGAAGGGGATAAGATGAAGGAAAATATAAAGTGGTGTGATTTGAGAATTACGATACCGTTTGTGATGGGGCAGTTATCTGAGAAGAAAGTATCAGCAATCCTTAAGAATTTAAGGGAAAGTCAGTTTGAAAATGCAAAGCCTGTTATGGCGGAATTTAATGTGGCGGCTATATCATTAGTTGATGGGAAGAAAAATCTTTTGATTGAACCGCAGCAAATTACTTTTGTTTCGCATTTGGAAGAGGGGTTTGACGTAGAAGCGGTTCAGTGTCAATTTTCCTCAGTTTTGAATGCATTATTCATTGACGATGAAAATCAATATTTGTTCAATATTGAAGGAGTATCCGAGACGGAAAACTCTCATGCGGGAAGTAAGCAGCTGTTTGAGGAAAAATATATGCAATTAGATGATGAGGTTTGCGGCGTGGGATATCGATTTCTTTTGAATGACGGAAGACTGTTCGGTGAATTTAAGATAGAACCATTAGTAACAGATAAGAGCAGATATTATTATCAATGGGTGCTGAACAAGTCTGAAAAAGGGACAATTAAAGATATGCTGCATGATGTGCAGAGCAAGATGAATAAAGAGTGGGCAGGTTGTTTTAGCGTGGTAAGGAGATAAGATATGAAGAGGCTTACTTTGCCAAAGGAGGAAACGGGATATGTTCCTATGGGAATTTATGGTTATCCGCAGGCAGAACGGAAGGAAGCATTTTTGAAAATGTTTTCTTCTATTGAGGAGGAGCCAGTAATAAATGAGAAAAGGATGGAAAATCTTAAAGAACTCAGGGGGGAATACCGTTGAATCAGGCATCAATATTTACATTGGAAAAACGCGGGAATGCTTATAAGGATTTTGACAGCTTTCCATCAGATTTGTATGTAGATACAAGTGCATGGATTGCAGCTTATAATGGAAATCTTTCTTATAATCCGATCAAAGAGTTTATGGGGGATTGCCTGAATAATAATACAACATTGTATCATTCGGAAATGATTTTATCTGAAATAGTTCATGTAAATGAAAAAACCTTTTATGACCAATATGCGAAAGAGAATGAATATCTGTCGAAAGCCAGAGAGCATGGAAAAATAAATCAGAAAAAACTGAGGAAATTAATTAATCATGCGCATCCGGAGATTCTTACGGATATCAGGACTTCACAAAACAAATTGTTACATATTATTCGGACAAGCAGTGATTTTCTTGAATATGAAGCTGATACAGAAGCATTTGAAGAAATGCTGAAAATACGGAATGCATCTGGAAATGTTCTTGGTGTAAATGATGCGAAGCATGTCTATATTGCAAGACAGTATGGAATTAATTCATTTCTGACGGCAGATGGAGATTTTATCGCTTTGGATAATGACAACATTTATGCCCCACAGAGTGAAAAATACATCAGAGAAAAAATTGGAAGAAATAATGTTTATTTAGAATTTGACCCGGAGCAATATTAGACCGTGTTTGGAAAATCATTTCTGCTGTCTGCATGAAGGAACCTGCCGGGCTTTGCATCTCTGGGATTGAATTTCCTGTCGAAATTTATCTCATATTTCCCTTTGACAATATTTTAACACGGTGGTATACTAAACAAGTGTTACCAGAACAGGAAACATCAGTTTCTTTATGGAACTTCCCGGGAACAAAATTTGGTCAGGTTGAGCTTGGCTGAGCCTGTTCCGGAGAAAGAAATAGAATAGAGGTGGAAAGAATGGCAGTACAGCAGGCAGATATTAACAAAGTACGTGCATCTGTATCAGGACAGTTAGGCAATAAGGTCATGATTCAGTTGGACAGGGGCCGCAACAGGGTTGACATTCAGGAAGGAGTTATCAAAGGGGCCTACCCGTCGGTTTTTACCATATTGGTTGATGATGACAATGAGAAAAATCCACCGCAGCTACTTTCTTTCAGTTATGCCGATGTGTTGACAAGGGATATCAGAATGAAATTATGCTAATGAAAGTAAGGAATTGTAAATAAATAACTTTACCGTTCCTACAATGAATAAAATGCTTCAATCCGGAATAAAATGTACAAATATTCAGGATTGGAGCGTTTTTATTTTGGAATTATCGAAAAAATATATACATATGAACCGGGAAAAAGGAAAAGCTGTGACGCAGATTACACTGGATGATGATTTTAACGTGCCGGACACCAAACCGGATCTGATACGGATTATTCTGGATAAAGGGGAAATCAAGCTGGATGAAACCACCATTACTCAGGATCACGTATGGCTGAAAGGCGTCCTGAAATTTTCCCTGCTGTACCGAAGCGACCAGGAGGAAAGCAAGATTAACAGCATGAGCGGGGAAATTCCTTTTCAGGAAAGCCTTGCCATCGACGGGGCAAACGAGTACGATACCGCTAAGATGAGCTGGGAAATGGAGGATTTATCCATAGGAATTATCAACTCCAGAAAGCTTAGCGTGAAAGCTCTGGTGGAGCTGAGAGCAGTCATAGATGAAATTTATGATGAAGATGTAATTACGGGGGCAGAGCGGGAGGGCGGCATACAGCTTTTGGAGGATAAACTGTCAGCTATGCAGCTTTTTTTGGCTAAAAAGGATACTTATCGGTTTAAAGAAGAGATTGTCCTGCCTTCCAATAAACCTAATATCCGTCAGGTCTTGTGGAAGAGCGTGCAGCTTCGGAGCGTAGAAATGCGTTTGCTTGACGGACAGATGAGCATCAAAGGAGAAGCGCTGGTGTTTGTGCTCTATGAAGGAGAGGAGGAAGAAGAGCATTTACAGTGGATGGAAACGGCCCTGCCCTTTACTGGCGTCATTGACTGCCAAGGATGCAGCGAAGATATGATTTGCGATATTTCCTATGATATTGCAGGGATAGAACTGGAAGCCAAGCCGGATTATGACGGAGAAGAGCGGATGCTTCACTTAGAATTAGTGTTGGATCTGGATTTGCAGGTATTTACCGAGGAAGAGGACCGGATTGTGGCGGATTTGTATGCCACCAATGAAAAACTGATGCCGGTGTACCGGGAGTCTGTTTTTGAAAAACTGCTGCTGCGCAATGCTTCCAAATGCAAGATAGTGGAAAAGATGAATCTGGATAAAAATCAGGAGCCGATTCTGCAGATCTGCGCCAGTGAGGGAAATGCGGTGGTAGAGCAGACAGAAATTGTAGAAGGCGGAATTCAGGTAGAGGGAACTCTTCAGATGAATATCTTATATGTGACAGCGGACGATCGGATGCCGGTAGCGTCCATGAAAGACATTCTGCCGTTCCATTATCTGATTGAAGTTCCGGGAATCAATGAGAGCTGCCGATACCATCTGCAGACCGGAATCGATCAGCTCACCACAGTGATGGCAGACAGCAGCCAGGTGGAAGTGAAAGCAGTGTTAAGCCTGAACTGCATTGTATTTGAGCAGCAAAAAGTGCATAAGATTACAGAGGTGGAACAAGAGCCCCTGAATCTGGAAGAACTGCAGGAAAGCCCGGGAATTATCGGCTATATCGTCAAGGAGGGGGATAAACTCTGGAATATTGCCAAAGAAAATTATACGACGATTTCAGAAATTGTAACTACAAACCAGCTTCCGTCGGAACAGATCAAAGGAGGGGATAAAATACTGATTATCAAGACGGTAGGTTAAATAGATTTTTATATTTGGATTCGGACAAAACGGGCACAAGGACTTTGCACTTGCTGCAAAGTCCGTTCTGTGTAAGCCGCAAAGTTATACCTGTGAGCGAAATCATTTGCCAGAAGATCGTGCATGGCTTTGAGGAAAAAAGCAAATGATTTGGCAGATAAGCATGCTCGTGAGTATATTTTTGTTCAGCATATTATTTCGCGCAGAGCTTTCAAGGCATTTGCATGAAGCAGCTTTACGTAGCTGTATGAAATATCCATTATTTCCGCGATGCTTTTCAGTGTTTTCCCACTGTAATAGTGCAGGATGATGATATCGCGTTCCCGCTGGGGGAGCTTTTCGAGAGCGTCCGCAAGGCTTTTGAGCGTTTCCTCATTAAGTATATTCTCATCAATATTCCCGTCGAGGCAAAGTTCCTCTGGCAGCTCGCAAAGGAACTTCGTCGTCCGATAATAGTCGATAACGGTATTCTGCGTTATTCGGTATATCCATGTTGACAGAGAGGCTTTTTTCTCATCGAAGCCGGAAAGCCCATGAAATACCTTGACGAACACGTCCGCAGCCAAATCCTCCGCATCGTGTTCGTTGGGTATTTTCCCGCATATATATCGCGTCACCTTATTCTTGAACCTGGCATAGACCTGCTCAAATTCGGTGTTTTCGTGCAATTCAATCTCTCAGGGTATAATTCCCTGCAGCTCTGCTGCGTAACAAACTTTTTCAGATAGTAGAGGCTGTGATATACTAAAGGAAAAAGAAAGGGGAATTGTGGGATGAGTGAGTATATACACAAATCGCACAATGTATCAGTGGTTATGTATCATTTTGTGTGTCCAGCCAAGTATCGGCGAGTAGTAATAGATGATGAAGTAGACCAGGTTATCCGGAAA
>JAETSX010000147.1 GCA_021769425.1 Eubacterium sp.
GATGGGTTTACAGAAATGCAATGAGAAAGTTTCTTGCTTTTTCAAACATAAGAGATTAAAGTATATTCAAGAATACGGCTATTAAAAATGTCGGTTTTTAATAGCCGTAGTAATAATTACAGAAATAAACCCTTTATCCGGCTTTACAGATATGATATAATCAAACCAAAGAAAGGCGGAAACAAAATGGAAAACCATATGACTGACAATACGGCATGGGAAGAATTGCAGATATCGAATGACTTCATCTTCGGGAAAATCATGCAGGACCCTAAGCTGTGCAAAGGGCTTTTACAGAGGATACTGCCGGATTTAAAGATAGACCGTATAGAATACCCGGAAACACAGAAGGCGATACGCCCCGACATAGACGCCAAAAGCGTCCGGCTTGATGTGTATGTAGAAGATGATAAAAATACTGTTTACGACATTGAAATGCAGGTCGGCACTTCAAAGGAGCTGCCAAAGCGGACACGGTATTACCAAAGCCTGTTGGATATGCAGATGATTGACAAAGGCGAACCGTATAAGAGATTAAAGCCAAGCTATATCATCTTTATCTGCCCATTCGACCAGTTCGGCATGGGAAGGCATATCTATACGTTTGAAAACACCTGCAAGGAAGATAACAGTATCTTCCTGAAGGATGGAACAACTAAAATATTCCTGAATGCAAAAGGGACTATGGACGATGTCAGCCCTGAACTGAAAGCGTTTTTGGATTATGTATCCGGGAAGAAGCCGGCAGACCCATTCGTGGATGAACTGGAAGAGGCAGTGAAAAATGCCCGCAAAAACAGGGAATGGAGGCATGAATATATGACATTGTTAATGCGTGACCAAGAGAATAAAGAAATCGGCAGGGAAGAAGGCATGGCGATTGGAATTTCAGGAATGGTTTCATCACTGAGGGACTTTAACATACCGGATATTGACATCCTTCAGAAGATACAGGAAAAATACAATCTTTCTCTGGAAGATGCGGAACGCTACATGAAAATGAATGCCTAACTGCTCTGCCAACTCTGAATATCAAACTTAAAATAGCTGTCCTGTATGGGTTAAGACCTATATGGGGCGGCTATTTTTCAGCCTGAAAACATACAAACGAGCAAAACAATCCCGACAGGAAAGAAATGCCATAATTTATGATCCACATAATCACAGCATTCCCCATTTACAGCAATCCATCCGCGGCGTAAAGAAGAAAAAGCACTGCCGCACACGGGTGGAAAGGCGAAAAAACAGATGGCATAAGGCTGTGAAAAAATTCAACCATGAAAAGGAGACGATGATATGATATTGACTCGCAATAACTACACTTAAAAGAAAGATTTTTTGAAAATTGGCATGAAAATAAAACCAGCCCATAGCCAGCGTGGGGAAACGTGCGTTTGAGATTATGCTGCTTTAGCTATAAGTTCCGGATAGTCTTTATAGTACAGTTCGATAAGGACTCCCATAATCCGTCTGCCCTTTGAAGTGACATGGTAACGTCTGGAGCGCGGGACTTTTTTGATCAGTCCATGCTGACGTAGTTTCTTGAGTGTACGGCTGGTTTTGGAACTGCGCTTTTTTGCGTCTTCCATGTCAGGGAAAATAACCTTTCCGATATCCCTGTTCCGAAAGCCGCCTATCAGATACCTGCCGTCGCTGACTGCTTCCATGATACGCAGCACGTCGGGGGACCATACGTTAAAACCGGGAACGCGCTTCCCTTTGACGGTTTTTCCTGAGCAGACGGATGCAATTTCCTTCTGTACGGACCTGACGGGCACGATGTTCACCATGGCGTCAATGAACCTTGCGTTGCAGGCTTTTGAGACTTCGGCGTAACGGTACAGGTTAGAGATGGATTTTCCCATGGGCTTCCACTGTTTTGATTCTGTGCCGTCACGGTGGTGGACTGTGCCGAACACCTTGAACTCGCGCGGGTCATTGATGGTTGTTTCTATCCGGAGCACGCTGCATTTGTCATACATCTTCACACTGTTGGACTTCATTTTGAACTTCACCCTGCAGCCAATGGGGCGGTTTTTATGGTCGGAGACAGCCTCTCCCTGAAACCGCGGGTCCGGTTTGCGCCCCATAAAGGTGAAGACATCGGTGCAGGAGAGATCATAAAATGCGTGGCCAACCAGAGAGGGATAGATATCCTCTAAAAAGGAACGTTCCTTAAACATGATGTCGGTTGCGAACTCGCACTGGTCCATACACCAGAAGCAGCCCTGCCCGAACTTTTTTTGGACAGTGTCAAGAAAAGGGCTGATGGGTCTGGCGAAAGCATCAAGGTGACGGCAGAGTCGGGCTGAATCAAATTTATCTGCCAGTTCCTGGGCTTTTGCCACATCACTGATATCGGTAAAGGAATTGTCATAGCATTCGTAAGTGATGCCATTGGAATCAAACACGCGCTTCATCAGCTCCCTGCCGTTTATATAGACCTGGATATTGAAAGGGAACCATGTCTGGATTTTGACAAACATGAAACCGAATTCCCTGTCCAGATAGTAGAGGCAATAGTGGAGGCATTTGGTGTGGGAAGACTTTAGGAAATGCTTCCCTTCCCCGCCAACAACTTTTGCGGTCTTGCAGGATTCCAGTGTCTTCAGGACACAGATGAGGCCTTCATCCACAGGGTCTGAAAGAAGGAAGCCTTTGGCGGAAGGGATGTATACAACAGGGCGTCCGAGTTCCCCGGCGCTGTCTTCGATCTGTTTCAGAAGCTGGTCAGTGATGCCCTTGAAATATTCGGTGAAATCCCTCAATGGGATCCACATTGAATATAGATAGCCAATCCGCGTCTGCTCAGAGAGCAGGGGACGAAAATAGCCATTTATAACTATCCGGTCAAAAAAAGAAAACTGCCCCTTGATTTTATCAGCGTATTGGTCTATCATTTTGCACATAGAGCCGAACCTCCTTGTTGGTGTTAGCCTATGTGCATTGTAGCACAGTCAACAGAGTTTTGGCTCTATTTTATTTTGGGTTGCGGCCGGAGGTCCGCGTTATGAATAACAAAATAATTGCAGAAAAATCCTATTATATTTAATTAACATTGACTGATAAAAAAGTGTCTTCGACACTTCAACTCCCCTAGCCCCTCATTCATGAGGGGAATTAGGGGTTTCTTTTTGTTTCGTTTTCTTTTATAATAGTCTCATGAGTATACTTCAAGATA
>JAETSX010000148.1 GCA_021769425.1 Eubacterium sp.
TGCTTTATGGATAACATTATACTATATTTACTTAAAATCATTCAAGAACAATATCAGCAAATTTGCTGGCTCATTCTTTTTATTTGCAGATACATTCCTCTTAAGCAGTGGGCTCATGATGAACTCCACAGCCCTAAATACCAAAAGTTCCTCACGGATAAACTCCCTGTCATCAAACCATTCATCAAACAGGACTGGCAGCTCTGGAACGAATACTACCTCCTCCGCTACGGCAAAGCCGTAAAACCAGGCAAACCACAGAAAGGCAAACCCCGTAACATTCCGACAGATACCATCTGCCCTCTCTGCGGCGCCCCTCATGACTACATCTATGACAACTCCGGCGGCCGCGGACAGTTTAAGTGCAAGATCTGCGGACAAACCTTTGTCAACGGTGAAAAAATAACATCCCCGTTAAAACTACAGCGCCCTTATTGCGGGCATGCCCTAAAGCCTGTCAAAGACCGGAAACATTTCCGGATCCATAGGTGTGTCAATGACAGCTGTCCTTACTACCGGCGGAACCTCAGAAAGCTTCCCAAAGGGCTCCCGCAATCCGAATACTGGAAATATAAACTGCGTTATCTTTACCGTGAGTTTTCCGTAAACTTTTTTGATATGGAACTGAACCAGCTCCCACAGTGGGCAACCTCCTTCAGATATAAGAAAAACAACGCCTATATCATGGGGCTGTGCTTTACCTACCGCGTAAACTTAAAGCTCTCTCTGCGGCAGACCGTACAGGCCCTGAAAGAGATCCATGGTATTGACATTTCGCATACCATGGTCAACAACTATGCCAAAACAGCCGCTGTCGTCATCCGTCCCTTTGTAGATTCCTATGACTACAATCCTTCCAACGAACTTGCTGCTGATGAAACCTACATCAAAATCAAAGGTGTTAAAGCGTATGTCTGGCTCATTATGGACAAAGTGACACGCTCCATCCTCGGCTATCAGGTATCGACTTCAAGAGATGTCGGCCCCTGTATCCTTACCATGCGCATGGCATTTGATAAATTTAAGGAATTCCCTGGCAGAGCCCTGAAATTCATTGCTGACGGATACAGTGCGTACCCGCTTGCCGCTCAGCAGTTCAAGATTGAAAAAGACTGGGACATATCCATCACGCAGGTGATCGGCCTTACCAATGACGACGAAGCATCCAAAAAATTCCGGCCATTCAAACAGGCGATCGAACGCCTGAACCGTACATTCAAGGAATCTTACCGTGTCACCTGCGGTTACGGTACGGATGGCGGTGCAATACACAGCGTTTCTCTCTGGGTCGCTTACTATAACTTTCTGCGTCCTCATGAGAAATCCGGCGGCAGGGAACCGCTGAATAAAGTGGAACTGCTGGAAGGCGCCGGGAATATGCCCGGTAAATGGCAGCTTCTGATCTATCTGGGCCAACAGGAGATCTTAAAGCAGCAACAGGGCGAAGCCCCTATCTGTTCTTAGATTCCGAGCCAGAGGGAATTACCCAGCCATCCCGAAGGGACATGCCCTTGATGGCACGCCAAAACAATGCTACCATGCTGTGAATCAGACGGAGAAACTGGTATCTGTTCTTGAGTTCTTCGCCGTCGGTAAGACGTTCAGAGCATTGTTTTGGTGTGCCGTCAAGGGTGGCGGACACTGCCAAAATCTATCATCCAATCCCAATTTTGTAAATTTATGGAACAACGCAAACCATAGGAATGAGTTTTTAGCGGTAAATACGCTGTACAAATCCTCTGTCACAATATTTTCCAGCCGCGCTATGCAATCTTCCAAAACGTCAAACTCTTCCATTGAAGCATTTTCGTTCAGGAACGCGCCAATCTGGCTTGATTTTTTCCAATTATCCAGATGGAACATAGCCATGGCGGTTTCCATGATCACACGTTCCAGCGTGCCGTTTTTCCTTTCGGACTTTGAATATGGAGCCTCAATAAAGAATTCCCTTTTCAATATCTCTCGAATTTTCCTTGCGTAATTGTCAACGAATGTGAACGCTTTCTGGCTGACGTTCATCGCCTTGTTAAAATTAAAACGGCGCACAAGCCTTGAAATCTGCTGCATGTCGTAATTTTCATGGATAATGCAGTCAAGCTGGTATTCATTGAATGTTTTCTGCAGTTCTTCCGGCAGCTGGCCAAAACCCTTCCGCCTCACGTCAAACTCCCGTCCTTCCCATACGATGTCCCCCGCCCCGTCAATCTTCACTTCCCCGTCCGCGTCCCGCACTTTCGCCCGGTAGGAAACAATTGGCTCCTCAACGCTGGACGTTACCTTATAATTCCCAAACCGGAACATCATAAAGGCTGTTGACCGCTGAAGCCCGTCTATAATCCATGCCTGCGAATTTTCTTCCTGCCCAAGTATAATCGGCGGGATGTAATCGCCGTTCAGGACGGAGACAATCAGCTCATTTGTCATTGCATTGTTCCACTGCCCGCTCAGACGCTGCACGTCCGCGTCGGAACGGATGTCAAGATCCCGCATTTTTTCCAAGTACATATTTAACGTGTATGTCTGCCTTTTCACTTTCGCCATTTTTCCTTACCTCCATCTATAACAATATCCTGATTTTTTCATATGACCGCATATTTTCCAGCGCGTCCGCATACTCTTTCTGTGTCATATGCAACTCTTCCTGTATCTCTGCCGCTTTGTAGCAAAGAGACAGCAGTCCCAGCACTTCCTTCTGTTTCCTGGACAGCATGGCAAAGTATTTCTCCAGTTTATGCGTCAACGCATTCACTTCCTTGAATGCTTCCGCTTCCATGTCGAAGCTGTCCGCTATCAAATCTCCCAATGTATATGCTTCCCCATCCCCAACAGGCGTGTCAATGGATACTGCCATCCGGTCAGCCTTTCGTTTCTCACGGTTCCGTCTGGTGATCTCTGACTTAATTTTGTTGGACAAACAGGCATATAGGAACCCGTCAAATGACTGTGCGCCGTCATATCTTCCCATGGCATCCACAAAAACCTCATTCGCAAGGGAATAGAAATCATCTGTATCTTTATTGGAAAGACCGCCAAATTTTAATAATATCCTGTCCACCATCCTACGGAGCTTCCTTGCGTTATTGGCGTAATATGCAATCAATATCTGTTCCATTTTGCTGTACCCTTATCCCTTCTTATTTTTGCCCCGTGTGTCCATTGCGGACACGTCCTGAAGCCGTTTCATGGAGCCTTTAAAACCCATTTCCGGCTGGCATATGGTTGACTTCCCTACCTTTGTGACAATGCCATCCCTCTCTTGGACGGCAAACTCAATTTCCTGTGTATACATTTTCATTACCTCCTGAATTGCGGCTTTTTTGGGGAAACTAATCCCCCTCTGCCGATAATTTGATTCTTTAGCTTACCCTCAATACACTGTAATAGCTTACTTTCCTTACCTTCTGGTAATCTTTGTCGCTGAGCAGCTTCTTCACTTCTTCCTTATCCACGGTTTCACGCTCCTGTGGGGAATAGGTTGCCTTGCACATGTCCCCGATAAACTGTAAGATTTCCTTTCCCTTGCTGTTGGTTGTAAGGCAGTCATTCAAGTTGTCCATAAGATACTCAATAATATCCATATCCAATGCCTTGATATCATCTTCCATCTTCTTAAGCTGCATCTGCATGTTTTTTCTTTTTTCCATTTTTTCATTCATTTCCACTGTTGTCATACACATAATAAATCCATCCTTTCTTTTGAGTGCTGTTTGTGGGTGTTTCCGGCTTACCCGGATGATTTGTTTATCATATTTCAATTGTTTGCTTTGTTTATCTTATGTGATTATTATACTCTTTAAGCCGTGTATATTCTATTGACAATTTGAACAAATATACACTTTAAAAAATGTATATTTTATACATTGCAAAACGTGTATGTTATGCTATAATAAATTTGTATACTATATTTAGATTGGAAAGAGAGGTATTTTTATATGGCAGGCACTATAATTTACGATAAACTTTTAAAACTAATGGAAGAAAAAGGACTTTCTACCTATAGAATAAGAAAAGAAAAAATCATTTCTGAAAGTACATTGCAAAATATCAGAAATAATAAACGGATAACTACGGATGCAATCGCAAACTTATGTGATGCCTTAGACTGCCAGCCTGGCGACATCATGGAATACATACCTGATCCACCGAATAATCCAGACAATCAGTAAATACCTTTATCCAGAGCCTTGCACAGTCACAAGCGCAAGGCTTTTCTATTTTCTAAATACCGTTTTGTGTTATGTATTATGTTGTCAATGTGCTGTTTTGGAATTGTGTTGCTATCCCGACTGCCCTTGTTTGGGCAGTTTCGTCTTAATTTTCAAAGACTCTTCAGGGGATTTATAATACTTCATAATCTAATTTTGATTTTTTGGAAAATGTAGCAGTTTCGCCATCTTCAAAATATAACCTGATACATGTGCCTATTTTTTCACCGCATTCTTTTTTAATTTCTTTTGCTGCTACTTCTTCAATACATGTTGCAAATAGCGAACCAAAACGGTCGGTTCGGCGGAGCCGAACGGCTGCGATGCGAAGCAGAGCGGCTGTCTCTTAGTTACTTGTAGCCCATCATCCTTCATAATGATGTTAAC